>CAZIMC010000001.1:0-193497 GCA_964540475.1 uncultured Gammaproteobacteria bacterium
ATGAGGGCGAGTTGCAGCCCTCAATCCCCACTGAGAAGTCGTTTGATGGGATTAGCTCCGCCTTTCGGCTTGGCGACCCATTGTCGACTTCATTGTAGCATGTGTGTAGCCCCGGACATAAGGGCCATGCTGACCTGACATCGTCCCCACTTCCTCCCAGAAAAATCTGGATAGTCCCATATGAATATTTAACATATGGCGAGGGTTGCGCTCGTTACCCCACTGAAGGGAACACCCCACGGCACGAGCTGACGACGGCCATGCAACACCTGTGTTACCATCTTTATTCAAGATTTCTCTTCATTTCTGAAAAAATAAACGGTAACATGTCAAACCCGGGTAAGGTACTTCGGTTCGTTTCGAATTAAACCACATGCTCCACTGGTTGTGCAGGTCCCCGTCAATTCCTTTGAGTTTTAGCCTTGCGGCCGTACTCCCCAGGCGGCTCGCTTCACGCGTTAGCTTACGCCCATCAGACAAAAGTCCGACAGGCTAGCGAGCAAAGTTTACGGCTAGGACTACAGGGGTCTCTAATCCCTTTCGCTACCCTAGCTGTCGTTCCTCAGTGTCAAAGAGTTCCTAGCTTTCTGCCTTCGCCCTTGGTGTTCCTGTCGATATCAACGAATTTCACTTCTACACCGACAGTTCCGAAAGCTCCGAAACCTTTCAAGTCAGATAGTATTGTACCCCTTCCCAAAGTTGAGCTCTGGTCTTTGAAGTACAACTTACCTAACCACCTACGAAACGCTTTACGCCCAATAAATCCGGATAACGCTTGCACCCTCTGTATTACCGCGGCTGCTGGCACAGAGTTAGCAGGTGCTTATTCGCCAAATCCTCTCGAACTTGGCAAAAGTGGTTTACAACCCGAAGGCCTTCATCCCACACGCGGCGTCGCGGCGTCAGACTTTCGTCCATTGCGCACGATTCCCGGTTGCTGCCACCCGTAGGTGTATGGGCCGTGTCTCAGTCCCATTCTGGGGGGTCATGCTCTCACACCCCCTACCCGTCGTAGTCTTGGTAGGCCATTACCCTACCAACAAACTGATGGGGGATAGGCTCCTCCTTCGGTGCGCAGTTAAGCGCTTTCACCCGTAGGTCTTATGCGGTATTAACCCGTCTTTCGACGAGGTATTCCCCGCCAAAGGGTAGATTCCTATCTTATACTCAGCCGTTCGCAGCTAACAGTATTGCTACTGCCCGCTCTACTTGCATGCCTAAGGCACGCCGCTAGCGTTCATCCTGGACCAGGATCAAATCCTCAAAAAGTAGACAGGGTTGCCCCGACTATGACGATACGTCGGGACTGTCTTGTTTGCTTCTAGTCACATTTTGGTCCTCGATCACGCCCTGCAAGGCGGATCGAATGATTGCTATTTAGTTTTCAAAGAGCAACAAAGCTTAATAGTAATAAAAAACAAGCGGTAAACGAATTTAGTCAGGTATTTTCCCTAAAAGCGGCCAAAAGACCGCGTAACGGGCAAAACTACATTTCAAAAACTAATGAAAATATCAGACTAAAAAATCTCTTACTACTTGTTCTCTATCACTTTTAAGGTACTTTTTGAAGAGTTATCAATGGCTTCGACGAAGCTCACCACGAGTCAACTCCGAGAATGAATCCTCCTTCGCCAAGGCTTCGGAAGGACGCTTTAAAAAGCGAAAAGCCACCCGGCTGGTGGCTACCATACTTGGGCCAAAGGCCATCCGGTTACTTATTCATCTCGTAGGGGTATTATAGAACTTATAAACAAGTTTGGCAAGCCCACTAAATATAACCTACTCTAATGAGATCTTTTGTAGTTTGGACCAAAATATTTTATATAGTCCAAGAATGAGTGCTGTGTAATTCAATATCATAATTAAATCTTCTGTTGCCACTACTCTCCTATAAATAAATTTAACAGTAAGCTCAGTATATTCCCAAAAATAATATCTTGAAGGAGCATTGGGATGAACAAAATCAGAAATGAAAGTATACATCTTATTAAACGAGCCTTTCAAATCAGGGATATTTTGTTCTAAATATTTTTCAGATTTCTTAATTACTTTACCGATTCTGTATGGTAATTGATCTTCAGTTTGAATTTTATCCCTACCAGTTCTCCTTCCTATGCTTAACTTAATCAAAACTTTGTCAGCTTCTTTCCATGTCTTGTATTTCTCCATCTTGGTTAACAAAAAAGTAGACAAAACCACTTCCTCAAACAACATTCTGGTCTTGTTGGTTTTGCCTCTTGTGAGATAGATGGACTTTATTACATCGGCGGACTTGGCGTTTACACCAATCTAAACAAACCAGGGTTTTATCGTGTCACCTATCCATGTAAAAAATTGGGTAATGGTGAATTGGTAAGACTATTCTCTCCTCTTTCTGAAGAATTAAACAAAACAATTACTGAAGCTATCAATCAAAAGGTTCAAAAGTTATTTGATAGCGATTACGGAGAGGAGGTGAGTTAAGTATGGGAGAACTTAGTAAATTCGCGCAACAAAATTCTCGGTTTCTCAAAATTGAGGAGGGGCAAACAATCCGCGCTGCATTCGTCAGCTTCAAGTTTGCCAAGTCCTACTTCAATCCTGACAAGGACGTCGTTAGCTACACGCTAAAAACGTCTGAGGGAAACAAAGTCTGGAACACCTCATCAGGCAAGACTGCTGAATTTTTCGACAAGGTAAAGCCAGGACAGATCGTAAGTATCACTAGACACGGTTCGGGTAACAACACCAAGTACGACTTAGCGATTGTTGAGTCTGGTGAGTCCGACGAAGAAAGGCCAGAGCCAGAACCAAGCGAGGGCGAGTGAGAGTTGTAGCAATACCTGGGCTAGGTAAACCAAATTTGCCTAGCTTAGTATGACTATAACAACACAATCAAATTCTAATACAAACGATATCCAAAATGCTACCGCGACAGAAACTTCTAGGGTAGGCATAGATCAGATTGTTTCTGAGATTCAATCTGTCTGCACTTTACCTGAAAGTTTAATAAAAGCTGTTCTGGCTACCTGCATTAGTGTCAAAATGGACTTGCCCACCTCATTGTGGCTAATGGTTATAGGAGTGCCAAGTTCAGCCAAGACTGACTTAGTGAATTTCTTACGCAGCTTTGGATTAGTCTACTTTGTAGATACTCTCACACAAAATCCGTTTGCCAGTGGTTATGTAGCACCCGAGGGTAAGAAATCCTATGATATGCTACCTCAGGTTAATGATAAATGTCTTGTAGTCAAAGATTACACCACCATCTTCAGCCTCAGCAGCGAAACAGTTAAAAAATTACTCGGTGAATTAGTATCAATCTATGACGGACAATTCAAGAAGTTCAGTCCCACCAGGGGATTAAAAGAATATACTACCAACTTCTCCCATCTTGGATGCATCACTCCATCGGCACTAAACCGACACACCAATTACATGAACATTATTGGTCCACGCTTCTTGTTCTACCGAATACCCAAACTTGATGAAGAAAAAAGTAAGAAAGGATTTGAAATAGCCTGGAGAGACAACAGAAAAGCGAAACTCAAAGAGATTGAAAAGCTGGTTAATCTATTCTTGGAACAGACGATAACCGGGCTAGAAAATGAAATAGTTAATGCAGATTTTGTAGATGAAAATATCAAGTCCACACTTGAACAATTAGCCATATTCACCAGTAAATCCCGCGGCATTGTCATCACCCAAGAACAATCTTTCAAAGACGAGGAGGATAAGACCGTTACCTATACCGAAGTTGTAGATTGGCAGGTTGAAGAACCCTGGCGGGCATTCCAACAGCTCAAAGGATTAGCCACAGCACTATGTGTTGTTAACCAAACCTACAGAATATCTAATCAAGAAATCTCCGTACTTGAGAAAATTGTATTGTCTTCAATGCCTGTCCAGCGCGCAGAAGTTCTTGAGTGTTTCAAGACAGAGAAAACACTTACAGCCAAGCAGTTATCACAACTTACTAAAAAATCACTCAGAACCTGCCAAAGACTTCTCAAAGAACTGCAATTCTTAGGCATTATTGACTCTCCTGACTCTAGCAGTCCAATTGCCAAAGAGTATTCGATAAAGGTCGATTTTGCCTCTTTCTTTACCGCTGCCCCTCCGAAGTTTATGTCGCGACTTGATAAAGAGTTGGCAGAAAACCCTACAGCCAAATTAAGAAGCCTGCTTGCTATCAATCTCAAATTACTAACCGATGATGAATTGCACGCATATGAGAAAACTGCAGCCGACTGGCTAATGGATAACTTGCAGGAGATTCACACCAGCGAATACGACTTCATCCATTCAATCTGGGAGAAAGTAGACACAGAGGCCAAGAGACGGGCAAAACTGGTCCAAAAAACTAATCAATCCACTGAAGCTAACCAGGCAAGTCTCATTGAGGAGGGAAGACAGCATGAGTAAACAGTCCAAAACCACTACTAAAACAGACTCTCAAACGATCGACAATTTGCTGGTCGTGCTATGCGACTTGATAATAGACTCTTTTATCACGAGGCAGCAGACGAAAGGCAATAAAACACGACATACTAAAGAAGAACTCAAACAGTCCTTTCGAGGCTCGAATAGCCGTCTTAGCAAGTCCGAAAGGGTTTGAGTTCACTAGGACGGCTTTTTGAGTCTATGAATACAACTACTAAACCAAGAAAACGCGCCATTTTGTATCTCAGATTTTCTGATCCAAAACAGATGGGCGGATCAACTATTGAAGTGCAGGAGAAAATTGCACGGGCTTCATGCGAGGTCGAAAATTTTGATGTCGTTGATGTTATCAAAGATGAGGCTGTATCAGCGGACATCAAGAAGAGTAAACAAACTCTTCGGGTTGCCCATCTTCTGGAGTTCTGCAAAGAAAGAAAAGGGACTTTTGATGTTCTGGTCGTTTTCAAGCTGGATCGTTTTGCCCGTTCACAAGAAGAACACCACTGGTTGCGAGGCCAACTCATCAAAATGGATATTCTTCTGAGGTCTGCCACAGAAAAAATAGACGAATCTCCTGCAGGAAAGCTAGTTGAGGGTGTATTGGCAGCCGTTAATGAGTACGACAATGAGGTAAGACGCGAAAGATCGCGCTTAGGACTTTGGCGAAGAGTTGAACAAGGACTATGGCCTTGGTATCCGCCAATAGGATATATGACAGATCCCAATAAACCCGCTGATGTTAGATTGGTGCCTCATGTGCCCGATCCAGTTTGCAGTGAAGTAATACCATACATCTTCACTCAATTTTCAACAGGAGTTGTCAGTAAGCCCGAATTATCAAGAGAATTGAAAAAAAGAAAACTACGTAACTTCAGAGGTAAACTTTTGACATTTTCTGTCCAAACTTTAGATAATATTCTTGGTAACATTTACTATCCTGGATATCTCAAGACAAATGAGGGTAAAATAGTAGAGGGGAAACATAAACCCCTCATTGAATTGAGTTTGTATCAAAAATGCCAAGATGTTATGAAGGGACGAAGTAACAACACAGACAAGACTCGTAAAAGATACCATCCTGACTTCCCGCTCAGAAAATTTGCTCATTGTGGCTTCTGCCATCATCCGCTGACCGCTGCATGGTCCAACTCCGAACACTCTGGCAAGTATGCCCACTACTGGTGTTATAACTCTGAGTGTGAGAGATACAGAAAGACAATCCGCAAGGCAGATATAGAAGGAGGATTTGGATCATATTTAGCCACTGTAAAGCCATCGGACGCCCTCATAGACCGTTTTGACAAAGTATTTATGAAACGCTATGAACAAAGAGAAATTGACATCAGAGGCGACTATGTAAGGCAAGTAGAGGTCGTCAAACAACTTGAGAGTGACAAAGAGTGGGTTATCGCACAAGCTAAAAAGGGCATTTTCAAAGACGATACATTCAGAGATGAACTGGCAAAGGCTGAACAGAAGCTAACACTGGCCAAAATGGAGCTTACTCATATGCATGCAGAAGAAATGAACGTAGAGGCATTACTTGCTTACGCTTACAATTTTATTCGAACCGTAGAAAATACTTGGTTAGACGCTCCTTTTGAGTCAAAGATCAAATTACAGAGGCTAATATTTCCAAAAGGAATAGAGTATGCCAATGGAGAGTTTTCGAACCACGAATTATCCCCTCTTTTCAAGCTAATCGGCGTTTTAGCCGATGAAAAGTTAAGTTTGGTGAGCCCAGAAGGATTCGTTTGCACTTCTCTATCCATACTTGGCAACATCGAACCCGGCTGGATCACGAGTCTGCGAGTGAGCCCAGAAGGATTCGAACCTTCAACTTACTCCTTAAAAGGGAGTCACTCTGCCGTTGAGTTATGGGCCCGAGAGTAATCTCGAGGGCACACAAGTTTCCGCTGAAAGCGGGCAATCGCCAGATTGCGCTTATGGGCCTTAAGTATATCAAATTTTATTTGTGAACAATGTACTTCTACGATGGAACACCATACATGCCAATCTAGTACAAATACATTCAACACTCAAACAATTTGTTGAACTACCTACTCCTAGATATATTTACGCACAAGTCGATCTTGCCTAAACTTACCTGTCAGGTAGTAGAACATAGATATTATACGATTTTCATCATCAATGAGGCAAATGGAGGTGGTTATTTTACATTTTAGTCTATTGTAAAAATCGATTAGTTGCCTCTAATATTTTGGCACTTTTTTGAAATTGGATTTTTACTCAATCAGGACTCTATAAAAGTCTTGTAAAATATACATTAGGAGGTATTGAATATTTCAATTTTTTAACGATATATTTCAAATAATATGAATGCGTCAGGATTAAGAAAAGACAAGTTACTGCATAAGTGTGAATTGCTGATGGTTAAAGGTGTTGACTCTGTATCAGATATAAGTGAACAACTAAAAGTGTCATATAACACCGCCAAGAGTTACATTGAAATTGTCAGAGGCCGGTGGCAGGATTATCATTCGATAGAAGAACTCCAAGCAAAAAGAAAAGAGTTAATAAAAAAGACAGAAGCAATCATAGCTGAATCATGGCAATTGAAAAGTAAAGCTAAGAATACACAAGAGGCCACTGGTGCTTTAAGAACCGCACTCATGGCCATTGAGCGGCTTCAGAAGCTACATGGTATAGATGATGTACCACCTCAATCTGAAAAACCAAAACAACAACAAGTTTCGGAATTGGCACACGTTCTAAATACCACGCTATCGTTGGAATCAAAACAAATGGTAATAACTTCTATAAGGAAAGCTATTAAAATGAACAATCCTCATGATGAGGTAATATTGTAAACTAAATTATGAACACTTGGTGGAAATTTTATCTATTTCGTTTTTTTGACGACTTTATACTTATTTATCCTGTATACGCTTTAATGTTTCAGGATAATGGTTTATCCACTGTTCACATTTCAACATTATTAGTTATTTGGAGTGTGACAACTGTCATTTTAGAGGTTCCATCTGGCATAGTTGCAGATAAATTTTCAAGAAAGAAGATTCTAGTTATTGCTCAGTTAATAAGGGCTTTAGGTTACGTATTTTGGTTGATTGGCGGCAGTTACTTCGCGTATGCTGCAGGATTCATATTGTGGGGTGTAAAAAGTGCACTAATGAGTGGCACCTTTGATGCTTTGGTTTACGATGAAATGAAAGCAGCTAGACAGGAGAGTCGCTATGAATTAGTGAATGGCAGAATTAAAACAAGCGGTTTTATTGGTGTTTCACTGGCACTTTTATTAGGTGGCTATCTTGCTGAATATGGATATGTATTACCTCTTGTGCTTAGCATCTTAGCAACAGTCATTTCTGCTCTAGTTGTTATAACTTTCAAGAATGTTCCTAATGCTAGTTCAACAAAAGAAGAAAAGTACTTAACTTTCTTAAAAAATGCTCTATCAGAGGCAGGAAATAACAAAAAGCTTTTAGGAATTATTATTCTTATTTCGATGGCATTTGGTGCATATGGAGCAGCCGACGAACTGTTCGCATTGCTATTTAGAGAATATGGACTATCTTTATCATTAGTTGGAGTAGCTTCATCCTTTAAATTTATCGCCTTTGCAATTGCTGGTGTAACCGCTGGTTATATTGGCAATTCAATAAAAGATGTGGAAAAGCATATCATGTTAGTAGCTGCAGGATTATTTACTTTAGTTGCAATACTTAATACTCCATGGGCACTAGTTTTAATATTCATTGCATCATATATATTTGGTGTTTCGGAAATTAAACTAGAAGCACAGTT
Organism: uncultured Gammaproteobacteria bacterium; assembly: GCA_964540475.1. Taxonomy (GTDB): domain Bacteria; phylum Patescibacteriota; class Microgenomatia; order UBA8517; family UBA8517; genus CAZIMC01. The sequence goes on from CAZIMC010000001.1 coordinate 8,209, forward strand.
GCAAAAACAGATTGAGTCTCATAGACGAGCAACTTTACTATCTTTCAAGAGTATCTTATTAGAGCTAATAGTAATTTTAATGACATTGCTTATGGGTGTTAGTTCAAAATATTTTGGAATAGTTTCCATTTTATACATACTTTCAGTTTTCATAATAATAGGTTATACCACTTCTATGTTAATCAAGGTAAAAACAGACAAATAATAGTACCATTTTTTTAATCATAGATGAGTAAAACTATTGACAAGCAAGAGTTAAAAATTGTATAAAGTTTACAGATATAACTGATGTAGGAAGTTGTAGCTAGAAATAGCCGCTTGATGCCTACATCACAAGCGGTTTTTTCTTTGTAGAAAACTGCAGGCGAGAATTAAGAGAATTATTTGTCAGCATTTATTGTTGGCAAGCAATTCTCTTTTTTTTATTGGAAAAATATGAACAGCAAAGCTGAACTACGAAAATACAGAAGTTGGACTAATAACGATCATCGTTATAGCGATGACACGATCATGGAAGCAAGAAAATTGTCACTTGGCTTAGCACCATTTTTTCTTGATAAATTGAAGCATATATTAAGCTTTATCACTAGGCGTAAAACCATTGACGCCAAGGCAAGAATTGTGAAATAATGGTTATGTACTCACATTAACCTTTCGGCTTTTTAATGGCCGTCTTAGACATATCCGAAAGGGTGTGAGTACAACTAAGGCGGCCGTTTGAGATTTAACTATGGAAAAGAAATACGCAGTAGGACTCACCACAGTGTCAACACTAAAACAGCAAATAGCTGGAAATAGTCCTGATGTTCAAAAAGATGAAATTGAGCATTTCGCTGAGTCAAAAGGATTTACTGTTGTCAAGATTTTTCCATATACGATTAGTCGGAGCAAAGAAGATGAGTCAATTGTTAAAGCAATTATTGAGTATTGTAATAACTCCAAGTATCCAATTAAATATCTTATTTTCAAGTGCATAGATAGATTTAGTCGAAGTGGTATATATTTTTACATGCACCTCAAAAAAGAGTTGGCAAAGCATGGCATAGAATGCGTAGATGTATATGGAGTAATACAATCACCAATCAACACGCTTGAACATTTAGATGTGGAATTTTCTTGGAGTAAAGTTAGTCCAAGCGAAAATGCCGAGATACTTGAAGCAAATCGTGCAAAACAAGAAGTCACAACCATCCTCACAAGAATGATAGGTGCTGAAATTGGATATAGACGTAAAGGCTATGCAGTAAGGCCGCCTAAATTAGGATTACAGCATGTCAAGAAGGTTACGGCTAGCGATGGTATAAGAACAATTTTAGAACCAGAACCAACAAGCTCCAGATGGATTGTGAGAATGTTTGAATTACGAGCTGAAGGTGTTAAATCTGATGAGGATATTGTGAATGAAATCAATGCTATGGGTTTTGTATCAAAAGATCGTACTAGGTGGGATAAGACAAAACCTACGCCTGTTCCTATTGGAGTCATAAAAGGCAAACCACTAGATGTTAAACAATTGCAAAAAATGATTCAATATCCTGAGTATGCAGGTGTCATTTGTGACAAATGGACTAAAAACATACCTCAAAGAACAGCACACTTTGATGGCTTAGTATCCATTGATATTTATAACAAAGCCAATAGAGGTAAGAAGTTTATAAAAGAAAATCCAGATGGTAGTGTTGATATTTTGGAGAATGTAAAACCTCAGATTAGAAACAAAAACAATCCAGACTTTCCATACAAAGAAGCAGTTGTATGTCCAGAATGTAACAGCAATCTGCGTGGCAGTGCCTCTAGAAGCAAGTCAGGCAGGTATATTGGCTATTATCATTGCAACAAAGGCCATAAGTATTGGGGAGAAAATAGCGAAAAGTTCCATACAAATGTCTATGAGTTTATCCGAAATTTAGAGTTTAATGAGGATTTTATAAGACTTTTTACTGAAACAGTGTTAGAGGTGTGGAGAGCTAAGCAAAAAGAGTCTGAGCAGTTAGCCATTGACTACGGCAAGCAGGTACAAGTATTACGTCAAGAAAGGCAATCAATTAAAGAAAGAATGAAACTAGTAAATACTCAATCAGGTATGAAGCTCATAGAAGAAGCACTTGCAGAAGTTGAGAACAAGATAGCAATTGCAACTCAAGCAAGAGATGAAAGTGAAGATGAAGATCAAAATATAGACTTACTAACAACTTATGCGAAATATTTTATGGAACACCTAGAAGAATTGTTGATAGTAGAGGATAAACCAGTACAACAGAAGCAACTATTTGGACTTGCTTTTGAACAAACACCAACTTACAAAGACTTGGTTAATGGAACACCTAAATTAGCTTGTGTATTCGAGCTAAATGAGGATTATAAGAGATCAAAATCTCTAAGTGTGACCCCACCGGGAATCGAACCCGGGTTACAGGGATGAAAGCCCTGCGTCCTGACCGCTAGACGATGGGGCCAAGAAAAATCTTGGCTCTCGTATTTTATCATTGCAGGCTCATAATTTCCATTTGAAGATTCGTTTTGAGTGAAATTCTTTGATATAATTACAACGTTTCCCAATTTTCTTTGCGGAGTGGTGTAACGGTAACACGCCGGACTTTGGATCCGCGCGACTCTAGGTTCGAATCCTAGCTCCGCAGCTGATTCGACTTGCCATTTCGCATAACTCATGGCGCGCTCACAGTCTTCGACCCTTCGACTTGTAAGGTAAAATCTACTAAATCTGCAAAGTATATTAAGTATTTTAATTCTTGTGAGCTGGTTTATTCTGAAGAATATCCTTCAAGAAGTGAGGCTATGAAAAGGGAGTGGCAGGTTAAAAAGTGGACAAAAGCTAAAAAAGAAGCATTGATAAAGGGTGATTTAATATTGCTAAAAAGGGCTTTAACTCTATATAACTCTTACCATTCTTTTACTTCCGTTAAACTCCCCTCTTTCAGAAAACAATAATAATACCTAAGTATGATGGAAAGATTAACTTCATTAGATTGGTTATTTACCGCTCTTTTGGTTATTGGCGGAATTAACTGGGGGCTTATCGGCCTACTTGATTTTAACTTAGTGGCAGCTCTCTTCGGGCCAAACACATTTCTTTCGAACATTATTTATGTACTTGTCGGTGCAGCAGCGTTATATGTTTTAATCTCCTTTACCACTAAAACCACAAGAACAAGATAAGCTGTTCATATTACTGAGTAAAAAAATGTAAACTGATTATGTGGAAGTTGTCTTTTTGATAGTTGCTTTTCTTTCTGAAGCAGTTGGAACGCTGGTTGGATTTGGTTCTTCTACGCTACTCCTTCCTCTTTCTTTATACTTCTTTGATTTTAGAACCGCACTAGTTTTAACCGCTTTCTCTCACCTTTTTGGAAATATTGGTAGAGTTGGTCTTTTTAAGCACGGCTTCGACTATCACTTATTGATAAAGTTTGGCTTGCCAAGTGCCTTCTTTACTGTAATTGGCGCAAATCTCGTCCATTTGGTGCCGCAAACATCACTTAAGGCTGCCCTAGGTGTCTTTTTGGCTATTTATGCACTCATCTCTATCTTCAAGGATGGCATTAAAGCTAGGCCAAATACCACTGAAGCACTTCTGGGTGGAAGTGTTTCGGGGTTTGTGGCTGGGTTAATTGGTACAGGTGGAGCTGTTCGTGGAGCATTCCTGTCACCCTTTCGCCTTGCAAAAGAAAAATATATTGCCACCGCCGCCGTCATTGCAATTACTTCAGACCTAGTGCGCATCCCTATATATATAAACAACGGGTTTTTGAATAGTCATTATATGTATATCCCCCTCTTGTTGGTTGTTGCACTTTTAGGTTCATACATAGGCAAAATGCTTATTGCCAACGTCCCTGCAAAAGCCTTTAGAAAGCTCGTATTTGTGGCAATCTTCGTTATCGGAGTTAAGTTTGTAATGGACTATGCTCTTTGAAGTCTGCAAGTTAAAACTGGATAAAATATTGAGAAGAACCTGAAGTTCACCTCAACCGTCCTAGCACTACACACTACATTAAACAATGAAATCGTAGGGCTATTTGTCGGGCTGGGACTAGGTGTAGGAGTCAAACTGGGGCTTGGTGATGGGATTGGCTCAAGTGAAGGTGTGGGCGATGGTTCCAGTGATGGTTCGGTACTAGGTTCTGTCGAAGGTTCTACACTTGGGCTCGGACTTAATGTTGGAGTTGAATCAGGACTTTCCAATGCAGGCTCAGCTGGAGATTGGCTATTTTGGGGATCAGGCAATGATCTATTTACGAAATCGTTGGCATTGTTATCTGTATCCCATGCATTTCCTGCAAATTGATCCACCCCAGTTGTCATTGTTGCAGTTGTAGATTCTCCATTGGCTTTTCTTTCAACACTTGCTCCAGCAGACGGATTACCTTTAACTGTCCCCTCAAAATCATTGGCTGTACCCAATCCGATTTTATCTACAACTTCGCCTTCCGAATCCTTTAAATAATAAGTGTTGTTACTAGCTAACGAAGTCAAACTATAAGTCAAGTCGGCTGACACTGTACCTGTGTAGTCTTCGTGTGCAACCAAGTAGTACTTGTATGGGAGAATAAATGTGGAAGAAGGTATAATAGCTATCTCTATATGCTCGGTTGCTACCGCCGTTTTTCTTGCTAACACCCAGCCCGAAACGTTAACCGATTCACCTGTAGGATTATATAATTCAATAAACTCATTTTCTGTATCACCAGTAATGCCTAGTTGTATTTCTGAAATTACAATATGTTCTGCTGGTGCGGATTTCACCAAGCGCACAAAAATAAAAAAGAAGAGTAAAACAAATACAAGAAGTGGTAGACCCAATAAAACTTGCAGTTTAATAAGGGGCATTAAATTTATTAAACTCCTAGCAAAATTGGCCGTCAAGTAGGAGTTTTTGGTATACTAGCAAATATGGTCAAACTCGGAGCCAGAGACTTAAGGCATACTAAACCTACTAAAAAAGATTTAAAAAGCATAAAGCGTAACCCAATTTATTTGGTATTGGACAACGTGTTGGATACTTATAACATTGGTTCACTATTCCGCCTCGCCGACGCAATCGCCGCAGAGAAATTGTTTATTTGCGGAGATACGGAATATCCCCCTTCCTCCCGAATCCACAAAGCTGCTGTGGGAACTGAAGAATGGGTGGCCTGGGAAAAAGCAGAACGGGCAAAAGAGGTAATACAAGTACTAAAAGAAAAAGGTGTACAAATAATCGCCGTCGAACAAAATCCACGATCTACCAGCTACAAACTACTAGCTACCCAGGTTAACTTTCCAGTTGCCATAGTGGTGGGCCACGAAACGCTAGGGGTGTCAAAGGAGGTTTTGGCATTAGCTGACATCATTGTTGAGCTTCCTATGTTTGGGGTGAACAGATCTTTTAACGTATGGGGTTCTGCAGCGATTATTGCCTATAAATGCTTGGAGTCTTTAAATAGATAAGAAGTTAGCTGGCTAAAGCTTCATCAATGGTTTGCTTCAGGCTTTCAAGTGGATATGCTCCGGGAATTAGCCAAGCCTCACCTTTTTGATTTATCACAAAACTCCCCGGTGTACCCGTAATACCAGCAGTGCTCCCGCCCTGATACTGTTCATCAACAACACCCGCCATTCTTCCGCTTGAGACACATTCATCAAACCTGGCCTTGTTAACTCCTACTGAAACGGCTGTGGCACTTATGTCCACCAAGTTAGCTTGCTGGTTTTCAAACACTTTGTCTACAAATTGCCAAAATGCATCGGCGCCCCCAACCTCTGCAACGCATTCTGAAGCCTCAGCCGCCGGTCTGGCTTTTGGATGAAGCATGTCCAATGGGTAGTGTCTGTAAACCCAGGCAACGTCTTGACCATAACTCTCAACTGCCGCCTTTACTGTTGGGTGAAATTGCTGACAAAATGGGCACTCCAAGTCTGAATATTCAACAAAGAAAACTTTAGCATTCCTTGAGCCCCTAATGTGATCTTTCTCTGATATTGCAGGTATCTTTGCAGCCTCAGCTTCAGATAATTTACCCGCTGCAGGTGGAGCAGCTGCTGGGTCTACATTTGGCGCTTGATTGTTAGCCACCCTCGTCCCACCGCCTTCGAGATTGCGTACCTTCTCCCACAAAATACCAACTGTGAAAGCTAAGCCTATGGTTGCAACTAACAATATTGGCGCAACTTTCTCAAATATATTAACTGAGGTAGTTGTCTCTTTTTTTTCTTTTGCCATGTAATTTGGTACTGTTCATTTTGCCGTGAAACCATATGTTTGTCAATCGTTAAGTTTATTTTGCTCGATTAACCACTTCTCGATCTCCATGGCAGCTTCACATCCATACGCGGCTGCAGTTATCGCTTGTCTATAGTGGTGGTCGTGAACATCCCCGGCTACAAAAATACCAGGAATTGATGTTGAGGATTTGTATGGATGGTGGGCCCCCTCCACTTGTGTTTCATGCAAATCCCCCTCTTCGCCATGAACATGATCCGGATGAAGCAGTTCGGCGGGCTGCACCCCCCTGACAATATAACCCTTTGCATCTTTTGCCAAAAGTCCATCAAATATACTTGTATTAGGCGTGTGGCCAATTGCAACAAATACTCCGTCAATTGCTACTTCCCAAGTTTTTTCCTCACCTTCTTTTGTCGATTTAAGAACAACCCCCGTGACTTTTTCACTACCCAAAATTTCTTTAACCACAGCATTCCAAATCACCCTAATTTTGGGGTTATCCATTACCCTTTCCTGCATAATCTTACTTGCCCTGAATTCATTACGCCTGTGAACAATTGTTACCTCCCTTGCAAATTTTGCCAATGTCAAAGCCTCCTCCATTGCTGAGTCTCCACCACCTACCACAATTACAGTTTTGTCCTTGAAAAAAAATGCGTCACACGGGGCACAAGAAGACACACCCCTGCCAATTAGGTTTTGTTCATTGGGCACACCTAGCCATACAGTATCAGCCCCCGTTGCAATAAGCACTGTTTTAGCTTCATAAACTTCCTCATCTATACAAACTTTCTTGTTTACCCCTGCAAAGTCTACTTTAGTGGCATTTTTATCAATTACCTTAACACCAAACTTTTCTGTTTGGGTCCTCATATTTTGCATTAGGACTGGTCCCATAATTCCATCAGGAAAGCCGGGGAAATTCTCGACTAGTGTTGTAAGCATGAGCTGACCTCCCCATTTATCTCCTGCAATAAGAAGTGTCTGTAAATTAGCACGCGAAGTGTAAAGGCCGGCAGTTAACCCTGAGGGGCCTGATCCTATTATGATAACATCCCAAATTTTTCCGAGTAATTGTTTTTTCATACTAGCTTCTTCAAGAAGACACCACCAAAGAAGCAAATCTTTGGTGGAATCTTAAAGATTAACCCCACTAGCATCAAGCTGCTTGGGGGGGATTCTGTCCAGTGTCACCTGCTGGTGGAACCATAGGATCCACCGGTTGATCTGCAGCTGGTGCAGGAGGTGTCGCTGGCTGCTCGGATACTCCAGGAACCGGCGGGACTGATGGCTCTTGGGCTGGTTGTGCTGGTTCTGGCGTACCCGTGGGGGCTGGTTGCCCCATAGGATCTACCACTCCACCCATTGGAGGTGTTGATACTCCTGGGTTCATTGGATCTGTAGGATTATTTTGATCGTTCATCTATATCACCCCCATTCACTTAATTTATATTCCTTTCTTAATCAACTCTTCAAATGCTTGTTTGCCCGCAAAGCCGACTTGCCTACCCACTTCAGTTCCGCCTTTAAACAAAATTGTTGTAGGGATAGACATTACTCCATATTTCATCGAGGTTTGTTGATTTTCGTCAACATTTAGTTTAACAATTGAAAGTTTGTCTTTATATTCTTCAGAGAGTTCTTCAAGTGATGGCTCTGCCATCTTGCAAGGTCCACACCAGGGCGCCCAAAAATCAACCAAAACAGGAAGACTCCCGTTTATAACCTTTGCTTCGAAGTCTGAGTCGGAAACGTGTGACGTGGCCATAACTTCCACACTATACCCGCTAGCAATTGCCTAAGTCAAGGCCTAACGTTTTAAATTAGAGATTAGTGTAATAATGTAATAACAATTGAAAGTACTACACTTATTATTATTGATGTTGCAATTGGAGCATAAAGGGTGAAATTTCCTCTTCTAATTAAAATATCTCCAGGGAGTTTCCCTAAAAACGGAATCCGGTCAGAAAAAGACAGTATTAGACCCAGTAACACTATTACTATTCCAAAAATCGTAATTAACCTACCAATATCCTGCATGCGATGATTTTATACTTTTACAGACTTTAATCTCAAGGAATTAGTAACAACCGAGATTGAAGAAGCTGCCATAGCAAATGCTGCCAGTGCCGGGTTTAAAAGTAGCCCCGCGAACGGGTATAAAATCCCCATTGCTACGGGTATTAAAGTCACGTTATATCCAAATGCCCAGACCAGATTTTGCCTAATAATCTTAAGTGTTTTTCTGCTTAAATCTATCGCTGAAACAACTGTATTTAGGTTTTTATTAAGAAGAGTAATACTAGCCGATTCCATGGCTACGTCTGTCCCTGTTCCCATTGCAATTCCCACATCGGAGGCAGCCAATGCTGGGGCATCATTTATTCCGTCCCCAATAAACGCCACAACTTTCCCCTCCACCTCTTTTAACTGCCTGACTTTCAGTGCTTTCTCATCGGGTAAAACGTCTGCTAGTATGTTCTTGATTCCCAATCTCCTTGCAATAGCCATAGCAGTACGCTCGTTATCACCCGTGATCATCCAAGTTTCAATTCCCTTTCTTTTCAAAGTGTCAATTGTTGTCATGGCACTTGGTTTTGGTTCATCCGCAATTGCCAACAAACCTAAAACCTGGCTTTGCGAAGCAAGATAGACAACAGTTTTCCCTTCGTTTTCAAGCTTTTGGACTTCATTTTCGGTCTCAAAAGTATCAATATTATTCTGTTTCATTAAGGCTCTGTTACCTAAATAAAACTCATTACCCTTGACCTCACCATATATTCCTTTGCCTGCAATCGCCTTAAACCCAACAACCTTGTCTGTCTTAACTCCCTCTTTTTCTGCTCGTTGCAGTATCGCCTCAGCCAAAGCATGCTCCGATCCTTGTTCTAGTGATGCCGCAATCTGGAGTAACTTTTGATTTTTGATTTTTGATTTTTGATTTTCTAAAACATCTGTAACTACAGGTTTGCCTTGTGTTAAAGTACCTGTCTTATCAAACACAACAGTTTGTATTTTATTAGCAATCTCCAGGCTCTGCGCATCTTTAATTAGAATTCCCTTCTCAGCACCCCTTCCCACTCCAACCATAATTGCTGTTGGTGTAGCAAGCCCCAGAGCACACGGGCACGCAATAATAAGTACGGCAATTGTATTGACAAATGCAAAACTGAAAGCAGCTCCTGCCGGACCAGCAACATACCAAACAACAAAAGTTAAAACAGCCAATATCAAAACCACAGGGACGAAATAGGAGGAAACTGTGTCTGCTAATCGCTGAATGGGAGCTCTGGTGCTTTGGGCTTCACCAACCATCCTGACAATATTGGCAAGCACTGTATCGCTTCCTACTTTTGTTGCTTTAAAAAGAAAGCTTCCCGATTTATTTATAGTTGCCCCAATCACATTTGCTCCAGCAATTTTATCAACGGGCATACTTTCACCCGTAACCATTGATTCATCTATCGAACTACTGCCTTCGGTTATTACCCCATCCACGGGAATTTTCTCACCCGGCCTCACCCGAATAATGTCTCCCACAGCCACCTCTTCAATAGGTATATCAATCTCTTTTCCTTTCCGCACAACTCGTGCCGTTTTTGCGCCAAGGGCTAATAGTTTTTTAATTGCATCGCTTGTGTGAATCTTTGCCCGGGTTTCAAGATAACGGCCAAGAAGAATTAAAGTAATTATTACCGCCGCAGTTTCAAAATACATCTGCATTTGTATTCCCAAGGCATCAAATACTTGTGGAAATAAGACCCCAAGAGCGGAAAATCCATAAGCAGCAGAAGTTCCAAGCGCAACCAGGGTGTCCATGTTAGCCGAACGGTTCTTTAAGCCAGACCAGGTGGCCAAATAAAACTCTTTCCCTGCCCAAAACTGAACTATGCTTGCCATTACAAAAATTAGAAATGTATTTTGAAGAATATCAAAATCTATTCCAACCATCTCTCCCATCGCCCCGACAACTATTAAAGTTGTCAGAATTGAGGAAACAATTACCTTAGTTTTTAAGTTTTGAAGTTCTTTTAATTTTAATTCCTCCTTAATCTCTTCAGATGACTTTTGACTTTTGCCTTTTGAGTTTTGAGCTAATATCGGTTTATACCCCGCCGATTCAACTGCTTTAGCCAGTAAATTACTGTCTACCTTATTACCAAGCTCAAGTGTTGCCTGCTCGCTTCCATAATTTACCGAGCAAGTTATAACCCCGGGAACTTTCTGTAAGTTTCTTTCTATGAGCTTTGCACAAGATGCACAGTGCATGCCCACTATTGGAAAAGAAAGTTTATTTGTTTTCATTTGACCACAATCTTTCCGTGATACATATTCATTCCACAATGAAATGGAAATTCTCCTGACTGCTCGGGATTAACTTCAATTTCTACGGTTTCATTTAAAGGAAGGTATTTTTTGATCTTGAAATCCGGTAAAACAATCTCCTCTAAGCAAGAACTGGGGTCGCGTCTTTTGACCTTTAGTGTTACCTTCTCCCCTTTCTTAAGACTAATTACTGCAGGTTTATAACCACCTTCAACGATAATATTTAGGTCTTCATCTGCCACCACTGCCTCCTGCCTCTTTCCAAAGAAAAACCAATATATAAAAATGATTAGGGAAATTCCTCCTGTTAAAACAAAAATTTTGTCCATTATTTTTTCTTAAAAAGTTCTACTATCTCTGAGACAAGGGTTTCGGATTTTGAACCATGAAGATCTTTCAAGACACAACTATGCAGGTGTCCATGAAGAATTAGTTCGTCAATTTTTCTAAGGGCTGACTGAACAGCACGCGATTGATGAATTATGTCCGGACAATATGCATCATCCGCTAGCATTTTTTCTATCTTTTTTAAGTGGCCCTGCACAATCTTAACTCTTCTAACGGCATCTGCTTTAAATAGATTATGATCGTGTTTGTTCATGATTGTATCCTACCCCGGGGGTAGGGTATTGTCAAGTATTAGAAAATATGTTACATTGTGTCTGCTTGACAAAAGATCTAAACTAATTCGGATATGAAAAACTTAACATTACCATTAATTATTGTTGTTTCTTTGGGTATACTCATTGTTGGGGCGTTTGCATTAACAAAACAATCTAATTCCCCCACTCCACTCCCTTCTTATTTTGAATATTTCTGGGGAGACGGTTGCCCCAAATGCGAAACAGTTGAGGAGTTTTTAAACTCTTGGGAGAAAAAAGATGAAGTGCAAATTGTTAAAAAGGAAGTTTGGAATAATCAGATTAATGCAAATCTTATGCTTGAACGGGCCCGATACTGCGGGATAAATCCCAATCAAGGTCTGGGGGTACCATTTCTGTTTACACCAGAGGGGCAATGTATAATTGGCGACGCTCCTATAATTGACTACTTAGAAGGCTTAAATTTATGAAAACCATCTGGAAGTTTATATTAACTGCAATCTTGGTACCTACAACTCTCCTGTTCCCTGCTCCTGCACATGCAGTTTGCCCGGTTTGCACTATTGCGGTCGGCGCGGGACTTGGTCTATCAAGATGGCTCGGAATTGATGACACAATAACAGCAATTTGGATAGGTGGGCTTATTCTTTCAATGAGTTTCTGGTTTATTGACTGGTTGAACAAGCGATATTCCAAACAGATTGAAAAGGCTTTTAAGCCAGCAGTAAAAACACTCAACAAGTTTTCAGTTAATCAGCTATTCAGTCTAACGATTATAGTGTTTATGTACGCACTAACGTTAATACCACTTAAATATACCGGTATTATCGGTCATCCCTTTAATACTATTGCAGGGATTGATAAAATACTCTTCGGAACCACTGTTGGCTCTGCCGGTTTTTTGTTTGCTAAATGGCTTGATAATCAGGTACGCAAAAGGAAGGGAAAGCAGTTGTTTGTGTATCAAAAAGTGGTTTTTCCTTTAGCAACACTTATTATTATTAGTTTGGTCTTATATTATTACGGTGGTTACTTATATCGGTTGTGAATGAGGATATAGCGGACTCGCGCGTTCGGATCACTGTTTGTGGGCGTGATCCCGACAAGTCGGGAGAGCAGGGACCCACAAAAGTGGACGCCAACGCGAGAGGCAGCCAGAAACATTATGAAAATTAATAATTACAAATCACTATTAGCAAAAGTTGACGAAGTAACAAAACAAAAAGGGCTGGATCTATCTTCCGGAGAAGATCTTTCAATCGGGATCATGAATCTTATTTCAATAGAAGAGCATCTATTTTTCACTTACAACAAAACTAAAGACAAAAAATATATCGATTTATTGAATGAAATCAGGCTAATAAGAACGCAGCTTCTAAAAGAAATTATTAAAGACTACGAGGGGGAGGTCTGGTGTATTAGTAAGCACTTACTGGCTGCTTCGATGAGAATAATGGAGGTGGGAACCAAAGAGCTTAAAAAGAATGAAAGGCAAAAGGCTATCAAACTTTTTGAAAAGTCGTACAAACTTTATTCGCTTTTCTGGGCAATAAACTTGGACGTAGTTAAACTGGGGAAAATAAAAAGAATGGATAATGACGTAAGTTTGGTCGATGAAAACGGTACAGAAAAGGAAAACGTATCGGTGTTTGATAAACTAGGTTCACTGGTGCAAAAAGCGATAGATTGTTGCCGCGAATAACATGAATAATATTTGGCTAGCATTAATTACAGGTCTAACAACGGGTGGAATTTCCTGCCTTGCCGTTCAGGGGGGGCTTTTGGCTTCCTCCGTTGCCCATCAAACAGAAAGTGGCTTAGCTGAGAAAGATAGAACTAAATATAAAACAGTTTTCTACTTTTTAGTGTCTAAGCTTGTTGCATACACACTTCTTGGAGCTCTTCTTGGTTTAGTTGGTTCGGCAATCAGCCTTTCTCCAAAATTTTTTGGGGCTATGCAAATTGCGGCAGGTCTTTTTATGCTCGCAACCGCCGCAAGGCTTTTAGATATTCATCCAATATTCAGATACTTTGTTATTCAACCACCTTCATGGGCATATAAAATAATCAGAAAGTACGCAAAAGACGAATCTGTTTTTGCCCCGGCACTTTTGGGTTTTTCAACGGTTCTTATTCCCTGCGGAGTGACACAAGCGATGATGGTTTTGGCAATTGCCTCAGGCCACGCTCTGACGGGTGCAGCAATCATGTTTGCATTCACGCTCGGCACCTCACCAGTCTTTTTTGCGTTAGGCGCAACAGCTTTAGAGCTTCTGAAAAGAAAAAGCTTTAGAATTGCCGCCTCTGTCCTTATTATCATACTGGGGTTAATGTCAGTTAATACCGGGCAGGTGCTTCGAGGCTCAAACCACACCCTGCAAAATTATTGGCTGGTTACAAGTAGTCTATTTTCTGAGAGTTCAGTACCACCCTCTGCTTTGGCCAAAATAGATTCAAGCGGCAAGCAAAGCGTTGTTATTAATGTTAAAAATAACGGCTACCAAACAACCACCACTCAACTTAAGGTTGGTATTCCCGTTAAACTATCCCTAAGCACCAACAACACCCGGGGTTGCGCTCGTGCATTTACAATCCCCACATTTAACATCTCAACTGTGCTGCCTGAAAGCGGGACAGAAATTGTTGAATTTACCCCAACTAAACCTGGAAGACTTGCCTATACCTGTTCAATGGGAATGTACACTGGTTCATTTGACGTTATCCAATGAACCATAATCAAAGGTTAAATGTCAAAAGCCAAAACTAAAACATACAAAATTATCGGGATGGACTGCGCCAGCTGCGCAATGCTTATTGAAGGCGAGCTTCAGGACCTCGGAATAAAAGCCTCATGTAGCTACGCTAAGGAAACGCTTGATGTGGAGATTAATGATTCAAAACATGATGAAGATAAAATCCGGGACGTTGTTAAATCCATAGGCTACGACCTGCAGTAAATCAAGATTGCTTGTCTCCTGTGCTAAAATTGTATGTGGCTACAAAACAGGAAATTGAACCAAATCGCGAAACCAGATCAGGCCGCAGTATTCACCAAGAAGCAGAGAAAACAAGAGAAAAAGGATTCTACTTGGAGGCTCTCCAGCTTGCCGATGAAGCTGCTCTTGCATATTTATTAGAAACAGATCTTCGTGGGTTTGCTGAAACTAGAGCTTCAAGATCTATTACTTTCCGCCATCTTTACAGAACAACTGGGGATATCGCATATCTTAAACAGGCCCGAAATGAGGCTACCGCAGCGGTTGACCTAGTTCTCAGCCAAAAGGATAAAAGTGCCCACGCAATACCGTTTTTTCATTTGGCTAATTGCCAAGAAGCTTTAGGTGAGCTTGAAGAAGCCGAACAATCTTACAGAAACGCAGTAGAGGTAATGGAAAAATTCCCACCACCCAGCCACAATAGGCCAGCAGTTTTACTAGATTTCAAGGTCCATCTTTACACTGTTCAATATAAATTAGGCCAAACGATGGCGCTGGAATGGGCCGAACAAGCCCTAGATGAATTAAGACAAACAGATGAAGATCCTTTTAATAAAGCTGTTTGGCTTTCCGGTGGTCACATGCGTATTGCCGAAATGTTGTGGACTGACAACAAACATGAAGCCGTTTCGCATTTACTGGAAGCTGAGCGAATAATTTATTCGAATCCCGAACTTACCCTTCGCAATGAGCAATTAAACGCCTTAAAAGATAAGCTTCAGGCCTAATTATAATACTAAACCTTAGTTTGATATATTTTTGAATACTTTTCTTTTAAATAACTTAGGAAGTATTTGGGATTAAGTTTCTCCCCGGACACCTGTACCACTAATTCGTTTGGCCAGTAGAGACTTCCGTGTTGGTGAATCTTGTCGCGGTACCAGGAAAGGATCGTTCCAAACTGTCCGGTTTTAATAAGTTCGCTTAAATTAAGCTCCTTATTAAGCGTATTGGTAAACTGCGCCGCATATAAAATTCCCTAAGGTATATGTTGGGAAATACCCCATTGGCCCGTGGCTCCAGTGAACATCTTGTAAAACTCCTTCTCTATCGGCTGCAGGAACCACTCCAAGATATTTCTTCATCTTTTCGCGCCATATTCCCGGCAAATCTTTTACCTTAACTTTGTCGTTAACCAATGCTTCTTCTAGTTCAAATCTTAATGCAATATGAAGGTTATAAGTAACTTCGTCTGCTTCTGTTCGAATAAGTGAAGGGGTAACCCTATTAAAAAACCTAAAAAGCTTTTCATCCCCAGTATCTTTCAACTGCTCAGGGAAAAATGCATGTAAAACCGGTGATAAGTACTGCATAAATTCAAGACTTCTTCCCATCTGGTTCTCCCAGAACCTGGATTGGCTTTCGTGAATTCCCAAAGAAACCCCCCCATCAAGAGGCGTATATTCATATTTTTCGTTAACCCCTTGGTCGTAAAGTGCATGCCCGCCTTCATGAAGCGCTATCATTATACTTTCGCGGAAATCGTTTGCTTTGTACCTATTGGTTATTCGCACATCGTGCCTGCCTAGTGAGCTGGTAAAAGGATGAGAAGATATATCCATCCTTCCCGCTTCTAAGTCATACCCCGTTTTTCGCAGAACAAAGAGTGAAATCTGCTTTTGCAATTCAACCGGGTAGTTTTTATCAACTGTTAAGTTGTCTAAACTTTTGTCTTTATATGTTTTACTTTTTAGAATTTTTTTAAGAATACTGGTTAATTCCGGCTGGAGTTTTCCAAAGATTCTCCTTCCATTTGCTGCGGTTAAGCCCGGTTCGTACAAATCAAGCAATGCATCATAAGGGTTACTTTTGTAGCCAATGTGCTTAGCAACAATCTGGTTTAGAGAAACCATCTTAGTTAAATGCGGTTCAAATTCTTTGAAGTTATCCTGTTCTTTGGCCTTTTGCCATGCCATAAAGGCCATGGAGGAAGTTTTACTGAACTCGATAATTATATCCTGCGGAACTTTGTGATAAAACTTAGCCGAGTGGTTTAAATTTCTGACAATAGCGGCTTCTTCATTTCCTAGTCTCTCGATTTCTTTCGTCGCATCTTCGAGCAGTTTCCTAAAACCTTCATTGAGCCATTTATCAGATGCAAGTTTTGTTAAATACGCGGCCTGCTCTGCCCTTTCCTCGGAGGCTTTAGGTGGAAGATTAACACTTAAATCCCATCCTAATACAGATTCTATGCTCCCAATTAAAGCAATTTCTTTATAATAATCAAGAAGATCACATACCGTTTTATTTTTTGCTTTCATTAAAAATGAAGTGTAAAGGTAAATTTTAAAATATTCAATCTGTTACGATTTCAAAGTATAATACTTCTGTGTTAAGAAAAATAATTTTATCTTTAGGTTTGGCTGCGATTATAATTACAGTACTCTCAAAAACTGCCAACGCGCAAGCGCCCTCTGTCACATTTCAATATTACTTAGCAAGAGTTGTGGCCGTATTGGAAGAGGAAATTGTAAACGATTCGCCGCAGCAACTTGTTGAAATTGAAATTTTAAACGGCCCCGATAGCAGGCAACGAAGGCAAATGGAAGTGGGAGGATTTATTGGAATTACCCGGGAACAACGGGTTCAAGTAGGTGAAACGCTGGTTGTCACACAAGACGAAGGAAGATATTTTTTAGTTGATAAATTTAGGATTCCCGCACTCATAACTATATTCGTATTCTTTTTTGTGCTGGTGTTGATTTTTGGCGGCATAAAGGGTGTTGGATCCATCTTCGGCCTTTTTGTTAGTCTTTTGGTATTAATTTATTTTATTATTCCTCGAATAGTCTCTGGTCAAAATCCGCTTATGATTAGCCTGTTGGGTGCGGTAATCATTGCAACTACATCAATTTATCTGGCTCACGGGTATTCAAAACGGACAACAATTGCTCTTTTGGCAACACTAATTACCCTCTCTTTCGCTGCAATTGCGTCTTACATTTTTGTTTATTTCTCAAAACTTTCAGGAACCGGAAGCGAGGAGGCTTTGTTTCTACAAGGAGGACTTCTTAAAAATGTAAACTTAAGAGGGCTCCTTTTGGGGGGAATTATTATCGGTTCCCTGGGAGTACTCGACGATGTAACAACAGCCCAAGTCGCGACGGTTGACGAACTCAAAAAGGCAAACACAAAGCTATCAACTACCGAACTTTACAAGCGAGGATTGTCTGTTGGCAGAGAGCACATAGCAGCACTGGTAAATACTCTAGTTCTTGCTTATGCTGGGGCTTCATTCCCCTTACTTTTAATGTTTACGCTAAGCAGCGAAGTTCCTGTGTGGATTTCACTTAATACTGAGTTTATTGCAGAAGAAATAGTCAGAACTCTTGTTGGAAGTTCTGCCTTAATTATAGCTGTACCGATATCAACATTTCTAGCAGCTTATTATTTTGCCGGAATTAAAAGAAAAAGCTAATAACTAAAAATGCGGCAATGATTGTTAAATAATATAATCTCTTTTTTGAGCCTTCGAAATTCGCCAAAACACCCCGAAACCAATTTTGCGCTCCCCCGCCCTCTGTGTGGTCTAACAGCTGATCAACCAAAAGGTGAAGGAAAAAGGAAAGTACTAACCCTCTTCCAAACAAACTGTCGGTTGAAGTTGCTACAAAAAACATTAGGAGAAGAAATATTACCTGGAAATATGCTGTATGAAAGATAAGTCCCAACCTCTCTCTTCTAGTGTCATATAGAAGCTGTATGCTTTTGACCAAATCCCTTTTTGCAAGCGAGAAATTGACTCTCTGCGATGTAAGTTCCTGCGGTGAAAGGAAGTAAACATAAATTAAATGATCAACGTCAGGTAAAAACGTACCCAATAACCCCCCAACCCAAAAAGTCCAATAGTTGACTTCAAACCACCCGCGAAAAACGGTGATAAGAGAAAAGAAGATAAGGAGAGAAAATAAGTGAATAAAAATTTCTTTTCTCATTTAGGTTAAAAATAGCTTAACCTATTCTGGTTTAGTAGTCCATATATGCAGATGTTTGGCCAAATCCACATACCCGTTTTGGGTAAATCCAACACCCTCTTTAGTTAAACGTTTTCTTTGTTCTGCCTCCCCATCAAAAGCAAAGTTTTTGGCTAAATGTCCCTCTTTATTAACTACACGATGGCATGGCACATCTTTGGATTTGTTAGCATGAAGTGCCCAACCAATTTTTCGAACATCGCGCGTACCAACTAGCTTGGCAATTTGGCCGTAAGTTGCAACCTTCCCGGAAGGAATCGTCTGAACTACTTTGTATACCTTAGAAAATAAATTTGGGTTTTTTATATGAGCCATTAGTCAGTAAAAACCTGAACATACATTTTTCCATATACTCCGTTATCAATTACGCCTATACCCATCCTACTAAAGCGTCTTTCAAGAATGTTTGCACGGTGCCCTTCCGAGTTCATAAGTCCCGTATGTGCAGTTGGGGTAGTGGGGGCAAGGGCCAGGTTTTCCCCTGCGAAAGTGTACCCGACACCACCTTCACTTAATCGATCGCCCACATCTTTGCCGTCAGGTGAAACATGGCTAAAATATTTCCGCTCCCACATATCCCTTGCGTGTTCTCTTGCAACAGGTACTGCATTAGGAAACCACTCAAGCTCATGAATACCAGCGTTTCTTCTTTCCTGGTTAACCAGACTAAACATCTCAGATTCTGCCCTCTCATCTTCCGAAAGACTGAAACTTTCAACTGTTAAATTGACACTCTCTCTACTATCCGGGCGGATTGTTAAATATGTAAGGCTGTCTTCGATAACTCCACCAAAAATCTCGTTAACCGCCCGTTCAATCTGTGTCGTTCGTGCAAGAATGTAACCCCCAACCCGGGAATCAACAATATCTCTTTTTATGTCCGGCCTAATGGGTAGAGCAACAGCTAGAGTTAAAATAAACGCAACAATTATTAAACCTTCACCAATTGCGGGAAGAATTGCAACGATCCTATTCCACTTCTCTTTCCAAAATTCTCCTGATAATCGTGTTATTAGATGGGCCAACAAAAATCCCAAAATAGCCTCGGCAATAATTGCAGTTAGCAAAAACCCGACGGCATTTGAAACTGAATGAGCTAGGTTAAATTGTTCCCGTAAGAAATCAGCTGTAATACGATATGCCCGAAGCGAGATAAGTAAGGCTCCCAGAAAGGAAATAAAATCCGCCATAATTACCAATAATCCATGCCTTACTGCTTCAAATGCGTAGTACGCAAGAATTATTAATATAATAAGGTCTACCCAATTTGCATCTAGAACGAAATTATTCATTGGTCTGTATTTTGAGTCCTTTTTTCATTTGGGTCAATTTCCACATGAATAGTGCAGGTTTGCTTTTTACGTTCTGCGCATCTTTTACAAAACTGCGGGCGGTTTCCATAAGTCCACGGGGCAAATCTTTTGCCAGTTTAATATACAGGGAAACGTTTTTGGGGTCCTCCAGTTCTTGTGCAAGATTATATCCGTACAATTGAAATTCCCGGGAAACGTATTTGTCATCGTTAACCTCAAACTTTTTTAGTACTTCCTGGATGGTCGTAAATCCTTTTTTACTGTTTGAGTTTGTCATACAGATCCTCTTCGATACTCTTAAAAACCTGCTCCAGGATCAAAGCTTCTTCGGAAGTAAAATCCTGTAAAACATATTCCTCGCCCGGTGTTCTGTTGTCGGCATCCCTGTTATCAACTCCGACTCGTATCCTCCAAAATTCAGTTGTTCCCAATTCTTTTTCAATCGAATTAACACCGTTATGAACCTTCGGTCCTTTACCGAATTGAATTTTAAAGCTTCCCAGCGGCAAGTCCAAATCGTCGTGAACAATATACAAATTTTCAATTTCCAATTTTAAATTTTCAATTAATTTTTTGACAGCATCGCCAGATTCATTCATAAATACCCCGGTCTTTACTGCATTGATACTTTTGACGTTTGACTTTTGACCTTTAATGTTGTCTATAAACATATGCCCCACGTTATGTCTGTTATTTTTATACTTTTCTCCTGGATTGCCCAAACCAACCAACAGTTTCATATAGCTATTCTATCCCCCTTCGCGAAAAACCTCCAGCATGAACTGGTGAATGAAAGCGAAAAAATTTCGCTTCGGAGGGATTTCGCTCCCGACTAAGCGACTGGGAGAAAACACCTCGGGCTTAACCCGAGGGAGCTTCATATCATTTAACGAAGGGTACAAATTGGAAGCTACCATGTTGAGAAGATGATATATCACCCTCGCACTTAACAAATTTGGTCATTACACGATCTTTGCCTGAGCCAATCGGTGCAACCATTATTCCTCCTTCATTAAGCTGCACTAGAAGCTCGTTTGCATCTGGTTGCTCCATCCCGGCAGTCACCAGTATCCTGTCGAATGGTTCTTCTTGTTCCCATCCGATTTCCCTTTTAACTGTCTTTAAATAAACATTTGTAATGTTTAAGTTTCTAAGTGTTTTCTGAGCTCGCTTAGTCAATTCAGGAATTCTCTCAACACTATAAACCTTCCTTGAAAGCTTAGCCAAAATCGCTGTCTGATACCCGGAGCCGGTACCAATTTCCAAAACTCTTTCATACCCTTCTAAACCAAGGAGCTCTGTCATGAAAGCAACTGTGAAGGGCTGAGAAATAGTCTGTCCGAACCCAATACCAACAGGCCTATCCTGATATGCAATATCCTTAAACTTAGCAGGCACAAATTCTTCCCGCGGGAGAGAGGCCATAACGCCAATAATTCTGGCGTCATCAAAACCGTGCCCTTTAATTACTTCGATCATTCGTTGTCTTGCTGACAACCAATTACTAAGCATTAAATTATGCTTTCTTTATAACACTTCTTGTAAGATTCCCTACGACCGGAACCTCATACTCCTGCCCTTGCCATGCTTTATAAGTTTGTACAAGCCAAAAAATAAACCAGACTATCCAAATAAGCCCAGGGAGAATTATCGTAATTGCCAAAACCATTGACGAAATCAATGCCAACAAAAACAAAACCAAAGCTTGTGCTGAATGAAACCTCACATAAGGATTCTTCTCAATGAGAAAAACGATTACCGGCACCACAATTGTTGGGCTAAACAGAGACGCTATCGCTGCGGTAGTTTCTTTTTTAAGTCCAGTACCATTTGCTACTGCCATTAATATCACCCCACTTCGCTAAGGCTTCGAGGGTAAAACCCCCGGCCTTATTAATGATTTCAGAATACTTACGCTCTGTCAATCAATAACCTTTATTTACGCGGTCTGTTCAAACCACCCCGAAAAGCAACTTTTAGAAGCTCAATAATTACAAATGTGGATAGTGCCGAAAATAACACCATCCCCCAGTAGAATAGAGGCACATTGGTGACACCAAAAAAAACCTTGGTATTATCTGAGATGAATGGGGTTAATTGCAATATAAAACCTAAGCCTATCGCCACCAAAAGCCACTTGTTATCAAATAAACCACTACGCCAAAACGGTTCTTTTAGGGTCCTTGCAGAAAAGACATAGACCAAGGAGTTCACCCCCAATGCAATGAATGCGACCGAGCGTGCCAGCAAAATATCCCCATTTATGTTATAGACATATACAAAAAGTCCAAGTGCGAAAAAACCAGACGTAAGACTGATGACTGCGATTAAGGCTTTCATCCAGAACTCAACCAGTGACTGCTTAGTTGACCTCGGCGGCTCCTTCATCAATCCTTCTTTTTTTGGATCAACAGTTAGCGCGAGATCCGGAAAACCATTTGTAACTAAATTTACCCATAAAATCTGGCCTGCTGTTACCGGTAATGGTAAGCCTAATATGATAGAGCCCGTAACCGCGATGATCCCATTGAAGGCAGAGCTCATTAGATATATTAGAATTTTTCTGACATTATCATAAATTCCCCTACCCTCCTCAATAGCTGCCACCACAGTTTCAAATTTTGAATCGAGAAGCACAAGATCCGCCGACTCTCGTGCCACATCTGTAGCATCCCCAACAACAATACCAATATCGGCTTTTGCCAGAGCTGGAGCATCATTGACTCCATCACCCATCATCGCCACCACCTCACCGTTGGCCTTAAGTGCGTTAACGATAGACAGCTTCTGCTCTGGTGTTGTTCTTGCGAACAGTTGAACTGCTGCCAACTTGCTGGTCAATCCATTGTCTCCTAGTTTTTCTAAATCTTTACCAAGCAATACCTCATCCACACTTAAGTTAAATCCAATCTCCTTCATAACAGAAATGGCAGTTTTGGGATAGTCTCCGGTTATAACAATTGGTCTTATACCAGCCTTTTTAACCTTTTCAATGGCCTGAGCTACATCTTTTCTGACAGGGTCAGAGAATGCTATTAACCCCACCCAGGTAAGGCCATTTTTAACTTCGCTTACGTTTATTTTCTTGATACTCTGAGAAACCTCTTTTCTTGCCAGGCCAATTAGTCTTTTTCCGTCAGACGTCAATTCTTCAATTTTTTCTTTAATATCGTTTTTTTGTTTCTTGCTTAAGTTTGTCCAATCCACCACATAATCCGGAGCGCCATTAACAAACATAATGTTTTTATCATTCCATCTATTTAATGACGCAAAGAACCGGTCTTTAGGAGAAAAAGGCAATGCGTCCAGTCGTTTGTGAATTTTTAATAAGCTCTCTGACTGGTGTTTTTTGGCCCATTCAAAACCAGCTATAACAATTGGATCATCAAGGTCGTTAGCTAAAATCATTTGCTTTGCTATGTCGTCAACCTCACCCACAACTTCTGAGGGCTGCATCAACCCTTTTGTCAATGTGCCGGTTTTATCAAGGCATACAACAGTTACACCACCCAATGTTTCGGCAGACGTTAAACTCCTGACGAGACCCTTGCGCTTGAGGATCCTTTGCATTCCAATTGCCAATACGACAGTTAAGCCAACAAGTAGCCCTTCAGGGATCGCCGAAACCGCCAAAGCAACCGAAGTTGTAAACATTTCGTCAAGACCTCTGCCAAATATAAGTCCAGTGAAATAGACAAAAATTATCAAAGCTGCGATTAGTAAAACTAACTGTTTTGCAAAAGCAGTAAGTTGCTTCTTAAGCGGAGTCTCCTCTTCTTTTTCTTGAACTTCAAGCGCAATCTTGCCTATTTTAGTACCGGCTCCCGTCTTCTCAACAAACATAAACGCTGTACCTGCAGCCACAATTGTACCCATATACACTTCATCATCCTTGTTTTTGTTAACCGGTACGCTCTCCCCAGTAAGGACAGCTTCATTTAAGTACAAACGAGTGGCATGTAGGAGTTTACCGTCTCCTGGCACCTTATCCCCCTGAGTTAAAACAACCACATCTGCCGGCACAACTTCTTTGGTATTTATATTTTTGCGCTTGCCATCCCGTATTACTTCGCTCTGAATTGTTACAAGTTTTTTTAAAGCTACCAGCGCATTACCGGCTTTTTTTTCCTGAATAAAACCTAAAACCGTATTAATAACAACAGCCAAAAGTATTATTACCGTATCTGAGGTATGGCTTAGGAAAAAAGTGATAGCAGCAGCGAGTATTAGGACATATACGAGTGGGCTTTTGATTTGTGAAAGTAAAATTGCAAAATCAGTTGGGGGAGGTTTCTCCGGCAAGACATTCGGCCCGAATTTCTTTAGATTTTCCCGAGCCTCCCTTTCCGAAAGTCCTTTAACATCAACTGGCATACAACCATGCTACCATAAAAAAACTTAGGAATTGGGACAACGGCCTATAATCTCTGGAGCTTGAATAATCTCTGAAGTTCTTTTACGGATGTAGCACCGTTGGGAGATTTGTCATCTCGAAACTTAACAAGACGGGGAAATCTCAAAGCAAGGCCAGCTGAATGCGTTGGGCTTTTGGTTATTTCATCAGCTGCGATCTCTACTACTAAAGAGGGGGCTACCCAATAGTCTGGGGTGTAGTTTTTATGAACCTCGTATTCTTTCGGCATTTCGAGAACTTCAAGTTTTCCCAGCCGGCGCTTCATTTCCATAAATTGTTCATCGGTTAGACCAGTTCCAATTTTGGTGGTGGTCTTAATTTTCTCCCCATCCCGCACACCTACCAAAAATTGCCCCAAACCAAATCCTGCCCTTTTACCTTTGCCGACTGTATAGCCCATTACTACACAATCTACTGTATCCGCAAGCTTACCCAGTGCCTTCTCGTCCTGCTTCATCTTTACCCAACGCCAACCAGTTCTCCCTGGAACATAACCGCTTGAAATCTTTTTTACAATTACACCTTCTAACCCCTTGGCCGCTTCTTGTTTTTGTAAATCTGCAATTCGTTGTGGATCTGACGTTTCTTCCGAGCTAACAATCTTAAATGGCCCACCTGGTTTAATTGTTTTCTCAAGCACTTTTCTTCTTTGCGCATAGGATAAATCCATCAAACTATCCCCGTCTTTATACAATATGTCAAAAACAAAAAACTCAATTCCAATCTTTTGCAAAGCCCTCGCTATCTCGTGTTTTCTGCGTCTCGTCATCGTCTTTTGAAAATTGGCCATCTGCTTTGTTTCCTCGTCAAGTCCCACGGCTTCGGAGTCTAAAATCAGCGAATCAGCATTCACATATTCACCGATTTTTTGTAGTTCCGGAAACATCCATGAATTGTCCTTAAGGTTTCTGGTAAACGCTTTGACCACACCAACTTTCCCATTCTTGAAATGCAAAGAGAGCCTAAGACCGTCTAGTTTTGGTTCTACTGCAACCTCTCCCATCTTCTCGACCATCTCAGCTGGAGACTTAATTCTCTGAGCTAGCATCGGAAGAACCGGAATCCCCACAACCGGGGTCACGTCGGCAAGAGCCTTACCTACACCTTCTTCCTTCATATATTTGGCAAGCAGTCCTACGTCAGGCAAAACCTGATACGCCCTGTCGATTTGGGCTGACAAACTTTTATCTCCTCTTATTGACCACGAAAGGGCGTCTATCATCGTCTTATCCGAAAATCCCAAACGAAGTTTTCCAAGAAGAATCCTAATTACAAACTTGGCTCCTTGCGGATCGAGCCTTGAAACAAGATTTGCCAATTGTTGAGTTTTTAATTCCTGGCTTCCTTCCCCCGACAGGATTGCAATCTTCACCAAATGCTCATGGACCTCCGCTACCGACTGATTGCCCACCGACTTAGATTTAGACTGCTCATTAAGACTGCGAGCTGTCTCTCCCAAATCGCCTAATTGTTTATAGAGCTTTAACACTTCTACTGGCTCTTTTTTATAACCCAATGCTAAACCTTTAATTACCATTTTATCCGCCATGCTAAAAATTACCGATTTGTAAGAAGGGGCGAGTTGGCCTAAAAGCAGATAAGCAACTTTGTCAACTTCCACTTGATCAGTTTTATTAAATAAATCGGCCAGTATTTCGGTGATGGAGTTTCTGGAAGCAGTTTTTTCTAGTTTTTCTAAATAGACGGAGAGCTCTTTAAATTGCATAAGGATAATATACACTACCTGTTGGCAATAACATACCTTGAGGCCTTTGTGCTTCCTTCCTTTTTAATAACGCCCTTTTTAAGCATGTCTGTTAGGTCGCGCAAAATTGTATCATCAGAAACCATAGGAAGTACGCGTTTAAGTTCTTGCATGCTCCCCGCCCCCTGGTCAGAAAGATATTCAATAAGTCTCATTTGCCGTTCGGAAAGTGCAATTTGCTCTCCGATTTTCACCTTTAACCTGGTATCAATTGAGAGCTTTTTGACCTTTTCTTTGATTTTGCTAAGCTCCGCCGCAACCACTTCAGTAAAATACTCTATCCAGGGTGTCAAATTCCTTTCAGCAATATTCTTTGATTGTCTATCGACCAAGGCGAATGCCTCGTAATAACTTGCTGGATCTTCGTCAAAATGTTCTTCAAGAGAGAAAAAGCGTTTTATATCGTAGCCCTCTTTAATTAATATAAGCGTTGCAAATGCTCTTGTGACTCTTCCATTACCCTCCACAAAAGGATGGATAGCAACTAATATGTAATGAGCAACTGCCGCCCTAAGGACCGGGTGGAGTTCTTTAGATTCGAGCGCATTTAGCCAGTTAAAAAACTCCTCAATTAAATAAGGTACTTCAACCCAACCAGGTGGTTCAAAAATAACATTTCCTGTTCCTTCCTCTTTAATTACAACTTGGGTATTTCTGAATACACCAATCTTCTCCTCAGCAATAATTTTGAAAACTGTGAGCCGGTGCATTTCTTTAAGCATCTCAGGTTCATATCCACCCCTTTTGACCGCAAGTTCATCTAATAGTGTTGCAACGTTCCTATAATTGATAACTTCTTGTATATCACGAGCTCGGCCATATATTTGCTCTCCCTCAAGAAGTTTTTTAGTCTGGACCATTGTGAGATCGTTTCCTTCTATATGGGTACCATGATACACAGTTCTGACTATTGCATCAGACTGAAACTGTTTTTCGTATGAAGGAACAAGGGGTGCATTTTCTATGACTTCCTTAGCCGCTTCCAATGCACCGACATTTTTTAAGATTTTATTCGTAATAACAAACCTGGGAATATACATATCTTAATTTTACCGCAACATTTGCGGAAAACAAGATGTCAGATCAGTGTCTTTATCATTGCGGGAATTGCTTCTGCCAAATCATCTGCATTAAAATTTGTCCCCACTCTCTCATGTAGCATTTCGGCTGTTTTTTTGGTTATAAAGCTGGCCGAACAAGCTGCCAAGAAAGGATCGTTTTTGGCCAATAGCGCAACAGTTAAACCAGCTTGAGTATCTCCTGTTCCCCCTTTTGTTAAACCAGCATTTCCCCCATTTATCTCACAATCCTCGCCGGGTGAATAAACATTAGTAGTGGGACCTTTGCAAACAATCACACATTTATATTTTTCGGCCGCCTCTTTTGCAGACATTTCGTCAAACAAATACTTATACTCATGTTTGTTTGGTGTAAGAATAGAATGTGGAGGAATCCATGAAGAATCCATTGTTTGCAGTGATCCGGCATCAATAACCCACTTTTTATGTGGAAATTTTTTTAGTAACCTCTCTGTAATATCCCGAGTAGCTCTACACGCTGCGTCACAGAAATGATAGCGCCGCCCGTGTGGAACCTTCTCACTTCTATAACGCATAAAGCCAGGGCCAATTAAAACTGCATCAGATTTTTCAATATACTCCTCGGTTTCTTCCCATGGAATCCAAATGAATGAGAGCAGCCTACTTTTAAGTTGCTCGGCAACCAATCCAACTGCCCTCTCGGGTGTAGAAAAAAAGACCATATCCACCATCCTTGAAGCAACCTTTAGGGCAAAAAGCGGTGCACCGTGGAAAAGACTCGATCCGCCAATAATAGTCACTTGTCCATTATCCTCTCCGAAAGAAAAACTTGCAGGTTTGTATAAGTTATTAAGATCTTTAGCAGTGAAGATTTTTGCCACAATGTCAGTATATGGTATATTGTTTAGTTATGTTAGATATATTTTTCAAAGTTTTGGGCATCTTTGGAAGACAAACCAAAGCATTTAAAGATGAATTTGTTCAACAACTATTAAAATTGGTAACAAGCGGGTTTGGATTGGTTGCTGCCCTTGCATGGAACGAACTGATAAGAGAAATCATTTCAACTTATATAAGGCCGGTTGCAGGAGAATTTTCAGGAATGATTTCACTATTGGTCTATGCAGTCGTTGTCACTGTTATTGCGGTAATGGTAACCTACAGTTTGACGAAAATGTCCAAAAAAGAAGATAAGAAAAATTAGATCTCCCTTTCCTTCTCCCATCTACTATATGCATCTGCCCCACTGATTGGTTTATGAACGTGATGGGGGTTTACACTGCCACGAATCTCAGTGTCATACATGCTCATATCGTCAGGGAAGTTGGGGGGGCCCTCTGGGGTTGCTGGTTGATCTTTCTGGAGAATAAACAGGTTGTTCCCTGCCTCTAGCCAATAGTGACCTTTAGGTGGATTACCAGGAATATTTCCTTCTTTACCACGGTAATACTTCCCTGTACGAAATTTACCAAATCGCATAGGTTAATTATATTACTTCAGTTGAATTGTTTCCACTTCACCCAAATCTTCAATATAATGCGGGTCTGCGGTATTTATTATTGTCTGCTGATTTTTAGCAGCCTCGATCACCACTTTTCTGTGCTCATGATCAAGTTCAGAAAAAATATCATCAAGGAGTAATATGGGTTTTGTGTTTGTAGCTTTTTCCACAAACGAAAGTTCAGCTAGTTTAAGCCACAGAACCGACATCCGCTGCTCCCCTCTTGAACCAAATCTGGATAAATCTTTTTCGCGTTCATAGCCTACTATCGCCTCAGTCGATTTAACCAAAAAGTCGTCTCTATGCGGTCCTACTAAAGTTGTAGCCGCGGCCACTTCTTCTTCTTTGTATTGCTCAAGCCTGCCCACCGAAATTGGGCTTTTATCATATTCCACTTTGTAAGATCGGTTGTTAAGCTTTGGTGTTGCATTTATGTAATCAACGAAATCTCCTCGCATACCAGATATATAATCTCCATTTTTGATTAAAAGCCTATCCCAAAACAAAAGCTGGCTTCTAGGTAGCCCCTCTTCTCGAATCCTGAATAAAAGTTTATTTCTTTGCCTTAGTCCCTTCTCGTAGGAGAGTGTGGCACGTCTATATTCCCTGTCCACTTGTGATAAAACACCATCCAAAAACTTGCGCCTTATGCTTGGTGATTCAGTAATCAAGTCCAAGTCCCATGGGCCAAATACAACTGCACGTAAATTTCCCGCAAAATCGATCACTCTTTTACTTACTCCATTAATCAAAACCTTCTTTCTCGGAGCTTTTTCGATTGTTTGTGTACCCATTCCTATTTCTCCTCGTGTTAAAATCACCTCAAGCTCCGTCTTTTCCACCTCAGCACTCAACACTATGCCTTTAACTCGTGCGATTTCTTCTTCATAATTAATCATCTCTTCTTCAACTTTGGCCCTAAAGCTTTTCCCGGAAGAAAGAAGATAAATGCTTTCCAAAATGTTTGTCTTCCCGCTTCCGTTGGGACCTACAATGACTGTAGTTTTGTCAGAAAAAGAAAATACGCGATCGTCGAAGTTTCTATACCCTTTAAGTCTGATTTTGCTAATTCTCACTCCTATATTTTAAGCTGTGAAGACTTTTGCGCAAGCAAGAGGGCTATTTTTGACAATTGGGACAGTAATATGTCCCACGTCCTCCGAGGAAATCTTTGACAATTTTATCTTTTTTGCATCTTTTACAAAGCTCTCCAGTTCTTCCATAGGCCAATGTGTGGTTTTGGTAATTTCCTTCCGAGCCATCAGGGGTTACAAATGCAAGCTCACTTGCCCCACCTTCCTTGATGCCCTTTTTCAAGACCTCAAGAATCGCATCATATAACTTCTTGGTCTCTTCTTCTCTGAGATCACTTGCAGAACGTCTAGGGTTTATTGTCGCAAGCCAAAGAGCATCATTCGCGTAAATATTCCCTACGCCCCCCATTTTTGATTGGTCAATTAAAACAAGCTTCACTGCACGCCGACTTTTTGAAAGAATGTCCCTAAAAATTGGTAAGGTAAGAAGAGCAGGCTTGCTTTTAGTGGAACCGAAAGGCTCTGGGCCTAATTTTTTGATAAACGCCGAATTCTCAACCTCGTCGGTTGGGAAAATTTTAATCCACCCGAAGCGACGATAGTCGTTATAAAAAAGCTTTGCACCTTTATCCATCTCAAAAACCACATGCGTATGTTTTCCTGGCACTCCTCCGAAAACCTTTTTCGAGAGTGTTTGATTATTTAAATTTGGCCCACGGTAAATCAGTTGGCCAGTGAGTTTTACGTGTACAATGAATGAATATCCATTTGATAGATCAATACAAACCACTTTCCCAAATCTCCTTGCAGTTTTGAAAGCCCCCCCCACTAAGACTGTCGTATCGCCTTCCACCACTTTAGGAGTATTTACTTTAACCGATAAAATCTCATGCCCTTTAAGGAGTTTCGCAAGTTGGAGCTTTATTGATTCAACTTCTGGTAGTTCCGGCATATTTTCTTTCAACAAATTTTAGCACTTCTTTCTTGAACTTTTCTTTTGAAAACTTTTTGGCTTGATTCACGCAATCCCTCGGATTAATGTTTAATTTATCAAGCCTTTTGATGGCTTTGCTCAGGCTCTCAACGCTTACCTCTTCAAAGAAAACTCCAGTTCTGCCATCGACTACTGTCTCCAAATACCCCCCACCCTTAAAGGCCACTACTGGTGTACCACAAAGCATGGCCTCAACTGGTGTAATCCCGAAATCCTCATCCGTTGCTAATGCAAGAAAAGCTTTTGCGCCTTTGTAAAGTTTAACCAGTTCTTTGTCTGTTACATACCCTAAAAATTCAGTATTATCACCAGCAAGCTTTTGTAGATTTTTATACTCTGTGTAGTAACCCGCAGGTTTTCCGGCAATCTTTAGCTTTATCCCCAGTTTTCGTGCAGTCTTAACAGCCAAGTCCAAGCCCTTCCCGCCAACAATTCTTGAGATAACCAAGTAATAATCACCCTTAGGTGTGTCACCCGCATTGGGTAGTTCTACTGGTGGATAAATCACCGTCGCCTTTTTGCGGTAGATCTTCCAGATTCTTTCGGCTACATTTTTTGAATTAGCTAAAAAGAAATCTACCTTTTGAGCGGCTTCAAAGTCATACATCCTCATAAAATGCCCAACTATATGTGCATAGGCTCGTACTAGCTTATATTTTTGAAGTTCGATCGATGTCTTATATCCATAAAGCCATCTCGGTGGTGTATGACAATAGCATACCTCAATAGTATGCTTACCCTTTTTAAATCCTTTTGTTATATACCAACCGGAGGAACTAACTACAATATCATATTTTGAAAAGTCAAAACTCCCCCAAACCCAAGGTGCCAAAAATCGCAGTGGCGAGTGTAGATGTGTTGCAAAGAAGGGTATGTGGTGAACCCACGAAGTAATTATTTTTTTCTTCTTAAACCGTTCGTATGCAGGTGATTTACTCTTATAAAACGATGTATAGATAGGAGCCTTAGGCCAAATTTCACTTAAGCTCAGTAAAACTCTTTCGGCTCCTCCGAACTCGTTTAAATAATCGTGAACTAATGCTACTTTCATTTTTATAACAGTTTTATTTGCTTATACGATTCAATCTTTTGTCCAACTTTTTTAACCCGTTCTGTGAGTGTCTTAAAGCCAAATTCTTGGAATAGTTTTAAAACTTCAGGGCTATCAATGTCCCACTTTGAAGCTTTCTCAATGTCCAAGTTTATTGGCACATTCCTAACGATCGTAGATAACTTAAGTGAAAGTTTAGCATTTTCTTTGTCGTTTACCAGTTTGTTGGACACCTTTACCGGTAACTTGTCTAAGTTTTTGTATATATTTTCTAAACTTCCAAATTCTTCAATCAAAGTTATCGCAGTCTTAGGACCTATTCCACTAACCCCCGGGTAGTTGTCAGAGGGGTCACCCACCAAAGCTTTCAGGTCGGCAATCTGAGATGGTTCAACCCCCATTCTCTCCCGCACCTCAACTCTTCCATATAATTTTGCGACTGAAAGACCGGACACTGGCATATAAACTCTAACACGGTCACTCACAAGCTGCAGAATGTCTTTGTCCCCTGTTACAATTACAACCTCATCTGCCAAATTACTAACTACCACAGTATGTGCGATAGTTCCAATTAAGTCATCTGCTTCAAAACCTGCTTTAAAAAAAAGGGGAATTTTTGCTGCCTCTAAGAAGCTTCTAGT
The DNA here is from genome assembly GCA_964540475.1 of uncultured Gammaproteobacteria bacterium. Lineage (GTDB taxonomy): Bacteria > Patescibacteriota > Microgenomatia > UBA8517 > UBA8517 > CAZIMC01. Next base: position 40,083 of record CAZIMC010000001.1, read on the forward strand.
TTTCGCAATCTGAGAAGACAATCCGTCCTCCATGTGCGGCCTCTGGGATTGATATTTTTCAAACACCTCGTGTCTAAAGGTCTTTTCTTTTACATCAAAACAAACCGCAACGTGTGTCGGTTTCAGGTCTTCAATAACTCTTAGAAACATTGAGACAACGCCATACAAAGCATTAATCGGCTCCCCATTTTTGGTTGTTAACGTATGGGGTATTGCATGATAAGCCCTATGGAGAATCGCAAAGCCATCGACTAGAACCAGTTTTGTCATCTGCTTATTTTAGCAGTATGACCCCAAAATGCATATGAAGTTAACCTTTAGCAAGAACTGGGCTTATTGAGGCCTTAACTTTTCTAATCTCACCAATCTTTTGACCAACTATCTTTTCAAAATCATCCCGGTCCAAGGTTTCTTTTTCTAATAGTGCATCTGCGACCTTGTCTATTATCTTTCTTGAGGTCCTAACTATTTTCGTAGCTTCTTTGTAGCAGGCATCTATTATTGACTTTACCTCATTATCAATTTTCTCTTGCATAGCTGGGGACACTTTTGCTCCTTCGTAAAACTCCATATTGCCAAAATCGCCAAACCCGGTTTGCGCATCCCAGTTAACCGGCCCCAGTTTACTCATCCCAAAGTCAATAACCATGGCCTTCGAAAGCTTTGTGGCTTGCTCGATGTCACTTGACGCTCCTGACGTCATTTCATTGAAAACTACTTCTTCAGCGGCTCTTCCCCCAAGCATTGCAGTAATTTGCTGCAGGAAGCGCCCCTTAGTCTCATGAGTGCGGTCAGCCGCCGGAGGAATTAAGGTATGGCCCAAACTCATCCCCCTGGCAACAATCGATATTCTATGCACGGGGTCGGTTTTCGGTAAGACGTGTGCAACAATTGCGTGCCCGGCTTCATGGTAGGCGGTAATTCTCCTATCCTCCTCTGTTTGAAGTTTTCTCTTGGCAGGGCCTAATTTAACCTTGGTTGCGGCTTCCTCAATATCCTCCATATTGATTTCCTTTTTGTTGCTTCTTGCAGCAAAGATCGCCGCCTCATTCAACATATTTTCAAGGTCTGCACCGGAAAAGCCAACAGTACGATCAGCAACTCTGCTCCACGCAATACCTTTGGTAAACTTTTTACCTTGTGCATGAATCTTTAGTATTGCCTCCCTGCCTTCTTTATCAGGCATATCTAAAGTTATCCGTCTATCAAACCGTCCCGGTCTTAAAAGTGCAGGGTCAAGAAGATCTCCCCTATTGGTAGCGGCAACAACTATAACATTGTCATTAGGAGTAAAACCATCCATTTCTACAAGAATTTGATTCAATGTCTGTTCGCGTTCGTCATGCCCACCAACTAACCCCTTTCCTCGCTGCCTTCCTATGGCGTCGATTTCATCAATAAAGATGATAGAAGGTGCAGACGCCTTCGCGGTTGCAAACAAATCTCTAACCCTCGAGGCTCCCACACCTACCAACATTTCCATAAATTCCGAGCCTGCCATCGAGAAAAATGGAACGCCAGCCTCACCTGCCACCGCCCTGGCCAAAAGCGTCTTTCCGACACCTGCTGGTCCAAAAAGCAAAACACCCTTAGGAGTTCTTGCCCCAATACTTCTATATTTCGCGGGGTTTTTTAGAAAATCAACAACCTCTTCTAGCTCTTGCTTTGCTTCGGTTACCCCTGCAACATCCTTGAAGGTCACTGACTGTTTACCTTTAGCGAAAAGTTTCGCCTTGCTTCTTCCGAAAGAAAATATGTCTTGTGCCCCCCTGCTTTGCGCCCTGATTATAAAAAAGAAGAAAAGAGCCATAAGCCCCAAAGGAAGAACAATTCCCAAAACTTCTCCAAACGCCCTTGTCATACTTTGGTCTGCAACGGAGTAATTAACAGTTGTTGGATCAATTCCAGCAGACTCCAAAAGTTCCGCAAAGCTTTGGTTTGGTTCTTTAATTGTATATCTCTCCACGCCGTCCAGATAAGTTAATATAACCCTCCCATCCTGGATTACTATTTCGTCAACTCTCCCTTCACGAACATCCGTTAAGGCGGTCGAAAGCTGAATGCGGTCTTCATCCGGTTGAAGTTGCAAAGCAGAAAAGAGCATAGGGAGCATAAAGACCACCACCAATACGCCCAATAATACTGTCCAGAGGTTTAGTTTAACTTTAACACCGAATTTTCTTTTTCCGTTTTTTGATTGGTTATTGTTTTTCCCTCTCATATATTTCTAATTTCTGTTGAATTATACCACGAATGTTTCAGGCTACTTTGGTGCCGTTTTCTACCTTTTCCTGTAGATTAAAAAGTATAGTTGGAGTGTCTTCATCGTCTTTGGGCACTGCCATTATCATCATGCATTCGCTGAAGTCTCCTTCCGGCCCAATCTTTTTAGGCTCTAAGTTAACCACAAAAGGATACTGATTTTCAAGCAAATCTGTGGGAGTAAAAAATTTCATAATACCTGAGAAACACACCTTCTCTCCAATTTCTGGACCAAAATCAACCGTAAGCTTCATTACCCAATGGCTCCACTGAGGAACCTCTGCTTTAATTACGGTGCCGATTCTAATATCAACTTTCTTAAAATCCTGGAATGTTATTGTGTCAGCCATTTTTTAAAAAACCTATTTTTTCGTAGACCTCCTCCAGTTTCTTGGAAGAAAGTTGTCTTGCCTTTCTGGCTCCTTCCGACAATATTCTGACAATCCTACCGTTCTCTTTTAAGCTGTTGTATTTTACCTGAAAATTATCTAAAAAATCGCATACTACATTTGCCAGTTCTTCTTTGAATTCTCCATAATTTGCACCCCTAAACTTATACTCGACTTCATGTACAGAAAGACCGCTAAACTCCGAATAAATATCTATAAGATTTGTAATACCTGGTTTTTCAGCAGTTCTTTTTATTTCATTCCCGTCATCAGTCGTTGCTTTTTTAATTTTTTCAAACACAACCTCTCGGGTATCAAGCAAATATATCTTTGAATTTTCGTCTGGATCCGACTTGCTCATTTTTTTTGTTGGATCAGAAAGGCTCATTACCCTGCCGCCTACGGTTGGTATTACTGGTTCGGGTATTGTAAACGTCTGCCCGAATTTAGAATTAAATCTCTCCGCCAAATCGCGAGCCAACTCAACATGTTGTTTTTGATCCTCCCCTACAGGAACATGCGTGGTGCCATAAAGCAAAATATCGGCGGCCATCAGGGCGGGGTATGTAAAAAGGCCTGTACTTACAAAATCTCTTTTATCAGATTTCTCTTTAAACTGTGTCATCCTGTTCATTTGTCCCATCGAAGCCATGCAGTTCATAATCCATGCAAGATTCGCATGATCGGGATTCTGGGATTGGACGAAAAGGATTGATTTTTCGGGATCTATTCCAGAAGCTAAGAGTATTGCCGCAATTTCCAAAGTCTTTTCGCGTAACACCAATGGTTCCTGGGCAACAGTAATTGCATGCATGTCAACTACACAAAAAATGTTTAGGCCGTCATTTTGCCCCTCCACCCAGTGCTTAATTGCACCGATGTAATTACCAATATGAAGATTTCCCGATGGCTGGATTCCTGAAAAGACAACATTTGCCATATTTAGGCTATTTTAACATAACTTGAGCCTCAAGTGGGTTTGAGTTAAAATAGGAAGGCGCAAGTGGTTTGGCTACGTAGCTCAGTGGTAGAGCAAAGATTTCATAAGTCTGAGGTCACTGGTTCGAATCCAGTCGTAGCCACTCTGTATACATACCTGCTGTGGTATAATAGGCATGTTCACCTACATGCGGGGTAGTGTACGGCTGCACGGAAGGCTCATAATCTTCCAGACCGGGTTCAACTCCCGGCCCCGCAACACGACTTAGAAAAATAGCTTATACCATTTTCTCCAGTTAGGATCTGGCAGCGCCTCTTCTTCTTCGGGAATCTGCGGTGCTAGCATTCGCAAGATCTCAGGTTCTGGAAGAACAATGACCACTTCACCTTCTTTTGCTAAGCCTAATTTATCTCGCATCTGTTTTTCAATAAAAGTCTGACTTTGTGCTTCAGCAATCTTTTCTTTCAGCTCCTCGTTTTCTTGCCGTAGATTCTCAATTCGCAGTTGAGAGTTTGTGATATCTTGCTTAACTTTTGAGACCCGCGCCACATTTCTAACCAGGGATATGGCAAAAAAAAGCACAATCACAACCATTCCTCCCACCATAAAAACCCGTGATTTATTCGCTAATGGGTAATGCGTAAACTTGTTTTTTTGTTTCATATTTGTCTTCATAAGAAGTATTTTTAGATTGACTAAAGGGCCCCTTGTGTTATTATATAGGTCTTAGCCCGCATAAACTGCTCTTCCATATTATGACACAAACATTTAAAGACCTGCTTCCGAGGTTTTTGGAAAGCTTAAAAGAAAAAGGCCGCTCACTTTCAACAGTTCTAGCCTATCGTGCTGATTTAGAACAGCTGGGGGCGTTTCTACAGGCAAGGAATAAGGTTCTTACACCGCAGGTAACAACCCAAGATCTGGAAAGTTTCCGGGACAGCTTACTTACAGAAAAATATACCCCAAAATCAGTCTCACGGAAATTGAATGCCATAAAGACCTTTTTCAGATGGCTTATAACGGAAAATGAAATCACCTCAGATCCTTCGGCACTTGTTGCACACCCTAAAATCGAAAATTCAGCACCAAAATTTCTCTCCCAACTTGAATATAGAGCCTTAAGAGATATTGTGCGAGACGATCCTCGCATTGCAGCGATTGTTGAGCTTATTCTCCAGACGGGCCTGCGAATTTCAGAAGTCGCAAGTTTAAAACTTGAAAATCTGGAAGATGGCTCACTCAAAGTTGAAGGCTACGCAACCCAACCTGAAAGAACCATTCCGCTTAACGCCCGAGCCCGCGAAGCGCTAAATAACTATATATCAAAACGGCCATCAGTTGATTCTCCCTATATTTTTGTAAGTAAAACCGGGAAACCCTTAGCAGTTAGAAACATAAGAGCAGCAGTTGACAGATACATGCAACGCTCAGAAATAGGGAAATTCTCAGTTAACGATTTAAGAACTACATTTATTATTGAGAATATCAAAGGCGGAGCTGACCTAATCCTTCTTTCTCAGGTCGTGGGGCACAAAAGACTCTCAACAACCGAGAAATACCTCGACCTGGCAGGGGTAAAAGAACCCGGCAAAAAACAAAACCTACTGGAACTGTAATTGCTGCGCGGATAATACGAAACTATGGCTGTTTCGTCTGGCCAGTTGCATTCGGGGAGCTTATTTGTGTATTTACTGGATGACCGGCATCTATCTCTGCTGCCATCTCTGATTCTAATCTTTTAAGCATAATGTCGGTTCTATCACCAACAGCTTTAACAAGCCCATGTGAGCCAACTTTAATTCTTCTTGTCGCTTCGTCGAAACCTTCGCCTCTAGCTTTAAGTATAGCCTTCCCCACCTCCAAAGCCTTACTTTGATTTTCTATTGTCATTCCGGCCAAGGCCCGGACTTGTGGCCTGAGACTCTCGTTCTCAAGAGCCCGATTGACGAAATATAATACGTTAAAATTACCTAGCACTACGCTTGCAGGTACTCGGAACGACCTACTTGGATCATTGGGCGTAGGTAGCATTCTCTGCCCCTCACCCAACAGACTTGCAAAAGACCCATATACCCTTAAGGGTAAGCCATCAACTCTATCGAGCAGACTGCTCCAGCCTGTCACTTTTCCGTTCCTGAGGTCTCTGACGAAATTCTTGGCATCTTGCGTGTCCAATACAACCATTGAAAGTACGAGCCCTGCAACCTCTTCGGGTTTGTTTACTAGGTGCATATTAAACTTGAGTCGCTCTTCCAATATTTGCCATCTTTTTTCCAGTGTGCCTGATCTCTCAGAAATTTTCATCAATGCGAGATGGAGATCTCTGTGAGAGACACACAATCTTCCCCCAGACTCTGTCTGGACTGTGTCAGCAAGCAGGCTTACTACGTCTCCTGCTGTCATTTCACCTTGAGGCTTTTCGATTATAGAGCCCTGCGCATCGACCTTGATTGCATACTTTCCAGGCATCCACATCCTCCACGCAACATCAGCCGAACCCAAAGCACTTCTGGCATCACCATGCACTGTCAGTCTTATGGCTTCTTCGCCCTCCAGATTCGGATTGGGATCTTCTAATTCCACAAACACTCCCGGATAGTTGCTTCCATATAAATCCCAGACCTTCGGTGTTTTTGGAGCTCGCCACAATCTGCCGTCTATTCTTGCAGGGATAGCTACAGAAATTAGGCCGTTACTGGTTGTCTTTCTAAAGGGACTTTCATCAAAGAATACTGGCCGATTAGAAGTGTGCAAATGTCGCAACCTGCCATGTTCATATAAAGCTCTAGCAGAAGCCTTGTAAGCTGTACCCGTTTTGTCACCTGCCCAGGCACCAACCCTACTTAGACCCCTGAATGTATCCCCACCAATAGATTTTCCTGCATTGTACAAATCAGAAGCGAGTACTTTTCCGCCTTTGTAACCAGTTTTTATTGCTTCTTTTAATGGCATAGATTGCAAGAAATATAGCACAAAAATGCTATGGGGTCAATGTGGATACTAGAGTACACTTTACCATTCATAAAAAGTATCATTTTGCGGAAGCTTGGGGAACACGTTCGTTGTCACTATACAATTAAAATCACCAAATTTCTGACATCCTATCTCGTGTACTCCCAAACCGATAACCAGCTCTTCTCCAAGATTCTTGATAATCCGGCAATCAGAAGCTTGAGTCTGATTAGCATAATAAGCAGCGATAAAGGGATATATTGTTATGCTAGGAGAGCGATTCTTTGATCTTCTAGATTCATAAACCCATTCACGAAGGACGCGGACAGGAAATCTGTGAGAGGCCAATATTCTTTCAATCCGGTCACAGGTAAAATTGAGATTTCTATCAAATAGGACTGGGACCATCCCCCGCTCCTCCAACTCAATCTGCAGATGATCCTTTTTAAGCGGAGCAAATTCTCGCTGAGACATATTCTGGAGATTATATCAAATTATATCAATTCACGGGTTTTTCCTGGTAAGAATAACGTCTCCCCGCTCGTGGACAATTGAAATCTCTGTGCCATTTCTAAAAAAGAATGTTGTCGAAATTAGCCGATTATCCCTGCTTTTAACCTCGCCACTTTTGATTAAATTTGGATTGTTGGATAGTGCCTCTAACAATGATTCGTGAGAACGTTGGGCGCGTGTACACCTGCCACAATGTTTCAACTGCTGAAACGGACATTTTCCTTCCACCAAAACAAGGCAGTCTGTCACAGACATTTTAAATCCCTCGCGGTGGGTCAATACCCTTTCATCATCAATCACAGTCTCGCATTCAAAAATTCGTTCACTCATAATATTTGCATTTAACTACAGACTCTGCAAAAATCTATACGAATTGTAACATGCCCGAACCAGCACCGCTTGTGTCACACCTTTCCGAAACAGGAGGGCTTCATACCCTCACACCGGACGAGATAACGAGATTTAACATACTTGTACACGACTTTAAGGAACCGCAGGGAGCGCTATATATAGCTTATTCTGGACTACTACAGACACTTAAAGGTAAAGTGCCAGATTTGCATAAGGTTATTGTAAACGACGACGATCTGAAAGATATATGGAATGTATGCTTTCTTGCAAACATAAAGTTAGACCGAGATGGTAGTCATAAATTTAGATCTGGCCCATTTCAGAGAGTCCACATGATGGAACATAAAACTGAAGTCGCTGCATTTGCCAAAGCCAATAATCTGAAGCTCCCCAACACACAAACAAAATCCATGGCAGAACTTAGAAAAGATATCTATTTACAATTAGCAGCCAAGCTGGGAAATTCTCTCGAAGATGAAAGATTGATAGCTTTTATAACCAACCCCCGCCCTCATACACGTGAGGATACGGAATACTTTTTTATTAATATGCTTAGGATTACAAAGGAAAAACTAAGGTTACTCCAAACAAAATTTCAAGGTCTTTCTGATTATGTGCCCGATGAGGACGTATTAAAGGTTGCTTTCCAAGATATATCTGATATGGCAGAGCAATCAGTTATCGAAATCGACTCCGGGTGGGCATTCTTTAAGTTTCTGGATAGCACACCTGAAGAGATTTTAGGGGAAAGAACAGAGATGTCGTTAGCTAAAGAAATTGGAACTATTGCGAGAATAGGAAAACTATCAACTGGACAGGAAAAGAAAGTTGTTGTTACCATACCCCACCCCACAACCGTCAAATTACATCCGGTTACTAGAAAAATGTGGCTTAACATTATCACAAATGCTGTTAAATACAGTAAAAATATCGTTATTGTCCATGCAGAAAATGTTAGTGGGAATTTATCGGTAAGCGTTACCGATGATGGAAAAGGAATCCTCCCAACAGATTTACAAAGAATCTTCGAGAAAGGGGTTCAAGGCGAAGATGCCCTGGAAAGTACCGGCTTGGGACTTTGGAAGGCCAAGACTATAGCTGAAAAGCTTGGTGGAAGAATTGAAGTTGAATCTACCCCAGGCAAAGGCTCAACATTCCGAACAATTACACCACTTAACTAAAGGCTGATGGTTATAAGCATTGTCTGTTATAATACAGGTGCACAATATTTTGGGTCGGTAGCTCAACGGTTAGAGCACCAAGCTTATACCTTGGCGGTTGAGGGTTCGAATCCTTCCCGACCCACCAAATATTATCGGTCAAAGCAAACTTTGACGTACTTCGGGGTTTACGGAAAAAACATGCAAATTAGTGTAGAACTTGCATACGAGTCCTATTACTCGCACATTAAAGTTTCGCACGCCTGGTGATTTCCGCTTCCACCAGCCGGACATCCCGTCCGTATTTAAGCCTACTCATCTCTTTGATTATTTCGGCAACTCGCACATTTTCCGAGGCTTTTTGTTGGGCAATATCTTTGGTTAAGTCAAGAGAAAAGGGAGGCACTGGTTCATTCTTAACAATCGTTTTGATGTAGGCGTTATATTTGTCAACATTAAGGAGGTCGTCTTCACCAAAAACAGGCGTAAATTCATGCGCCAAATAATTTGCATCCGTTACTCCAATTCTGAACGAGATGATCGTTCCCACATTTCCAAATATCGCGTTTTTAACTTCTTCTTCAACTTGCCCTATAAACTGGTTAGCAACACATAGCCCTAAGCGGTACTTTCTAGCCTCAGATAAAATTACAGCAAAGTCGGGTGTTGCAAAGTTTTGAAACTCGTCAACATACAAATAAAAATCCCGTCTCTGCTCTTGCGGTACATCCCCCCGGCTCATTGCAGCCATTAAGATTCTAGGAACAATTATAAGCCCTAAGAAATTGCTGTTTTCCTCCCCAAGCGAGCCTTTTGCCAGGTTTATCAGTAATATTTTGCCTTCATCCATAACCCGTCTTAAGTCAAAAGAGCTTTGGGACTGGCCAATAATGTTTCTTATAAGTTTGTTGGTAACAAACCTGCCAAACTTTGAGGTAATGTAATCTAAAACTTCAGATTTATGAAAGTCGGAAGTTTGTGCGATTTGGTCTGTCCAGTAGCGTCTAACAATTGGATCTGTAACTTTAGGCAAAAGCTCCTGCACATAGCGAGCATCGGTTAAAATTCTCATAACTTCGATAAATGTTGTGCCTGTTTCGGCCATTGCGGTAAGCATGGCGTTTCGAACCGCATGTTCGAAACGCGGACCCACAATACCCGTTTTGTAAGGATCGAAAAGCTTGTACATCATATTGATAACGGCTGTTGAGACAAAATGCTGTTGGTCCTCAGAGTTTGCCTCTAGTAGATTAAGGCCCATAGGGCGCTCCGTATCGGCTGGATTAAAGTAAATAATATCCTCTGCACGCTCCGGAGGGACAAGTTTTAAAATATCCTCAATTGCGTCTCCATGGGGGTCCATGAAACACAAGCCTTTACCTTCTTTGATATCCTGAATGATCATGTCCTTAAGAAGCTCTGATTTTCCAGTGCCTGTTTTTCCAATGATATAGACATGGCGCATGCGGTCTTCATTACCCACATATACAGGCCGCTTTACACCCCTATAAGAACTAAGTCCCAGAAAAAGGCCTTCAGTTGGAATTTCTGATGGAGCCGGGGCTGTTTTTGAATATACCCAGTATATATGGGGGGTTGTTACCTGTTTATTGGGGAAATGGAAAAGTGTTGCCAATTCTTCCGTATTTAGAATTGAAGGACGGTTACCAAACAAATTAAACATCGGTTGATACCGGTATAGAAAGTCCTCCATAAAGCTACCCTTATTCCAAATTTTTCGCCCCTTAAAATAATTATATTCGGATGCAAACTGGGAAAGACTTGTCCCGATGTTGTCAAGGTGAACCTTTGCAGTCTCTTTCTGTGGGGAAACACAAACAATACGCACCGAAACCTCAAACCCTGCCTTGCTAATTTTGCTTTCCACGGCTTCAAGAGTCTTTGCGGGAACTGAAAACTTGGCCTTTTCCGGATCACTTTCTTGCTTTTTGGTATCTGAAATATATCCTGAGCCAGTTTTTTGCCATGGTATATCAGTTGGTGAAACAACTATCTGAAGGCTAGCAGCCTCTCCTTCCCCCATCTTGGCCATAGCTGAGGTAATAGCTGCCAACGGATCTACTGCAAAGTCTTTAAAAACCTTAATTGGGTAGTGATTCTCCTTGGCCAATTGAAACGACTTATAGGCAACTGAGCCATTCTCGCTAAAGATGTTGTATTCAGGTACTTCAATTATTTCTGCGTCAGGATAAGCGCCGTGGATTTGTTTTTCCATCATATCTCGCAGACTCTTGGGAAGCCACACATAAAACCTTATGTCTTCTTTTCTGGCAACTACCTCAAAAGAGACAGTTGGCTGAGTTGAAAACTTTTGCTTCCAACCCCCTTTTTTTATTGAAGCCAAAGAAGCAAATAACTGCTCCATAACATCTATTTTTGCCTCGTTTTTGGTTACACCAACTTGAAGAAGGACAGAATCAATTGAGCGGTTTTCCCGGTCTCTAAATTTGAAAAATACAAAGAGCACGTATCCCAAAATTACAAGGCTGAACACTAAAAACGTAAAAAGCAAAAGCACTAAAATAAGAGCAGCTATGTTTATTTCATTTACCGGTACCATGTTGTCCTCCTGTAATTATTTGCCATCCGAAGTGAAATGCTTTCTTGATCATTCTTAAAAAACTGGCCGCCCACCACGTTTTGGAATCGTCGGTAGAACCTCTGGCTAGTTTTTCTAAAGCCTCCGGAGCTTGTGGAATTTGAATAGTTACGGCTTGGGTCTGGGGGGTTTGTATCAAGGGGTTTCCCTGATCATCGTTAACCTGAGCTTTAAATTGAGTCGGTGTGGGGGTTACACCAGGCACTGACTTATTTTCAACAGATGCAGGAATCTCCGAAATTTCTTCCGGCCTCACTTCAACAGGTAAACCCTCTTTCTGCTCTGGGGAAACAGGCATAGTAGAATCATTTTAGCACAGCACAAGGAGTCTTTTTAGTATCTGTGTGTGGCTGAACACGCCATGCGCCTGACGCATTAAATACATAAGGCTATTTCCTCCTCCAAACTTTTTCAGGAGTTTCACTTTCTTGATTAACTTTTCGTGCCAGCATAAACATATAATCAGAAAGTCTATTTATATACTTCATTATTTCAGGGTTCACAGGCTCTAATTCGTTTAGTGTAACAAGTGCCCTTTCCCCCCTTCTAACTAAAGTTCTGGCATAATGAATTAAACTTCCAATTTCAGTGCCCCCCATCAATATAAAGTTAGCCAAAACCGGCAACGACCCTTCCATCTTATCAATTTCTTTTTCAAGACCGGTGGTTTTCGAAGCAGGAAAAGGTAGTTTTGCACCCGCCAGAATTGAATTAATAGTAAAAATGTTTAGCTGAAGCTCTTCAATTTTTTTACTTAAATCCCCTTCGGTTTTTGAAGAAATCACGCCAAAAAAAGCATTCAACTCGTCTAAATTCCCGATTGCATTAATTCTCGCCGAATCTTTACTAACTCTTATATTCTGTGCATTGGCAGGATCATACAAAGAAGTCTCCCCTTTATCCCCTCTTTTTGTGTAAATAGCCATTAGTTAGGAATATAAACCCTGCCGCTTTTCTTCCACCTTTTGTAGGCCTTGATTGCAAGTAACGCCGGAGTGTGAAAATTTTTCTGTGGTGGTAGTTCATTCAAATCAAACCACTCCCAACCTTCACATTTTTCTGGTTCTTTTAACTTTGGTTCTTTGCTAGCTCCCAGAACAACAAAATCAAAATTAATATAGCTTCTTTCTTTTTGAGAATCTGTAAAGGTAGACAAGGAAATAAGATTAAAACTTTTTCTGGAAATTCTAAAGCCTGTTTCTTCTCGAAGCTCTCTTACCGCTGCTTCTAAAATCCCCTCACTTTCACCTAAGTTTACATGTCCTGCGGGAACAGCATATAAACCTGCTTGATAGCCACCTTTTCTTTTACCGAGTAATATTTGCCCTTTGGTGTTAACTACAGTAATACCCACCCCAACTCGCATTTTCTCTTCTTCTAAAGGACCGACATATTCAAACCGCGGTAAACTTTTGCTGTCTATTTGGATTGTTTCAGTAAACATTTCCAAAGGTCTTACCCAAAATTTTGATGTAGGATTATCGTAAAGTGCTTCGTAAGCAACATACTCCTCTAAAGTTTCACTGTGTCTAGCAACACCAATGGCTCTATAGTTTTTCCCGCTTTTTGAGTGCTTATATTTGCCAGGTTTTACTTCAATGGTCATATAAAGTGTTATAAAGCAAACGTTATAAAACTGCAAGGATACACATTTATATACAATGCAACCTTGACTTGCTTGAGAGATTGAGTGATTATGGATATAATGCTCAATCACATTCCGAATCGACTTCAAAAAGAGATTCAAAAGTACTTTAAAATATCCTGACCTTTGTGAGGCCAACTAGTAGTTTTTGTGCCCCTGGATGGATTCGAACCATCAACAGAGACGCTTCGCGGCGTTAGGGTTCACAAAACCCCTGCTTTATCCATTTAAGCTACAGGGGCTAGTTGACCTCGCGAAAGTCAGGATAACTTTTGCAAGATTCCTACCTACAAAAAACCACCCTTCGGTGGTTTATATTTAAATACTTCTCGCTCCACCCAATGTAATACTCTTTCCAATTCTTTGTAAACTAAATCCTTAATTGAAAACTAACACTCACTATGCCCGCAGGCGTAACATTTACTGCAACCTTCTTCGTAAACAAACGCGTTTGCTCCGCAGGAAGGACAAATATCAGCTGATTTATCGGACAAGTTGATCTCTTCTCCTGCGGGGGTTAATTCGGCTGCACTTAAATGTGAGTGACCGTTGGTTAGATGTACACCGTTAGTTACGGCCGCCTCAGGCGGAGCCGAAGCCGTTGTGGGGTCAATGCTAACCTTTGCAGGTTCCGGCGTACCCGAGGGCACGACAGAGGCAGCCGCCATAACAGCTCCAGCCCCGTTTGAGGGGGTCGCAACACCAAAATGAGATGTCAAAGCCAGGGCAACAGCATCCGGAAGTGAACGAACTTTGTTCGGACCAAATCCCACCGAACTTCTCCCTCCGATTCCCCTTAATTGATCGATTATTATTGTTGCTTTATCACGAGCAGTTGAAGCTCCATTAACTTTTAGGAATTTGGAAATTAACCTGCCTAAAGCCTCAGCCATTGCAGCAATATCACTTCCAGCCCTTCCGATATTAATAAATACTTCAATGGGGTTACCGTCCTGGTCCTGATTAACAGTTATGAATGCAGTACCCACAGGTGTTTGAATTTTATAAGTGGACCCCGAAAGCATAACCGGTCTTTCCCAGGCTTTCTTAACTTCAGCAGGAGTTGGAGCTTCTGCTGGCTTTTCATCCGCTTTTGAAAGCACACCCTGCCTACTTCCATCCCTAAAGTATGTTACCCCTTTACAGCCAAGTTCATATGCCAAGTTATAAAGCTTTTTAACATCCTCAACCGTGTGTGCGTTTGGAGCGTTAACAGTTTTACTGATTGAAGCATCAACATACTTTTGAACTGCCGCCTGGACGCGAATGTGTTCTTCCGGTGTAAGCTGAGAGGCCGAAACAAAATAATCGGGCGGGGTTTTATCTGGATTATCCGACAGCCATTCCTGGTATAAGGGGTGGTGAACAATATGCTCCCCTGTTCTGTCGTTCCTTTTATATGTAAATTCATAAACCGGCTCAATTCCCGAACTTACACCCGCAAGCAGGGATATAGTACCGGTCGGCGCTTGAGTAAGAAGTATTCCATTTCTTATCCCCTGTTTTGCTATTTTTGTTTTAATTGTCTCAGGGAGTCCTTGAATGAATTTGCCCTTTAAGTACTTTTCTTTGTCAAATTTAGGGAAAGCACCTTTTTCTTTTGCCAAGTCGCTTGAAGTTTCGTATGCCGTATCGCGGATTGTCTTATAAATTTTTTCAATCACTCTCAAAGACTCCTCGCTCCCGTAGCGAATACCCATTTTAATTAAGGTATCGGCAAGACCCAGGGTGCCTAGGCCGGTTCGTCTTATACCATTTTTCTGTACATCTTCATTGTTTTTAGAGAAGTAGTAATTAGCATCAATTACGTTATCCAAGAAACGGGTCGCTACTGCTACGTGTCTTTTAAGGTCCTCATAATCCATTTTTCCGTTTTTTACAAACGGTGAGAGATTAACATGACCTAAATTGCAAACCCCCCAAGCCCCCAAGCCTTGCTCCCCGCACGGATTGGTTGCAATAATTTTCTCAAAATACCACGAGTTACTTTGGTCATTATAGCGATCAATAAATACTGCTCCAGGTTCGGCCGAGCGCCATGCTGCCTCGGCAATGAGGTCCCAAAGGTATCGGGCCCTTAATTTTTTATAAACCTTAATCGGCAAACTCTTCTCTTTCCACTTCGTTATGTCGCCATCCCATTCTTCATCATAATTTTCATAGTCTATATCCGGAAAATAAAGTTCCCACTCGGCATCTTCTTTTACTGCTTTCATAAAGGCATCACTCACACAAACCGAAAGATTTGCCCCCGGAATCTTGCTTAGGTCCTGCTTAACGGTAATAAACTCCTCCACATCAGGATGCCAGTCATCAAGCATAAGCATTAATGCACCTCTTCTACTTCCCCCCTGTTGAATCACATCATGATTTGCAGTTGAATAAAGCGCGGCCCAGTTAACAGGTCCTGAGGATGTACCATTCACCTTTCGCACTCTTGCCCCCCTTGGCCTTAATGAGGAAAGATTAAGGCCCACTCCGCCGCCTCTTGCTTGAATTTCAACTGTCAGTGAAACATTGTCCATTATTCCCTGTCTTGAGTCGCGTGGGGAAGGAATAACGTAGCAGTTGTAGTAAGTTACTTCATATCCTGTTCCTGCCCCGGAAAGAATTCTTCCTGCAGGAACAAACTTAAAGTCGGCCATGGCATCATAAAACTTTTCTTCCCATTCTTTCTTGGCATCCGAGGCTTCCTCAATCTGCGCTATTCCCCAAGCTACCCTTCTCCACATTTGTTCGGGGTAAGTTTCCATGCTGGAGCCATCTATGTCTTTAAGTGAGTATCTGTCCAAAAATACATCTTTTCTGATCCCTTCCAGGAGAGTTCCCTCGTTCATTGGAACGTAGTGTGGTTTGGGTAAACTCTTGACTTGTTTTTTCTTTGCTACTTGTGTTTGCATTTACGATATTTTTTCTAAGAGTTTTTCAAACTCGGATATGTCCGTCACTTCAAAATAAACGCTGGCAAATCTTAGCCAGGCAACTTTATCAATTTTTTTGAGCCGCTTTAACACTGCTTTTCCAATCGTTCTTGATGAAACTTCACCGGCCTCATGCCTTAGCATCTCCTTCTCAGTTTCATCTACCAGCTCATCAACCAAATCTAAAGAAACCGGACGCTTTTCAATACTTCTTAAGACTCCGCGCTTTAATTTTTCTCTATCAAAAGGTTCTCTTTTCCCGTCTTTTTTGATAACCCAAAGCGAAAAGTTTCTCACCCTCTCAAAAGTTGTAAATCTCTTCCCGCAAACCCCACAACTTCTTCTTCTCCTTATTGCCACCCCTTCTTCTACGGTCCTGCTCTCCAAGACTTCACTCTGCCCTGAGCCGCAAAAAGGACACTTCATAATTTAAAATCTACTTTCACGAATGTAAAAAAATTCACTATATCTAGGGCTAGTAGCCATAATGCAACACTACCAGTATTCTGTCAACTAGAAACGAATGTGTCATAAAATATCAACCGCGAAGTCAGATGGCTTTGTAAAAAATGAATTGAATTCATTAACAAAGTTTTTAAATAACTTAATCTGAAGAAATTTATAACCCAGTCGTAGAAAGTAAAAAGGTGTCAAAAGATAAATGGAGAAAAATTTGCTCCAAATTGTGGAAAAATTACCAATTGAAAGGATTGTCAATCGGATCAATACCAAGTGACACAAAGGTTGCACTACTGCCTTCGTAAATTTTTCTTGAGTAATCCATGGTTTTAATAACTTGTGGCTTGGCATCATCAGGGGCGACAAGAAGTATCCTTTCAGCAATTTCCATGTGTTTAAGGGAGGCAAGGGATAATTTCTTTAGTAAATCAGTTGTGTCAATCCCACGGCTTCTGGCATGATTCTCAAACTTGTAGGCTTCCTCCAAATATTTCTCGGCCTTAGTTAAAGTTGAGTATCCCACCTCTGCTTTTCCTTTTTCGAAAAGAATTTGGGCAGCCGCAATTCTCTTGTCTGCCATAAGAAGGCTAAGTTCAGACTTAGAAACTACATTGGGTGACACTAAAAGTATTAATTTATCCCGCAGCGCCTTTACAGGCCAAGCCGGATGATCAGGAAGAATTTTTCCCGGATAGGCAAGGTTGTATTCAATACTTACAACATCTTCTTGTAGCACCTCTCCCCCCGGACCGTTGAAAGCGTATTTGATAGAGGCGTTTTTAAATACAGAAATCAGAAATATATTAGTTGCTACTCCGAGGGCCAGGACAATCCCAAGAAACCTTCTAATCATGCGGTAATCATAATACTAATTCTGTACTCAATTTATGTCAAGTTTCATTTTGAAGAACATAAAAAGTGCACGTCAGATATTTGATTTCGTTAAAAAGCTATCGTTAAAGCGTTTTATCTTTGCCTAGTCTGCATTCCTCAAAGGCCAAATCTATTGCGGAAATTATTAGACTAATTTTCTCTTTGGCTTCGGAAAAATTTATTGCATTTTTCTCATCAGGGAACCAGTGAAACACCAGGTTTCTGGAAGTTTTCCATGTCTCCCAAAGGTTTTCGGCAAGCTTCTCTCCCCCGCAATAATCTACCAGTTTTTTATAAACACTCTCCCTCTCTAAATCTTTTGGCAAATAAGGGCTTAATGATTTACCGATTCTTAAGTGTTTTCCATAATACTGCTCACGGTTAATAAAACCCAAATCCAAAAAAATCTTCTTTAAAAATCCCTCATAAGCTTTTGCTGCAGGAAAAACAATAAATGAATAGTCCTCAAACTCCTCCTTGGATATTTCCTCGTTTCTTTTTTCGAAAATGTCTACTAGAACTAGTGACTCAGTAAATAATTCTTGCAGGTCTGCCTCCAGATATCTCCACCAGGCCTTATCTTTTAAATTAACATCCATAGCTTGTAAAATACTCTTCATAAGGATAGCTTTATATGGATATTGGGTCAACTAAAACCTAGCTGGTATAATCTGTAAAGACATTAGATGAAAAAAGGTCCAGGTAGTAAAGCGTCTATCAAAAAGGCTGTAAAACCAGTTAATTTACCTCCGACTCTTTTAAAAAAGCTAAGAAGCAAAAGAGCCATATTCTCATTGGTGTTACTATTATCAACCGCCGGAATTGGGATATGGCTTTTTTGGGGCTTACCGCTTCCAACAAAATTAGCCTCCAATCAATTCCCTGTCTCAACTAAGTTATATGATCGCAGCGGAGAATTAATCTACGAAATCTACGCAGATAGAAGAAATTCCCCTGTTTCACTGGATGAGCTGCCAGAGCATATTAAACAAGCAACAATCGCAATTGAGGACAAGGATTTTTATAAACACCGCGGTTTTTCGCTGACTGGAATCGCCAGGGCGGCATATAACACTGTTTTTAAGAGCAAGCTTCAGGGAGGCTCGACTTTAAGCCAGCAACTCGTAAAAAATACACTCCTGTCACCTGAAAGAACAATAAGGCGAAAGGCACGCGAGGTCCTGCTCACAATAATAGTCGAAAGTATATACTCAAAAGATAAGATTTTAGAGCTTTATTTAAACCAAATTCCTTATGGTTCAACTGCATATGGTATCGAGGCTGCTAGTGAGCTTTATTTCGGTAAACCCGCCAGGGACCTAAACCTTTCCGAGGCGACACTTCTTGCAGGTTTGCCTCAAGCTCCCTCGAGATACTCACCATTTGGGGCAAACCCGGACTTTGCCAAAAATCGACAGGCTACAGTACTAGCAAGGATGGTTGAGGACGGCTATATCACCGAGGAGGAGGCCGAGGAGGCCAAAAAGACGGAATTGACATACGCAACAAATACCCCCCCGAAAGCTCCGCACTTTGCCCTTTGGATTAAGGAACAACTGGCAGAAAAATATGGCGAAGCGGTGGTTGAACGAGGCGGTTTAAGAGTAACCACAACGCTGGATTTGGATTTGCAGGAGTTTGCACAAGCCCAAGTGGCTACTGAAGTAGGAAAACTTGCACGGCAAAACGTTAAAAACGGTGCAGTTTTGGTAACTAGACCCAAGACCGGCGAGATCTTGGCAATGGTAGGTTCGAAAGATTATTTTGCCGAGGACGAAGATGGCAAGGTAAATATTATCTTAAGGGAACGCCAGCCTGGCTCCTCTATTAAACCGCTCAATTACGCACTGGCTATAAGAGATGGAAAGATCACACCTGCCACAGTATTGGCAGACGTGCCTACATGCTTCTCAACCGCCGGTCAGCCGCTTTATTGTCCGGGAAATTATGATGGATCTTTCCACGGTGCAACACAAACCCGTTTTGCACTAGGCAATTCGTACAATATTCCAGCAGTAAGAGTTTTAGCTCTAAACGGAATTGAAAATTTTATAAATTTTGTTACTGAGCTGGGAATAACTACTTTTAAAGACCCCAGAAATTATGGGCTATCACTCACTTTGGGCGGTGGAGAAGTTAGGCCGTATGACATGGCAACAGCATTCGGGGTGTTAGCTAACGAAGGTGTCAAGCAACCATTAATATCAATACTTAAAGTAGAAGACTACACTGGACGAATACTTGAAGAGGTTGATACAAAGGAATTAGAGGGAGACAGAATTCTCTCTCCAAATGTGACATTTTTAGTTTCGCACATGTTGCACGATAACAACGCACGAATTGCCGCATTCGGTGAGAGATCTTTTTTGAATGTAGCTGGCCACCCTGAAGTGTCGGTCAAAACGGGTACGACAAATGACAGGCGCGACAACTGGACCATTGGATACACAAATCAAATACTTGTGGTTACTTGGGTTGGCAACAACGACAACTCTCCTATGAGTGGAGCAGTCTCAGGTGTTTCTGGGGCATCACCAATATGGAATGCTGTAATAAGATTTGCGTTAGATAAAGCAGAAGACGGTTTCTACAGCTCGGATGAGGTCGCCCATGCTTGGCCGAGGCAGCCAGATGGTGTAATTGGAAGAAATATTTGCGCCAACTCAGGTCTTCTCCCTGGAACAGAAGGCGAAACGCCTAATTGTCCAACCAGATTCGAGTACTTTATACAAGGTGCACTACCAAACAAAATTCACGGTGAAACAGCGGACATTCAAATTAACAAGTTGACAGGTGCTGTTGCTGGCGGCAATGCCCCACCAGAGGAAATTGAAACCCAAAATAAAACTGTAGTATACGATCCACTGGGTACGGTATATTGTTTAGATTGTGCAATCCCAAAAGACACAATCGTTGTTCGCTATCCTTTGCGCTAGTTTCCCCTACTAACTCACTAGTTTTGCTATATAATAGGCGCGGTGGCAAAACGCGCCAGGAAACACAATGAAAAATTTGCCCAACTCTTAAAGGTTAATGCCCTGGACTTGATTCAGAGGGTGTTGATAATTATTGGTAAACCAGTATATTTCATTCTTTCTTCTACAATTATCATTTTCCTTTACTCCTCATATTTAATTGGCTCAACCCTTATTTCTTTAAGTAAGCAGCTTGGTAAAACTCTCGAAAGGTTATATAAAACTTGGACAGCAAAATTTACAAAGCCTAAAGCTTCAAAGTGGCTTTTAAATCTTGTCATTTTAAAAGCTAAATTAAATCTGTTCGCCTTAGGGTCCAAACTAAGAAGTAGTAAAACAAAAATTAAGAAAAGACCAAAGACCCTCACCATATTTTATCAATTCTCTCTGGCAGGTTTTCTTTTAATACTTACTTTGGGTTTTGGGTTCTGGTATATAATACTCAGAGATCTTCCAGAACCAGCAGAACTGACCCAAAGAGATCTTGAAGTGTCAACAAAAATTTACGATAGGAACGGCATACTTCTATATAAAATATACCGCGACCAAAACAGAACCCCCATAGCGCTTTCCCAAATCCCCATTCATGCACGGCTTGCCACAATCGCCATTGAGGATGCCGAATTCTACAACCATCCTGGCTTCTCGCTGCGCGGTATTTTGCGCGCAATTATTAGGAATGTTCAAAAAGGAGAACTTGCTGGCGGCTCAACAATCACCCAACAGTTAGTAAAAAATGCCCTTCTATCCCCCGAAAAAACATTACCGCGAAAGTTAAAGGAGTTAATACTCGCAGTTCAGGTTGAGCTATCATTCTCCAAAGATGAAATTCTTGAGATGTACCTTAATGAGGTAAGTTATGGAGGAACGGCGTATGGTATTCAAGAAGCATCGCAGGTTTATTTTGGTAAAAATGCACAGGATTTGACATTGGGAGAAGCATCGCTCCTGGCTGGTCTTCCCAAAAGCCCATCCCGCTTTTCTCCTTTTGGTTCACACCCTGAGCTTGCACTTGCACGACAAAAAGAAGTTTTAAATTTGATGGTTAATAATAAGTTTATTACTGAAGAGGCAAAAGTAGGGGCAGAAAATGAAATTCTAAGATTTAACCAAAACAAAATCGATATTAAAGCTCCACACTTCGTTATGTATGTAAGAGAGTTACTAGCAGAAATGTATGGCGAGGAAACACTCACAACGGGTGGCTTAGAAGTCATAACTTCCTTAGACCTCTCAATTCAGCAGATGGCTGAAAACGCTGTCCGGGAAGAGGTTGAACGAATTAAAAACCTGAATGTCGGAAATGGTGCAGCCGTAGTAGTTAACCCAACTACAGGTGAAGTACTAGCAATGGTGGGATCTAAAAATTACTTTGACTACCAAAATGACGGCAATGTTAATGTGGCAGTTAGGCCGAGACAACCAGGTTCTTCAATTAAAGTTATAAATTACGCCCATGCCCTCTCAAACGGATTAACTCCAGCTTCAACTATTAGCGACACCCCAATTACGTTTTCAGTACCCGGCAGCGCACCTTATACACCCAGAAACTACGATAATACATATCGCGGTACAATTACGCTACGCAGCGCATTGGCAGAAAGCAGGAATATTCCTGCTGTTAAAGTCCTGGCCAGCTATGGTGTTGAAAAAATGATTGAGTTGGGACGCAATATGGGAATTACGACTTGGGACAATTCGTCACGGTTTGGCTTGTCCCTCACCCTGGGAGGAGGAGAAGTCAAGTTAATTGAGCTTGCACAAGTTTACGCCACAATTGCCAATTACGGAAAACGCGCAGATCTAACTAGTATTTTGCGGGTCACAAATTATAAAGGCAAAACACTAATGTCTAGTGAATGCAAAAAAAATGCTACTTCCTGGGCTAGCATTGTACACGCCTCTGAAGCAACTCCTCCCAGTTGCGAGGGTAAAGAAGTGTTGGATAAAAGAGTTGCTTTTCTACTTATTGATATCCTAAAAGACAACATTGCGCGTGCTCCAGCATTTGGACTTAATTCTCAGCTGGTTATCCCCAAACACAACGAGGTGGCAGTCAAAACTGGCACCAGCAACGACTTAAGAGACAATCTGACAGTGGGCTTTAATCAAGATTATGTTGTCGCGGTATGGGTGGGAAACAATAACAACGCACCAATGAGCAGAATCGCATCTGGTGTAACCGGAGCTGCGCCCATATGGAATAGAATAATGGTTAGCCTACTAGCCAACACCTCAAATCACGATTGGGTAATACCTGAAGGGGTCATCAAGCTCCCTATCTGCACATTGACTGGAACATTAACATGCGAGGGTTGTCCAACTAGAGGAGAATGGTTTTTAGAAGAGGCTACACCAACGAGAGCATGCAGCCCAGAGGTGATTGAAAGAATACGCCTAGAACGCGAGGAGCAAGAAAAACAAAGATTAGAAGGACAGATTATTGAACCGGCTGCGAGCTTCCCTTAACACGCATCAGGTCCTTAAGAAGCAGTATTTGAAAAAGAACAAAAAAGGGACTGAAAAAAATCCAAATCACAGGTCCAATTACAGGAATATATTCCAAAACAAAACTTACCAAAAAAGCAATTAACCCAAAGATTAGATACCTACCGATCACTTGCCAAAAATATCCACTTATCAGTTGCTTACTTTTTCGAATTGCCGCCAAAACCCCCTGATTATCGACAACAACTAGCATACCAGCGAACGAAAACCAGACAGCAAAAACTAAACCCGGAATGATTATAAGCAGTAAACCCAATATAATGATTAATCCGGTCAAAATGGATACACCCACGTATTTCCCCGTTTTGCACCACCCTTCTCTCAAAAGCTGCCTGATAGATGGCTTATTATCTCCAGCCAAGTGGAAAATGGCTACATAGATATAAGCCTGAAGCCAAAAACCAATTACAGATAAGGCTAAAATAACAACTACTAAGAACAGTGAAACCCCATATGGCCCAAACAGAACCTGAAAATCAGTAAACCAAGTGGCACCATATCCAAATAGACCCATTCCAAAAGCCACCAACCCCAATGGCAAAAGAACTCCTATGGTAATAAGAATTTGCACCCCTACTACCTGCAAAATAAATATCCAGTTTTCCTTATTAAAATATAAAGAAAAGACACTTTTGAAAAGTTTAGAAACGGGAGTAAGTTTTTCTTTTGTCATCAAATTAATTTAAATTAAGCAATTGACTAAATCAATTGCCAATTTGTTGAGCATATAAAAGCTTTGCTAATTCGGGGAAGATTGCATCAGCCTCTTTTTCAACGACTCCTTGTGTCATTATCACCAGAACAAACGGTTTTTGTCCGTAAATAATACCTGCATCGTTAACAACGTGAATCTCTCTTCCATACTTGTGTGCCACCCGCACATCGGCAATCCCGGCTTTAAGATGGCTCTCATAAATTGTGTCCGTTAGTGATTCAAGGATTTCGTTCCTGTTCGCATCGCTAACTAACTCATTTTTCCACAGCTTCTCGAAAAGCAACCCGACTTCGTAAGGCGTTGTTTGGTTTTTTGGCAAATCTGTTCTTGTCATTCCTATTTCATCCATAACTAACCTGATTTTTTCTTCCCCAATTCGCCTCCTAACTATTCCAAAGGCGGTGTTATCGGATTGCTTACCCATAAGCCGCCCAAGCTCCCTATAAGTCAAAACGGTTCCCACAGGCTTTCCGGCCAAACTTCCGGACCCACCTATTTTATCTGAGTTCTTTAACGTATATGTGCTATCCAAGTTGATTCTCCCTGCTTCTGCTTCTTTGTAAAGAGCAATCATAACCGGAAGCTTCACAAGTGATGCCGCCTGCATAACCTCACTCTCACCTACTCCATACCTGTTTCCCTCAGCAAGGTCAACTATATAGAAGGAATAGATTCCGGACAGGTTTCTTGTAATGGAATTAAAAAGACTGATGGTCTCAAGGTTTTTCTTCCCGGCAGTAGTTACGTCGCCAATTACAATAGTTTCTTCCTCGAATAGATTGAGATTTAGTGAAGATAAACTCAGTCTAGGTAGACCAGGTAGTTTCCATTCTCTTGCCGAAACAGCAAGAACCGCCGAACATAGAATGGTTGCCAACAAAATGGATGAAACCAAGACTCGCTCCTTTTTACCCCACGGCTTTGGGGGCTCTTTACGGTTTCTCTTGTTTTCAGGTTTTAAATCTTTAATGCTTCTAGAAGAGACCGTTCTATTTAATCCTTCCCCGTTAAACCTCTCCTTTTCAATGTTCTCTTCTTTATTTCCAAAAAGGCGCATGTAACCATTTTACAACATTCAAACTTTGGTGGTACGAGTTAAATTTATTTTCTGCGGGCAGGCCACACATCGGGGTTAACTAGATTAGAAGGCTTTTTACCTGCAAAGAAGTCCCGAATTGCTGAAACCGCCAACTCCCCCATTTTTTCCCTAGCCTCAAGAGTACCCGAGGCAATGTGAGGAGTCAAAATCACATTTTCCATTCCGATAAGTTCGGGGTCTATATCTGGCTCGTTTTCAAATACATCCAGGCCAGCACCACCTAATTTGCCATTTTTTAGACACTCGACCAAATCTCTCTCACAAACCACCGCCCCCCTTGCAGTATTTACTAAAAATGCCCCTTTCTTGACCTTTTTTAAAGTATTTATATTTATTAAGTGCCTTGTTTCTTCAGTCAAAGGAACATGTAGCGAAATAATGTCAGAGGAAAATAACAACTTTTCAAGGCTTACAAATTTTACTCCCAGTTCTTTTTCTGCCTCCTTATCGGGCTCTCGTTTAGTATACAAAATCTCCATCTGATAACCCTTGGCTCGCCTTGCAACCATCGATCCAATTCGCCCCAATCCGACAATACCCAACGTCTTACCAAGTAGAGAGTGTCCTAAAAATATATCAGGCTCCCAGCCTTTATACCCGCCCCTTCGTGTTGCTTCATCTGCTTCAACAATTCTTCTTGTTAAGCTTAATATTAAAGCCCATGTGTGCTCTGCCACTGCCTCATTTACCTCATCAGAAGGTGTATTGGTTACAATTATCCCCCGGTCACTAGCAGCCTTAACATCAACATTATCAAAACCAACCGCATAATTTGAGATTATCTTAAGTTGCGGTCCTGCCGCATCCATCAAATCACCATCGATTCGGTCTGTTAAAAGGCTCAGTAGCCCTTCAACACCCTTAACTTTTTCAACCAGCTCTGCATTAGTTAATGGTCTGTCAAATTCTGATATTTGCACATCCCCCAAGGTGTTTAGATTTTCAAGTTGGTTTCCTGGAATTTTTCTAGTTACAAATATTTTAGGCATTAAAACTCCTCTACAGTAACATTACAGCTTTTTGCTCTTTCAAGCCACTCACTAATTTGCTCTTCTTTAAGCAGTCCTTTTTGTGCCCCTACGTAACCAATCACAGAACCTGAATTAACTGTGCCCCATAACAGAGCCTCTTTGATGTCTTTGCCTTTTACGAGCGCTGCTACACATCCGGCTCCGAACGAGTCTCCGGCACCTGTTCTTTCGTACGCATCAATGGGCAAAACACCTGAGTGATAAAATTTTCCATCGCTAAGTACATAAGCCCCGTTGGCCCCATCAGTCACAATTGGAAGTCTAGGACCTAGCTTACTTAAGGCTGTTAGAAGTTCCTTTTCCCTACTTTTGCTTTCGCTTTGTCCTGTAATAATTTCTGCTTCTTGCCGGTTGATATAAACAGCATAACAATGTGCTAACACCTCGCTCATCGCATCAACTCCAGCTTTAATTTCTCGTGTCCCCGGGTTAAATGCCAATTTGATCTGTGAATTTTTACCAACAATTTCAACAACTCTTTTGTATATTTCGGTATAATCATCACCCAACGAGGTTAAATATATCCAGTTAGTTACCGGAAACTCTTCAGGGAATTGGTGTTTTTTATCCTGCTTATAAGTAAAGATTGTGCGCTCTCCACCGACCACAATGGCGGTTGAATAGTTGGTTGCAGTGCCCCTTTGTCTGTAAACATACGAGGTGTTAACTCCCTCTTTTATAAAGGTTTCAACTATCTGGTTTGAAATATTATCATCCCCTAGTGTCAAAATTGGGGCAACTTTAACTCCGAGTCGTCTTGTTCCTACTGCGTTATTTGCAGCGTTACCACCAATACTAAAATCCAAAGATTTGGCAGGAATCTTTTCGCCATACTTAAAAGCAATCATGCTTTTTTCGGTATTAACTTCGCAGAATGTGTCCGCCTCTGAAGGAACAATAAAAACATCCCAAGTAGCGTCTCCAATTGTCACAAGATCATGTTCATTCATGAGTAGATTCCAATTCAGAGGAATATTTACCTTGTACCGCCAGGCTGTTCATTTTTGCCCTGTGAAGAAGGATTTTTTGCGCATCTATCAAATTTGCATCTTCACCCTTCCAGGTCTCCATTGCAGGACCCTCCAGTGCCCTCTCAAATGAAAATGTAATTTTCCACGGCCCATCATTAACTCTGCAAATTTCGTTCAATCGTTCTGTTGCTGTTATTGCCTCTTGCCCCCCGGAAAGGAAAACTATTCCCGGAACATCCGCAGGAACAGTGTTCTTCATTGTTCTTAAAGTAAACTGTGCAACCTCGTGTGGAGCAGCGCTTACTCCATTGTCTTTCCCCGGCAAAACCATATTTGTTTTAAGAATAAGCTTTGTTAAGTCAACTTGTTTTTCGTTTAGCTTGTTAAATAAGGTTTTTAAAACGTCGGTGGTAATTTCCGCACAGCGTGTCGTTGTGTGCATTCCATCAAGTAGAACCTCGGGCTCGACAATCGGGACAAGCCCGGCATCTTGAACAAGCTTAGCATATGAGCTCATGCGGTTAAGATTTTCCTCTAGCGCCTGCTTTGAAGGATAGTTGTCAGTAATTTTAAAAACTCCTCTCCACTTGGTAAACTTCAGGCCTAGCCCCTTATATTCAACCAACCGCTCTTCAAGCCCCCCCAGACCTTTGGTAAACTCTTCTTCCGTTTCGAGAGCCGGTTCAAGCCCTTGATCCACTTTGATTCCTGGAATAATTCCAAAACTTTCAAGAGCTTCAATAAAACTTCTTCCATCAGTAAGGCTTTGTCTGACTGTCTCATCATATAAAATTGCCCCGCTGACAAACTCTGCCAATCCTCCTGTAGTTACAAGCACCTCTCTAAAGGCCCGCCTGTTCTCATCAGTCACCTCAATACCCGCGGCCTCTAAACGATTGTTCATTGTTTTGGTGCTTGCATCCATAGCAAAAATACCCTTACCTGGCGTTAACAGCGAGTTGATAGTTTGAAGTGGGTCCATCAATTTAAATTTAACATCTTGAAAACATTCACACAACATGTGTTATATTTATAATATGGACCCAAACCAAAACCAGCCCGGGGGGGATAATCCACAACAACCAGCACAGACCAATCCACTTGACGATTGGCACGCAAGAAATCAAAACCAAACTCCAGCATACAATAATGTCGATTACTGGAACCCAAACCCGACACAACAAACTGAAAGCCCAAATCCCTCGCAATCGCCATCCACTTTGCCACAAAGCTTTTCTCCCCCCACTCCCGAGGTAACACAGTCTCCCAACACAACTTCCCTTGGTACACAAACCTCTTCTCAAGATAGTCCACAGGAGTATGGCCCCTCTGCCCCATCTGCCGACCCAGTAATGTCCTCGGCTTTTTCCGAACCATCCCAACCGACAAGTACCGCAGCAGCTAGCATGACATCCACCCCTGAACCACAAACACCATTGGCCAATAACAGCGAAGTGCCAATTTCTACACAAGAAGCTTCCATTCCCCCAGCACCTGACACTCCGTCCAAACCTGCAGGATCCTCTAACACACTGATGATTATTATGGTTGTACTCGTAATTACACTTTTAGGATCTACAGGGCTACTTGCGTTTCAGAACTATCAACTAAAACAGCAGGTAAATGGTAATAACATCACAGACCCATCACCCACAACTGATGCTGAAGAACCAGATCCAATGGCAAGCTGGAAAACATACTCAAATCCCGCCCAAGGTTTTGAGATCAAGTATCCGGCAGATTGGCAGGAAAATAAACCTGCAACTGGATCTCCAGATTTGGTGTATCTAAATGCTCCACCACTCGAGGGAGATCTACGGTACTCAGTCTCAGTCTCAACAGTTAACAAGCTGCCAAATGTACCAACTCAGGAAGAGGTTATAAATGATCTCGGGTTTATGTACACAACCGAAGCTCCCTCCCGGTCCGGCGCGCTAACCTACTACATAGCAAAAGGAAATACTTATCTTTCATTTTTGCTTCAGCCATATAACGAGGATACTCCCAACATGAATCAGGAAGCTTTAAAAGAAACATTTAAGTCAATGCTGGGAACATTTAAATTAATAAGTGCAAGCCCCTCGCCATCCCCCACCAGCACGACCGGTTGCCAGAATGGATTTAAAGAGTTCAAGAATGCTAACTTTAGCTTTTGCTATCCAGATGATATGAAAGCTGCTACAGGGAATACCGCCTCGGCTGTAGTATTGGAAAATGATCGCGAGACACTAAGAGTAGTACAAAACTTCCAAGGTGGCTGGGGAGGTAGTGCCTGCCTTACAATCGACGCAGTAAAAATTGCCGATTATCCTTCCAAGAGACTATCATGGAAAAGCGAAAAAACGGATGGATCCTGCGACAGTTCGTTTACCTCTTTTGCCAGCATGATAAACGAGGGCGTATTTAAGTTTCCTTATCCATACATGATTGAACTAAAAAGCAAGAGTGGTAATTTTGCCGCAAATTCCCGCTATCTAACCATCGAACAATCCTTCAAGCCGGCTAAATAAAATGAACCCAAACAAACTTCAACAAGCTGCCCCACAGCCGGTTGTGTCTAATCAACAAGAACCAGTTAGTCAACAAAATCAAGTTTCCGAACCTTTACAAACCCCACAACCAATTCAAACTGATCCACCCACTACACCTGTAACCCCGCCATCAAAATTTAAAAACTTGCTTTTTATACTTTTAGCAGTAGTGGTAGTTGCACTACTGGGAACAGGCGGGTATGTTGCGTATCAACGAGTTGCTAACAATAACCCACCTTCTCCTTCCCCCACACCCACTGAATCCCCCGACCCGACAGCTGATTGGGAGACATATGTAAACGAAGAGGTGGGTTTTTCAATACAATATCCAAATAAGTGGCGGGAACTAGTTAGAGATATTGAGACATCTGGAACCGGGCAAAGCTCAGAAATAGTAGTACTCACACCAGATCCTGCCAAATTTGATATGGGACAAATACAGGGTATTTTTATTACCGCAGTTGATAATTCTGACAAAATCTCACCAAGAGATTATGCTCAAAGAGTTATCAACTACCAAAAGGGGTCACTTTGTTATGACACAATTGAAGTTTCCGAACTGAGCGAAGTTGTTGAGAATTTAGATGGTGTAATCTTAACGGGTTTGTGCGGAGTTTTATCCCAGGGTCCAATGTTAATAGCGTCAAACGGAGATTACATTGTTGCCTTAAGCTCAAGTTTTCACAAAGAAAACGAGATTTTCGGTGAATATGTATTTGTCAGTCATGAGCTGATAAACAATATATACTCCACCTTTCAGTTTCTTGATTCGACAACGGGTTCTGTCAACTCAAATTCAGACACTGCATGTACAAACGCTGGTGGAACTTGGAATGAGACTTACAAAGAGTGTGGTGGGATAAATGAAGCGCAGTGTAAATCGATTGGTGGCACATTTGATGAGTGCGCTTCCCCTTGCAGGCACGACCCGAATGCAACACAGTGCATTCTAATGTGTGTACAAATCTGCAAACTTTAAGCGTTCTTCCTGGCTATCACTTTCTTAACTGCTTCCGCGATGTGTTTTGAAGTTAAACCGTGCTTTTCAAATAGTTCGTGAACTTCCCCTGATTCCCCGAAAGTATCTTGCACTCCTATAAATTCAATTGGTACTGGATAATTTTTCGCTAGAGTTTCGGCTACTGCCCCCCCAAGCGCACCATTCACCTGATGCTCTTCTGCTGTTACAATCGCTCCTGTAGTTCTTGCTGCTCTAATAATTGTCTGCTCATCCAGTGGCTTAATAGCGTGGGAGTTTATAACCAAAACTTCAATGCCATTTTTTCCGAGTTCTTTTGCTGCCAACAGCGCTTCGTAAACCATCAAGCCGCAAGAAATAATTGCAACCTGCGGATCCTTGCTCTCCCATAAAGTCTCTGCTCTTCCCACTTTAAAAGGAGAATCTTCTGTCGTAAAAACCGGACTTTCAGACCTTGGAAGGCGCATGTATGCAGGACCAGGCATTTTGGCAATCTCAATTGTTGCCTTTTTAGCTTCCTCGTAATCAGCAGGTACAACAACGGTCATATTAGGAAGTGCGCGCATTAGAGTAACGTCTTCAAGCCCTTGGTGTGTGACACCATAATGGCCAATGTTAAGGCCGGACTGTGCGCCTATTATTTTAACCGAATAATTATCTATGCAAATTGTGGTTCTAATCTGCTCCCAATTCCTCCCAGGAGAAAATATGCCGTATGAGGATACAAACGGAATCTTGCCGTAATTGGCCATACCCGAGGCAACTGTCACTAATGCTTGTTCTGCTACTCCCACTTCGATAAATCTTTCTGGGAAGCGGTCTGCAAATAAATTTACTCTTGTTGATTCCTTCAAATCCGCCGTTAAAACCACTACCTTTTCGTCCTTCTCCCCAGCAATAACTAGTCCTTCCCCAAACCCGTCACGGATTAATTTAACATCAATGTCCTTTTTAAATAATTTATCTGAGAGCTTTTGTTTACTATTCACCATAATTTTTGATTTTGCTTTGTAATGTTCTCAATTCCTTAATTGCTTCTTTAGCTTCTTCTTTTGATAAGGTTTTACTATGCCATTTGTAGTTATTTTCCATAAAATCAATGCCTTTTCCCGGTGTGGTATGGGCAATAATAACTGTGGGGTTTTCAAAGATAGCCCTTGCTTTGTTTACAGCATCGATGACGGCCTGCAAATTATGTCCGTCAATCTCTATTACACTCCAATTAAAGGCTTTGTACTTATCAGCAAGCGGCTCAAGAGGCATTACGTCTTCCGTGAATCCGTCAATTTGGATATTATTCCGGTCCACTATCAAAGTTAAATTCGATAAATTATTTTTACCTGCGAAGGCAACAGCCTCCCAATGGTTACCTTCATTGTGCTCTCCGTCTGAGCATATGCAGAAAGTTCTGAAACGTTTCCCATCCATCCTGGCCGCATACGCAATGCCAGCAGCTTGTGCTAGTCCTGAACCCAAAGGTCCAGAAGTCGTTTCCAAAGCCGGCAAAAACCTTTTATCGGGGTGTCCTTGCAGAATGCTTCCCAAATGGCCAAATGTTTTTAACTCTTTGATGTCGAAATACCCGGCCTGGGCCATAACCGCATATCTAGCAGGACATATGTGTCCGTTTGAAAGAATCAACCTGTCCCGCTCTTCCCAATCAGGCTTTTTCGGGTTGTGGTTTAAAACGCCAAAATACAAAGCAGTTAATACCTCAACCATCCCAAGAGACCCCGCGGGATGCCCTGCTTTAGCACGAATAAGCATATCAAGAATATCCTGCCGCACCTTTATAGTAATTTTTTGAAGCTCGGAAATATCAACCATTACTTTTTAAAAGCTCTATCGATTCCTTTGGATTTGTCTTTACCGCGCTCTCTTAGCCTTAACTCAAATTTAACAATTGCCCGCAAAACTTCTTCAGGTTTTTCTACAATCTCAAATACCGAAAGCTCATGTCTGTCTATATTCATGTTTTTCCTGAAAGCATCAATAATTTCCGCCCAAAAGTGCCCGTACAAAATGAACGGTTTGTGCCTACCGTAATAGAGTTTAGCCAAAACCCAGGCAGTTCCAAATTCAGAAACTGTTCCAGAACCACCCTTAAAAATCACAAACATATCGCCGTATTCAATAAGCTTAAACATGCGTTCAATATAGTTTGTTGTGACTATCTCATTGTCGGCAACATTTTTAATATATTTACCTTCAAAACCCGGTGCATTATCTGGAGTAAATGTAACCGTTAGCGTTGCTCCTCCAGCCTCTTGGGCACCAGTTGTCGCGGCATGCATGACCCCAGGCCCTCCTCCATCAACTATCATGTAACCGTTTTCTGCAAGAAGCTTGGCAGTTTCATAAGCTGCCGTATACGTGGGGTCGCTTTCCGGGATATTAGCATCTCCAAAAAAAGCAATATTTTTAATTTCTTTTGCGTCTAGATCCATGGCAGGCTTAAATTAGTTTTGAAACGAGAGTGTCAACGGATCAGTTGGCGAGGTAATTGAAGCCCCCAAGGTTCTTCCGACTCTTACTACCTGTTCAACCAAACGGTTGGCATATCCCCATTCATTATCATACCATGCAAAAACCTTAACCATATTCCCGGCAACCACTTGAGTTAAGCTTAAATCAACTATTGCCGATTCACTCCTTCCAATAATATCACTTGATACTAACGGCTCGTTTGAAACCGCAAGTATACTCTTATACAGTGGGTTTTCGGATGCATCGATAAATGCCTGGTTAATCTCTTCGACACTGACAATTTGCTTTTTAAGAACTAGTGTAAAGTCGGTAATTGAGCCTGTTGCTGTTGGAACTCTTATGGCCATACCATCAAAAAGCCCTTTTAGTTCAGGAATTGTTTCCGTCGTTGAGATTGCAGCACCCGTTGAGGTTGGGATAATATTCTCTGCAGCTGCTCTTGCGCGCCTTAAGTCTTTGTGAGAGTTGTCCTGCAAATTTTGATCGTCTGTGTAACTGTGAACTGTTGTCATCATTGCCTTTTCTATGCCGAATTTGGAATGTAAAACTGCAGCAACTGGTGCAACACAATTGGTTGTGCAGGAAGAGTTTGATAACACCTCGGCACCGCCCTCATAGTCGTTAACACCCAAAATAAATGTCCCCACATTGCCCCCTTTAACAGGTGCCGAAATAATTACTCTTTGAGCACCTCCTACTGCATGTTTTTTTGCATCCTCCTCAGTAACAAACTTACCAGTAGCCTCAATTACAACATCAACACCATACTTTCCCCAGGGTATTTTTGCTGGATCCTTTTGGGCCAAGACCGGAATTTTTTTGTCATCGTATCTTAGATAACCAATTAGAGGATCATCGTCGATTACTTCATCCGGCTTTTTAACTTCTTCAGCCTTAACCGGCTTTTCAAACCTGCGGTACATTGTGTCGTTATTAACTAAATGGGCCCAACCAGAAGTATCCATCGAGCCAGAAGTGTTTATTGCAGCAAACTCTATATCCCCCGCGTGTTTAGCTACACCGATCCGAAACGCAATTCTTCCAATTCTGCCAAAACCATTAATGCCAATCTTTATCATTCCCTTATTATCTTACTACAATTTTAACTTCTGGTCAGTGATTTAATTGTTGCTAAAGTGTCTTTAATATATTATCAATAATATCCACACCAAATTATGTTGTCTAAAAATCTAACCTGGCAAGACTACTCTGACACACCCTTGATTAATCCCCCCTTTCCTGATTGGATACTGGCAGACCCATCAGTACTTACTCCCAGTGAGTCACCTGACAAAACTTGGCACATGTTTGTTCATGGAATGTTCGGCCTCTACCATTACACATCAAAAACGGGACTGGTCTGGAAAAAACAGTCCAAAACAATTGTCAGGATGGGCTTTAGACCGTGGATCTACAATGAAAATAAAAAGTACTACTTAATTTACGAAAAAATTAACGTTCTTGGAAAAACTCCTTTTAGAGTAAACTTTCCTTATTACAACTCGCATTTAGAGATTATTACTTCAGAAGATTTGATAAATTGGGACAAGCCAAAAGTAATGGTTAGGCCAACATTATCGTGGCATAAAACCCCACCGTCAAACGGCAATATCGGAAACCCGTGTCTAATTAAGATTGGTAACAAATACAGGCTATACTACAGTGCAGGACTTATCTACCTCCCCGATTGCCGTTTTTGCGAACCTAGATATCTTGGTGTGGCAGAATCAAAGAATATATTTGGTCCATATAAATTTATTTCTAAACCATTACATACAGGTGACAATGACAAATATACAAATATCTCTGCCAGCGCTAATCGTGTATATCATCCAGAAAGAGCAATGAAGGTCTATAGCCACAACAATGGCTACATCGGCCTGCAAACATGTATATTCAAAAACCCCAAAACAAGAAAGTCGACGGCCTCAATCCGCTTTACACGCTCCCAGGACGGACTACACTGGGAATCTATAAGTGGACCCATCGTAAAACCAGATAAAGAGTGGAAGAGATCGCATGTGTACGTTGGTGATCTCAAAAGTTTTGGTAATGAGCTTAGAATTTATTATAATGCCCGAAATGGATGGGTGTGGGGACGGGAAGCTGTTGGTCTGAGTGTTGCAAAAATAAAATGAAAAAAACCAAGGTAAGCATCTTATATTCCAAAACCGGTGGTGGTCATCTTAGTCTCGCGCTGGGAACAGCAGAGGCACTGGAGGAATATTATCCTGGGCAGTTCACTGTTGAGCTCTTTGACCCGTTGCCTGAGATGCATAGCAAGATATATGAGAAGCTTGGGAGGGATTGGCAAAATTTGTGGGGTTTCAGCTATAAAGCAACGGCCCACCCCAGAACGGCCCAGCTAATCCATCATATCAATTCAATAACAGTACAAGGCAAACTATCCTCCCATTTTGCCAGCTTTAAACCTAATTTGGTTATTTCCAATCACCCATTTATAACTGCTGAACTGTCGGCATACAAAAAACCAATCCACCACTTCAAGAAAATTATTCATTTTGCAGACCCATTCTCTCTACATCCGGCTTGGTTTACTTTTCGAAATGCTGATCTGTACTTATCTCCCACTGTTCAAGCAACAAAAAGCGCAGTAAAGCACAAAATTCCACCAAACAAAATTAGGACTGTAGGCTGGCTTACTCGCAGTCGTTTCTTCAAAGTAATAAGTTCGGCAGAAACTACAAAAAGCACACTTGGCCTAAGCAACAACAAATTTACAGTATTTATCGGTGGCTCAGGTCAAGGCGGGGGAAAGCTTTATGAGCTTTGTCTGGCCATTAGTGCCAGTAAAATATTGCAACAGAGATGTCAATTTATTGTCAACACGGGCCACAACCCCATCTTGGTTAAAAAGGTAACTGAAGTTGCCAAACATTTTCCTTTCACCTTTTTTGTGATTCCCTACACCACAAACATTGCCAGCCTGATGAACTCGTGCGATATGGTTATAGGTAAGGCCGGACCAAATTTTCTCTTTGAGTCCTTACATCTCAAAAAGCCGTTTCTGGCAACAGGTTGCCTCCCCGGCCAAGAGGAAGGAAATCTCACATTTATTAAAAAACAAAATGTGGGCTGGGTAATTGAAGATCCCTATAAAGCCATTAAGATGCTAGAAAAAATAATGAGTCATTCTCAACTGCTAAAAATTAAAATAAAAAACATTAAAAAGACAATCAAACCACACAGGAAAAGCGGCTTAAGTATAGCTAATGAAATCGTAAAGCTTAGAGGTTTTTTGGCAAAAGAATGGAGCAATGAAAGTTACAGATGTAGGTCAATTTAAACTTCACTAGAAGCCAGCCGTATGACAGATTAGATTATTAATGAAAAATACTCCACCTCTTTTGACTAAAGGGTTTACACTTGCAACTGAGTCGTTAAGACAATGCTACGATGAAAATCTGGTGGGTATTAGAGCAGGCAAAAACCAGTTTGCCGATTTCTGGGCACGAGATTCGTTTTTCGCAAGTATTGGATCTCTTAAGCTCAAGGATTATGAAATTGTAAAAAATAACATACTTCTTTTTACAAAACATCAAAATAGAAATGGTCAAATTCCACTGAGAATTTCAGATACTTTACTTGAGCCAGGATTTATGGGTTTAAAAATTAAAACTGCGCTCACCCCCCACTATCACCAGCATGTGCTATATTCTGTTTTAAACTTAACGAGCCGCAAGGTCTACCCCATTGATAGTAACAGCCTCTATATTATTACCTGCGCTAATTATCTTAGTGAAACTAAAGATATTGGCTTTATCAAAAATATTAGTAATAACATAACTCTTGCTGCCCGGTGGAACAAGACACAGACTAAATATGGCTTGCTAAATCAATTGGGATACGCAGACTGGATGGATAGCATTAACAAAGAAGGCCTGGGGCTATATGCCAATGTTCTTTACTGGAAATCCCTTGTTTCCCTAAATTTTATATACACAACAGTTAATAAAGCTGCGCTGGCCAAAGAGACCCAAAAAGAGTCTCAAGTCGTAAAAAAAAGTATAGATGAAACATTCTGGAACGGTAAATTCTATGCTGATTCTGCCCATAATGGTTTAGTAAGTAATA
Organism: uncultured Gammaproteobacteria bacterium; assembly: GCA_964540475.1. Taxonomy (GTDB): domain Bacteria; phylum Patescibacteriota; class Microgenomatia; order UBA8517; family UBA8517; genus CAZIMC01. The sequence continues at coordinate 76,559 of CAZIMC010000001.1, forward strand.
TTTTCTCAGTTGATGGGAATTTGCTTGGTTGTATGTGGAACCTCTATTCTCCAATTAGAAAAAGGAAAATTCTAAGCTATTATTCAAGTCTGGGTTTACAAAAACCCGTACCCAGCAGAACCAACTTCCCCGAATACAAAAGTAAGGCCTTCTTTCCTTTAGTTAAAATTGCAGGAATTGCAGGTTACCACAATAACGGTTTTGCATGGCTTTGGCTTGGCGCGATATCGGCAATTGCATTTCGCAATATAAACAAAGGTATGTCACTCAGTATTTTGAATAGATTATCAACCATTATTAGTAACTCAAACGGTGTGCACGAAATTTACGGACGTGACAATAAACCAGTTAAGAGACTCTTTTATAAAGCAGAGGTCCCATTTGCCTGGAGTGCGGGGTTAATTGTAGCAAGCTTCAAAGAACTTAAGGTTTAACCTGTTCATGAGGTTAACAAAATCTCGATGCCTGGTAGAGTTTTCTTTGTCAAAAGCTCAATCATTGCTCCTCCCCCTACAGAAACCCAGTCAAATTTGTCCTTGAGGTCAAACATGTTTATTGCAGCAATGGTATCTCCACCTCCTGCCACTTTATATGCACCAGACTCCGCAATTGCACGAAACACCTTTTCCGTTCCTTGTCTGTGGCCCTCGTCTTCGTACTTGCCCAAAACTCCTGCCAGAACAATTGTGCCGGCCTTTTTAACCTCTTCGCTGAACCGCTCGGCGGTATTTAGTGATATATCTTCCTTATCTATATTCAAGTTAGCAATAATTGTCTTCTTATCTCTCTGAATACGTACACTAACAAGTGCTTCATCCCCCAGATAGTCTGGCAGTCTTCCTCCAACCAAAACTCTGTCTGAAATCTCCTCCAGAGGCTTAATCATATCCAATTTATCCTTTTTAATCCCGCTTAACAGTGTCACAACAGGCTTTTCGGGGTTCTCAAAAACCTTGGATAAGTGCTCTACTTCCTCGACCAGCCTAATGCCTGCGGCGTGCGGTAATAATTTGGGTAAACCAATAAATGAAGCGTGTTCACGATGACTGGTAGCAAAAGCATCATTAATATAATAATCCCCCAATGAGGCGAGGTTTTCGGCAAATTCTGTGCTGTTTTCTTCCTCGCCCTTATTGAATCTCAAGTTCTCAAGGAGTACTAGCTTCGAATCCTGCGGTAATTGCATATTTTGGGTTATTTCCCCGGGTACGAATGTGGCGTCTACAAGTGAAGCAACAATTTCAGTTGAAATTCTTTCTCCCTCTGCGGGTCTACCCATATGGCCCATCAAAATTATCTTTTCCGCTCCACTTTTCATCAGGTAGTCAACGGTTGGCTTCCATGCTTCAAGCCTGTATTTTTCTTTAACTTCATCATTTTCAATCGGCACATCCAGATCAACTCTCACAATCACGCGCTTGCCTGCAAATTCAAAATCAGAAAGCTTTGGAAGATTCATTACATATCTAGTATGTAGCAAGCAATAACCGGTATGCAATAGATATTTGTTGCTATAATATGCATATGGAAATAAATAATTCCGAGGTGTTGCAAAATACACTACCCCCTGCTCCAAGCATAACACCAGACCACCCAGAAAAACTGACAAGAAGGAAAAAGGCATCTAAGCTTATCAAGCGAATCACTGGGCCCATTATCGCATTCGTTGTTTTGGCTATTGTTGTTTTAAATACACTCATTATCCCCGCCAAAGCCATGCCGGACGCAGTTGAGCCTTTTCCAAATAAACAATTGTTTTCCGAGAAAGTAACGTTTCTAGTTAGAGAGCCAGCAGTTGGAGATGTGATTATCTTTAAGCCCGTAGAAGGGGGCGGTTTTAGTCAATTTATTGGTATCGTAATTGGGGTTAAAGAAGAAATGAATATAAAAACCTACGAAGTTATTTCAAAACCTGGCAAAGCTTGGGAATTAACACGAGATAAAATTGTATCAAAGGTTTACTTTCCAAAAATAACCCAAGCTCAGATAGATTTGGCCAGGACCAGTAAAGACGTTTCCGAAACCTCTTCTAACCAAAATTATAAAACTTATATAAACACGGCTTATAGCTATTCGCTTGAGTATCCAGGCGAACTTGCGCCCACCGAAGAAGCAGGAACTGCAGTTGACACTTTTATTCACCAAACTACATTCGCAAAACCAAGTGGTGAATACTACGAAGCAATTAAAGTCATTGTTTCTTCATCAAGTTTTGAAAGCGAAATTGAGCATAATAAGGTTAAAACTGTAGGCCATGTGGCTGATTCTATTAAAGCTGAGGAATCCATTAAGGTTGCCTCATTTACTGCACGACGCCTGGACTATGATCTACTAGTGTCCCCCAACCAATCTGAAAACTATAGTGCAATAATCATAAACCACCCGCGGTACACCTACATACTAGTTGGCCCTCAAAACAGCATAAACACCATACTGCCCTCGCTTAGTTTTTCAGCTAATCCCAGCGTCTCACCGGCAACGAGTTTGAAGCTGCTGGACACTGCCAATTGGAAAGTTGCCTCGATCAACAATGTTTCTTTTAAATATCCACCAGACTACATTACTCAGAATACTGAAAATTCAGTTGAATTAGTCGCCACAAACAAACCAAGGGTGCTAATTTCCAGATATACATATGGTGGCGGATCACGTAGGGAGTGGTTTATAGAGCGGCTGAGTAAGAACTCAGGAGAGTCAGCGGGTGAAATATTAAGACATTCACTCCCAAAAGAGGTTAGCCTCGGATCGGTTGAGGCCCTCGACTTCTGGCAGGATCCATCTTACTGGCAGGGGGGCTACATAAGCCCAATCATTATATCAAGTGGCAACACCATAGTTACCGTTTCTATTAGCTCTGGACGTAAATACAACCCCACAACAGGAGAAACCACCCGGGACATACTTACAGACACAATAGGCAGTACTGCAAGGTTTACGAGCGATTAGAGCGCGTTAGTTGTTAGCTTCAATTTTCTCGATATCCCGAAGGCGCTTTTTGTGTTTCTCATTGCCTGCAAACTCAGTATCTAAAAAGATCTTAACCATCTGCCACGCTTCCTCATCTTGCGTATAATCTGCTGCTAGAACCAAGACATTCATGTCATCGTCGCTCCTTCCCGCTGCAACTTGTTCAGCGCTCTTTCCAATTGAGGCACGCACACCGTCAAATTTATTAGCGGTAACATCCACTCCTACTCCGCTACCACAAAGCAAAATGCCCTTTGAACCCTCTTCTACTCCAACCAAGGAAGCAACTCTTTCAGCAAAAAGTGTGTAATCATCTGCCGGGTCCAAAAAGTACGCCCCCAAATCAGTAAACTTATATCCCCACTCAAACAGCCACCTGGCAATTTTCTCTTTCATTTCAAACCCCCGATGATCCGCACCCAAATAAATTTTCATAGTTTCATTATATTTCCTATCCGGCTCCTCCGCCACCACCCCCTCCTCCGCCGCCACCGCCACCCGAGGAACCCCCCGAAGAACCGGTACCAGAGGCTCCATAACTGGTAGATACCGAACTTGAAAGCGAGCTCATTACACTTGAGAGAGAGCTAAAACTGCTCGCCCCCCCGCTTGCAAAGTGACTTCCCGCCCAATATGAAGAAACGGCGCGCGAGTCAGCTGGGCTAAACTTTACCGGAAGCTGAGATAGCGCTTTTTCAGAAATGCCAAGAACTGTCCCGTAAACCAAATATTTTTCCCAAAGAATAACTGAATCAATTGGGTATTTCTTTGTAACCGAGTATTCCTCAAGGTATTTCTTAAAGGCAAGCCAGTTTGCAGCTTCATTTAACCCCAAGTCGGTTCTTTTTTCCCCGCGAGATTTTATAATCGACCCTAACAACAAAGAAATTACAAGAACACCACAACTTATTCCATTAAGAACAAACAAAATGCTGTTCTGGGATATTGCGCCAATGGCATTGAAAAACACAATCTGTACGAACAATAGTATAGATAGAATTGCTAAATGCGAACTATTTTTAGAAACCTCGTGTGAAACGCGGTCAAAAAAACCTTCAACCAGATTTTCCTTTAGGCTTAATTCTTCGATTTTCTTAAAGAAGGCGTAGCTAAGCTGCTTGTATGTTCTTGCATAATTTACTATTTTATCAAAACCAACTCCTAAAGTTCTTTTTCCGTCTTTGCTCGTCACCCATCCCTCACCAATATCCTCAAATAAGTAGGCATAAACCTCACTTTCAACACTACTCAGATCACCTGATTCAGAAACTCTTTCCAAAAAGTAGTTATCCCTTTTTATAATTGTGCCTGTTTTATGTAAACTTTTGGAGATTTTTATTACTTTTTTTCTAATCAGATTTAGTATTGTTGCAGTAAATGATTTGGGGGTTATGGCCTTTGATCCGTTAATAAGTTGTTCTACTTGTGTTGGATCAATATCACTCGGCGGCTCCCAGAGCTTGCCGGAAAGGTTTACAACAGGCAAAGGCTTATCTTTACCGTATTTCAGGAATGTAATTAAAAAATTAACAAACACTGCACTGCTTGCAAAGACTATTCCTACCGGAAACAGCATCACAAGCCATTCCATTAACCTTTCCTTTCTTTGTTGATTAAGCGTGTCGCGGATAAAGCCTTCCTCTTCTTTGTAAATAAACTCCTTGCTTACCAGGCCATTTGCTCCACTGGTAAAAACCTCTTTCGGTAAAACCACCCTACCCTCAAAAAGTTTGCCGCGCGGTAGTGAGTTTGCAGTAAATGTAATTTCCTTGTTTGAAGGTATCGAAACCATACCACCTTCTCCGCCATGCAACCAGGCTTGAATTTGGTCGCCCGATATACCAACTGGAAGCTCGAGATTCACATTGATAACTCCGTGCGAAACTTCCCACCTGTCGCCCACAAACTTCCAATAAAGTTCGGCCGTGTCACTGTGAAGCGTGACCGCATTAGGAACACGATAAATTAATCGAAATACTTTGGTCTCGTTATTTGCCTTGTAAAACCACTTTATATAGTAAGAATTAGGCCTTTCATCAACATAGAATGTATTTGCAAACTCACCTTGCCTTTGAGAAAGCGAAAGTGCTTCACCAACCTCTTTTGTGATTAATCTGAAACACACCGTGCCACACAGATTGAAGTTTTCTAATTTATAGGGTTCGCTCCTTCCAGTATAGCTTTTCAGTGATTTATCAATTTCAAGATATGCAAAGCTGAAATCCCCATTAAAACTGTAGACTCTTTCCTCTTCAACAATCATTGAGCCATCTGGGTTTAAGATTGCTTTTATGGTTACCGAAGGTATTGAGTAACTTTTCTCTTGCGCTAAGGCAGGACTACTACTCAGAAAAAACAGAAGACAAAAAAGTATAAAGGTTCCGAATTCTCTGGTTCTGTTTATCACTTAAAACCCTCTACTAAATCAAGGAGCTCCGATCGCGGGTCTTCAGCCTTAAGAATATCCTTGGCAACTGCAACCCCCACCCCGCCCAGCTCGCGACATTTGGAAACATCATCCTTTGAATGAATACCCGCACCAATTATTATTGGTAGATCATGTTTATTGGCAATTTCAACGGCCTTCCCCACGATTTCAGGCTGGGCGGTTGCAACTGAGGTATCCGTTGCCCCAATTAATTCCGGTGGTTCATAGGAAACAAAGTTTGGTTTAAGCCCACACACCACATTAAGCTCATCTAAGTCCTCAGCGAAAACCAGAGTCTTAAGGTCCACCTCGCGACATCTTGCAACAGCCTTACCAAGCTCTCCTTTATCAGGAAATTTATGTTCAGAATGGTTCAAAAAGACACCCTTGATCCCCGCACGAACAGCTTCTTCTGGAAGCGTCCAACCAGAATATGGGCCATAGGATATGGGGTCGATGTGTTGCATCCAAACATCAATCGCAACAGAATTAACAACCATCTCGGCGTCAATTATCTGCACAACAGGAATAATTTTAATTTGCGTTTCGTAGGAAACCTCTTGAATTATCTTTGCCAAGGTAACCGCCCGCTGGCCGGAACCTTCTTCGTACGCCTTGAAGTTAACAAATATCATTTTGATTAGAGTAGCATGAGTATCAAATACCCCACAAGTGGGATAATGGGTTCAGGCCGATCCTAAGATGGAGTCAATTTTACCCTTGTCAAAGCCCACTACTGTTTCACTACTACCGTCGTCTTTTGTAACAACTGCAAAAGGAACTCCTAAAAAACCTTCTGACTTACTCATCATTTCCGCTCTTGCCTCATCGTCCTGATCAACCAGTTTTTCGGTAAATGAAATATTTTTTTCGCTGAGGTATCCCTTAAACATCTGGCAATAAGGACATGTGGTCGTCGAGTATATTGTAAATTGCATTATTCAACTGAAAGGCTACCAACCATACCAAGTGCACGATGATTACCCACACTACAGTAATAAGTGAAACTACCCGAATCTGAAGCCGTAAATTCTACCACATCAGTTTGTCCTGGGTTAATAATGCGGGTTGCAACACCCAACTCATCAATCACAAAATCATGGGGCATTGCACCTCTATTAATGAACATGACCCGAACTCTTTCCCCCTGTGTGACATTAATTGAGGCGGGAGCAAAAGAATAATCTCGCCCTTCAACCGTAATTTCCCGAACTGCCACTTGCTCGGGCACCTCTTCACCCGGAACTGCTTGTGGCATAGGGCTTGCCGCAACTTCCTGAGCAGTATTGGTGGTCCCCTGCATTCGTGTAACCACAAAAACCCCGATCCCAACGAGTGCTATAAGAAGAACTACTGCAATAATAATCATATTATTGCTACTTTTTGGAGTTTGGCCGTCTTCCATTACCCTATCATAACCATAAACTCACCACTGTCAAGACACAGATCGATTTGAAAGTTGACAAATGCAACTAGTTTGCAATAACATACTTAGTATGCAAACACGTACCGATCAAATCCGAAAACTAAGAAGAGATGGACACAGGTTAACAAAAGCAAGGCTAACATTAATTTTTATGTTTTCCGACACCACCTCCCCGTTAAGCGCAAGGGAGGTTCGCGAAAAGCTAAAAGAAAAAGGTGTGGTTGTAAATAAAACCACCGTCTACCGCGAACTTAAATTTTTAAATAACCAGGGGATTATAAAGCCCGTCCAGATAAAGCGATCTGTTGTTGCCTACGAGTCAACACTTCTCCCCCACCACCACCATCTGGTTTGCAAAGACTGTGGTAAAGTATCCGAGGTTTCAAGCGCAAATATCGAAAAGTCGATTGACAAACTGACAAAACAGGTTAAAGAGCAAGGGTTTGTAATCAACAGCCACAATCTGGAGTTTTTTGGAGTTTGCCCAAGTTGCAAATAATATGAACGAGGCCTTACACCTATTTTTACTTGCACTGCTAGGAAGCGTTATTGCCCTGGTTGGGGGGATTGTATTCTTATTTAACGATCGCTGGGCCAGCTTTCTTGAAAAGCACTCTGTACCCTTTGCTTCAGGAGTCTTGTTGAGTGTTGCACTGATTGGTTTAATGCCCGAAGCTGTACATATTCTTGACGAATCTGCCTTTTTAATTGTGTTAATTACATTTGTTACAGCCTATTTGTTTGAAAATTTATTCTTCAAAGTACGCCATCACCATTCCGACGAAGCCTCGCAAAAATACAAAAGTGCGGTGCCTTTGGTCATAATCGGCGATACAATTCACAATTTTATTGACGGCGTTGCGATCGCTGCTAGCTTTTTTGCTGCTCCTGGCTTGGGCTTGGTAACTGCAATATCAACGTTCTTACACGAAGTCCCCCATGAGATTAGCGACTTTGGAATCCTTCTTAAAGTTGGCTGGAAAAAGCTATCAATTTTTATAGTTAATCTTCTTTCTGCATCAACTACCATTATTGGCGCTTTTATGGTTATGTTTTTCTTTCAAGAAGGACCAATTATCGGAATATTGCTGGCTTTTTCCGCGGGGCTCTTCCTTTATTTGGGGGCAAGCGATTTTCTGCCTGAAATTGACGGTGTTAGCAAGAAAAAGACAATAGCAATTCTCACTCCGTTTCTTTTGGGCATAGCATTAATAGTGGCTACGCTCAACCTGGTGCCCCACTCTCACGAAGAAGAGGATACCTACCCTTACCAGGAGAACGAAATTTACATTGACTGGGGTGGGGCTCAAGAGGAAGCTTACGGGGAAAACGAAGGTTACTAAATACTAAAAATTAGAATTCGCCTTGCAGGACCGCTGTTTCAACATTAGAATCATCTACTCTTTCGCGGCTAATTAAAACTCGGTTATGGTCCAGTAGGTCCTGATTTACAACATAATCAAGCACAAACCCGGCCTTGGCAAGGCGCATTCTCGAAGTCTTAACAACGTCATAATTTTCATCACCTTCCTGCCCCCGAATTAACCAACCCTGATAAAACTCACCTACCGCCGGGTCTGGTAGCTCTGCCAAAACCGTATGCTCAAGCCTTCCGTTTTCGACCCTCCTTGTGGCTAAACCACTTCCTTCCCCATTAACAGGACTTAGGTTGGTTCGCTCTGCCCCTTCAGGAATTTGGGTATTAAACCTGTCCTCTAATTGCTGAGTCGGTGAAGGTGTGGGGAGGTCAGTTATCTGCTCAGGTTGTCTGGTACGGGTGTACCAAATCAAACCCAAAACAATGAGGATAAGTACAATTGCCCCTAGAACGGTATTTCTTCTCTCCACAAGCGCAAAATAGCATTTTGCCAAAGTATTGTCAACATTTCCCCAACGCACCACCCAAGTACCAATTGATATTATTCACAACAAGGATCCTTGTAGCCACAGTTTTTACATATCGCATCTTTCGAACCTGCCAAAACACCCATGCTACTACCGCATTTTGGACAAGGCTGTTTCTCGATCTTTTTCCGCATATTTACCGCATTATTTCCGCTAGCCTCATTTTTTAAGGTATACCCCAAAAAGCGCCAATACCGCAGCCACCAATAACCACTGGGTTGAGGCAAGCCAAATATCCGTACCCAAATATCCTAAACCGGCCAATAATATAGCCCCCAAACTGCCAAGCATTAATGCTGAGGAAATTTGTTCCGCTGATTTACCTTTAAGCAAATGTCTCACCCCCTTTTGTTAGAGCAAATATCGCCTTACCAAAAAGCCAACCGTATACGCAATAAGCGCCGCCGTACCACCTATAAATAAAACCTGAAAACCACTTACTAGCCAATGCTTTTTCGTGTAAAAACCTTTGATTACTCCTACAGAAAAAAGCGCAATTGCAACAAAAATAACCGAACTCTCAAGCGCCATCCGAAAAGAAAACAAAAAAGGTATTAAGGGCACAAATCCCGCTATAGCAAAAGCAGCAAACGTTACAAAACCTTGAAGCAACGAGGTGTCACGAAACTCTTTTACTCCCCCGCTTGCCCGCTCGTAGTCCGCCTCACTTTTAACTCCCATGTAAATTCCACTTGCCATTGAAAAGCCATCGGCCAAGAGATTTGCGAGCCCTAAAACAATAATTACTGAAAAGGATAGCGATGCGCCAACAGCCCCGGTTATTACCGCAAAGGTTGTAATTATCCCGTCATTTGCTGCAAAAACAGAATCACGAAGAAGTGCTGCTTTAGTCTTAACCGAGTCACTCATTACAATCATATTATCACCAATAAAATCTTGACTAAATAGTTTTTATCGGCATAATGATTTTTAGATTGTGTTTAAGGAATCCCGTTAAATTCGGGAGCTGTGCCGCAACCGTGGTTCGACTGCGCTCACCACTATAGCAGGGTAGGAAAGCTATAGCTCTGAGCGAATAAAATGAGTCGAAAAGCCGGAAAACTAGCAATCGTTTTCTCGAGCAAGATGAGCATAGAGTCATTAACCAATTATTCCCAACTTGTCCAAGAGGCTGCTTCATATTCCCACGAAACGAGGCGCATCCCCGATCCATATATATTTACCTTCGACAAGCTATCAGGAAAATTGGTTCTCCCCCAAAACGGCAGCCCAGTTGAAAACTATATACGCCTTGAGACACCAACCGATTATTTGGAGCTAGATGGTTTTAGAAGAATTCAGGAATTAATACCCCAAAACGATAACAGATTCATAATCTGGATCAGTCCACCAAGTCAAGAGGATAAATATCAAAATACCAAGATTGTATTGATCGATAATATTGCAGAAACTCCTAGCGAGATCTCGGTATTAAACCGTGCCATTATACTGAAATGGGAAAACGAGCAGGTTTTAGATTTTGCTTTTCAGCTTACCGGATTTAGTGGCAATACCGACACTCTTCGGTCAAATGCGTTTCTACTTGAAGCAGATCAGATACCGCTACTCTACGCACTATTAACACAGGAGTCTGGGCAGTTAGAATTAATTAAAAGCGGAAAGGATATAGAAATAAAGACCGATACTCTTGCGAAGGTTTCGGATGTTATAATAACACTACCCTACTATGCCAACAGGCAATCAACCGAGCGAGCGTTATATAACTCGCTTAGTAAAACACAACTTATAGGCGGCCGCACACCAAAGTGTGATCTTGCAAGTGCCTTTACAGTCATGTTTGAAGGTTCTCTTTTAATGGCACCTTTTGAATGTCCTAGGTGCAAAGGTTTAATTGAATCGGGCAGAGGAACAACCAAGTGCCCGCACTGCGGTCTAACAAAAGAAGAGGCTGGTTCGGTCTGCGTTTAGTTATAATACTTATATGAAGCCAGATAAGAAAAATATTAAAAGCAAACTCACCCCCCTTTCTTACGAAGTTACCCAAAACAAAGCAACTGAGGCTCCGTTTAGTGGTGAGTTTGTTCATAAAAAGGATGATGGGATGTATTACTGCGTGGTTTGCAATAATCTCCTCTTTTCCTCTGAAACACAGTTCGACTCAGGTTCCGGCTGGCCCTCTTTTTGGGACGTTGCAACAAAAGGAAATGTAAAATTACAAGAAGACGAAAGCCATGGAATGACCCGAACCGAAGTGGTTTGCGCGAATTGCGGAGCACACTTGGGCCACCTTTTTGAAGACGGCCCCAAGGAAACAACAGGTTTAAGGTACTGCATAAATTCGGCAGCTTTAGATTTCAAAACAAAAGCTTAAGCAAGTCCCAAACCTTTCATCCATCTGATCTTAAGACTTTTGAAGTTATTTCTTTTACCCCATCGCGCACCATCTTTCCACTGTCCTACCATAATGTGTACATGGGACGTGGGCTTACCGTCACCGTCCCTTGTTGTCCAACCATTGATTCCCACAGTTGCAATAGGTTCCCCGACCGTAACTCTGTCTCCAACTTTAAGGATCTTCTCATTACCAATATCATCAACAAAAGGAGCTAGGTGTGCAACTTCAACAAATTCAAGGCTTTGTGAACTTGGACGTATGTTCACAAAATTCAGGTATAGTCGAAAGTCTTCAGTTGGCCCCCATACAGTGTTTCCCATAGTAACACCTTCAATTACTCCTGAAATTGGAGAAAATACAACAGTTTTCTGGATATTTGGATCTGGCACTGCAATATCTATGGCATTTTGGAAAACACCTTTATGGGATTCGGGAGAGGAATAGATTTTGTAACTAGGCAAATCAATTGGCCTTCTATACTCATATCTACTAAACCCCAATGTCGACAGTACTTCGCCATAAAATCCACTTATTTCCATATATTAAATTATAACAGAAGGAGCCTAGACTGAAGCTAAAAAAACACATTGACATTACTTTCGGCAAATTCTAATATTAATTAATGCCGAAAGAAACCCGAAAGTATAAGAACCGAGCGGCTTACATGGTTCAGGCTGTAGCCAAGCGAAGAAGGAAAATAAAATTAATGTCAATTCAATACAAGGGCGGTAAGTGTCAGATTTGTGGTTACAACCAATACCCAGGAGCGCTCGACTTTCATCATGTAGTGCACAATATTCACTCCCCCAACTTTAGTATTGGAAACAAAGGTTACACGAGATCATGGAAAAGAGTGAAGACTGAGTTGGATAAATGCATTTTAGTATGCTCCAATTGCCATAGAGAAATTCATGGTGGATTAATAGAGCTTCCAGAATCAGCCACGCTTTGATATAATGCACCTGTACTTTACAAATTTATAATCCCCTGTAGCTCAATGGTAGAGCGAGTTCCTGTGATTTCTTAGCAGCCTTCAGTGGAAACACTGAAGAGAAAATTGGGAGAATTGCGTGAAGCCCCTGTCGCAAGACGAGGTAACCCGCAGCCGAGCCCCATGAGATATAAAATTATCTCACGGGGAAGGTTCAGAGACTATGCACCCAAGTCCTATCCCCTTTTAGGGCACGGACAAGATGTAGTCCATCGTCTGATAGAAATATCAGGATACGAGTAAGAACGAGGTTGTAGGTTCGAATCCTACCGGGGGAGCAAGTTAGTCCTTATTCTAACTTTGTGCGTATTTATCAAGTTTTGGAACAAGGGCGTGTAGATTACTCTTGCTATCTTTTTGTCCTTAACCTCTATTCTTTCAAAGAAAATCGATAAGTAATGCCGCTTTGCTTCGAAATTGGCGTTTCTGAAGGTTTCACCGATGTTATTGACCAGATCAAGAATAGCAATCGTGGCATCAACATCAAACCCGCCCTCATTTTCAATGGTGGCAAGTTCACTCTCCCTGTTTTGAATATCGATGTTCAGCTCGTTATGCTTGCGTTTAAACGTTTCTTTATCAATGGTGCCGTCTAGCAGGCTATCTTCCAGCACATTTCGCTTGGCTTCAAGCATTTTAACGGCGTTTCGCACCGCCTGAATATCTTTGTCCTTTGCCTCTCTTGAACGATTGACAAGTGATTTGGCTTTATCAATTACTTGCCCTGTAAATTCTTCGGTAAACTGGATTTTCTCAAGCTCTTCAATTACCTGCTCTTCCAAATCCCCCAGAGGAGTGTAGTGGCGGCAGCCTCGCAAAGGATTGCCGTGGTAGTATGCTTTTTTCTTAACCCTGTTCCAATCGCCGCACAAGCGCGCGTTGTCTTCCTGACAATACGCAAAGCCATTAAGTAACCACTTATACTTTCGTCTCCGACAAGCATTTTGATTATTGAGGCTGCAAATTCTTTGACAGGCTTCAAATATTTCGGGAGTAGTAAGCGGTTTGTGGTTACCTTTTATCACCTCGCCGTTATATCGAAACATACCAATGTAAAAAGGATTTTTTAGCATATGGTACATAATGCTTCTGTAAACTCTTTTATTATTCTTGGATCTTAGTCCCTTCTCATACATCAGGTCGCCCAAAGTATCGACAGGATAGTTACCAGTAGAATAAAGACGAAACATTTCGGTTATCAAAGGTCCTTTTACAGGATCAATTTCTACTACTTTATGAGGTTTTTCTTCTGAGCCTTTATTTACATTCAAATATCCCAATGGTGCCCAGCCTGGAAAATCGCCTAACTGGCATTTTTTCTCAAGACTCTTTTTTACTTTTCTTCCTAAAAGTCTGGAGTAAAAAGCGTTTGTTCCTGCTAGGATCGTTTCAAAGAATTGACCTTCGGGAGAATCATTTATCATCGGCTGATTGATGGCAATCAGCTGCGTTCCGCCTTTTTTCAGTTCATTTTTGATAAAGAAATGGTCGACTTCATTTCTGGCGATTCTGTCCGTATCGACTACTAGGGCAACATTTACCCTTTCCTGCTGACAGAAAATTATCATGTCATCGAGTCCGTCACGGCCGACGGTTTTGGTGCCACTTTTGCCTCCGTCTTCAAACACCCCGACAATTCTATATCCGTTTTCTTTAGCCCATTTTTTACATAAGTCTTTTTGAACATCAGGCGATAAACCTTTTAGCTGTTCATCTGAACTCACGCGGGAATATAAAACCGCCGTCTTCATAGCACCGCCTCCCTTTTTATAATCATTGCTTTTGCCCAAACTATTCTTCGCAGTCTTTTATAAACAGGATAAATGCCGGGGATAAATCTGTGGCCAAGTTCCGAGAGTCGTATCTCTGCCAAGCGGGTAGCGAATAGGTCAATGTTTTTACTACTATCGGTTTTCATAAAAGTTTCTTTTAACAATAAAAAAAGCACAGCCCTCGACGCAAAAAACGCGCCACTTAAACTATGCCTTTTACTTAAACTAAACCTGAAACTTTTACTAAACCTTGAGAACTCGTAAAGAGTTCTATATTTACTATTTAATAACATATTTAGGCCGATGTCAAGCTCAATTCCATCATTAATGAGTGATTTTATTATCATTACTTTTTCCGATAAAGGCACGGGGTAACCACTCAAATACGGGGGGTATTATTGTAGGTAAACAATCTTCACACTTTTTACTTAAAGAGTTCACATAAAGACCCAATAGTTAAATCATATCTCTAGTTATTATGGGTTCACTAATGATGAGGGAAATCAAACTCTCAAGACTTATTAACAAAATGAGGACTGTTGATCCAAAAAGTAAGAAAAAACCTATTCTAAACTCAAGACTCTTATCGACTCTTTCAATTCAAGGCTAAAACATGGAACTTGACTCTACTTCTTATATGTAAATGCTAAAAGTGGTATTGGTGAAATAACTTAACTTTTTATTCTTTTCTGTTTTAATAATATCCTGCTACATTTCGGACGAGCAGAGCCACAGAGGAACTAGTACTGCCTAAGTTCAGTACCTTTAACGTAAGTAGGAAGTCCGATTTCTCTCGGTCTACTCGCGGTCAACCTATCAGCCTAAGTTTTTTTCACCTTAGGGAGACGGGACTTGTTTGACGTGAGTACCCCCGTCCTTCTACTAACCATATGTGCCTCATATTTGTGTTTATGCTCATATTTATATGTTTCATTTCGTTCGAGTCCTAGATGCTGCTAGGCCATCACCACGTTCCAGGTTAGCTTGCGAGCTTTTCTGTCCGCCTAGTCAAACTAGACCAGCGTCATGCCACAATAGGCATGGTGCAACCCGACCCTCGCAATTTAAACTGCGGTCGGACTAAACCTGAACCTGGAACTTATGCTTGTTAACTATCCTAAAACTTTTACTTTTCCACCTTGTTTGATTTGTTTTTCTCTTGTTCTTCTTTGAGAAATTTCTTGTACTGCCTTTCGTAGTGTTTCTCAAGTGCTTTGGTAAACATCTCACATTTTTCTGCTACCATAGCCTCGATGTCATCTACAACTTCTATCAGTTCACCATATTCTTTATCTTCCGATTTAATCCCGGTTTGCTTTTTTATATCGTCAATTATGAAATTAACTCGTCTCGCCCACCTCAATGAGTGAGTGTCGTAAGTGCCACACGATGTCTGAGCTAAATGTGCACACCAGCGTTCAGCCCAAGTGCCAAGTCTTGCAGCACCCAGCAAAAGCGGTATCGTCCATGCGTAAAGCTCAATGGTTACCCTTTTTGCTTTTGGATCTTTTGCCATCTTTATCACCCCGCTTTCCTTTGAGAATTTTTGAATACTTTTTAACAAACCACTTGTTATACTTTTCCTCTTCCTCAACACTAAATTCGACACCCCTTTTGAGCGATAACTTAAATTTGTGATACTTGCTGCGTGGATTTCTCAACGAAGGAGTTATGCTTGAGTGTGGAGCCGCATTTGCAGGGATTATCCATATTTCAATTGGGATTAAGCTACTTACTTTGTCATCGTAATAAAGACAAATATAAACACTAACTTTATGTCTTTTGACTTTTACTCGGAAAGTAGGTCGCCTATGATGTGAGGATTTGACGTTTACCCGATTATTTCTCCAAAATATGTCTGCAGGATACTTGTCGTCCAGCAATGAAGCATCAACAGCGTCTTTTTTGAAATGGGGATGTCCCAGCACAAAAAGCTCACCCAGTCTACCTTTGCCACTATTGTTTCGGTACAAATGAAGTTTAGGATTTCTTGGTAGACCAAACTTCTTCATCCAATAGCAGATACATGCATTACTAACTCCAAAGAATTTGCCGACACGTCTTGTTGAGCCAAGCTCACTGTATTTCTTCATCAAGAAATCTTTATCTTTATAAGTTTTTGCCATAGATTTAGACCACGAAAATATTTCTGGAACTCGGGATAAACCCGCCTGAACCTATGACTTGAAACTTAGACCGAAGATTGTGGGGAAGAGCAACAAAAAAGGAGTCTTCCCACCACAATTAAGTGGTCTTTGACTCCTACGAAGAGGTACTTAAAACTTATACTCTTTACTAAGGACAATTTATCTTGTCCTACCTAACATACTAATCGACTTCCGCCTAAAAAGCAACCACCAGATTAACTTTTTACCACCACTTTTCGCTTAAGTGGTTTTCTGGCACCTCTAAACCTATCCGCTGATAAAATTCTCTGGTTTCACCACTCTCGTTTTTAACAGTCAAAAGCACATCTGCAGATGATGGATCAAGAAAGTTTTGTCCAAATCCGGGAATGTTTGCAGGTATTTCAAAACGCACGGTTACATTTTTGCCATATGCCTCATTTCCCACGTAGTGTGGCGTTTTCCCAATAACCCATTTGTACTCGACGATATTGCCTTTAGAACATGATGCATCTAAATGAGTTTCTTCATAGAAGAAATGTGCATCATGGGTAAAACATGCCTCTAATGCCACTGTAGCGCTTTGTGCCTGTTGTGGAATAGGCGTAGGTGTATTTGTCGGCACGGGATTATTTGATTCTGTATTTTGTGTTGTATTTGGCTTTGGTGTGGGAGTAATCGTAGGTGTAGGTGTGGAAGTTTTTATTGGAATCAAAGTCGGTGTTGGACTTGGTGTTGGTGTTTCCTCTGGCTCCTCAATCTGAACGGACATTACTTCACCGCCTTGAGAACTTTCTACTACTGGGGAAACAGATTTATTAGGAAGTGAAGTAGCAAGATATATTCCACCGCCTGTGATTGTTGAAGCGATTACTCCAATTACTGTTTTGACTAAATGTTGTTTTAAAAATTCCTGCATGATTCACTTTCAGCGGTGAACCAAAAAAGCTCCCCGCCGGCGATGGGAGTTTCCCCCCACCTGCACACCTTTCGATGTACAACCTTCGCAGATGCTCCGACGAGGAGCTTTTATCTGCGAAGGATTTGTCTGCCATGCCCAATGGCCGAAGTCATTGAGTTTAGGCAATATTCAATTGTGCTTTTATTCTACAAAAAGCATTCCAATTTAGCAATGAGTTTTGTATAATATTGTATAGTTTTTCAAGACATCTATGTCCAAAGATCCTAAATTATTGAAAATTCGTGAAGCCGCAGAGCTTCTCGGAGTCAATGTCGAAACCCTACGTCGTTGGGATAAAAAAGGTACTTTTAAGGCGATTCGAATTGGTAAACGCGGTCATAGAATGTATGACAAGAATGAAATCTTGAAAAAAATCACCATGAAGCAAAACAAATAGTCAAGGTGAATTGTGAGAATTAAGAAAATTATGAAATTTGGATTTAGAACACCATCACTAAAAAGACGTATAGCTGCTAGAACTTCACTGAAACGCTATGTACGTCATTCGATGGGCTTAAAAATGCCAAGAGGCTATGGTTTCGTCACCAATCCTAAAAAGGCTTTATATAACAAGGTATACAGAAAAACCACTTTTGGTATTGAAGATATCGCACGAACGGATCCAAAGTCTTCTCAAAATAAGAGTCAAATTCAACAACAAACAACGTCTAGTTATGTCCCAACATCCTACGACCAGCCATTTAGTATTCGGCCACATTCGTTTATCCAGATGATAAATGAAAAAGATTCCTTTGGGAAAGATGGCTGGGCAACAGTGTTAATAATAGGTGGAATTATTTTTGTTATACCAAACCCAATCCTTGGGATCCCTCTGCTTTTTGGTGGTGGATACTGGCTTTACAAAATAACTAAACAGTCTTGGTATAAAGAAAAACAAGCATTATCTAAAGCTAAAAAACTTATCAAGTCTGAAAAATATGAGGAGTCAATTCCTAAATTGGAAGAGGCCATTAGCACAGATGGTTCTAATATAGAAGCATTGTATATATTAGGGACTGTCTTACACGCTACGGGGAACTTTGAAGAGTCAATCAAACCCCTTAGCAAATACACAGATAATACCCCGTCGGATTTAGATGCAAAACTTGTTTTAGCGTATAGCTTATATAAGCTAAACAAATTCAAAGAAACAGCCTCGCTTTTGCAACAATTCCCCCAAGACTATCCCGACTATATCCTTGTTATTTTACTACTAGGAGATAGTTTTGCGTGCTTAAAAGAACACGATATGGCTATTGAGGTATTAAAACGAGGGCCAGTATTAAAGCGAAATCTTGATCCAACACTTATGCAGCTTCACTATTTGCTGGGCAAAACATATATGGAGAAAGGAGACAGAAAGAATGCTATTAAGCATCTTAAAAAAGTTTATAGCGTAGATATGAGTTTTCGAGATGTTGATCTTAGAATTAAGGAGCTAGAAAATTAAGAGAAAAAAATGAGTACTCAAAATCAAATTAAAAAAACAGCGTTGGTTTTCATAAAGGAAGTCGCTAAATACTTTATGGACTTTCTCGAGACTGACTTTCATCGGCAAAGAACACCAAAGAGAAGTATCAGGTCACGCAATAGCGATAACTTATTGGTAGGTTTGAATCTGAATAAGTACCCTTCTTTTAATTCTGTAGTTTGGAAAGCAATAAACAAAGGTTTTGATAAGAATTCTCTAAACACAATAGCTAAAGGTGTGTATAAAACAAATATCCCAAAGAACCTCATCGACCTTATAAAATTACAGGCAGGGAAAATTTCTCAAAAACAAATTGGCACCATCTTGAGCGAAGCCAGTGTTGAAATTGAAAAATCTGCAACGCTTTACAAGAATGACTACGAAAAAGCTTTTACCACCGCTTTAGAAAACATTTCAAAGATAGTACGAACAAACTTAGTATTGCCATTTGTAGGAAATCTAGAAAAACCTTTGGAAGGATTGGAATTAGGTGATGAAAACAGTGTTTATCTCATGGAAGAGGAGTTAACCAATGTTCTGACTTCTTCGCTTGAAAACAAAACCTCCGAAGTATTAAAGCGAATTTTGGCTAAGGAAACCTTAAATATCTCTAATGAACTAAAGCAGGTATTTGATCTAGATGAGGTAAAAAATACAGTTATTGCTTTTTTTGAAGCGTTTAAAGTTGCAGACTTGTTTTCAGAGCTTTTTGAAATGGATCGCAATAAAAACATATTGGACAAGCAAGATTTTTATCTATATTTCTGCGATATAACCTTTAACAAGGCAAAATATCCAATTTTTTACATCCCTTTTTCTTTTGTGCGACAAAATGACGTCTTATCAGTTGAATTCGACTCTCAAGTCTATATAAACAAGAAAGCACTAGAGTATATCGTTCAAGAATACAATGAAGAAAAAGGTTCTAAAGGAAGCCTAAAGTCCACTTCAGACAGAATAATATATCTCGCCCAACACCAAGACGATTTTCGTGACGTAGTTAACAAAATATTAAACGAAGTAGTCAACTTTTTTGAATTAGATTCTACAATAGATATTTCTAGCTATGAACCACAAACAGCAAAAAGTTTATGGACCCGCATATCTAACACAAGTTATATTGCCCTTTTTGATAAATCAGATGAAGCACTGGTAAATGACTATGAGGAAATTATCCAGAAGCTAAGCGAGGAAGATAGTGTGTTGGCTGCTGCCTTCAATATTCTGATTGAAGACTTTATTCATAAAAACCCAGAAGCATTTAATCCAGAAATAGAAGAGGAATGGGACAGCACGCCATCTAGTGATCGATTGGTGTTTAGTAGCCCCATCCCCCTTAATGGTGAGCAACTTCAAATTCTATCTGCAATCAAAAAAGACAAATGTAAATATATAACCGTCGAGGGTCCGCCAGGTACAGGAAAAAGCCATACAATCACTGCTATTGTCTTCGACACTATCTTGAAGGGTCAATCTGTCTTAGTGCTCTCTGATAAGAAGGAAGCATTAGATGTTGTTGAAAATAAGATAACGGACACTATGAACAAAGTCCGTCATGATAAAAATTTTCAAAATCCAATTTTACGATTAGGCAAAACGGGTAGTACTTACAGCCAGATTTTAGCTACGTCTTCTATTGAAAATATTAAAACTCATTACAGAGCAGTTAAGAAGGATTACGGAAAGTTAGAAGAAGATATAGAAAAACTTGAAAAATCAGTCAAGGAAGATTTGGAAGCTGAAATTCTTTCTTATGAGAATATTGATATTCAAGAAATACATGAGCTTTTTGACTTGGAAAACAGGCAGGGAGACATAGACAATATCGTCGACTTGTCTGAATTATTGATCCAAAATGATTCTTCAGTCGATATTGAAGAACTTCGAAATACATTTAATACATTAACCCAAAAATTATTAAGCAAAGATAGCGATTTACTTGCAAGCCTGACAAAGCTAGGTATTGATTCAAGGGATATAGATACATTGGAAAAACTAAATGCTTTTACAGAACATCTTAGACAATTAACCGACATCGCAAATAAGTTGAGAGAGGTTTATGGCGAAAAAACTGCGTTACTTGGCATGTTTTCATCGTTAACATCTGAAGAATCCAACAGTCTTACCCTGCTGTTGGATGAGTACCAAAAAATCAAAAGTCCTTTGCTGGGGTTTTTATTTAAGGGAAAACAAGTAGCAGCTCTGGACTTGAAATTTAAAAAGGCATTCCCCGATATAGACACTGATACGCCACACGAGAAATTACGAGAGTTTGAAGCTATGGTGGATATTTTATCGTATGCCAACGAGCTCATTAACGATTTAAAACCCAGTATAAAGATCGATTGTGTAAAAGCTGTCCATTTTATTCTTCAAGACGAAGATAAAAACACAATTCAGCAGGAAATGACCTCTCTTCAAGAAGATATAAATTTCGTCAAGGAGAGTTCTAAAAAATACCCCAAGAACTTTGATAAGTTAGGAATTCGACTTACAGATTTAAAGACACTCACAGAAAACAATCTTACAAGATTAGGCGATTTGGATTTCAATAGTCTAGTTCGATATGTAACTTTGAAGCAGAAACTAGAAAAAGAATTTCAAAGGATTCCTGAGCTGAATTACAGCCAAGCTAAAAAAGATATAGAAGAGCTGGTTACAACTCAAATGACTTACATTATGGACGGTCGATTGGTCAACTTTTATGACCAAAGCAGGAGTGATGCAAAAACATTAAGAGATATTATTAGAAAGAAACAAAGATTTCCAAAAGACGAATTTCTCAAGTTGAAAGAGGCTTTTCCCTGCATTTTGGCTGGAATTAGGGATTATGCAGAATATATTCCACTCGAACCTGAAATTTTTGATTTAGTTGTCATTGATGAAGCTTCACAAGTAAGTATAGCCCAGGCATTTCCGGCACTGCTTCGAGCAAAAAAGGTGTTGATTTTAGGAGATAAACGGCAATTCAGCAACGTCAAATCAGCACAGGTACGTACAGCCACTAATAGAGAGTATCTTAACGACCTCGAGAGAGTATTCAAAGACAGTGTATCTACAGACCAGGCAAAGCTCTCAAGGCTTTCTAAATTCAACATTAAAACTTCAATTTTGGAATTTTTCGAATTTATCAGCAATTATCACACCCAACTACTAAAACATTTCCGGGGGTATAAAGAAACCATATCGTACTCCAACAGGTATTTTTACCAAAATAACTTGCAGGTAATGAAAATTCGAGGGAAAAACATCGATGATGTTTTGAAGTTTTCGTTCATTAAACACGATGGAAAAGAAGATCTTTATCCGAATACAAACTCCTTGGAGGGAGAGTTTATTATCAATGAACTAAAAAAACTTAAGGAAGTTGATAGCAATTCTAGTGTATGCATAATCACACCGCACACTAACCAGCAAAAATTACTAATGGAGATGATAAGTAAGTTGCCAGAAAGAGATTTCTTCTTTGATAAACTCCAGTTGAAAATCATGACATTCGATACTTGTCAGGGCGAAGAAAGGGATATTGTCTTCTATTCGATGGTCGCCACAGAAAATTCCGACAGACTTTGGGGTGTGTTCATTAAAGACTTAAGTCAAGTAGACATTGAGGAAGATGGGCAGATAAAAGCCCAACGCCTCAACGTTGGCTTTAGCCGAGCAAAGGAGCGTATGCACTTTGTCTTAAGTAAACCACTTGATAAATTCTCAGGTTCTGTAGGTGAAGCTCTTAGACATTATTACAACGCTTTAGAAGAAGGTAAAAAGGAACCTTTACCAAATGAGGTTGATCCAAATTCACCTAAAGAAAAGGAGGTATTAAATTGGATCACACAGACTACGTTTTGGCAGGATAACTTTCCTGAAAATTTAATGCTTAAGCCTCAATTCGAACTTGGAAAGTATCTTAAGCAACTCGATAAGACGTATACCTATCCCAATTACAAGGTGGATTTCCTTCTGGTCTACAAAGATCCAAGACACAATACCCATAAAATTATCATTGAATACGACGGTTTTGAAGAACATTTTAGAAATATCGATGAAGTAAATGAATATAACTACACCGAATATTACTCAGACGACGACGTTTATCGTCAAAAGGTACTAGAGAGTTATGGCTATAAATTCTTGAGAATTAATAGATTTAATTCAGGAGAAGACCCCATTCAAACAATCAATACCAGGATTGAGAATCTTGTCAAAAATTACAGCGCTAGCCATAAACGCCTAAGTCGAATCTATGAAACAATAGAAAATTTACAAAACGGACAGATGAAGGAGTGTCCGAAATGTAATGAAGTTAGATCCGCCGAAGATTTCAAAGACTCATCGCTTATTACCGGGTATGGCAGATTTTGCAAGTACTGTAAAGGTAATATCTCATATTCAGAGTTAAGAAGTTCTTTGTCAGACAATACAGACTTAGAGAGTGACGACAAAACATGTCCGCGATGTAATTCAAAAATGATACTGAGAAGCGGCAGATACGGAAAGTTTTATGGGTGTTCCCGATTCCCTTATTGTAGAGGGACTCGTCAATACAACTAAGAATATGGATAACCAAGACTATAAATGCCCTTTATGCGGTAGTTTGTTGACCAGAGATCGTTGGGTAAAGATAACGGGTCGATGGTCAGAATTTGAGAAAGAGCGGGAAGAAAACAAAAAGCTACTTGAGAGATATAAAAAAGAGAAGGCCGAAAGGGAGAAGAAATATAAGATGGAACTAAAAAAGGCTGCGAAACTAGCAGAAGCTACGGGAATGGCGAAGGGAATAAAAAAGGAAAAAAGCGAAAGAGATAGAATGGGCAAAATGCTTCAAAATCAAGCAAAAGCAATTATTGCTAGCAATAAAAAAATTCAAGAATTACAAAAACAACTTAAAGAGGGAAAAACGCCACAAACAGCAGGCTTCGATTATGAAAAGGAGGTAGTAAGGATTTTATCTGAGAATTTTCCAGACGATATTTTAAAACCCACAGGCAAAGAGGGCGATGTAATTCAACACGTTACTTATAACAATAATCAGGTTGGCTGCATTCTATATGAATGTAAAAAAACCGATAAGTTTAATAACTCCTTTATTAGAGAAGTATTAAAGCACCAAGATACTGCTCGAGCCGAGTTTGCAGTAATCGTTACTCATGCATTGAAGGAAGGAAAATCTAAGTTTTTTATAGAGGAAAACGTCATTGTTATAGATCCACTGGGCCTTCTAGATGTAGCCTCGCTTTTAAGGAGTTCACTACTAGAGATGCACAGACTTAAGTTAACCAAAGAAGAGGTAAAGGAAAAGGGTGTCCAAATTTTACGCTATATGCAGTCAGGTGAATTTAGAAATAACATGGTCGATACGATTGAGAAATCAAGAAAGGCATACGAACTTTTAGTGAAAGAGGTGAAAGATCACGAAAAGGCTTGGACTGAAAGGATTAAGCTATATTATTCAATTCACGAAAACATACAAGGAGTTAGGAGGTCAATTGGTGAAATAGTTACAGGAGGAGCAGTCGAATTAGAAGGGTATAACTTTGTTCAGCTAACAGGTTCAGAATTACCTAAACTATTGAGCGGTGAAAGAACTACGCAATAAAGATATAAAAGTAATATTTGAAAAGTTTTTGGCCTTCTGTGGGATTGGGCTTACAACTAATAAAAATGCTCTATGCAAAACAGAGACGATATAAAAAACCAGCAAACTCTTAGTAGAATTGATGACTACTTAAAATCTAATAAGAATGACAAAGGCCAAACTTTATCAAAGGATGAAATTGAGGCGTTGCGGTTTGGTAGAAGATTGATTGCCGAGCAGTTAGAAATACCCAGCTATGAAGTCCACTGGTCTGACGGTACTACAAAATCTACAAAGATTAGCTTTAAAGACCAAATGGTTCGAATTATCCCTGAGTCCGAGGACGAAATATACGGACAGTATTACCACTCTCCTGATAAAAAATACTTTGTTGTCACAAAAGGCAGTTTTTGGACGGACTATGGAAAAACGGAAAAATTCACTAAGGGATGGGTGTTTCTTTTTGAGGGCAATACAAAATGCCTTTGGAAAAAAGAGTTTATCGCACCTGATAAGGCATATGTAAATAACAATGGCAATGTTGTTGTAATTGACTCACTTAATACTGATTATGGCAAGAAGTACACAAGTGGCCTTTTTATTGTTGATAAGACAAACAAAGATATTTTCACCCGTCTGTTTACTTCTATCTTAGACAAGGTCTTATACTCGCAAAAAAGAAACGAATTGTTATGTCTAACAAACAATCCGGAGAGAGCGTTTTTTCTTGTCGATCTTGCTACCCAGAAAGTTATTTATAAAGCAAAATTGAAGCGGGCATTTGAAAAGTGGTATTTAGAAAATGCCAATTATTCATTTAAAGATGACCATATCAATATCTGGAATGAAGATTTGTTTGAACATATCCGAACTAGATTGCAAGAGGAGGAGGACATAAAAACGCCATCAGACGATCAGGCAGAACATTTAGAGCATATACAAGTCGAGACTGAGAGAACTACTGAAGAATATGAGCGAGAGCAATTTTTGGAAATCTATACTAAACCTGAGTTCAGCATTTTTGAAGAGTATGAAATATTAAAATGTGAGAAAGAGGGAAAAGAATTCGAAGGCTTGGTATCTGAATACTACTTTGATTATCTTCACTCTATGGGTATTTCCACGATGGACGATTTGCTCAATACAGATATCACGGTGCTTATCAACAGGACTGGCGATGGACTCAGACCAGGACCAGGAAGAATATACGGCATCAATAATAGGGTCTCAAGTGAACTTGGAAGACAGCTTAAAGGAATCGAAGATTATATTCCTGTATCACCAAGAATAAGAACAGAACTCGAAAAGATTGGTGTTAACAAACTTGGTGATTGTGCTAACTTCTCCAGAAGCGAACTATTAAAAATTAAAGGTATAGGTGTAAAAGTGTTGGAATACATATCAAGTGCATTGCAAGAATTTCACCAGAACGAAATAAAATAATCAGAAAAGAAGGTCAGTAGTATTACCGACCCTCTTTTTCTTGCCGAGCTTATTTTTTACTCTTTACCACTTCTTTAGCAGGTTCTTTCGTTATTTCAGGCTTTACTACTTCCTCTGAAATTTTCTGTTTTGCTGCCGCTAATTTCTCTTTTCTCTTTAGCATGTAGCGTGCTCGTGCTGCTTTGCCCTTCACCGACTCCTGATAGCGTTTGCGGGCTTCTTTACCCCTGGCAGACCTGGCGTATTTCTTTTGTGCTTGTGTCCATTTTCCCATTGTCATCACCTCCTAACGGACTATCCTGATATATTTATTATCAAGACCCTACTGGAAGAAGGCACTCCGGCAATTTATGTATGCTTACTGATGTACCGCCTCAAAGCTCTGCGTAAATCTTTCTTACAGCGGATACTGGGATTGACCCTGCTTGTTTCTATGAGTGAAATATATGTCTGGGTGTATCCTGAGAGTTTTGCCAGCCTTTGTTGGCTTACAAACACGCCTTCGTTAACTCGCGTTTGGTATAGGTAGTTTGCAAAATCGACCATTGGTAGCCTCAATTACCTGATATTTGGATTCGGAATCCAATAACTCCTTCAAAACCTCTAACTGAACCTTGACCTGTGCGACTAAATCTCTAGGGAATAACTGGTAAAGAACATTCGGCGAGCTATGGAGCAGAGTTGGATTTTGATTCCACAATAGTTCTATTTGGGGCGCTGCATCAGTCTCTTTTGCATGTTCGAACATTGCAGAAATAGTAGGCTCTTTCTTTTTAGCTTCTTCGATAAATTGAACAGGACTTTCGTCATCCACACGCACAATTTTGTCTTGTAAAATTAAGTTCGAACATATACCTTGCAGTATTGATCTTTTCTGTAGCTTATCTCCATGTTCAAACCAATGTCTTGCATAACAAGCAAAGTTGAATGTGTTTTCAGTAAGTTCTACCCATTTACTAATCCTTCGATCTGTATCATTGAGCTTCTCCCTTTTTAGTACCCAGGAGTGATACAATAGAAGGTAATCGGCTGCCCATCGTGCAGCCTTTTTTTGTATGAGTAAATACAGAGCAGTAGGCAGTAAACTCAAGAACGAATCCGATCCTTCTCTTGCAAAGGAACATAAGGCTGGGGCTGTCGTTGAATTAGTTCAACCAGCTAAGGATGATCGCTGGGGCAGATACTACTTCAATCACTATCAGCGTTATTGGAATATCCTGAACGAATCTCGAAGACACTACAATAGAGCTCTTATTTATCTTAAAAAATGTCGTCAGTTGCCAGTCGATACAAAAACTCAAAATCGACATGTACCTGAAGAACTAAGAGACAAACTTGAAATGCACTCAATGAAATATCTTGTCCTCCTGAAGATGGGGTATGAATATATGACTCTGGAGATGTTGCCATCAATAGATCATATACAAGAAGCAAAACAAGGTATAGCAAAGACAGATTGGGATAAGGTTGA
Source organism: uncultured Gammaproteobacteria bacterium (assembly GCA_964540475.1). Taxonomy (GTDB): domain Bacteria; phylum Patescibacteriota; class Microgenomatia; order UBA8517; family UBA8517; genus CAZIMC01. The sequence goes on from CAZIMC010000001.1 coordinate 103,451, forward strand.
TCTATTGAAAAGAATAAGCTCATTGAAGAGCAAATTGTCCATAAGCAAAGACGTCCCTGACTGTCTCTTCCCACTTTTTGATCGAAGAGACATTGTTGAACACCCTAATCAAGAGCGCTTATACAATGCTACCGCTAATGGCTGGAAAAATAATCATTTAGCATGGGTTTTAAGTGGTGATATGGAAGGGACAATGGAAAAGATTGTTGATTTTACAAGCGAAATAATCAAAGTGTTTGATGAATATGTAAAAAATAATCCCATTCCTGGAACATTGGAAGGAGTAGTAAGGGGATTAAAAGCATCCGAGTCATATAAAAATCCTAAAAAATAAACATGAACAACTCTAATCTTAGATATATCAATACTGCATTAGAAGGAGCTAAGTATCACGAAGATCAAGCATTTCAAGTAAGAGGTAATCAACCAAATGATTACAATAAAATTGTTTTTCATCTGAGGGCATATTTTTGGGAGCTTTGGTCTGCCTGGGATTATGTACTGCAGGAAACCAACAGGCAAACCTTTCATTTAGAGCCACATGAGGTACGCAGAAATATCCTAAATAAAGTTAGGAAAGAAGTTCCTGACTATAAATTTCTCGAACTGCTCGAATCCATTCAGGAAAATGAAAGATTAAAAAGAATTATGTGGTTGCGTGACCATGCTCACAAATGGCAAATTGAGCCATATATGATTGACCATGATGATGAAAAAGTAAATGTCATTGCCTTAAATAATCTTGATTCACGAGATAAGTTTTTAGATAGGCAAATTAACATAGATAGAAATGATTTATATTTTATGCAAGAGTTCATAAACACACTTTCGAAGGAAGGTTTTTTTGAAGCATGAACTCCTTAAAAAAACTTGAAAGAGCAAAGTATCACCTCAATATACTTACTCAGGAAGTAAAAGAATTTATTCAAAGCCAACCATACAAAATTTACACTACCGAAGAAGCTAATGGAGATCTGGTTTACAGATTGAAAATTATTAAGCCTGTTCCAGAAGAGTGGAGTTTAACAATTGGAGACATAATACATAATCTTCGTTCATCCCTGGATCTTCTGATTTCAGATCTCCTGATAAAGAATGGGAAACAACCTGATAATAGAAGTGCGTTTCCAATTTATGAAACTGAGACAGAATTGTTAAAAGATTCTCAACACAGAATTACTGGAATAACTCCAGCAGCTCGAAAAGTCATTTCCAAGATTAAACCATACAAGGGAGGAAACCAGATACTTTGGAAGCTACATAAACTTGATATTCTTGATAAACATAAACTAATTATTCCTGTAGGATCTGCATCGAGAAGTGTAGGTATTGATTTTAATTCCTTATTGCACACTCAAGGATTTTCAAAAGATTTAAAGTTACCCCCAATTTTTATTAGACCTGCTGACACACAATTTCCATTAAAAGATGGTATGGGATTATTTTCTATATTAAAACAGGCTCGGACAGGAGGTGAGCCACCTCCCCATTCGTTTGCTTTTGATATTGCATTTGGTGAAGGAGATTTAGTAATGGGCGAGCCTATTATAGAAACATTAAATTTGTTTGTTATAGAAGTAGAGAGTATATTAAATAAGTTCAAAAAATTACTGTAGTTTGTGGAGAGATAAGGAATCCTATTATTTCTTTGTTTGCCTGGAAACACATACCCCCTCCAGTATCATGATAAACTCATGAGGTTTACATGAGCTTCTACAGTAGGTAATACTGGGATGCTTACATAATCTTTGGTGGTGGTGTAATATGTTCGCATCTGCTCCATGAGGGAGAGCAAGGTTTTTTAGCTTCATTTTTCCTCCTTACCACAAGGTATTTTCGAACTTTGGTAAAATTTTGATGTGAGTAAGAGAGAATTGTCAACAAACATTGAAGATTTGGGGACCGATGAAATTACAGAGGCTTTTCTTAGAACTGCGGGTCGAAATCCTGAATATATTGAAGCGGAGAATATAGTAAGGGGAAACACGAGTGCGGGTATATGGTTGATAGGTGGATTTGTATACAGAGGGATTGTCGCAGATTTGTATGGAGTGCAAGTTTCTACCGATGCTGATTTTGATTTTATTGTGGAAAAGCCGAGTGATAGCCTAAAACTTCCTGATGGGTGGGAAATAATAACCAATAGATATGGTAATCCTAAATTTGTTGGTCCAAAATATGAAATCGACTTTGTACCAATTAAAAACGTTCATTCTATTTTAAGACGTGGGCTGGCTCCAACTATTAGCAACTTTCTATCGGGTGCGCCTCTTACGGTGCAATCCATAGCTTTTGACGTGTTAGGTAAAAAAGTAATTGGGGGGGTGGGGAGAAGAGCCATAATATTGCAGACAGTTGGAGTAAATAATGAACAACAGGCAACCCATAGGGCCGAACTGAAAGGAAAAACAGTACAAGAATTAGTAACGGAAACGGCTCAAAGTTTGAATTTTACTGCTGAATAGAAAAGGGGGCCTCCATGTATTAGAATAAAAAAATGAGCAGATTAATAGCGTGCATCTGGTTTGTAAATAATAACGGCGAAGAGGCGGTAAAGTACTACATAGACACTTTTAAGAAAGCCCCTGGTAATCACGAAGCAAAACTGGGAGATACAACAAAAGCCCCTAAGGCAACCGAAGAGGTCTCAGGTAGACCCGAAGGTTCGGTCTTAACAGCAGAGTGTGAACTTGACGGAATTAGCTTTATGGCTCTTAACGGAGGACCTGTTGATCAATTCAAACTTAATGGATCTACATCTTTTATAATTGAGTGTGAGACACAAGAAGAAATTGACTACTTCTGGGAGGCCCTTTCGGCAGTTCCAGAAGCCGAACAATGCGGTTGGTGCACGGACAAATTCGGTGTCACCTGGCAAGTAGTTCCAAGAATATTGGATGAGATGATGCGCGACCCTGAAAAAGCTGAGGCTGTAACAAAAGTCTTCATGCCAATGAAAAAGCTCGACATTGAAACCATTAAACAAGCTGGCGAGAAAAGCTAGAAATATTGGACATATATTGAAGGACTTATGGCTGAACTAAAAACAAAACCTACTAAAGGAAATGTTGAGGACTTTTTAGATTCAATAGCGCCAGAACAAAAACGTCTAGATGGTTATGTCTTGCTTCAAATGTTTAAAGAAATAACAGGTGAAAAACCGGTAATGTGGGGAAATAGTATAGTCGGGTTTGGTAAGTATCATTATAAGTCAGAAAGAAGCAAGCAAGAAGGAGATTGGCCCCTTTCTGCATTCTCCCCCCGCAAGCAAAGCTTGTCCCTCTACATCATGGCAGAAAATGAGAAGTTTAAAAAATTACTTAATAAACTTGGTAAGCACAAAACCGGAGTTGGGTGCTTATATATAAATAAACTCTCGGATATTGACATAAATGTACTTAAAGCATTAATAAAAGTGTCATATGTGCACTCAAAAAGATCTCTAACCTAAAATCACACACCGGGCGCAAAAATGACAATAGAATTCAGAACCCAGCCAAATACTCCCGAAAAGCCCAAAAGCCCCGCGCCCACAAAACCAGTTTTACCCCCCAGAAAACCAGAAGCTTCTAAAAAACATATCCGCCGAAGCGGAAAGTAATCTTTCTTTGCCATTTGTCAATTTGATTTAATAAATTGATGGTCGCCGGCCTAAATGTTACAATTTCAAAATGGTAGAAAGAATAACCCAGCTTTCCCACAATTATGCTTTAGATAACTTTTTTAGATTGCGCTATGGAGTAGAAGGCGCAAATACCCTAATGCCTTGCGAGCCCATCAACGATCCACATCTCGTTCTTGGAATTATTGACAATAACAATGTTAACCCCAGAAGGCTACTTCTTTTAGACAAAGATTTGGCACCAATCCGTGTAACTTCCCCCGAGACCGGCAAAGACCATGCATTGGCACTGCCTGGAAAGTCCGCATTCATCTGTTTTACCAATGAAGAGTGCGAAGAGGATATTGTCAGAGAAATGGTAGCCAGCAACTTAGCATGCGAACCAAACAGGAGGCACCACCTTCATCTTGCTACAGTTGCAAAAATAAAAACCGCCGGTTGGACCCCATTTTGGGCTCCATTACAGCTTAAAGGAAATGTCTTGCATGTGAGAATGGTTGCGCAAAGAACAATTGACACACTAGCTCACCCTACCATTGATGACGCTCAAAGGCTTGCAGAAGCGTTTACCAAAGTTGCCTAACCGGCAAGGAATGCCCCCAACACCTCAAGCGTCTCCCTTTTACTGCGCTGGAGTGTTCACATTAACATCCACTTCTCGCGGGATGTTAATATTTGTTCCTCCGCCAAACCCCCCGCCTCTACCAAAGTAAAACAGTAGTAAAAACAAAGCTATCAAAAGCACCACGCCAATAGCTAAATTTGTACCACCAGATGGACTGGTTTCTCTATGCTCTCTTATTACATCTGCCACATTTCTCACCCCCTTAAGGTGTCATATCTACCTGTATTTGTGCTGGAACTGCCGCACCATTCATATTAAAGGTATTAACCGCTCTTTTAACCACTGGTGTCCCGTAATATGCGAGTGCCGCCATTAGTGCTATCAATACAATTGCCCCCAGCAGTGTCTCCGCCCTTCTTTGAGCCTGAACTGCCCTAACATTCTCTAAAGTATCCATCATAAATATCACCCCCTTGACTTCGCTTAAGATCATTGACCTTTCTTTAAGCACTATAAGCACGAGGCAAAAGAATTTGATAAATATTGTTTAAAGAAATTGTAAGAAAGCGTGGCTTTGGGGTCAGATATACAGTAAGAGGCCCGCCCTTACTCCTCAATGAATATCTCGTCAATATAGCACCACTTCCAGCTCTCCCCTGGCTCGTGTGATCTAATTACAGGGTGGTTGGTTGATTTAAAATGCTTAGTGGCATGCTTATTTTTAGATTGATCACAGCAGCCAACATGTCCACAACTAAGACACATGCGTAGATGAACCCATTCATCCCCTGTTTTAAGACATTCTTCGCACCCCGACGCGCTTGGAGTAACGTTCTTGATTTGATCCAGGTGCTCACAATTTTGAACAGAAGCTTTCATAACTTAAACATTAATATATAGGCCGGCTTCGGTCAATCAACTAAAATATTGCTTGACTTCCATATTGGCGACCATACAATTAAACCAGCTTAATGGGAAATATTTTAGAAGAAATCTACAAATCATCGCTTAAGTTTTTATCTCCCTTAAATCCACAAGAGACGTATGAAGCCATTGTTTCCGAGGCGGTCCATCTTACAGGCACAAAATGGGGATCGATATTTTTAGCTCATAACGATGCTCTCAAAAGGGTATACACCAATCAGCCTTCAAAACTGCAACCCGGGGTAAGAAAACGTGGGTATACATATAAGACTTTTAAAACCGGAAGGGCCCATGTTCTTGCGGGTAAAAGTATAAAAAAAACACACCCCCTATATGGAAAAGCAAAAGCAGTGGTTTTTGTACCGCTTTACTATGGTAGTGGCCCTGTGGGAGTTCTAAACTTGCTTTCCGACAGAATAATAAAACTTGACCGGCAAACCTTGCATCAGCTTCAGTTATATGGCTCAATGGCTTCGTTGGCAATCCACAAGGCTCAACTCCTTGAAAAAGCCCAGGAAGCTCTTAAAAACCGAGATTTTTTCATCTCGACAGCTTCACATGAGCTTAAAACTCCTTTAACTTCAATTTATGTATATGCCCAACTACTAAGCCAAAAGTTCGGCGAAAGCAAGAATCCGGAAGGTAAGTGGAGTAAAAACCTGTATAAGGAGGTTAACAGGCTTACGCGACTGGTTAACGAGTTTCTGCATGTAGATTCCGTTAAAGCCGGGGCTTTAAAGTATTTCATACGAAAGCATTCACTTAAAAAAATTGTCCAGCAGGCAATCTCAGACAGCCTACTCGCCTATCCCGAGCACAATTTTGTTGCGACTCTGGAAAACAAACGGGGCAATTATTTTGTTTATGGTGATTTTGACAAACTCTTGCAAGCGATTTTAAACCTTTTAACAAATGCTGCCAAATTCTCCCCTGCAGGTTCTCTAATTACTGTTACCCTTTTTCGCCAGGGCTCTGACAATGTATTAGCCATACAGGATAACGGCAAAGGAATACCCAAAGAAGAGCTTGAAAGAGTTTTTGATGTCTTTTATAAGGGCAAGGGCTCATATCAAGAGGGTATGGGCATTGGGTTATATCTAGTCAAGGAGATAATTGAAAAGCATCACGGAGAAATAAAGTTAATATCCCATCCTGGCAAAGGCACCAGGGTGGAAATAAGGTTACTAGAAGCAAAATAATATAAATTGAATAGCGAAAGAAGATCCAACATTCAAATTGATATTGGCGCAGACCTGGAAACAAGGAAAGAGGAGTTTCTTGTGGTGCAAAATTTGGAAACTGTGTATGTGCCCGCCAGAATACAAGAACCTTTCGTCAGCTACTTTGTGAAAGCCATGGCTGAAAACCAAATTAAAGAGTTCGTAATAAGTGGCGCACCTCAAATAGGAAAATCCCGGATAGCAAATGAACTGAACCACCTAGTAAGACATTACTCCACCATTGTGGCTCCATACAGAAAAGAACCACTTCAAATATTTATGCAGTGGTATGATATGGCCAGAAGAACCGTACTTGAGAGTACCCGGTGGAAGAATTACACTTCAGAAATTTCTCCGGTTGATCCTGACTGGGCCACTAAAGTATTTGATAGAATTGCAAAAGATAGTCGGGAGGAAGAATTTCGGGAGGATGTTAACAACCAGATTGTACTTGATTATGAAAAGATTAAAAGCGAAGGCACCATATTCCGTGGAAATATTCACGGAATTGAAGTGCCGCTAATTGGGAAAAAAGACTTAGGTAGAACTGCTTTAAATACCATAAAAAATAAATTGAGAAACAGCATGCTTGTAGCTGTTGTTCCTGAATTTAGTTACCAACAAGAAAGATCTGGAGTGCAAGAGAGAGGAAATGAGATTTCCTCTCTCGTGTTAAACGCAGCAAGCAGCGAAGTTCCAGAGCTACTTGAAAGCCGCGGTATATCAATCAGATATGCAGGAAAGAGGCTGACTGATAAGGAGTTGGGCGACCGTCTCAAAGGGGTATTTAGATGGGTTGCTTCAAGCAAGCGGGTCATCGACTTAAATAAAGATGTTGTGGAGGCAGCCAGAAATGTTCCTGTTTGGATAGAAAAAAGGATGAAGGCTCCCAAAATGTATAACGGCTTAGATATACCAGTTCAACACTGGGATAACCCATATGTCAGACATATGTTGCACATTTTACTCGCCAGAAAGGATGAAGGGGGGATCGGAATACCCCAAAACCAATTTGTGGTTGTGATGAACCGCTTTAGGCCGCAATTCCAACACCAAATAATCGATTTGGACTTCTTGGAAAGTAAAAATGGTTAAGAATATGCAGCACCCCCAGTAACGTCTATAATAACTCTAATATTTATGGATTCGACACTTAGCGAGAAATCTTTTTGGCCCACCTGGGAAAGAGGTAGGGCCGAAATCACAACACACTTTGCAAACTCTATCGAGCCCAAGCAAGCTGCTGAGTTTGTCAGGGGTTGTCATCGCATCTACGAAATGGTTTTGTCCGAACACCCGGATGTGCTAATAACCACAGAAAGAGGAGGAATTCCTCTTGGTTGGGCAATATCTGTAATTGAACAGGAAAAAGGAGCTAAGCCTATCAAAAAGATTGTATTACCCTTGGCATGCATACTGACACACGCCATCAGAAAACCAAAATTATTCACCCCACCGAACACAAAATTGCCATAACAAGAAAGCTACTTGAACACGAGCAAGTGTCACCAGCTGGTCTGGGTAAAGTTGCATATGTTGAAGAAACAATAAGCGGAAACTCTCTTAATTTCTTTTTGAAATCGGTCTACCCAGTGCTTTATGATTATGGATGTACCCAACTTTTTGTGATTGCAGCAATAGACAACACCTCTAAGGCCAAGCAAACAGAAATAGCTGATCCACCAAATGCCAGTGTAAAAATCTCGCGGATCTCTCTACCGTTAATATTTACAGACAGGAGCATATTTTTGAATACCCTAGCAATAGCAACAGGGCAAGAGCAAATAATGCCACAAACAGTACATAACGTCGAAACCAGAAAAATAGTGGAAATTATTACATTGGCCCACCTCCATCCCGCTCGATTAAAGAGTGTGCTTGATAATACGGCGGCTAGCGAAAAAGGAGGAAATCAGCTACAGGAACTAGTAAAAGAAGTGACAAAAGATATGCCAAAGCCAGAGGTGTTTATTGATTGGCTTAAAAGGTACTACGGAGAAATAAACTAAGCTTTTCTTTCTTTTACATATCCTGGCGGATAAAAGGCGTATTCCTCTTCTTCTGCTCCCTTCTCGAGAACGTGTACAATTCTCCCCGCCACAAATTCGGGGGTTAGGTACTTTTTGCCCTTTTTCATCCTCTCTTTTTTCTTTTCAATGCTTGCTCCAAAATTGGTCAGAACACTCCCCAGGGTTACCAAACTGAAATTAATTTTACCCTTGTATTCTTTTGCCAGTGACAACGACCATCCCCGTAATGCAAACTTTGAAGCACAATAAAGACTCCTTTCAGAAAAGCCACGCTTCCCCATACCGGAACCCATTGAAATCACCACTGGATTCGAGGCTCTCTTAAGCAGTGGCAAAACTTCTTTGGTAATTAAATAATTGGCATCGACATTTAGTCCAAAGCTAACCTGCCATTCATCAAAACTTGCGTTCTCAAAGCTTTTATAAATTCCAATTCCTGCGGCATGAATTACCCCATCGATATGTTTAAAATCGGCTCGCAATTTTGACCCCAAATCTTTTATTGATCCACGGTCTAAAAGATTGCATGTATAATATTTATCCGCACCAACCTCTTCGGCAATAGCCTTGAGTTCTTCCTCGCTTCTTGCAACCAACACGAGTCGGACTTCGTTTTTTGAAAGCTCTTTGGCAATAGCGCTACCTATCCCCCCCGTTGCACCAATAAGAAGAATTATTTTACCAGCAAGTTGCATTACCCCATTATATGACCAAAACAGGGATAATGTATATTAATCCAAATAATCCTGAAGTTTCTTTCTCCTGCTTGGATGTTTTAACTTTCTTAACGCTTTTGCCTCAATTTGCCTAATACGCTCACGGGTCACTCCGAAAACTTTGCCAACCTCCTCAAGTGTCATTTGTTTGTTGCCTTCAAGGCCAAAGCGAAGCTTGAGCACTCTTGCCTCACGGTCTGAAAGAGTTGCTAAAACCTCATCTAAATGATCTTTAAGAAGCTGTTTGCTGGCCTGGTCAACCGGCGAAAGCTGGCTCTCATCAGGAATAAAGTCACCCAATATACTTTCCTCATCCTCCCCAACAGGTGTTTCAAGGGATGTAACCTCCTGTGCAATCTTAAAGATTTCGCGTACTCGGTCCGGTTCAATCTCAAGCTCTTCCCCAATCTCCTCGGCAGTAGGTTCACGACCCAGCTCTTGCATTAACCTTCTACTTGTCCGGTAGAGTTTGTTAATTGTCTCTACCATATGAACCGGGATACGGATGGTTCTTGCCTGATCTGCGATTGCACGGGTTATGGCTTGCCTAATCCACCATGTTGCATATGTTGAAAACTTAAAACCTTTCCTCCAGTCGTATTTTTCAACCGCACGAATAAGGCCTTGATTACCCTCTTGTATTAAGTCCAAAAGCGATAATCCTCTACCAATGTATTTTTTGGCAATTGAAACAACCAGCCTTAAATTGCTTTCTGTTAACTTGTCCTTGGCTCTTCTGTCCCCTTTTTCATATCTTTTGGCAAGCTCCGCCTCCTCTTCAGCATCAAGAAGGGGAACTCGTCCAATTTCGCGCAAATACTGCCTGACCGGATCGGTTGATTCTATTCCTTCAAGCTTTGAGAGGATTTCAATCTCCCGATCAAGCTTTTCTTGGGCTTTTTCCGAAGTTTCAGCCTCCTCCAGGCTTACTGATTCAAAAACATCAATATTTTCACCGAGGAGCGTGTCGTAGAAATCGTCAAGCTCAACTATGCGCATTTCAGCATCCGGAAAGACCTCCAAGATTTCATCCTGAGTTAAGAACCCCTGCTCACGTCCCTTTTTAATTAGTTCTTGTACCGGTTTTCTTATCATTATAAAACTTTGCCACGGTTTCACTCACCGCAAAAAATAACCCCTTAGGGGCGTTAATAAGTAATTATACCCTTCTTTTCCGCTTCTTCAAGTCTCGATAGTCGTCTGGCCAGTTCTGCAAACCTTATTTGTGCTTTTTCTAACTTCGACAAGCTTTTGTCTTCTTCAAACTGTCTCATCTTTGCGCTTAACTCTTCCAAGGTTTTACGGATACTCAAAACCTCAAGTTCACGAACAATAACACCTACTTCTTTGTTCAGGTGGTCAGGTGAAGTTTCTCCGATCCCTGCATCAACCAACACCATATCCGTGAAGCCACGTACTAGCTCCTTAGGCAAGCTCGCGGCAAATTGCGCCTGACTAAACTTCTCTTTGTTCACAAAATTACCCAATTCTTCAACAATTCTGCTGGCAAGGGGTGTTATGATTAAATTCTTAACTTCTCTTTTAAGCAAGACTGTCGGGTCTCCCTGAAAACAGATCGCAAGTAGCCTCTCCTCTAGTAAAACTCTCCTGCTCTTTTCAGGCTGCTTGACGAGGCTACCAATACTGCTAATCGTGGCGCTTGGTTTAAGCTTCAGTCTGTCAAGTTCAGTAAAAACCGCCTCCGGCGGTACATCGAGTCGTTTTGCAACCAGCCCCACGTAATGAGACTTCACAATGGCATCATCTATATTTGCCAAAACAGGTACCACCTCTTTACTTATTCTGGCCTTACCTTCTCCCTTTAAACTGTATTTTTTGAAAATTGAATCCACCAGAAAATCCCAAATACTTACCGCACCATCGAGAGACTCCTTGTAAGATTCCGGGTCGCTACGTGCCGCCTCATCGGGATCTTTAAACCTTGTTTGACCAGCAACATTAACTTCAAGCCCTTCCGCTTGCGCGGTTTTTATACCTTTTTTGGCGGCTTCATTGCCTGCAAAATCGGAATCAAGTGCAAGGGTGATTTTTTTTGTGAAACGTGCTAAGAGTCTTACCTGCTCATCGGTCAAGGCTGAACCCTTGATGGCAACCACATTTTTAATTCCAATTTGCCAAGAAGAAATCATGTCAAGCTCCCCCTCAACCACTACGGCAACACCAGACCTTTTTATAAATTCACGCGAAAGATTTATGCCATAAAGGGTAGCGCTTTTATGGTAAATGGGTGTTTCGGGAGAATTAATATATTTTGCCATATCTTCACGGCTACCGGGCAGTATCCGTCCAGCAAAAGCAATTGTATTACCACGACTGTCTGATATCGGAAAAATTACCCGACCCTTCATGCGATCAATAATAAACTTACTTCTAGCAAACCCGATTCCTGCTGTTTCCAGGTCTTGTGGTCTAAATTTCTTTTTTTCGACAAGAAATCTACTCAACAAGCTTGAGTTGCTGGGCGCAAAACCCAAGTTAAATTCCTTTATAGTCGCCACTGTTATACCGCGATTTTCAACTAGATACTTTAATGCCAGTGCACCTAATTTGTGGTTAAGAAGTATATGATTATAAAACCGCGCAGTCCAGCTGTTTACTTCAAGTAATGTATCTTTTATACCCCTGGTTTCACCGTGATAGCTTTTCAGCTTAATCCCAGCCCTATCAGCCAAATATTTAAGAGCTTCAGAAAAATCCATACCTTCATACTTCTCAAGAAAGGTAAAAACATCCCCGCTTTCTCCGCAACCGAAACACTTAAAAATCTGAAGTTCTCCCGAAATCATAAACGATGGGCTTTTCTCTCCATGAAACGGGCAAAGAGCTTTATAGTTGCGCCCAGCTTTTTTAACCTCTATCCGCTCTCCAATTATTGATGCTATATCTGTCCTCTGTTTTACCTCGGTGGCCTGGTCCATGCTTTTGGCTGATTATATAACAGTAGACAGGCATTACCAATGAATCCCAATATTTAGCAGTAAATTATAAAATTCCTGCATATTACAAACCCTCGCTACACCCATTTTCTCCAATTCAGTAAATCCTTGAGCTGGGCGTCGGTTTTTGGAGTCATAATTAACCACCCACTTATATCCTGCCGCTAGGGAGGAGGACACATCAGAAACCAAACTATCACCCATAGCCAAACTTCTTGTGGGCTCGGCGCGTACGGTCCTAGCACAATCTTTCCAGTGTTCGGGTGTTTTAGCGCTTTTGGTAACGCAGTAAAGCGTGTCAATAAGATTATATATATCTGCTTCTTCACATTTCCTGACCGCATCCTTTTCTGTCGATAAAGTAATAACCGCAATTTTCCTGTCACATGAGCTAAGCGCGCTAAGCAATTCGACTACGCCCGGAAAGGGTGGAAAAGGGTCCTGGTAAGCTTTCATCAAATACTCCCAACTCCTCCTCACAGCCTCTTCCTCTATTTCAGGCCAACCCCTCACCATGCCCTCAACCACCAGGCCCCACCTTCCCGGTTCAGAACCATAGTAATCCAAAGATGCCCTATCAAGCTCCCAAAATATTTCTAGAGCGGTGCTCCTTTCTGATTCTTTAATGGATTGAACCAAAATCTCTCCCGCTCTTCTTCTATTTTCCTTAAAGGATTTATCCTGCAATAAAGTACCATCCAAATCAAAAAACAATGCCTGCAAGTCAATTAAGTCCAGATGTTCTTTTAATTTTTCTTGTTCTAAATGGAATTGCGGAGACTCGGGCTTAAGTCTTTGGCCTTCACTTCTTTCTGGCATACATGGGATTATATGAAAAAGCAAGTAAGAAAACGATAAGAAGACGGAAAGAAAACAAATTGATTCAAGCGAATAAATTGACAGTGATTATAACTGGGGTGAGGGAGGGATTCGTGTGCACAGTTGATTCTCACCTTGGCACTATCGAATACCGCACTCAACGCGAGTCTGCGAGCGGTGAGGGAGGGATTCGAACCCTCGGTAACCTTGCGGCTACACACGATCTCCAATCGTGCTCTTTAGACCACTCAGACACCTCACCAGAGCTAAATTATATCAAAGTTGATGGGATTTAAGCTCCAATATCTCTTTTGCCTTTTTTAAAATCTCTTTATCACCCTTAAATGTTAGTTTTGTCAAAGCTTTCTTTAATGGGAAGAATTTGGCTTGCCGGACCTCTTTGTCGTGATTATTAGTATCTCCGCCGGCATACTTCATCAAATAAAATGTGACGATTTTGAATATCTTTGCACCATCCCAGTGAAAAAAATATTTCTGGTCGGCAATCTTTTCAATTAAACTTGCTCTCACTCCACACTCCTCCGCTACTTCACGAACAGCGGTAGCCTTTGATGATTCGCCGGGGTCGATATGTCCCTTGGGAAACTGCCACCGATCGGTTCCTGCAGGATTAATAAGCAACCACTCCATTTTGGCACTGTCAGGGCTTTTTCTGAAAACAATCCCTCCAGCCGAGAACTCTCGTTTAAGCGGGGAGCTCGGGTTCTTCCTCTTTTTTGTTTCTTGGGGATTTCTCCCAGATTTTGAGTACTTCTTTTGCATTTTTGAAAACATCCTTTTCTCGCTTTAAATGGACCGCACTACGAGCGCGGCTTAACTCCATCCATTTATAATCGCTAAATCCCAAGACTTCGCCGCCCGCTCGTTGCATCATAAGATAATAGTAAAATTTCTGTGAGACCGTTCTACCATTAACTATGGCAGAACCAGTGGTTCTAAATGCCTCTTCCAAAACCCGTGCATTCATTCCGGCCATTTCACCGGTCATTCTTAAAGCTGCCCTAATGGAGGATTCCCCTCTTCTGACTGTCACTTTGGGTATTTCCCACTTTGCATCATCAGAGATTTTAACCACCAAAAAGGTCTTTTTCCCATTATTTTCTTTAAAAACCACTGCTCCACTTATAACTATTTGGTTATTTTTCATATTTATGTTTTCTTCTCGTGCGGTGAGGGTGGGATTCGTGTGCACAACTTCTCTTTGCTTGGCACTATCGAATACCACACTCAACGCGAGTCCATGTGCGGTGAGGGTGGGATTCGAACCCACGGTAACGAAAATTCGCTACGTCGGTTTTCAAAACCGATGCACTAGTCCGCTATGCGACCTCACCGAGTCTGCGAGGTGAGTAGCACAAGCTTGCCTTATGCGACCTCACCCCAATCTACCATTGCCGCACCTTAGAGCGGTAGGGACAGGATTCGAACCTGCGCGAGGGGTATTAACCCTCAAGGGTTTAGCAAACCCTCGCCTTAGACCGCTCGGCCACCCTACCACAAGCGTGCATATTATACCAGAATCACCGGTTGGAACGAAGCCTTAATTTGGGATATAATAATGCGTAGCATGCCCGAGGACTTAAGTGAGAGCACATTAAAAGAAAATGTTGTTGAGCCTATTGCAAAAACCGAGCCTGAGACTGATCTAGTTGTTTGGGTAGCGCCAGCTCGACCCTTCAAAAGGCGTAACAGACAGTTTTATGTCACCTTAATTGCCACAGCCTCGATAGTGGGGCTAGTGCTGTTCTTTGTAGAAGGATGGGTACCGGTTGTTCTTATTATTTCTTTAATTTTTTTGTTTTATGTAATGTCAACGGTCCCCCCGGAAGATATCGAGTATAAAATTACCAATAAAGGCATAAAAATTGCAGGCAGAAGATCAGATTGGGAAACCCTCGGCAGGTTCTGGTTTAGCAGAAGATTTGACACCAGGCTCTTGGTTATAGAGACTTATACAATTCCAGGCAGAATCGAACTGGTAATTGAGCCTTATAAAAATGAGGAGATCCAGAGCGCAATCGCTAAGTTTTTGGTGCATGAAGAAATTCCACCTTCAAACCTGGATAAGGCCGCGGTTTGGTTTGCTAAAAAACTCCCTCAATAAAAAGCGCTCGTAGCTTAATGGATAGAGTGGCGGCTTGCGGAGCCGTTGATCCCAGTTCGAGTCTGGGCGAGCGCACACACGGTGGGGTGCCGGAGTGGCCAAACGGGATGGTTTCGAAAACCATATCGGTTTTCCGATACGCGAGTTCGAATCTCGCCTCCACCGCCGCACAGGTCGCAATTTGCTTAAAGCAAATTTGGCATGCATTCTATACCCTCCGCCTACCTCACTACGGCTAATCCCCAAACTCGTTTTGCTCCCGCCCGTTTTAAAACCTTTGCTGCCTCTTTAAGAGTTGAGCCAGTTGTAAAAACATCATCGAATATGATGTAGTCGGTAGATTGTAGTTTGTAGGTAGAATTAAGAGAAAACACATTTTTGACGTTTACTCTCCTTTCTTCCGCCATTACTTCGGTTTGCGATGGGGTAATTTTTTTCTTTATTAATAAATCCGGTATAAACTTGATCTTTAAAAAACCGGAAACTTCTCTTCCTAAAAACTCCGACTGATTAAAACCTCTCCAGTTTTGTCTTAAATACTGCAGTGGTATCGATGTTAAAACTTCAAAATCTTTCAAAACAGATGTGCTCGGGTGCCCACCAAGCGCCTTAAGTGTCAAGTTTATAATTTCCTCACCCACTTGCTTTGCAAACTTGTACTTTAAACTTATAATTGCCCGCTTTAAAACCCCCTCATAATTCCAAAGACAACTTAGTCCATCAAGGCCAAATTTACGTTTACATTTATAATGTGTCATTCCGTCAATACTTGCATTTTCGCAATAAGGACAAACCTGCTTGGCTGCCCGAACTTTTTCTAAGCAAACTAAGCATATGTATCTCCCCACCGCACCGCAACCTAGACATTTTTTGGGAAATAAAAGATCCAAAGCGTCCATTGGGGTACAATATTAAGTATATGAGAATATTTAACAAACGTGCTAGATATCTTTATCAAATCCAAGAGGCAGAAATCGAGGCAGGTCTTGTGCTAACAGGGGCAGAGGCTAAGTCTTTGCGTGAAGGAAGAGGTGATTTAAGTCAGGCACATATTAGGTTAATTGCAGACGGACTTTATCTTATAAACGCCAATGTTCCAACAAATAATCCCCAAAACCCACCCACACGCATGAGGAAGCTGCTTTTAAATAAGCATGAAATTGTTTCTCTGACAACCAAAATGAAGCAGCAAAAATTGATTCTCGTGCCTCTTGCGGTGTATAATAGAGGCCGGCTATTTAAGCTCGAAGTGGGTTTGGGTAAACCCAAAAGAAAGTTTGAAAAGCGCGAGTATTTAAAGGAAAAAGATTTAAAGCGCGATATCCAAAAAGAGCTTAAATTGCGATGATGGGGGCGACCGGTTTCGACGGAATGTACTTTAACAAACTGCAAGCCGAGTTTGATTCAAACTCGTAAAACAGAATCAAAACCTTAAGCGTCAATACAAAAAACGCTCCAGCTTATGCTGGCGTAAGCAATTACGCTTTCGCCTAAGCGGTGTCTTCTATTTCGCATCCTGATCGAATTAGAAAGGCATAAACCAATCGGGATCGGTTTTTGGTTGCTGGTTGTAGGCCCGAAACTTAAATACAACTAACCTTACTTTTTGGTTTCCAGTTAATCGGTTAGCCTTAAAGGAAATTGCTGGATTAACTAAGCTTGTAGTAGTTTTCTAAAGGAATTTTCGGATGAGGGTTCAATTCCCTCCGCCTCCACTCACATTCGTTCGTTTCGTCTCCAGGACTTGATAGTGCCAAGATTGGTAATGCTGTGCACGCAATTCCCTCCGCCTCCACACTTCGCCCTTTTTAACAAAAGGGCTTCGCGTGGCAAGCCACCTTTCGATAAATCAAGGCTGACGCTGCAATTGTAAAGAAGTGTGTCCCGCGAAGTCTTGACGAAGTGGGACAGTTGACATGTTTTACGTATATATTCTCCAGCTAACAGAAGGTTCGTTTTACGTTGGTTACTCTACGGATCTTGTTAAGAGAATGAAATACCATAAAACCGGGAAAGTGATATCAACAAGTAATTCGAAGTCCCTAATTCTTGTGTTTTATGCTGCCTTTAAAAATAAATCTAAAGCTATTAACTTTGAAAAGTACCTCAAATCGAGTTCTGGCTCAGCTTTCAGAAGCAAACGGCTAATTTAAAGGTGTTTGAGTTCCAGACTCTTCAAGTTTCCATTTACTAAAAATATTGCCCGTCTGGTTTTTTCTGATACAACCAAGTCGGTCGCATTTTTAAGTTCATCCACTTTGTACTGAGATTTATAAATTCCCTTTTTATCAACCACAACCATTCTTGCAGATTGCGGATCAAGTATGTAAAGATAAGAAAGTTCCTCATTGGTATAAAGATTAACTGGATTGTTTAGTGTTTCTGTCATGGCGGTTATGGTAAAGCTTTCAGGGCTTCCCATGCCAAATTTCAATATTTTACCTGTACTAAGAAGCACCCAAACCGAACCGTCTATAGCAAAAGAAACTGCATTTGAAAAGTCCGGATTAACTCCAGCACCAAGCCAGCGCTGCTTACCACCAAAGCTACCCTGAATGGCTGGGTACCGCCAAACATTCCCGGACCCTTTATCTAAAACGTACAAGTTCCCAGCATATGAATACACAAAAGCCTCACCTTCCCAATCCTTTTGTATAACAACCTCCTTGCGCCCTCCAACCTCTTTTATCCCTTCCTCTATCAACAAAAACGGCCTATCCTGATAGGCTGCAACCCACGACGGGGTGGTAGTGTCTTCCGGGCCAGCAACTATTTCAGCTCTTTTACTGGAAATTGAGATACGAGCCACCTTGCGACCAGAAGCATCCATAGCAAAAATGTCTTCACCCGACGAAGCTAGGTCGCTTGCGACAAAACCACTAGAAAGTAGTCCCAAGTCAACAAAATTTTCTAATTGACCCTCGAACTCCCCCAATATTACTCCCTGGCTCTCTGCCAGTTTGCGAGACAATTCATTAAGACGATCATCCTTAACTCCCTCTTTTTGTAAAGTATCTACAATTGCATGGCTATTTAAGTAAAGTTCTCGCGACCTTTCGGGGCTTATAGTCAAAAGGGTGCCTGCTTCATTAAAATCTTTTAGCGCCTGATTTAGACGTAGCTCGTATCGTCCTTTTGCCAAATTGACATTTCTCTGTCTTATTCCAAAGCCTATACTTATTAAAAGCAGGAGAAGTAAGATTACGCCAACAGTAATTGTAGTTTTCTTCTTTCCTGCTTCATATTCATTTACTTGGCCGACCCTGATGGTAGAAACAGGTAATCCCCTGGGTGTTGGTATCTTAGCCAAAATCCTTTTCTTTACCAAATTTACAAAACTTTGCAGTTGATTTGTCAATACTGGCGACTTAAATCTTTCTGCTTCAAGACTACTAATAGTCGGCGTGGCGTTGGCATGAAACAGGACGATAGCAGCCCCAACTGCTTCACCCTGGTCTTTGAAAGCAAATGACGCAAAAGAGTCTGATATGGCGTCCCTGTTTCCACTCTCCAAATTTGCTTTTAGCACTCCAGAGGGTACATTATCAAAGAACGACTTAGTGCCTAGAAGTAATATGTCGCGATCTTTAGGATGCCCCGAAGCAGACACGAGGCTTCCGGAACCCGCTAATATGGTTGCAAGCATGCCATCCCTTAAAATAACGACTTGCCCGCCTCCCGCAACCACCGCGTAAACAACACCGTCAACAAAGGAAGATGCAATAATTTCAACTCCACCCAAGTCATTTTTGTTTTCATCCGAAATTCTCTGAATGACACCTTTGAGTGTGTCATAAGCGGATGTCTGCTTGTCTTCGTAATATTCCTTACCAATCCTATTTAAAATATCCCTTCCCAAACTGAGAGCTCCTACTCCACCATTTAAGAACTTGGTTGACACAATAACCATCAACACCCCGCGCGCACTTGCACTTTGCTGGCTTTCGGGCTTAAATTCATGAACCTGAACCCAACCGGAATTGTGTTTGTTTCCGGTAATTTTGACTGAAGTAATATTAAGCATCTATAGCGCGATCAGTGCCACCAAAAACACCAGTACTGCAAAGGCGAGATGGATGTAGGACAAAAACCTGATTGGTGCTTCAAATCCCACCTCTACAGTTTCTGTCATTAGTTGCACCTGCCTAATTACCACAAGCGCAAAAACAAGGTATAAAACCAGAGCAAAGAGAATAAAAAGTTTTGCAACTGAAAGGAGAGACACGCCAATTAACGGTACCTCCACTATCTTACCCTCCCCTCTATCTTTTCCTGTTCTTCTTCAATTCTTAACTGCTGCAAAATACGGCTTACCTGATCTGGTTTAGGAACTGCCAGAAAATCAAATGTCGGAACCTCAGCAGCGGTTTGAATATGCACATCGCCATAATTAAAGATAGTTCTAATTACTCCACCCATTTTGTACGTAACATCCTGGATTCGGTCGATATTTGCATCTGAAATTTCTTTATAAATCAAATTATAGAAATCTATATCGACAATCCGCTCGTCGGTTATTATGTTTACGTTAAAAAACCAGGTCAAAAAACTTTCCAGAACAAAAGCAGTAGTAATCAAATACCACCCCAAAACAACAACAAATTGAAAATTAGCCGGTAAAAACGCAATGATCGGAAAAAAAGTTAATAATAAAGGTGCAAGTAGCATTAAAATAGCAATTGATATCCAGGATAGATTTGTAATCGGATGTTTTCTTAATAGCAAAACAACACGTTCTTCACTGTCTTTGTTTTCAAAATCCACACTATCGGGTAAATAACAGTAGGCTGCCAGTGGGTTATGTGTGTGCCCGGGGCTCTCCTCTATTTGGGTTTTGATTTTTGGCACCACTCGAGCTTGCACGGTTTTACTGCTCGTACTACTTTTTTCTTTTGTCTTTGTGGTGTCTCTAGAGATGAAAATGTCAGGCATCTTAGGGAGATTGTATCACTTTGAACTAAAAACCTAAAGTCAAACTACTTTCTTTCGATATTGAAAAAGGCAAAGTCCTCCCCAGAAAATGCCCCAAAACCTTTTCCTTGTGGAATTCTTAAGTAGCCTGGCGCCCTGGCATTAAATGCTTCTTTAAACTCTATGCCTCCAATTTCAATTGTTCCATTAATAACTACCTTATTCGTAGTGCCGTTACCCTGGAGGGTGTTTATTGATATTACAGATGAAATTCCTCCTGCCACATTTCTTAGCTCATCAAAACTATATGGATTTCCTGAATGACAACTGGTTGTTATAGGAGTAATACGATCCTTGTCTACGCCACCTTTTCTCATTGCCAACGCTGCATTGACAACATCTGCCAGTTCTGCTGAAGTTAACCAAGGATTGCCCCTGCCGCAAGTGTCACCTGAACTCGTATACCCTTTTCTATACCAAGCTTTGTAAAGCCAAGGAGAACCACCTCTGGCCTCCCAGGCTCGGTCTATAAAGTTGCCCCCTCCCTGTCCGTCTGTGGTATCCCAACCCTTAGAAAGAATGAAACCACCCGTAGTTGAAGAGTAATACGCTTTTAATGGTTGTCCTCCCGAAATCATCACTTTCCCTGAAGTAGCGTTGACGGCGTCCTCCCACGCTCCTCCTTTAGGGGTAGTTTTAAAGACTTGGCATTTCTCTGTAGCACAAATCGAATGTTCGCCATTATTGGTAGCAGACAAAACATAAGATCGGGCAGCTATTGCTTGCGCCTCTAAAGAGGCTTGCGGCCAAGAAGCTGGGATTTCATAAATTCTTTTTATGTAATCCTCTAGGCTACCAGTCCACACAACATTTCCAGAATTAACACCACCACCATTGTTAACTTTTATGGTTACACCCCCTCGATCCTCATAGTTGTCAAAGTTGTAGTAACCGCGCAAAATTGCATCATGGTTTTGCCCATTCGCTGCTCTTCCACGCGCACCATACTGACTCATGCCACGCCTGTGTGTATATGAACCAAACGAAAAAACTGCAAACGATCCGGCAGGTGCACTTTCTCTGAATCCACGGATAGAAGCGTTATAATCGTCGGCCAACTCGATATCGCCCACGCTTGTTGTAAAACTCCCCGCTTTCGCGGCTAAAATTTCCTGCTGCTTTGCTGAAAGTTGAGCCAGATGAGCCTCAGTTTTGTCAACCTCGCTACCCAGAAACTTGGCTTCGGCATCCAAGCTTGTCTTGGCAGACGCAAGGCTCGCCTGGTTTTTTTCCAAACTAGCCTTATCCTCTTTGAGTTTTATTAGCTCAATTGCATAAAGATCCATAGTCTTTCTGTCCTCATCCGCCGCTTTTTGCCTGAAACTTATCTCACGAAAAGCCTCAGACGCGTCTTCCGAAGAGAAGAATGGTAATAGCGGATCATAAAGCCTTATAAACCTGTAGTGATTGGCTGCCTTAGCTTCAAAAACTTCCTGAGTAAACGCCAGGTCTTCCTCTCTTTTTCGTATGTCGTTTTCAAGGCCCTTTAATTGCATGGAGACTCCTGCAATCCGACTGTTTAGGTTTGTGATTTGATTTTTAAGGCTGGAGAGCTGGTTTTTGTTGGTTTCGTGGGCTTTTGAAAGAGCGTCAATTTCATTCTGAATTTCCGCAATTTGGCAATCATAATCAGTGGTTGCACAATGGCTGGCATTGACTAGAGTAAAAGAATAAAAAAGTAGAAGAGTAGAAGTCAAAAATAAGAATAATCTTGAGATGGCAGTTTTAGCAGTTAGATTTGACATTTAGTATTTGATTTGCAAGGCTCCGCCTTACATTATACCAGTTCAAATCTAACTGCCACCTGTGATAAACTTAAGGCCATGAAACGGTTTATACTTTTGGGATTTTTATGCACTTGTTTGTTAATAAAGCCCACCAGCTTAATGGCACAAACGCCCCTAAACGAGGGTGGGTGCACGAATAATTCACTTAACACCGCCATTGGCTGCATTCCAGTTGAGGACACAAATCAATTTATGGGCTACTTACTCGGCTGGGCTATTGGAATTGGAGGAGGCATTGCCTTTTTGCTAATTGTTTACGCAGCCTTTATGATAACGACCTCTTCCGGAGTACCGGAACGGCTAAAAGCGGGACAAGAACTACTAACCTCTGCCTTAATGGGTATAATAATGTTAATATTTTCTGTCTTTATTCTGAGATTTATTGGCGTTGACATATTAAAGATTCCAGGCTTATAGCCACCATTGTCAAATGATAGACTTTAACCAAATCCAGCAAAATGCAAATGTGGGATTTAAATTTACCAACTCATCAGTTGGACAAATCATAAAAGACACAATTCCCTATATCTTTTCTGCGGCGGGCATTGCTGTTTTGATTTATCTAATTGTTGCCGGGTTGCAGCTTATGACTTCCGCTGGCGACCCAAAGGCGGTTGAATCAGCAAAAGGAAAAGTTACCGGTGCATTGATTGGGTTTGTAGTAATATTTGCATCTTACTGGATTGTACAGCTTCTATCAGCTTTCCTGGGAGTTGACAGGGTTGGTGAGCCATTTAACTAGCTTTTACATTTTAACCAAGCTGTAATAAAATTGTTATATGCTTGCACAAGTTGATATAGGCAATACTTATCTCGGTTCTGGAAGTCAGTTAACAAATTTGTCAAATGTCGGCTCATTTGTTTCACGCATAGTACAGGGATCAATTGCAGTAGCAGGAATTATTCTGGTGTTTCTTTTTGTGTTCGGAGGTATTAGCATAATTGCATCTGCAGGAAGCGATAACCCACAAGGTGTAGAAAAAGGAAAGCAGGCTATAACCACCGCCCTCTTGGGATTTTTGTTAATCTTTGGTGCTTACTGGATTGTTAAGTTGATTGAAATTATTGCAGGAGTTACAATTCTATAAATGAACCTTATAGCACAAAACCCTTTCGGAACCATCGCCCCCCCACCGCAAGTTGCCAAATATGGAAGCGTACAGGACGGTGCAATTGGTACTTTTATCAATTTGGCATTAAACGTATTGATAATTGGCGCCGGTATTTATGCTGTAATCAATCTAGTTTTAGCGGGATATGCATTCATGTCGGCAGGAGATGATCCCAAAAAAGTGGCTGGAGCATGGGCTAAAATATGGCAAACTCTGCTGGGCCTGGCTGTTGCGGCTGGTGCCTTTGTTCTGGCGGCGATTTTTGGAAGAATTATTTTTGGCCCAGGGTACGACATTCTTAATCCGTCAATTCCAACACCATGATAAATTACCTATTTCAAATACCATTAGCTCCCGGAGGCGGTTTCCGGGGAATAGGTCCCCTTGGTTTGGAAGGATCAGCCACCACCGGCGCAGCTAACGTCTTTACCAGGTTTTTATCTATCACCATTGGAATAATGACAATTGTTGCGATAATTTGGTTTATATTTCTTTTTATTGCCGGTGCATACGGGATAATGAGTTCCGGAGGAGACAAACAAGCACTTGAGGGTGCAAGAAAAAAGATCACGACTGGTTTAATTGGGCTCGTGGTAACTATTGCTGCTATTTTTATTGTAAACCTGGTAGGTAATTTCATAGGTATACCTAATATTCTAGATATTGAAGCTTTGCTTGACAGAGTCGCGCCATAATCAAAACCAATGAACCACGCCTTAATCGCACAAATCAGAAACCCCGCCCTTGGACCTACGCTAGACAACCTTCAGCGCCAGGAAAACTCTGGGGTGGCTTTCTTAAACCTGTATCTGCCAAAATTTGTTCAATTGGGACTTCTTGTTGGTGCCTTGTTGTTTTTTGCGATGCTCTTGTTCGGGGCAATACAATGGATTTCGTCGGGCGGCGACAAAGCAGCTCTCGAAACAGCGCGAGGTAGAATTACGAATGCCATCATTGGTCTGGTTGTGCTTTTTTCCGTATTTGCGTTTATTGTGCTAATTGAGAATTTCTTCGATATCTCGATCCTTCAAATAGACCTGTCCCCTTTTAGAATTAATTAGCATTTAGCTCTTGACATTATGATGGGTTGGGCTCGATAATATGCTTAATATATGGATACGATAGATTTAACGCCCGGGGGTCAGTTTGATAGATTGGGTACACTTACCATCCCCGGTATAATTTCCGCCCTTATTAGACTTACTTTAGTTGTAGCAGCTTTGGTGTTCTTCTTTATTCTCGTCATTGGAGGGATCAGATGGATACTTTCCGGCGGGGATAAGGCACAAACTGAGGCAGCTCGCAATCAAATAACGGCTGCGCTGGTTGGATTAGTAATTGTTTTTGCTGCATGGGCAATAATTCAACTAGTACAGGTGTTCTTTGGAATCAACATACTGCAGCTTGATATCCCCACTGCAAATTAATAAACCGCGTTCTTCTTGCTCAATTGTGGCTATTCAGTTAAACTTGTTATTATATGCCACCACACTGTGCGGATTTTACAAGTCGGGACGTTGTGCAGTTGCGCGACCTCGAATGTATTTTTTTTAATCTAGTGAATGTTATTTTGGCATTTGCAGGCATAGTCTTGTTTATTGTAATTGTCATAGGTGGATTTAAGTACATAACATCAGGCGGCAACCCCCAATCTGTTGATGGTGCCAAAAAAACTATCACCTATGCCATAGGTGGTGTGGTGCTTCTAGCGCTAGCATATTTAATCTTGGTTCTGATCAAACAATTCACCGGCGTTGACGTGACAAGATTTCAAATCTACCGCTAACTTGGCACTAATAGTGGAACTTAAATCTATGCCAAAACTCTCTATCTTCAACCAAAAATCTAATTTTTCAGCGCTCTTTTTGTTATTTTTTCTCCTGTGTGCAATGTACTATATGCTTTCAGTTAAACAGGTAGCCGCTCAAGTCCCCCCTCCAATCGTAAAATGTAACCAAACAGAAAACCCAGAATTTCACTCCCTGCGCCCGTATCAGGCGAGCCCCTGCGTGGAGGAGCAAGAGCAAATCCAAATAGCGTGTGGAAACGACTTAATCATTCAAAAGAAGTACAATATAACAAGCCGTATTGGAGCAAAAAGCTGCACTTCCCACGCAGACGGCTCTTTTGACTGCGAATTCGAGTTCACAGACTCAAGCAATATAAAAATAAGCCTGCCTGATGCAGAACTTCCAATTTTAGGCAACACTCAACTTGTCAAAAATAGTCAAAATGCAAGCAGCCAACTGAATCCCGCACAAAGAGTGAATGAATATGTAAGCTGGTATCTAAATGGTGCCAATTATCGCGCAGAGGAAACACCAGTTGATGCATCCACCAGCCAAGGACAAAAGGATCTATTAAGTTTTGCTGGGCCTTTGAGAAAACTCCTACCGCTAGCAATTGTGCACCAAAAACAAGTGGAAACTATTAAAGAAGAGGGGGTTAAACAACACGATCAAATAGTTGTGTGTGCAAAGAAAAAATACTTTTTTGGACTAATCGGCCCAGCCGAACCGCGCGAATGCTACAAAGGTAACAACACCCAAGCTAACGAAGAGTATAGGTTGTCTGAATGGGATGCGGATTTATCACTATTAAACAGTGCGTGGAATGCAGCAGGAAATATGCTTGAACCTTTTAAGCTATTTCTGCCCGATTACCCAATTGACCAGATACAAAACTTAATTGGCAACAAATGGAACAAAAGATACCCCCCTGCTCCATCGGATTTTGAAAACGGGCTGTTATATGAGAAGGCTTACAGTGAATGGAGAGGCAAAACTTGCATAGTAGTGCCAATTGTAAACCGTCTCGCATGTATTGATAACCCGTTAATAACAAATGAATACGCAGATCTTTTCCCGTATGTCCCACTCTCTTCAGCCGAAGACCGCATTGGGTCCGTTGATGTAAACGATGCACTAACAATACAACCGGCCTCCAACAGCATAAATGTTACGGATGTTAAGTTCACCCCAAACTCGAACGAAACAAACGAGAATCTCATCTATGTTCCACACACAGAGGAAGTCTCGGGATTGTCAGGGTTGCTACAGAAAACCTTCGCCGCGCAGGGTGTTCCCGAGACAAACAGCCCGCAAGACGAGAAAGGAAAGCTGTTTGTTACCGACAACCACTGCGACTTAAATAACGTACGCTGGAATTCTGGCGACGATCTATTTGGCGAAGTCGACACTACGCCCATCCAAGGAAAGCTCGACTATAAAGTCTCATTTAGCTGCAATTTCGGACCGCCAGTACTTAACCCAACATGCTTTTCAGAATGCAGAGACAATGGGGGAAACATTGCCAATTGTCAGGCGCAATGTACCGGCTCCTCAACTTGCGAAAAAGAAGTTAATGTTGCCCTCTCTGTTTACACCAACACGCCGCTTATGAACGACATTGGAGACAGGCTGGTCTTCGGAGATGCCTCCATTGTCAAAAGGATTTATCCCTTTGATTTATCGCGCAAATCTCAGCTTCTGGGTCTGCCTGGAGTCACAACTGC
Source organism: uncultured Gammaproteobacteria bacterium (assembly GCA_964540475.1). Taxonomy (GTDB): domain Bacteria; phylum Patescibacteriota; class Microgenomatia; order UBA8517; family UBA8517; genus CAZIMC01. Next base: position 129,813 of record CAZIMC010000001.1, read on the forward strand.
AAAATACGAAAGCCCAGATTCAAACACTACTGTTTTGGCCGGAGATCCTAAAAACAATCGGCCTGGCAGTCGTGCAGAAATATTTATTCCACACCTTGGGGCAATACAGGAATATTTCTTAAGAGGTATACAGACTGCCTTAAGGCCAAAAGGTCTAGCGGGTAGTCTTTTGTCTGGGATAACCTCCGGTAATACAAGCAACGAAGTTGACTGCAACCAAAACGCATCTGCCTCCAATGTTTCCGGCATTCTTTCAAAAGATGCTTATCATGACTTGGCTTTAAGATGGGTGGGTAATAAACCAGGCACCAATGCGGACAAGTGTTATAACGATGTCATCTCAAAAGCCCGCGCTGCCGGGGTAAATGTCGGGCTTGCTCTCTGGTTATGGGTCCACGAAAGCGACGCCAGCAACTATAACGTTTCAGTCGAGGACTTTGGGGTTCATTACGGCCAACCGAAAGGCTTTAATGCACAGATAAACGGTTTTTTAAGTAGAGCAAAAATATATAATACCAGTCATTCGACCTGCCAGGGGACGGGGGTAACAAATGACCTTCAAGCTTTTGCATATATTTATAAAAGCGGAAAATGCGACAACAGCCAAGAGGGCGCGGAAACTTTCTGGCAAGAGCTACGAAATCAATTCAACTGGGTAGCGCCTGGGTGTTCCCTGCCATCAAGCGCAACAGACACCAGTTGTCCATGACGTCCTACACAGACTTAAGTCTGTGGTTTCCTTTAAACAGGATTGTTAGATATTTTTGCTTGTTGTATCATTAAAAGGATTCCTAAAATGTTTAAAAAATTATTGATATCACTACTCTTGGGTATTGTTTTACTCGCCCCATTTACTGCTGTGGCTCATGCCCAAACAACATGGTACAACCAGGGTTTCAGCGAGTGGTACTTAAAAGTCTACGATAACAACAATCAATCAGAAATTTTCGGTGAACGCTATACCGCCGCACAAATCCAGTGGATTTATTACAGCATCATTTCGTTTGTTATCAACATGATGACGGGGGGCAACACACAACTTGTAAGCTGTGTAATGAGCCCTGACGTGGGCACATGCATTGAAGGTGCGCTTGAGGCAATTCCATTTGTGGGCAGTTCTAGCCCTAATGGTACGGAAAATTTCTCTGTTGTCTCCGTTTTTTCTAACCGACCAATTTCAGGAGTCGGGTATTTACTGAATATCGGCAAAAATCTAAACATTATCCCCGAAGTGCAGGCCCAGGGCTTCGGTTTCCAGGCAGCAAGTCCCGTACTCACTCTTTGGAGGGTTACAAGAAACATGACTTATGGCCTCCTGATTCTTGTGGTAATTGCAATGGCGTTTATGATTATGTTTAGGGTCAAAATTTCTCCGCAAACAGTTATATCTGTGCAGTCAGCCCTTCCCCGAGTAGTTCTGGCAATTATTCTTATCACCTTCTCGTACGCTATTGCTGGGTTTTTGATCGATTTAATGTACGTGGTTATAGGTCTGGTGGCTGCTCTGTTTGCTGGATCTGGACTCCTTTCGGCGCCGTTTAACCAATTTGGAACCATGTTCGGGGCTTTAACCACCGAACGAAACGTCCTAACATTAATTCTAAATTATTTTATTTCCTTTTTGATTATCTACATGCCAGCCAGCATAACTGGTTGGGAGTCACTGTTAATTGCACCTCTAGCCGCGGCAATCTTTCCCCTCGTCTTAATTGTACTCACGGTTGTGCTCATTTTTGTTTTCTTTAGAATTTTCTGGCTACTGCTAAGAACATATGTGACAATCCTTCTCTTAATCATAGTTGGCCCATTACAGATACTTATTGGTGCAGTTTCAGCTACGGGCGGGTTTGGTCTGTGGTTGCGCAACCTGGCTGCCAATCTTGCTGTATACCCCATTGTGGGTGTAATGTTCGTCGTTGCGTTTGTGTTTCTTGGTGCAGCACTAGATGAAAACATTTCATCTGGATTAACTCCGGACTGGGTACGCAACGCGATATTGCCGTTTAATGTTGCTTCCGGCGCGTTGGGAGGTAACACCTGGGCGCCCCCTTTGACTTTGGGGGAAAGCCTCCATGGATTATTGTGGCTAGGGGCAAGTTTTGTCATAATCACCCTTATACCAAGAACCGCAGATATTATTAGAAGCTTCATTCAAGGTCAGGAGTTTGGTTTTGGTACTGCAATCGGCCAGCAGTTTGCACAGGTTGGAACAGGGGTTGCCATGGGTACGAGAATTGGCCAGGCTGTTATCAACAGAGGTCGCGCAGGTCTCGCAGGGGGTGGGGCAGCTCCTAACAACGCGGCTGTACCACAGCCAGCAGCACAGGCAGGTGCAGCGGGCGGCGGCGGAGTACCCGGCGGAACTACAACAATTTAGTCGTAACAAAAACTGCTATTTTTTCCCGCCTCCACCAACTATTTGAGCAACATCAAAAATTAGACCGAAGGCATTAAGAAGTATCTGCCTTCCACGGCTACCTCTTTGGTCATTGGTTTGGATAATTTTTCTTGCGTTACTTAAGCTTTTTTCTGCATAATATTTATTGCCTCTGAATATAAGCCCATTTCTTCCTCCAGCCTGGGCTGCCAAAAAACCAGCTTTTCCATTTAGTTCCGGTCCCCACAGAAACTGCTCAACCTCCATAAAGGGCCTCGCTGCATCCGGTGAGAAAAGAACCTTTGAAGCCTCGGAGCCAGCATGACGAGCGCTCTCAACAGTTGCTGCTATTGTTTTGCACTCTATGAGTCTCGCGACCATAGCGCCGACTATATGTCTTCCTTCGTCCGGGAAAACCCCTTCTGCCGTCTTCTTGCTAATTCCTCCATACACTTGTTTAAGCAGGTCCGCTATTGCATCCATGCTGGTAAATGTGTCTTTGGTCCACATAGGCAAACCGTTAGCCGTTGACCCGCCAAGAGCCGCCCACATAGCGGCATTAAGCCGGTAGTATTTTTTGATACCTTCTACAGCACTTGGTATAACCATTTTGCCCATCAATGTCCCGTTAAAAACATCCGAGGGCTTAAATGCAGAATCAAAAGCAACCAAAATTACAGAATAGTCACCCTGATAAACCGCTTTCACCCTTCGAGGCAGAAATGCCGGTTCCAAAACCATTCTGAACGGGTCCCCGCCCCATGACGGCAGAGGTTTCATTCCGTACTCATCCTTGGATTGGGGGTCACCTGCTCTGGTGAGCAAGTATTCCCACCGTGTGTATTTTTCTGCCAAAAATGCATCACAAGCAAGCTTGGCAGCCACCATGTTCATTTCGTTTTGCTTGTCTGTTCCTTGAAGAAGTCTTTCATTAATATAGGCATCAAAGCCACCTTTATATGGCCTATCCTGAATTCCATCGCCACGCAAAGTCTTAGTTCTAAGGTAATCAGCCAAACCACCAGGTGAATTTGCAGTACTAATGCTAAGATTAAATTCGCTAAATGCCCGCGCTTTACCATCATCAAGAAGATCGCCACAATCTCTACCGGCAGCAACCGTCATTCCTGCATCTTGCAATATCCGTCTGTAATACTGTCGGACAAGAGGAATGCTTATAACCTTTCTATATTTATCGGGATCGTCTGCCAGCAAATACTCCCGCCAGGTATCTTGCATGTCTAAACTGGGTTCTCTTTCGTTAGCAGGTGTTTGGGTTACAATTTTTGCATAAGAAGTCGCAGAACCAACAGAAAGCTCCATGGCACGGGCCGGAACAGTCACTGCAATCATGGCAATTAGATCCTTCTTGGTTTCCTCGACTTCTGCCATTTGCTCAGCATTAAGCTTTCCTCTACGAGCAGCGTCTCCCAAGTCCCCCAGCCATGTGTCAAGCACCCCTTTCCATCTGTCCGCCAACCCCAACTCGTTAAACAGCCTTAAATTGTTAAACACCCACCTATCCCTGTCTTCTTTCTTGCGAATATCTAAAAACTCAACTTCCGTCCAGGCTCTTTCGTACCGTCTATACTTCCCGTCCCGAAACGTCATCGTAACATAATCTGGCGGCAGAGGCGCTGCCCCGCCGTCTCCACCTTCGCGCGAGTCGCGAATTTGACGATGCATGGCTCGTTCTAATTGAACAGACGCCTTATTGTGAAGTTCCTGCAAGGGCGGGTCTTCATAATTAAAAAGCTCAACGGTCCTGTCTAGAAACGGCTGAGGCGGTATCGTGCCATCCTGAGGCAAAACCCCACCCTCATCGTCCCACGCCTTCATCATATTGTAAAAGGCTGCGTTTCTATATGCCCCAAGAATCCCCTCAAGTCTTTGGTCCCAGCCGCTTAAGCCCCGCGCCGTTGCTTCATATCTTGAGACGTCTATTCTTCGTATATCTTCTGCTGCTTGTAAAAAATCCTGCTTTCGTTGGATGTCCTCTATCCTTGCCTTTAAATCCTCAAACACCCCAATTCTTTTTGCATAACTTCCAAGGACATTAAGTTCTGCTTTTAGTCTCTGCTCTTTTGTCTGGTCGGGGTTCCTTAAAACTTCTGTTAGCTCGGATATAACGCGCTTAACAGAGCGGGCTCTCCTGTTCAAAACGGGTTCTTCTTCCGGTGCCATAGTTGGAGTTTCTGTTTCAATTTTGCCTTTTTTATCCTCTTCTTGTATCCGGTCTGCCATGCGTGCCAAATAGGGCGCAACTTGAGGCCAAACCTCGTCGCCTTCTTCAACCGCTTCTTCTCCCCACCTGGCAGCTCTGTCACTTAACTGATCCGCATTTAGTGTATCTGCAAGTCCAGTTTGGTGAAGCATGGCAATCTTCTTCCCAGCAGTACCCAGCGCCCCGCTTCTTAAAGCTACGAATTCTTCCTCCGTAGCTACGAGCCACGATGGTTTTTTAAATTCCTCTATTGGTCTTGGTTTATCAGCTTCCGACATAATAACCCTTCTGCCTCGAATTATATCAAGTTTGAGGATTTATAACAAAAATACATGTGAAAAAGGGATGTGGTTGCATAAAGCACTTCACGCAGTAACCTAAAAAATAGAGCAAAAGACTATTTACTAAATAAATACTTGCCAAATATGCAAGAACAGCATCCGATACCACAACAAATAAGCTCTTATCAGTTCAGGCTGGTGGGCGACATGACATTAAAACAGTTTTTCCAGCTAGCAGGTGGCGTTATGGTGTCATTGCTTTTTTACGCGTCTCCCCTTCATCCAGCCATCAAGTGGCCATTTATAATTCTTTTTGTTCTTCTGGGTATTGCTCTTGCATTTTTACCTTTTGAGGAGCGGCCATTGGAAAAATGGATTTTAGCATTTTTCCGTTCTATTTACTCCCCAACCATCTTTGGCTGGAGCAAGGCACAGATTCCCGTTAAATATTTTCAGGAGGAAGCGGTGTCTCAGCTTGCTCCACAATTTGTTGCCCCACAGGGGAACGACACACTTAACGCGTATCTTGCAACTCCTACCACTCACACCACCAGTTTTAGACAACTTGAGCATTCAGAGCAGACTTTTCTTACTAGAATGGGAGACCTTTTTGCACCCGGAAGTCCCCAAAAGGGAGTCGTTAGTTTGCCTGTTGCCACACAAAACCCACAGACCCCACCACCCCCAGCACAAACCAGCAACATTGGGAGCACGCAAATTCCGCAAACCCCATTGATTAAAGCGGTCGGAGAAAACAGGACCCGAGTTGTGGTTGAAGAAACTGCTCTGCCACCAGATGTTCAACAAGCAGCCGTAAGTGAGACTATACAAGCTGCCCCACCACAAGTACAGGTGTCAGAACAGGCTATTTTTTCAACCGAAGCCGCTCCACCACACCCGCCAACTATCCCCAACACAATTTCTGGGCAGGTTATGGACCCTGATGGAAAGATTGTTGAGGGGGCAATTCTTGAGATTCGTGATGTAAGCGGAAGGCCGGTAAGAGCACTTCGGTCTAACAAGCTGGGTCATTTTCTGATTGTCACCGCCCTGCTTAACGGAGCATACGAAATCATAACAGAAAAGGACGGCCTCGAGTTCAAGCCGGTTTCTTTTGAAACCACTGGAGGAATTGTACCCCCAATTGCCATTAAGGCTGTCGCGAGAAACACACCCCCTCCTGTAGCAGAAAGTCCAACACCCAATACAGCTCAGGTGGCAACCATATAAAAAAGGACATGCTAAAAATTCCCATACTCTCAACCCCGGATACCCCCTTGACTGCACCAACACAGCATCATCTGCCAATTGCAGATATAACCGACGACATTGTGCTTTTCAAAGACGGAGGAGCAGCGGTTGTTATGGAGTCCTCATCCCTTAACTTTAGTCTTCTTTCAGAAAAGGAGCAGCAGGCTGTTATTGCCGCCTATGCTGCACTACTTAATTCGCTTTCCTTTGCAATTCAAATTGTTATTCGCACCCAACGTAAAGACATCAGTTCATACATTCACTATCTGGACGAGGCGGCCAGCAAAATCACGAACCCAAAAATGGCAACAGTCATGCAAGGATACCGAAGGTTCATTGTTGAGTCTATTAAGAAAAAGAACGTTTTGGGTAAAAAGTTTTACATCGTAGTTCCCTTTAGCCCGTTGGAACTCGGAATAACAAAGTCTTTCTTTTCAGCCACCAAAAAGGGGGGTCCTCTTCCTTTTACAAAATCTTACATTGTCAAAAAGGCAAAAGTAGTTCTCTACCCCAGACGAGACCATCTAATTCGTCAAACAGGAAGGCTTGGTCTTAAATTAAGACAGCTTACCACTAACGAACTTGTCGAAACTTACTACACAATTTTTAACCCTGAGCTGCCTGCAGTTAAGAAGGAGGAGGGAGTGTAATGAAACTTAATCTGCCATTTTTAAAGAAAAAAGATACTCAAAATACTGGCCAAACTGTAGTTAATTATATTCCGCCAATCCAAACCAAGCCGACTGCACCATCTGTTACCACCACAAATACTGTGCCACCAATCCCCCACACACACCATACCTCGCAACCTCAGTCAAACCAAGCCATAAATTTAGCGGGGCAAGGGTCGCTAGCTAACAAGCCAAAGATCTTAAGCCCCACTTTAAGTTTGTACCAAAAACAACTTTCCGTTCAAGACGTTATTGCTCCCCAAGCAAGTGAAATTGATTTTGACTATTTTAAGGTAAACGATGTGTATTTTAGGACTCTTTTTATCGCCGGCTACCCTCGGTTTGTCTCTCCTGGGTGGCTAGAGCCAGTGATCAACTTTGACAGTTCACTGGATATATCTTTTTATATATATCCAGTTGAGGGGAAATCTGTATTAGACGATTTAAGACGTAAAATTGCAGAGATGGAGGCTGAGATTGGTACGGATCTTGAGCGCGGAAGGATTGTTGATCCAGGAACACAGGCCAAGCTCGAAGATGCCAGAGCACTACAAGAACAGCTTGTTAAGGGTATAGAGAGATTTTATGAGTTTTCATTTTACATAACAATTCCTGCTCCCAGTGTTGAAGAGCTTAATAGAATTACCAAAGAGGTTGAAAGTGTTTTGTCCTCACTTTTGATTGTTGGAAAACAAGCTCTCTTAGATATGGACAGCGGTTTTTTGTCATCAGCCCCACTGGGTATGGACAGGTTATCAATCACCAGGAACATGGACACAACATCTCTTGCAACCACTTTTCCGTTAACCTCTGCTGAGCTTTCGTCCGATAAAGGTGTTCTTTATGGTATTAACTCCGAAAATGAATCATTTATTATTTTTGACCGCTACTCGCTTGAGAACTATAACATGGCAATTTTTGCGACTTCAGGTGCAGGTAAAAGCTTTTTTGTTAAGCTTGAAGCACTTAGGAGTCTATTGCTTGGAGCTGAGGTTATTATTATTGACCCAGAGAATGAGTACAAATCAATTAGCGACGCCGTGGGCGGAGAATATATTTCATTCTCATTCACCTCCCCTGCTAAAATAAATCCATTCGATCTTTCTCAAATCTACGAGGAAGGCGAAAACCAGCTGGGACTTAAAATACTTTCTCTTCACTCGCTATTCAAAGTAATAATGGGTCAGATCACGCCCTCACAAGAAGCACTGCTGGACCGAGCTATTGTGGGTGCATACCGCGCTAAAGGTATAACAACCGATCCCGAAACACAAAAAAATGAACCCCCACTAATGGAAGACCTGTATAAAACTTTAGTTGGCATGGAAAGTGCTGAGGCAATGGATCTGGCGGCCCGGCTTGAGAAGTTTGTAAAGGGTAGTTATGTGGGAATCTTTGATAAACAAACTAATATCGACCTCAAAAATCCATTTACTGTTTTTTCGGTTCGGGACATGCAGGATGCGCTTCGTCCTATCGCAATGTTTATTATTCTTGATTACATTTGGACAAGAGTCAAAAAAGACCTCAAGAAACGCCTCCTAATCGTCGATGAGGCCTGGCATATGATGAAATACCCAGATACCGCATCTTTTCTCTGGATGGTCGTTAAACGGGCAAGAAAGTACTTTTTAGGCTTAACAACAATTACACAGGATGTTGAAGATTTTTTGGCACAAGATATTGGTAAGGCTATCGTTACCAATTCGGCTATGAAACTCCTCCTGAAACAGTCTCCAGCCGCAATAGATAGAATTGGTGAAGTTTTCTACCTTTCTCAGGGAGAAAAACAACTTTTGTTGGCTGCAAATGTCGGGGAGGGTATATTTTTTGCCGGCCCTCACCATGCCCCGATCAGGGTGGTCGCATCAGAAGAAGAACACAGGCTTATGACAACCAAGCCACAGGAAGTGATGGTTCAAAAACCAAATGGCCAACAATATTGATACAAATAAGCTAACCGGTAAGTTTTTTCTTACAGCTGAACTGGTTGCTGAATTAAGAAGACTCTGCGAGAGCTTTAATCCGGTAGAATTGTTGGGTGAGGGCTATCCTTTTATAAATAAGGCAGAGATCCCCGAACTCGGCTATAAATGGAATAGCCGCTCCGAATTTAACCAAGATATTTTTAATCTTACTGGGAAAAACACTATTAAAGAAGCCCATAGAATTTTGTATGAATGGGAAAGTGCTCTCTCAAGTGGCGCTCCAGTTGACGAAACTGTTCCCAAAAAAGATCGTCTAGACCAACTAGAGAAAGAGGCAGAAGAAAGACAAAAGGCTGCCCAGGAAGCAAAAGGCCGCGCTGAAACACAAACGCGGGAGCAAATTGAAAGACTCGAAGAAAAAGCCGCTAGGGAGCGTGTGCGCGCCTCGGACCAGAAGCCTACCACCGATGTTAATTCTGTTCCGTCGGAAGCTGGATCAACCCCTCTAACTAGAGAGCAGACAAGTCAACCACCTGCAATTAACCCAACCATTTCTTCAATGCCCTCCACACAACCCGGGGAGATTGGTGTGTCACCGATTACTGATAAAGCAGTGAAGGAAACTCAAAAAATGGTTGCTTCAAATGAGCGACCCGCAGCTTCTCCGGCTCAATCAACAACCCCCACGCCTATAGGCACCGAAGTTAGCCTAAGTCCCTCAGAACAAAGACGTATCGTTTACCTTGAACCAAAAGAATCGCCTGGGCCAGTAAAGCTCAGTGCACAAGAACAGGTTGCAAAAGAACGGCTGGAAGTTTCTGCCAGACAAAACCCTAGATTGTTTGTACAAACAATCTCCAGCAAAATAGAGAATAACCTTAGTAAAATCCCAGACCCTGCCATTAAGGAGTATGTAACAACACTGCCCAAACCCGAGCTTAAAGCTGCAATAAACAATGTTGCCGCAGACTTTACAACCAGACTCTTAATGGGAAATCAGCTGTCAACCGTGCCGTCAGGTGTTTATGCTTCCATGCTTAACTCCGATGACATACCAGGAGTCCTAAAAAGTGAGGCATTGCCTGCTCTTGCAATAGTAACAGCTTCGTCCGAAGACACGGTGAGGCAGCTCTTAACACCCACTCTTGGCGCTAACCTAACTGAATTTTTCTACCAGAAACCAGACATTACCTACATAGTATCGACAGAACCCTCAGAGCGAACAACTCATCAAGTTTCGTTGGGTGGCATCGCAGATAGCTGGAACGCTTTTAGACAAAACCCAATTGCAGGATTTGTGGAAGGAAAGGCTAAAGAAAAGATTTTAGGAATTGCCCAACAAAGATTCAACACTTTTATTGGGAAACTGCCAGCACAGGGCGGGTTAAGTTTCGTTTCAAGGTTTGCCTCCTCGTCAGGAATCAGTTCAGCACTGTCTTACATTGCGGCACCTGCCACCCAATACCAAGTAACATCGTCTCTCGGGTGGGTTATTCGCAGTGCTGCCCCGGAAATGGTTCCGGTATTCACAAATCTTGCTGGGAGGATTGGTATAAATATCGGTTTTGGGGCTATAAACACTCTAGCTCCGGTAGCTGCAACAACCCTGGAAGTTGGAGCAGTAACCGCAGTAACAACAACTGCGACTGGAACAGGAGCGGCGGTTGCTACTAGTGCTGCGGCTACAGCGGCTGGTACAGCAATCGGAGAAGCCGCAGGTGTCGCAGCAGGAACTGCAGCAGCTACGGCAACTGGCACTGCAGCAGGTGTATCAGCAGGAGCTGCTGCTGGGTCAGTTGCCCCCATAGTGGGAACGGCTATAGGGGCAATTGTTGGCTTCGTTGCTGGCAAATTACTCCCTAAAGTCTTGTCGTGGCTCAAGCGAAACAAAAGCACCGCCGTTATATTAGCCTCCTTACCACTAGCTACGGGGGTATTTATAGGGTCTATTCCCCTAATTCTTTTCGGCACTGTGTTTGCAATCGGTTTTACAGCAGCAACTGTAGGTGGGGCAAGTCTGTTAACTGGAGGCGTTGGGGGTTTCTTTGGAGGAATATTTAATGGTTTTTTTGGTCTGGTATTAAAGTCAATTGCAATCCCTTTCATTGTTTCTATTTTGGGATTAGCCGTAAGTATCGCCCTTATTATGTTTATTATTAATTCCGGCGCATATATTGTTCCCCCACATACAAGCACTGCAATTGAGATAGACCAAAGTCCTTATATTAACGTTTCGAAAGTTGCAAGTGTCACCAATCTCTCAAACAGCCAACTTACTCCAGCTACGGTTAACTACACGGTTACAATTTCTGCCCCTTTGGGAACAATTTCAAACATATCTTTTAAAAATGAATGTGTGGTTACTAAATCAGGATCAATACCGCCATGCACTCCCCCACTCCCAAATACTGTTCCGGAAACAATAGGTCCAGCAGAACCGTATGTCTTCACCTATTCTCAAGAATTTGATTCATCGTTTGCAAACAGTCTCGTTGCTGACACCTTCAGTGTTACAGCCGACGCTCCGGATGCCGCAACGCAAACCTCTATTTCAACCGCCTCAATTGTCATAGGAAGTCCTCCAACCAGCTGTTTTGAAGTTGTGGGTAGCAACTGGCCTGCTAATCACAAAGCAAATATTATGTCCGCAATTGCAACTCTTAGTAGCTCATTCCCAACCTATACAGCTAAAGTTTGTGCAGCTGGAACGGTGAGGCTTGTGTACGATACAACAAAGAATCCCGGTGGTTGGGGTTACTACAGCGGAAGAACAATCTACTTTAACGGAGGAGGCTTAAATAGCGCAATCAATGCGCTTTACATTTTTTCCCACGAAACTGGACATCATGTACAATCTGTCTCATTCGCCTCACTAATGGTTTATTACTTAAATAACTTTGTTGGCTTAGCTCAAGAAAGACCTCTTTGTTCATATGTTAACACAGGCAATCCGTACGAAGCGTTCGCTGAAGCTATTGCACTTTTTGTAACACGCGATCAATCATCTCAGTGGAAAAACAAATGTTCTGGGACCTTCCAAACTACCTATCCAAGGCACTATAATTTTGCTGAGACAGTGATTTTTAAATAATAAATATGGAAAAATTATCATATTACGTCCAAAATAAGAAATGGCTAGTATTTGTTGCACTTCTTGGAGTTTTACTTATCCTAAGTTTTTTCTTTTTAGCAAAACCTTCTCCAGTACCACCTCCCCCTCAATCTAATGAAGGACTAACGTACAATTCACTTACACCTGGAGTATCAACTAAAAGCGATGTTTTAAATACTCTAGGAAATCCCCAAGAGGAAGCACAGAGCGAAGGGTCTACTCTCTTGACATTTGAAACAGACAATACATCAAGACCAATTGAAATTTATATTCAAAATGATAGTGTTCAGTTAATAAAAGAAGTCATACCGTTCGATGATGAAAGAAGATCAGATACGATTCGTAAAAGATATGGAAATGCCGATCTGGTAATGTATGGTGAAGGTGCTGTTGCGGATTTTTATCTCTTTGTATACCTAAAGCAAGGTATAGCATATATTGGTAATACCAATTCCGGTAATCTGCTTGAGATTTGGTACTTTTCTCCAACTAATGAAACGACTTTTGTGAATACGTGGGCAAAAAGTTATTCACGAACCCTACCAGAACCCCATGCGGACACTATCCTTGAATTCTGACTGGCATTATCAAATGAAGGTAGTTTGCATCTGTTGGGTCCAAAAAGACACCCGGTGAATCGGTATCTGAAAGCTCCATTCTTATGTCGCTTGAGTTTGTTGAGTGTAGAAACTCCTCTAAGAATTTATAGTTAAACGCAATCTCAAAATTATTATCACTTTCAACTCCTTCAACTTTTGCCTCAACCGAGGTTTCTTGTGTCCCTGAAGACGGGCTCTCAGCAAAGATACCCAATGAATGTTTACCTACCTTAATTTTAATAATATTTGCTGCATCGCGGGCAATTGCTGATGAAATCTTTACTGCTCGAACCAACTCTTCCCGACCAACCAAAACCTTGTATTTAGTGGTTTTTGGAATTATTTTTTCAAAGTCTGGAAAATTTCCTTCAATAATTCTCGACGACAAAACCAAATCCTCGTTTCCAAACAACACCTGATTGTCTTTAGACTTAAAATTCATTAAAATCTCTTCTTGCCCTTCAAACAATTTAGCTACTTCCAGGATTGCACCTCTGGGTAAGTTTATTTGCCCCTCAAATGATTCACTACTTGCAATTCTTTTCTGTGACAACCTAAAACCGTCGGTTGCGACCATTAGAATGCTATTTTTATCATGAAGCATTAAAATACCAGTCAGGACCGGCCTAGTTTCGTCGGTTGAGCAAGCAAAAACCACTTGGGGAATAGACTTTAAAAACTCACCGTTAGTGAGTTTAATTACATTATCGCTACCCACCACTTCTGGTACTTTGGGATAGTCTGACGAGTTCATTCCAAGTAATGTAGAACTAAAACCATCCTTTTGAAGACTTAATTGCTCCTTTTCTGATGCAATATTTATTCCACCCGGGGTTAAATTATTTACTATCTCTGTTATTACCTTAGACGGTACAGTTATTTCCCCTTCTTCTTCAATCTTACCTGCTAATTTAACTACTACTGAAATTTCTAAATTTGTAGACGCTAGTAAGAATTTTGTCTTACGAGCAGACAATAATGTGTTCCCAAGTACAGGCAGCTGTGCCTTGGAACTACTGAATCTGGATGTAATACTAAGTGCTTTTGCGAAATTTTCCTGTAGTAATTTAACTTTCATATTTATTGGTTAATGACAAATTTCTTCTTACTCCTTTTATCATATATTAATTAGTAGAACTAGTAGTAGGTATTGTTGATATGTGTAATTTTAAGCATATTTAGGCGCAGATAAAATGTGAATAATACGCATATCAATTTGTTGATAAATTTGTGGATATTTATAAAAAGATTGTTGATAAGTGGAAATCTCTTTAAAAGTATCCTCAAAGCTTTTGCTTTATACCCATTATGTCCTCACGTATTTGCACATTGCTTGAAGCTAGTTCGGTCACCTTATCAACAGCGTGCATGACGGTAGTGTGATCGCGCCCCCCCACCAGTCTGCCAACCTCTTCCAGTGGCAGCAGTAACTCTTTCCTTAAGAGATACATTAATATTTGCCTTGGCCTGGCAATTGGGCGTGCCCTCGAGTCTCCCAACAAAGACCTTTTACCCACAGAATAATATTTACAAACAATTTCTATTAAATCATTCGGCGCCACTCGTTGTGTGTTGCCATTTGTTGTTGGCTTACCCAGAACTGAATTAATAAGGTCAGGTGTAATTTCGGTCTGCTTAAGGTGCGCTTCTGATATAAGTCTTGTTAGAAAACCCTCAATCTTTCTTGCCGACTCGAGACTTCCCGCAATAAGCTGAATTTGTTCCATGCTTATTTCCAAGCCTTTCTCCTTGGTTTTTATCATAATAATTGCACACCTGAGCTCAAAGTCGGGAGGGGCTATGTCAACTATTAATCCTGCCTCAAACCTGCTTCTTAATCTTTCTTCAAGCTTTGAAATTTCTGAAGGGGGTCTGTCAGAAGTTAGGATAATTTGCCCGCCAGCCCGGGTTACGGCATTAAAAGTGTGGAAAAACTCCTCCTGTACAGTATCTTTACCGGCAATGAACTGAATATCGTCTAAAAGCAATATATCAAGCCTCCTGTATTTATCTCTAAAGGTTTGTGTTGTCTTGTTTCTTATTCCTTCGACAATATCGTTAGTAAAATCCTCAGCAGTGCAGAACAGGACCTTTGTGTCAACCTTTTTTTTCAAGACCTCGACTGCTACGGCATTAGCCAAATGCGTTTTGCCTACCCCCACTCCACCCCAAAGAAAAAGTGGATTATAGGTAGTGCCTGGATTTCGCGATACTGCCTCTGCGGCGGCGTGGGCCATTTGATTGGAAGGGGAGACAGCAAAATTTTCAAAAGTAAAATTTTCCTTTATTCTTGCACTGATAAGTTTTTCTTGGGACAAACTATTTGTTGTCGTTTCGTTTTTTTGAAACAGGGGTGCTTCTATTTCAACTGCCTTTTCATTTAATACAACTTGTCTGACTTCAAATACCAGGTCACATGGTTTCCCTAGGTGTTGAGCTAGTGTGTCTTGCACTAAACCAAAGTATCTTGTTTCAAGGGTGGTCTTTACATAAGAGGAGTTGCAGCCAACTGTTGATATAAACCGGCCTCCCGTATCCTTGGTGTCAATCAGGTGTGTTTGGGTGAACCAGGTTGAAAAGATTGCGGGCGAAACTGAAAGCCGTATGCTTTCTAGAATTTCTTTCCAAAGGTGTTTGTTGTCTGTATCCATGTTTGCTTTTGCACAGAAGTCCCTTTGTCTGTTGTTATGGGGGTGGGCGGTGTGTTCTGTGCTTTTTGCTTCTGCACTTTAATAAAGTTATCCACAATTCGTCAATCCCCAAAACTGCAGGCTACATTGCAAAATGTAACTCTTACGGTATAATCGTACTATGGCCACAAAAAGAACATACAGTCCGAGCAAAGTCAAGCGAGCAAAGAAATTCGGTTTTCGAGCAAGAATGAAGACAAAATCAGGTAGAGACGTAATTAAACGAAGGGCGCTAAAGGAAAGAAAAGTGCTTACTTCTTAAGTCCACAATGCTGGCTGCAAAATATCATCTCAAAGGAAAGAAGAATTTTGATGAAGTATTAGGAAAAGGCAAGTTTGCTCAGTCCGAATCGTTTGGGATTGCATATTTGCGAAACGACAGCAAAGAAGCCTCTTGTTTTGGCTTTGTTGTGTCGACAAAGATCTCCAAACATGCAGTACTGCGAAATAGGGTAAAAAGAGCGCTCAGCGAGGCTGTTCGTTTTATGATGGGAGAGATTGAACCTGGGTACAATGTTGTTTTTCTGGCAAAGTCCCTAAGCCTTAAGAAGTCTACCGACGAGCTTATGCGGGAGGTGCAGGTTTCCTTACGAAAAACAAAGCTTGTAAAAAAATGAAAACTTTCTTGTTAATCATACTCGATATATACAAAATCGTTCTCTCACCTTTTCTCCACAGGCTGGGAATAGGAGGGGAACAGGTGTGCAGATTTAAGCCTACATGTAGTGAATACCTAAAAATTAGCATAATTAAACACGGTGTCTTAAGGGGTGTGTCTTTGGGGTTTCGCAGACTTTTGAGCTGTAACGCTTGGGAGATCGGTGCAAATCGTTTTTTAAAAGTTCTTAAGTCTTAACTTTTTAGCTTAATACAAACAGAAATGAACATATTTAATACTTTACTTATCGAGCCCCTCGCTAACGGGCTGATGGTTTTTTATAGACTGCTAGGTGGCAACATGGGTCTTGCAATAGTTGCTTTCAGTTTTGCTTTGAGACTTCTTCTAAACCCACTAACTAAGCCTTACATGCAGTCTATGAAAAAGATGAAGGAAGTTGAACCACTAGTTGCAAAGTTAAAGAAAAAGTATCAAAAAGACCCAAAAAAACTAATGCAGGCACAAAGCGACCTTTACAAACAAAAAGGAATAAACCCAGGGGCAGGGTGTTTGCCATACATTTTGCAGATAGTTGTCTTAATTGCGCTTTTCAATGTGTTTAACCGGGCGCTTGCTGGAAATGGCGAGCCCCTTACGCGGTTTAATGAGCTTCTTTATGAACCATTAAAATTTGCCCAAGGAGAGACCTTAAACACAAGGTTTTTATACTTAGATATCACTAAGCCAGACACGTTTAATGTCGGCTTGCCTTTTCCAGTCCCTGGGCCACTTTTGCTCTTTGCAGCTGTACTGCAATTCGCAGCAAGCAAAATGATGACGCCATTTGTCAAAAAGGCAGAAACAGTAGCCAAAAAAACAGAAACCGGGGTTGACGATATGCAGGTGGCTATGCAAAAGTCCATGAGTTATACATTTCCGCTTTTTACAATAATTTTTGGTATCAATTTCCCATCAGGATTGGCTTTGTACTGGTTGCTGTTTTCTTTTTGGCAGGTGTGGCAGCAGTACCACACATCCGGGTGGGGAGGGCTCACCCCTTTCATTAATCGAATTGGTCTGATAAAATTGGCGGGAACAGGAGAAGTCGATGTCAAACACAAAACCAGAAAGTAAGCTCCAAATGGTTCAAGAAACCGCTGAGAAACTTGTTAGTTTAATGAGTTTGCAAGCTAGTGTTAACACCACCGAGGATGCTGCCGGTGGCCACTACATTGTTAATATTGAAGCAGGAGAGGAAAACGGTTTGTTAATTGGCAGGCGTGGAGAAACCTTGCTCTCATTACAATTTATGCTTTCAGTTTTAACTAAAGAGGCTTTAGAGGAGGGGGAACGTGTATTGGTCAATGTGGGGGATTGGCGCGAAAAACAAGAGCTGTATTTAAAGGAGCTTGCGCATGAAACAGCACAAAGAGCCAAAGATACTCAAGAGCCGCAACCGCTATACAACCTATCAGCTGCACAAAGGAGAATTGTACACATGGAATTGTCTGAAGACAATTCTGTCTTGACAGAGTCTATCGGCGAGGGTGATGAGCGTTATTTGGTGGTTAAGCCAAAAAGTTAAGAAGTGCTTAAGAGTCTTGAAGACAAAACGTTTAAATTATTAGCATTCCTTCTTCCCACACAGCTATCAGTTCATTTTTTCCCATCTTGGAGCTATTTACTTGGAATACGCATAGACTACTTTGCTCCAGCACTTTATGCAACCGACATTCTTGTTTTAAGCTTGTTTATTCTATCGGTATACAATAGAAACTTCAAAGCTGACAAAAATGTGCCTTGGATGATATTTATGATCTTTATTTTTGCAGTCATAAATATCCACCTTTCCACACTTCCACAAGTTGCAATACTTAAGTGGCTTAAGTTTTTCCAGATGGTCTTTTTGTTTTTGTATATTAAGAATAAAAAAAACTTAGGCGTCAACTCTGTTGTACTTCCCTTGAGTTTGTCCATCATTGTAATTGGAATTTTGGGGGTATTACAGCTGGTTATGCAGCAGAGCGTAGGGTCACTTTTTTATTTATTGGGAGAAAGACAAATAAGCATCTCGACTGTGGGTGTTTCCAAAATAACACTGTTAGGTAAGGAGTATTTAAGAGCATATTCCACATTTTCTCACCCCAACGCGAAAGCGGCGTTTGTGTTAGCTGCTATGCCAATGTTGTTTACCTTGAAACATACTGGGCATCTTAAATATGTCAAACATGCATCAATTGCGATGGGGTCTATTGCCGTTCTAATAGCGTTTTCGCTTTCAGCGTACATTGCCGCTCTTGTAATGGGCTTACTGGCAACAACGAAGAAATGGGTTTTGGTGAAGGTGGTAAAGGCTGGTGTGGTAATTGGAATAGCCCTGAGTGTGGCTCTTCCGTTATTTTCAAGATACATGATAAGTACATATTCATTAGAACAAAGTGTTGTTGAGCGGCTTGAACAGGCAGAAGTTTCAGGACAATTAATTTCCCAGAATTTTTTGTTTGGAGCAGGTCTTAACAACTATATACACGAGGCTATTAAAGCGATGCCTGGGCTTCCTGGCACATGGCTAATGCAGCCGGTTCATAACATTTTTTTGCTTCTTTTTACAGAGTCTGGCGCCTTTGGCTTAGTTGGATCCTTTTTACTTATATGCTATTTACTATCATCTGATAAAACAAAAACAACTCGCACATTGACCCTAAGCTTATTTGTCATTATTGTTACAGGGCTGTTTGATCATCACTGGTTAACACAGCAACAAAATATTCTGTTTTTTACAATGGTTGCCGGCTTTCTTGCAAAGGAGAAAACTATTTAAAAATTTTGTATACTTTTTAAGTTATGCTAAAAATATTTTGCGATGGTGGTGCAAGGGGGAATCCTGGTCCAGCTGCTTGTGCAATTGCAGTGTTTGACGGGGAAGTGGTTATTTACAAAACCTCTAAATATTTGGGTGTAGCAACTAACAATGTTGCCGAGTACGAATCTGTGTTGTTGGGGCTTCATTATTTAACCAATAATCTACCCGACAAAGATGTTGTTTTTATACTTGATTCCCAACTTGTTGCAAGACAGATGTCTGGCGTCTATAAAATTAAAAACGAGAAGTTGCGTGGTCTTTTCGTTAAGGCAAAAACACTTGAGAATCTGTTGCCAATTAAAATTTCCTACACGAGTGTTGCCCGTGAGCAGAACACAGTAGCAGACGCCCTGGTCAACGAGGCACTTGATGAAAACCCTTAAAAATTTCACGTTGCCATTTTATGATATTTGCCCTCCTTCACTTGAAAACCACAAGAAGCATAAAATTGTGCCGATTTAAGCAGTTTGAAAAGCTGCGGTAATTGCCTTAGCATGTAGTAGATGAATCTAGACACACTGCGTGTTAATAAACCCAAGGTATCCTTAATATGTCAGCCTTCTTCTTTGGGCCTGTATATTGCAGAGAGATTGCTGTCTAGCTATTGCAGCGTTACGGTTTTTACACCTGAGCCAAACACGTGGGAGAAAAAGTACAGCCACCTTCGTTTTAGTAAATCCTTTGCAGTGGTAACTACACCAGCCCCCTCTTTTGGGTCACCCGACTACGTAGTTACTGATTTTTCCGACCTTTCCAATACCACTTGGATAGAAGAAACCCTTGGGATGATTAGAGTGTCAGAAAATTTGTCTGCTTTAAGAATACTTATGATTTTACCATTTGCTGTTAACAGCAGCCAGGGGAAAATTTTAAAAAAGATTATACATTCTTTCTCTAAATTTTTGCACGTTAAGATAATTTACGTTGGGCAAACATATGGCCCCAGAATGCTAAGTGGGGAAAGCGTTTTTGCAGCCGAACTCTTTGATGCACTCACCATAGGAGAGGCCGTTTCTAAAGATGCTGAGATCTGCCTCTCTTATTCTCCGTATACTGCTAAGGAAATTGTTAAGTGCTTACTGTCTTTTGACTTCCTTTCTGTTAAGACCATTGTGATAACAACGATTATTAAGCATAGCGAGCTTATAAATATTTTAGGTGAGTTATTGCCTGAACTTAAAATTAAGAAAGCACGAAAAATTATTCGTCAAAGTGTTGTGGGCGAGGGAAAAAGATATGTGTTACAAACAAACGTATATAAGAGCTTAAGTGAAACACTTACCTGGTTTATCAAAAGACCTGAACTTCTCGACGACCCGGAAGATGTACCCCTGCTTACCGAACTTCGAAACCAGTACTTCGATAGAAAATTATTAAAAAGTAGAATTGCTACGACGTTTGCTATATTTGCAACAGTGTTTGTTGTGCTTCCGGTAGTTTTATTGCTTTTGTCGGGTGCCACCCTTTTCATTTCTTATAAACGTATTGCAGAGGGGGATCTAAATTCGTCTAAAGCAATTTTGTCGTTCTCTAAGACCACCGCCCGCATTGCAGGGCAACAAACAACCACCCTAGCGTCCGTGCCCATATTGGGCCACTTGTTTAAGCTGCAACACAACTCCGCAAGCCTGCTTCTTGAAGCAGGGGAGTTGGGTGACCAGGTGATTTATGTTGGCGAGAAAGCCAGCTCTCTTGTTGCCAATGTGATTGGTCAAGGCGAGCTCGACATTTCCCGGGATGCGAGCGACTTGGCAGTTGGTATCGATGCTTTATATAGACAAACAGCCTTTATTGAAAGCGACTTATTATTTTTGGAACCCTTTAGTAGCAGCTTGTTGTATAGGTTCACAAAGCTTGCGCCCACTGAAATTAGGGAATATTTACTATATGCCAAAACGTTTGCAACAGAGCTTCCAGACCTTCTTGGACAAAGCGGAAAGGTGAGTTATATGGTGCTTTTTCAAAACAACATGGAGCTTAGACCTACTGGTGGTTTTATTGGCTCTTTTGCCTTGGTTGACTTTGAGCGGGGTAAGTTGGTTAATTACGAAATATTTGATGTATATGAGGCCGACGGTCAACTTAAAGGTTATGTTGCCCCTCCCGAACCGATTTCTAAATATCTAGGAGAAGCAGCATGGTATATGCGAGATGGAAATTGGGATCCAGACTTTCCAGTCTCGGCAGAGAGAATTGAGTGGTTTTTGGCCAAAGAGCTTGAGAAAGAGGTAGAAGGTGTGGTGGCAATAGATTTAAATGCTGTCGCCTTGCTTCTTGATAATATGGGGCCAGTTTATTTAGCAGACTTTAATAAGGAAATAGGAAGCCATAACTTATATGAAGAAACACAGGAAGAGGTTGAACTTGAATTTTTCCCTGGGTCATATAGGAAACGGAATTTTCTGACGGCACTTGCACGAAGCCTAATGCTTGAAGTTACAGAAGCTGACTCTGATTTGCAAATTGCAATAATTAAATCGCTCCTTACGGGTCTTGACAGAAAACACATTCAGGTCTTTTTGCACAATCACAAAGCTCAGGCTACAATTGGCCGCTTGGGCTTCGGGGGCGAAGTGTCGGCACCTAGTTGCCTAGAGCCTAATTGCACTACTGGCTACACCGGTTTGGTTGAAGCCAACGTTGGGGTTAATAAAATTAATTACCATATTAAAAGAACCACAAACCTTGATGTGTTTTTAGACGAGGAAAGGATAAAAAATACCCTGGAAGTTACTTACACTAACTCTTCTTCTGTTTCCCACGACCCGAGTGTTAACAATATTTATAAAAATTACCTAAGACTTTTAATACCAAAAGAAGCTGTAGGTGTATCGGCTTTTGAGGACGAAAACCAGATTGAGCACCTAGACATTATTGATACCGCCAAAGCTCGCGAAGTTGGGGTATTAATTAATGTTGGCCCTGAGTCCCAAAAAAAAGTCCGTTTCGTTTGGGAGCAGCCAGCTGCCATTAGTTATGATGAATCCGGGCAGTATACTCATTATTGGCGCAAACAGGCAGGAACAGCAGCTGACCCTGTAGTCGTGCGTATAATTGCCCCCAAGCAGGTAAGCCTTAGCGCCAATTTAAAAGGGGATTTCTTGACCAGTGCGGGTACATACGTTTATAATACTAACTTGTTGAAGGATTTAGTACTCAATACAACATGGCAACCCCAATAATATTAAAGGCTGAGGAAAGAAATGTGGCAGGCA
The DNA here is from genome assembly GCA_964540475.1 of uncultured Gammaproteobacteria bacterium. Taxonomy (GTDB): domain Bacteria; phylum Patescibacteriota; class Microgenomatia; order UBA8517; family UBA8517; genus CAZIMC01. The sequence continues at coordinate 151,622 of CAZIMC010000001.1, forward strand.
GAAAAACCAAAGCCTTAAGAAATAAAGGCATTTTGCCGGGTAATGTGTATGGGAAATCTGTAAAAAGTTTGTCGGTTCAGGTTTCGGCTAGCGACTTTCTAAAGGTTTTCAAAGAGGCTGGGGAGACTGGATTGGTAGATTTAGATTTAGGCAAAGACAAAAAGCCAGTGCTTATACACAATATCCAGAAAAATCCCATGACTGACGAGCTCATTCACGTCGACTTTTTCCAGGTCAATCTAAAAGAGAAAGTTACTGCACAGGTTCCTGTTGAACTTACAGGTGAAGCGCCGGCTGAAAAAATGGGCGTCGGTACTGCAGTTCAATACGTAAATGAAGTGGAGGTAGAGGCCCTTCCGACAGATTTGGTGGAAAGTTTTGAGGTTGATATTAGCGGCTTAAGCGAGGTTGATCAGGCGATTTACGTTAAGGACTTAAAGTATGATAAAAATAAAATTGAAATCAAAGACGATCTGGAGCAGATTGTTGTTAAAGTAGAGCCTCCTCAAAAGGAGGAAGAAGTAGCGCCTGCACCCGCTGAGGGTGTGGAGGGGGATGCTTCGCAACCAGCAGAGGGCGAGGAGTCTCAAGAAGAAGTGGGGCCACAGGCCGAAGAACCCAAAGAGTAATTTATTTTCCTAAAATTTGTTTTTCAAGATTCATAATTTTTATAGAGTTTGGGTCAATACTTTTGGCTCTTAAAATTAAGCTTCGTGCATACTCCACATTTCCTGCTTCAGCCTCAAGACTTGCGATTTCAAGCCACGCATCGCGGTAGGTGGGGTTTGTTGCTGCTATGTGCTCCCAGTAGTATCTCTCGTCAGATTGATTAGTTTCTGCCCCAAGCACAACGTGTGGTTTGTCGTTCAAATATACTCCCAAGTTAAATATACCCAGAATAAACACCAGAAGTCCGAATATCGCAAATGTAAGATCTACATACTGTGCACCTTTTACTTTTGCAGAAGGCATATATTAATTTGTAATACCTTTTGACCCGGCTGACAATGGTGTATTGGGTTTGGAGTTATATTTTTACATTGGGCCACGTGGCTGAGATTAGAAGCGGGGAATCAAAGCGGCCATTTGCTGATTTCCAGATTTCTTCCGTTAAAAATGGCATGAAAGGGTGAAGAAGTTTTAAGGTTTCCTGTAAAACAATCTCTAATGTTTTTTGGGCATCATCTCTGCGAACTTTTGTCTTTTCAACGTAAATATCGGCAAATTTATGCCACGCAAAATCGTAAATTTCCTCTGCAGCCTCGTTAAGTTTATAGCCATCAAGTGCTTTGGTTACTTTCTTAATAGTCTTTTTAAGTTCTGCTTTTATCCATTTGTCGTCATCGTTTGCTTTGAGCTTTCTGCTTTTAGCATTCGGCTGATCCAGTACAAAGCGAGCAATATTCCAGATTTTGTTTGCAAAGTTTCTTTGACCTCTTATATTATCCTCTGAAAGGGAAATGTCGTTTTCTACCAATGCCCCCCAGACTAGGGCGACTCTTAATGCGTCACTTCCATATCGCTCTACCATTTCGATTGGATCAATAACATTACCCTTAGACTTACTGATTTTTTGTCCTTCGCGGTCCCTAACCAGACCATGGAACAAAACGTTCTTGAAGGGAACTTCTCCTGTTGTATAAATTCCAAGCATTATCATTCTTATCACCCAGAAAGGGAGTATGTCATACGCAGTGTTCATGACTGTTGTCGGGTAAAATGTTTTAAAGTCATCCTCGCCCGTTGTTTGAAGTGTGGCAAAAGGCCATTGGCCCGAGGAAAACCAGGTATCGAAAGTGTCTGTGTCTTGAACAAGCTTTTCATGGCCACAGTTATGGCAGGAGGCAGGTTTCACGCCATCTGTTATTGTCCATTCAAGGCACCTATCGCATCGGTATGCAGGAATTCGCATCCCCCACACAATCTGTCTACTTATATTCCAGTCTTTTAAGTTCTTAAGCCAGTGTATTGCAACCTTTTCGTATTTTTTGGCAACGATGTTAACTTGCCTTTTTTTTATTGCTGCCAACGCTTTTATGGCTAGGGGCTCGACCTTGATAAACCACTGCTTAGAGACTTTTGGTTCGATAATGCCCTTATCGCGGTAGCAGGTACCCACCATGTGCTTAATTTTTTCTACCTTGAGAATCTTGCCTTCTTTTTGCAGATCTTTCACAACCTCTTCGCGGGCGGTTAGTGCTTTCATGCCGATAAATTTTTCGGGCGAGCCTGTCATGCGGCCAGCATCATCGATTACGCTAACGGTTGGAAGTTTGTGCTTTTGCCCAACCTCGAAATCCAAAGGATCGTGGCCGGGAGTAATTTTCACAGCACCTGTGCCAAAATCCCTTTTGACTAAAACGTCAGAAATTATTGGAATCCCCCTGTTAATTAACGGTATAACTGCGGTTTTCCCGACTAATTTAGTGAAACGAGTGTCGCTTGGATGAACTGCCACTGCTACATCGGCAAATATAGTTTCGGGTCTTGTGGTAGCAATCTTAATCGTTCCATAATCCAAATAATATAAATTATCTTCTCTTTCTTGATAGTTGACTTCCAGCTGGGAAAACGCGGTACCACACCTGGGGCAATAATTAACAATTCGTTCACCTCTATAGACAAGTCCGTCGTCAAAAAGTTTTTTAAATGTTTTATATACGATTTTTACGATATCCGGGTCGAGGGTAAATTTGAAACGGCTCCAGTCGCATGAGGCCCCTAGCTTTTTGAGCTGGGTTTCCATAAGGCCCGTATTTTCCTGTACATAATCCCAAATCATTTTAAATAGACTCTCGCGATCATAGTCAAAGCGGCTTTTACCTTTTTCTTTAAGTCTCTTCTCGAAGACGAATTGCGTTTCAATTCCTGCATGATCACTTCCTGGCATCCAAAGTGTTGCTTCACCTTTCATGCGATGGTAGCGGGTAAGTATGTCCTCAATTGCGACAAACCTGGCATGGCCAATGTGCAAGGGGTCGTTCGCATTTGGGGGCGGCATGATTATGGTAAAGGTGTTTTTGCCTTTGCATAATGAGGGCTTAAAGGAGCCCGAACTCTCCCAAATGGAGTAAATGGATTGCTCTACCGCCGAGTGATTGTAGTTTTTATCCATGATCTTAAAGTAATCTTTCTCCAAATGAGTAATACCATATATTGTTTTCGTCGCTTTTAAATACGATTTCGTTTGTGTCAAATCCCCACTTTGATAACACTTGATCTAAAAGCTCAAGTGGATGCTCTGGATTTGCCAGTGCAACCTGCAAACACTCTAAAAGCTCACGCTCTCCCTGAGAAAGACTTTGATTGAAATCTGGATCTTTAAGCCTCAAAAATATTTGGTCGGCCGTCCCCAATCGTGCCTTTAGAAGTAGTGTGTCTGTATCAATTGTCATATTTAACAAAAAAACACGCAATTACTTGCGTGTTGCGGTCCCTCATAGCTTTACGCGACGGGGAAGGTACCACCTCAACTGTACTCAATTTATCGGCTAAGTTTCTTGTCACCGAAATTTAAAGTTTGGGGACGAGCCAAACTGCACACTTAAAGTATATATAAAATTGATCTGCTTGGCAACAACTTAGTACCCACCATCTGTGATTTTAAGATTTGGTTTGCGGTCTATGTTTTCTAAATTGTATGATATGCTTTTGTTTTTGTGCTTAATATAGGCGGTGACCCCAATCATCGCAGCATTGTCTCCATAAAGCTTTTTGGTGTAGGGAGTAAGAAGATTAAACCCCACCTCCTTGCCCAAATGTCTTAATCTTTTTCTAACCTCAACATTTGCAGCAACACCGCCTCCTAGTAGAAAATCGTAAACAGGTAGGTACGGGTAATGGTTTATGCAATACCCAACAACACGAAGCAGATGTGTAAAAGCAGCATGCTGAAAGGCAGCAGCCAGATCATACACCTCTTGTCTGGGAGGGAACTTTGGGTTTTCTGATTTTTTCTTTTCGATAAGTCTAAAAAAGGAAGTCTTAAGGCCAGAGTAGCTAAAAATTTGTCTTGCTTCCTGTCCCGCAAGGGGGATGGTAAGTGGAAATTTGCTGGGGTTACCAAGTTTAGCCATTTTTTCCAGGACCGCACCTCCAGGGTATCCAAGACCGATCATCCTAGCCGCTTTATCAAGTGCTTCGCCGAGCGCATCGTCGACAGTTTGTGCCAGAATCTCATATTTTCCAACAGCGTGGATGCGACAAAAAACCGTATTGCCACCGGAAATTACGAGTCCAAATGCGGGGAAATTTGCCTCAACACTTTTACCGCCGACTGGTGTTGCTAGGGTGCTTAGGATATGGGCCTCGGTGTGGTTAACAGGAATTAACGGAATGTGAAATTCATTTGCTAATTCTTTTGCCCTCCTAATCCCAACTCCCAAGGCGATAGATAAACCCGGTCCAACCGTTACCGCAATTGCCTCAAAGTTGCCAGTCTCAATACCCGATCTTTGAATTGCTTTTTCAATAACCCAGTCGATACGCTCCTCGTGTTGTCTTTGCGCTAAAGACGGCATTACACCCCCCAAGTGGGCGTGCAAACTTGCCTGCGACCAGACAATATTTGAAAGAACACTTGTACCCTCGGTAACTGCCGCGGCGGTCTCGTCGCAGGAGGTATCAATTGCAAGTATTCTCATACATTTCCCCACGAAATAATTCTTTCGTTTTCCTTTTTACCGTAGCTAATTTTAACCCAAACAATAATTGCGGTTTCAGAGTGCCGCTTTATCATTTCAAGAACTCGGTCGGCCCATTCAACCACAACTACCGAACCTTTATCCTCTAAAATTTTTGTCAAACCCACCCCGTCAAGCTCTTTCTGGTCAGAAATTTTCCAGGCATCGATATGAAAAAGGTGGGGATACTCCAAAAGCAGATTAAATGTAGGGGATACAATTTCATCTGTTATACCCATAGCTCGCCCTACACCCTTTGTAAATTGTGTTTTGCCTGCACCCATTGGTCCTTCTAGTGCAAAAATAACTGGCCGCTTGCCAAGATATTTTTCGTATTTTTGAAAAAGCTCCTTGCCGATATTTTGAGTATTTTCCTCGTTTCTTGATAGAAGCTCGACTTCGTCTTTAAGTTTGACATCCCCTTGCCGCAAAACAACCGGATCGTCAAGTGTTGTGTCAACCACCGTGGAGGGTTCGTTGTGGGGTAGTTCGCCAGCATCTATAACAAGGTCGATTAGCCGCTTTTGTTTTGAGGAAATATTCTCAAAAATATCCTCTTTTTTGTATGGTCGTTTTTGATAGCTTGCGTTCGCACTTGTTGCAACAATCGGTCTTCCAAATTTTTCTATTAATTCAAGCATGAATTTGTAATCAGGAATTCTCACCCCCAAAGTGCCGGTTTCCGATTCTACTCCTGGTGCTACTTTGCCTTTACCCTTTGAGACTACAGTTACTGGCCCCGGAAGAAACCTTTTATAGAAATTTCTCGCGGTTGTGTTTAAACTGACGTACTCTTTTGCCATTTTTTGACTTGAGCACATGATGGCGTATGGTTTGCCAAGCGGGCGCTTCTTGTAGATATTAAGCCTATGGACGGCTTCTTCGTTTAAACAATCCACAGCGATTCCGTAAACAGTTTCACAGGGAAATATAACCAGACCACCCATTTCAAGAGTGGCTAGCGCCTCCTCTGTTGCTTGCTCACTTTCTTTAATTATTCTCATTTGCTAATAAATACTTTGATGCTCCCGATTGTTGGGGTGTGGGGATATTATATAGTCTGGCCAGTTCCGCGCAAAAAGACCGCCTGCCAAGGCCTGTAAGTTGAAATAAAGTTTTTCTGATAAACGACTTGATTATTGCGCTTTACTGAATAGCTAAAACTAGCAGTTGCACCCCAGGCTTTAAAATCAACTTGCTTGATTACTCCTGCGGGTAGCGTGGGATCATCCTGGTACATATCCGGGGGTGGCGGGGTAACATTGCTGACTACTGGTTTGGTTGTTTCTGCGACACGTCCGTCAGAAGTACCGTAAAACTCAAAAACCAGAGTATAGGTTTTTGGATCGAAATGAGTTTGAATTAATATGTGCCCCGGCGTGTCATTTGTAAATTTAAAGTCGGTAGTGGGGGCAAAGACTGTTGCATCCAAGCCTGGCCCCGAATCCTGCTCATAGTAGCTGACGCGGTATGAGTGTGCACGCCTTTCTGGAATAGGAAGGCCAGCATCGAGGACCGCTCTGAAAAGGGTGGTTGAGACCTGACAAACACCCCCGCCGTCTCCCAAGACAGTTCTTCCATCCTGAATAATATATGCCTGCTTATATCCAGTCAGGCTCGAAACATCCCCCACGGTGTTATTAAATGAAAGTGTTTGGCCTGGTGCTACCAAAATGCCATTAAACTTAGAAGACGCGAGCCCCACGTTATGGACTCTGCCTGGAATTGAACCAGTAAAGCGAGAACTGCCACGTCCTATAAGCTCTTTAATCCCCAGATTATTAACAGTCTCGGTTTTTATATTAGCCTCCGTTTTGTTAACAGGGACGGATATCGAAACTGCGTTTTCATCTGTTTCTTCGAGGAGCTTGAGATTTTCTAGAAGCGCCTGTTGCAGATTGGTTGTGTCGAGGATCACCCCTTCTTTACTGGGCGCAAACTCAGTGACTTTGCCGTTTTCGAACTGGAACTTGGCATCCTGGGGTTCACGATTAACACTTACCGCGATCTCATTTATCTTTTTATTGATATTACCCAAATCTGCCCCATCCGGACCAAGAAAGGAAAGTAGCTCGGAGCCGGCAACGGTGAAATTTTGGTATTCGAAACTTAAGTCTACCTTCTTGCCAGCCAGTTTCTCTGCCCGGGATTTGAGAACTGCAGCTTGCTCGTCAGAGATTGTCGGGTCAATAACTTTTATCGGAAGGGTAACCGGTACCGACTCTTGCGATTGCGAATAGGCAACCATTCTACCTATCTGGGCCCGAAGAAGCGTTTTATCCACGCTGGTGCCGGCACGACCTTTCTCTACTACAATTTCGCCGCCCACGATTTTAACTACAGGGTAAACTGGTGCAATTGTTGCAGCGTCTTCGATTGAGGCCATTTTTTGACTCAGGACGGTTTCGTCGACGCTAAGCCTTAAGCCCAATTGACGATTTTTATAAAGGGCGGATATCCTTCCTGCAAAGTCAAATAATATATTGCCAGTTCGATCATGGTAAAAAGCAGATGCGGCGGAATCTGTAAAATTATACGCGAGTGCTATATCTTGAGAGTCGATTTCAAAAGTTTGACCTTGGTGGTTAATTGCGATTTTTGCCGGCAGACGTGCCTCGCTTTCGAGTTTTGTCTCTGCCTCAGCGCGGGTCAAAAATCCGACATTTATTCCAGCAACATATGTGTTGGGATAAATTTTATCGGAAAAATGAAGGTTGTAAATGGTAAACAGGCTAGCCACGAATAATATACCAAAAAGGCTTATTGGTAAAAAAAACCGGCTTACAGGTTTAACCTGGGGTTTGGATCTGGCTAATGCCTTTTTGGCAGATGAAGGCTTCTTCATATTACGTATAATAAACAATCGAATGGTAATTTTCCAGGATTTCGCCTAAATGTGACCCATAAAACATTGTAAGTTTAACATACATACCCTATAATACCCAATACTGTTATGAGCGTAAGTGAACACATCAGGAAGCATTTTATGAGCACTAATGAGCCAAATTGCTCGTCTGTTTCAATGGCTGCTTTGGTTCAGAATAATTTAGAGGATATAACCATCAGAGCTGCTGTTCAAAATGGAATAGCACTAGAAAATAGGCGTATGGATTATTATTCCACATTGGTCAGTCACGAATTTGGTAGACAGGGGATTGTCAGTGTGCCGTTTAAGTTTGAATGCGGCAAACCTTCTGAATTTCTGTGGGAGAGTTACCGCAGCTTAAGGCAATCCAGTGCTGGGATCAGGTTTTTGGGGGGATTAATGCTAAGACGAATTTTAAACCCAGAATTTAGTGATCACATTATTGCAATAACAGCAATTCATGCGAACAGAAAAGCATCAATTGTAGATACTGCGCGTGTCGAAAAACACTTGAAACCACGGGAAAAATTACAATTAACCAGAAAACCCTTTCAGTACAAAGTTCCCTTGAGCACAGTTGATAGATGGGCAGAAAAAAACCATAATCCCCAAGACATGCTTGTAATATTTGCTGGTATTGGTGTTGATGATTTTGTAAAGAAATCAAACGGCAGGAGGTATACCGAATATGTAATCGACCGACTATCTGCCTTAACCCAAAATCAGATGTCACAAATAGCTAACGCCCTTCAGGAACTTGAGACTTGATTCAGCTTGTTTATATTCCATAACTGACTAGCTATAATTAGTAAAATATCGCTATGGACCCGAATTCTTATCAGCAACCAAACCTCAATCCTCATCCAGTGGCGTCTGCCCCCCAACCTGTCCTTTCTGGGGGGAGCAAAAAGGGCTTTCCTATTCCTAAGAAGTTTTTGTTGATTGGCCTTGGTGTGTTGGCGTTTTTGCTCTTGGTTATAATTGTCATAAAGCTTTTGGCTGGCGGGGATGGGGGATCATCCAGGGATGAAATTGTCTGGTGGGGTTTATGGGAAGAAAAAGAGGTTATAGAGCCGTTAATTGAAGAATATAAACGAATAAATCCAAAAGCCAATATTAGATATGAAAAGCAATCACCGCAAGATTATCGCGAGAGACTTATAAATGCGCTTGCTCGGGGAACAGGGCCAGATATTTTCAGAATCCACAATAGTTGGGGCCCAATGTTTAGAGGAGAGCTTGCCACTGTGCCAGCCGGTGTTTTGTCTTCATCAGAATTCGCAACTTCATATTATCCGGTTGCGGTTTCTGACTTAACGACAAATGATGGTATTGTTGGCATACCTTTAATGTATGACGGACTAACCCTTTTTATTAACGAGGAGATTTTTGAAGAGTCGGGCAAAGTGCCCCCTAAAACTTGGGATGAGGTTCGTGTGGTGGCCCGCGAATTAACACGCAAAGATGAAGAGGGAAGTATTACACAAGCCGGGATTGCTCTTGGCAGGACCGAGAACGTGGATCATTGGCCAGAGATATTAGGACTAATGATGCTTCAAAACGGAGCAAGTCTGTCTAAGCCACAGGGACCACTGGCTGAGGGCGCATTAACTTTTTTTACCATTTTTGCAGGCAGTGACGGTGTGTGGGACTCAACACTTCCACCATCAACCATATATTTCGCTGGGGGCAATTTAGCTATGTACTTTGGCCCCAGCTGGCGAGTCTTTGAAATACAACAAATGAACCCGTCATTAAGGTTTAAAGCTGTGCCCTTGCCGCAATTGGCAAAAGAAGACCCCAATGAGCCAGATGTAACATATGCTAGTTATTGGGTTGAAGCGGTTTCCGAAAGAAGTGGCAATAAGGACATTGCCTGGGATTTTTTGAAGTTCCTTTCAACCGCAGACAGTCTATCAAAGCTCTACCAGGGTGCCTCCCTAACAAGAGGGTTTGGTGCTGCTTATCCAAGGGTTGACATGCAGCCGCTTCTTGTGGATCACCCATTTCTGGGAGCGCTGACATCTGAGGCGCGCGACGCGGGGAGTTGGTATTTGCAAAGCAGGACTTTTGATGGGCCTACAGGCATAAACTCTCAAATAAATAAGTATTTTGAGGACGCAGTCAATGCACTTAACGGTGGGACTACTTCTCCGTCGCGAGCACTTGAGCCGGTCGTACAAGGGGTCGCTCAAGTTTTGTCGCAATATGGTATGGTGGTTAGGTAATGGCTCGTGTTACAAAAGCAAACAACACAAAACTATCCGCTTCGCAAAAAGCAGCTATTGTCTATCATGACCAGTTCAGCTACCCTCTGTCAAGCACAGAATTGTTTAAATGGTCTTATAATGAAAAGCTCCCGAAAGCCCGCAAAATTAACATGTCGTCGGCTGGGGGATTCCATTTCGTCCAGGGAAGAAGTGGGTTAATCAGAATTCGCAGGCTCCGCTTACGGGAATCTCAAAGAAAGCTTAAAATTGCAAAACGTGCAGCGGAATACTTAAGCAAAATACCTTCAGTTCTCATGGTCGGAATAACAGGATCATTGGCCATGATGAATGCGGATAAACGTTCGGACATCGATTTTATGGTTGTTACCAGGAAAAACACTTTATGGACCACCAGACTTTTAGCGCTATCGTTACTTAAGCGAAAACGAGTTTTGGTAAGACGATACGGGGAGAGGAGTGAAAAAGACAAAATTTGTCTTAATTTGTGGCTTGATGAAACCGCTTTGGTTTGGAGAAAAAGAAACGCCTTTACAGCACACGAAATAGCTCAAGTTGTGCCTTTGGCTAATAAAAGCAGTGCGTATGAGAAGTTTGTTAACAAAAACCAGTGGATTAAAAGATACTGGCCCAGTGCAGTAGAGCATAGCGAAAAACAAGTAGCGCATAGTGAAAGTTTTCCTGGATTTCTATGTTCTATGTACCATGTGTTGTGTACTATTATTGAGCCTTTAGCCTTTGGACTTCAGCTTATTTACATGAAACCCAAAATGACCCGGGAAGTGGTTACCAAAAACCGCGCCATCTTTCACCCAGTTGATTTAAGTAATTCAGTTGCACCAAATCCGTGACCAGCGCATATGGTTTTACGCGCCTGTGGGTTTATGTGGGTTATACTGGATTTAGTGGCAAACGAAATATAATAATATTTATGGAATCTCCAAATCCCCTAGACCAGTCGATTATAAGAAACACAGACACAAAAGAAAATGTTCAGGCTAACTTTGAGTTGCATGTTCAGCAAGGCGGTAAATTAATTGCAGATAGAAAGTTTGGTGAGGCTATTAGGCATTTTCGTAACAAAGCAGCTGCCCAAGATGCTGGGTTTGTAATGGGAAACGCAAGAGAAATATTGCTGGACAATGTTGACCCGCATAGAATACAAGACTTATCCAATTTAATTGCAGCAAACTCTTGGTTTATGAATGGGAAAGAGATTATTGTATCTGGGGCAGTAATTGTGGGTAAACGTATAAGTGACATGTCTGATGGAGAAATGAGTAATGCAGAAAAAAGTTTGGCTCACGAAATAGCACTTATTCATATGGAAGAACATTTGCATGGTTTACAGCACCTCAGGGGCGGGCCTTTGGTGGGGTATGAAGACAAAGAGGTGGATGTTGCTTCTTACATGCAAAAAAATAATATTCCATTAACCGATGCTTTCCTGAGAAGATATGACCGGGTTTTATTTTTGTCTAATAAAGATACGGCCGATGACTCGCTATCAAAACGCCCCGCTATCAGGAGGGGGGTGTTTGTAAATGTGCAGCGCTCCGATGGCTCAATTGAGTCTGATTGGCAAGTAATTGGTTTTAGTACTCAGACAGGCGAGGCGATAGTAAGGAATTATGCAAATGGGCTAGAAAAGCATCTTCCTCAATCGGAGCTAGCTAAGTTGAACGAGAATGGTGTCTACCCATTTGAGCGTAGTAAGGATTTTGTTGATTTATTTAAAGTAATAGACAGGCTCAAACAGATCCACGGTTTTCTCGAAGTCTATAATGCGCAGCAAATAAAAAATTTGATCAGCCGTGTTAGTAGAAATCAAGAGACAATAGATAAGATACCGCGTTCCGGTGGATTAAGATTAAAGGTGGCCGAACTCCTGGGGATAAGAGATTCAACAATTGTGTCACGGCCCACCATCCGACTTGCTTAGCTCTGCCATTGAACCTCTTGACAAAATATTTGCGGCTGTTTTAAAATAGCACTCGTAAGTTGGCAATGCTAAGCAATTAGTGCTAAAATAGAATTACCAGAAAAAATATGGCTAGTAAAACCACAAAAGTTAACTTAAAACCAACTGCCGGATATATTTTAATTGAACCTCAAGAGGCAGAGACCAAAACCGCCTCAGGAATATACTTGCCTGATAACGCAGGAGAAAAACCTCAAAAGGGGAAAGTTTTAGCTGTTGGGGATCCTGAAGTAACCGATTCTGGTGCGAAAAAGACTGCACCTGTTAAGAGTGGGGACACTGTGATTTACAAAAAATGGGGCGGAAACGAAGTTAAGGTTGACAACAAAGAATACCTTTTCGTAAAATTCGAGGATATTTTGGCAGTAGAAATTTAATATGGCAAAGCAACTTAAATTCGCTGATGAAGCAAGAAGTGCCTTAATGAAAGGCATTGACACTGTTGCAAAAGCAGTTGTCACAACCCTTGGACCTAAGGGGCGAAATATTGCACTCGACAAAAAATGGGGAGCTCCAAATATTGTTCATGACGGAGTAACTGTTGCTAAGGAAATTGATCTGGCTGATCCATTTGAGAATATGGGTGCACAACTTGTTAAGGAGGCAGCAAGCAAGACCAACGATGTAGCAGGTGACGGGACAACAACTTCAACACTTCTTGCTCAAAGAATGACTTCATTTGGAATGAAAGCAGTTGCGGCTGGTGCCAACCCCATGATCGTTAAAAAAGGGATGGAAAAGGCAATTGTTGCGGTAACCGATGAGCTTAAGAAAATGGCCAAGCCAATAAAAAACCGCGAAGAAATTACCCAGGTTGCAACTATATCAGCAGGAGACGGCGAAATTGGTGCAAAAATTGCAGAGGCGTTAGATAAAGTAGGGCGTGATGGTGTAGTTACAACGGAAGAAGGAAGAGGGTTAACAATTGATATTGAATATAAAGACGGAATGGAATTTGATCGGGGGTACGTTTCACCTTACTTTGTTACAAACGCTGAAAAAATGGAGGCTGAAGTTGAGGACGCTTATCTGTTAATTACAGACAAAAAGATTTCAGCAATTGCAGACCTTCTGCCTTTTCTTGAAAAATTTGTTAAAGTTTCAAAGAACCTGGTGATTTTAGCTGATGAAGTTGAGGGTGAGGCGCTAACCACATTGGTTGTAAATAAACTAAGAGGCACATTTAATGTTTTGGTGGTTAAAGCTCCGGGATTTGGCGATAACCGCAAAAGTCTTCTTGAAGATATTGCAATTTTAACCGGCGGGACAGTTGTATCGGATGAAACAGGCAAGACTTTTGAGAACTTGGAGGTAACGGAATTGGGTAGAGCGGACAAAGTCTGGAGTGACAAAGACGATACAAGAATTATCGGCGGAAAGGGAAGTAAAGGAGCAATTTCAGCAAGAGTAAACATGCTTAAAAAGCAGATTGCAGATACCGATTCTGATTATGACCGCGAAAAACTTGAAGAACGCTTGGCTAAACTTTCTGGCGGTGTTGCCCAAATTAATGTAGGTGCCGCAACCGAGGTCGAATTAAATGACAAGAAGGAGAGGGTTAAAGACGCAGTTGGTGCCACAAAAGCTGCAATTGAAGAGGGGATTGTTCCAGGTGGAGAAACAGCATTATTAAGAGCCAGAAAGGTTTTGAAGGACTTGAAGGGGGAGAATAAAGATGAACAAATTGGAGTCGATTTAGTATATGATGCCTTGGGTGAGCCGGTTAAACAGCTGGCCGCAAATTCCGGTGAAGGAGATGGTTCGCTAGTTCTTAAAACAATCGAGGACTCCAAGGTTTTGGACTTTGGTTATAACGCTCTATCCGGGGAATTTGGTTCAATGACCAAATTTGGAATATTAGATCCTGTTAAAGTAACAAGAAGCGCATTGCAAAACGCAGCTTCGGTAGCCATGATGGTGTTAACTACAGAAGGTTTGGTAACTGATATTCCGGAAGAAAAGCCAGCGGCAGCTCCACAAATGCCCGGCGGCGGAATGGATTACTAAGTTATAATAAAGCGTGACTTCAGAATTTGAGGAGCGGTTTTACGAAATTTCTTTACAAAAGGCGGTGCAAATTAGCCTTAATAGATTGGGCAACAATGAACCAACAGCAGAAGAAATAGAGGAGTTTATAGAGTTCAGGAAGAAAGACCCAGTTGCTTTGAATAGCTTACACCGGTTGGCAGCTATTGTGCGAGGATTGGAAATGAGGCGAGTATTAGGATTACCGGCCAGCTCAACACTAGACTATCGGGACAACAGAAAAGCAATCAAAATTTTGAAAAAAGAGCTAGGTGGCCTACAAGTCTGATGTTGACCAGATAGGTTTCTGGCATTAAAATCGTCTCATGTCTTCGGAATATAAATTTACTGAAAGAGACCCCAGCTTAATTCAACAAGCCACATTATGTTTTCTTGTAAAGGATAACAAAGTTTTATTGGCAATGAAAAAACGTGGGTTTGCCGAAGGACTTTGGAATGGAGCTGGCGGGAAGATTAAAGATGAGGAAATCGAAGAGGGAGCAAAGCGGGAGACAAAAGAAGAAATTGACATTGATATTACCGAGATGGAAAAAGTTGCCGTCTTACATTTCTATTTTCCCAAAGATCCGATAAAAGACGGATGGAATCAAGATGTACATGTGTTTATTGTGAGAGAATGGAGCGGGGAGCCGAAAGAAACAGAAGAGATGAAGCCAAGGTGGTTTGATATCGACAAATTGTCCTTCGAGAAGATGTGGTCGGACGATTCGCTTTGGTTACCAAGGGTTTTAACAGGCGAGAAAATTGAAGGCTGGTTTGCAATGGATGACAATAATGGTATCGAGGCTTATAAAATTAAAGAGTTGAAAGATGTGGGATAAGGCCGAAAAATTATTGAGTAAAGATAAATATATTGGGCCGTTAATTAAAAAATACGGTCCGTGTAAAATTAAACCGGATAAAAACCCGGATTATTTTTTGGATCTTGTAGATGCAATTGTTAGTCAGCAACTTTCCGGTAAGGCCGCGGCAACTATATTTGGAAGGGTTAAAAATGGTTTGGTTAAAATTACCCCAGACAGTATCTTAAAAACTTCAGACGAGACTTTTAGGGGGTGGGGCCTGTCACGCCAAAAGACTTCATATGTTAAGGACTTGGCAATAAAAGTGAAATCAAAAGAAGTGGAACTTAATAACCTGAATAAACTATCGGACGAAGAAATTGTCACAGAATTAATTAAGGTTAAAGGGATAGGTAGATGGACTTCTGAAATGTTTTTAATGTTTACTTTAGGCCGCCCTGACGTTTTTCCACTAGATGACTTGGGTATCAGGAACGGGATAACTAAATTACTCGAAAGACCATTAAACGCTCAAGAGGTGGATAATATAAGCATACGTTGGAAACCTTATAGAACCGTCGCCAGCTGGTATATTTGGCAGAATCTGGACAATCGGTAATTTAAGAGTATGATAAATTTGGAATGACGGAAAGAATAGGCGAGAAAAGACTTCCGGAGCGCGAAGGGGTAATATTTGTAATCTACAATAAAGGAAAATATTTGCTTGAAGAAAGACTAAATCCTGAGTCTACCTATTTCGGTTACGTTATTGTTCCAGGAGGGAGTGTGGAGAATGATAAAGACCAAGACAGCTTACAAGCTGCAATGAGAGAGATTTTCGAGGAGTGTGGAATTGTTCCTCGTAAAGTTACCGTTCTAGATACATTTCTTCATACCATCATTTCTGGCAAGCTGTTAAAATCGACCGCAGTATTGGTGACTGATTATGATGGAGAAATCACAAATATGGAAGGTAAATCAAACCATATTCAAGTCGATTATGATACCGCACTAGAACTAATGCCCTTTGCCGAAAGCAGGTACTGCCTTATGCTGGCAAAGCAGGCACTTATCGCGGAAGGACAGTATAAGGGTTAATTGCAACCCCGTGATCACGGATTTCTAAATGCAAGTGTGGGCCGGTAGAACGGCCTGTCGAACCAACTTTTCCAATTTCAGTAGTCAAGCCAACTTCTTGCCCTTCAATGACGTTAATTTGTGATAAATGAGCATACAGAGAAGTCATTTTGTTGCCATGGTTAACCAAAATTGCGTTACCATACGCAAATTTTGAAAACTGGATAGCCTCTATTTTACCGGGTTTTATCGGATATACTGGGTCTCCAATTTCGCCGTCAAAGTCTATTGCAGGATGGAAAAGTCTGTAACCTTGAGTGATTCTTATGTCTTTAAGAGGGTATTGTGCTGTTTTTTCGGTTGTTAAGGCAACTGTGTCAGCTGCAACAACAGGCTCAACCAGCGCATCCTCTAAATCCAGTAAATTGTTATTTGAGATCAAATTGGTTGCAAAAATTACCAAGGCAATGTTTGCCCCTAAAAGACGCTTAACATTTATGCGCTCAAGGATATATCTAAAATATCTTGAAACAAATGTTCCCGCACGGTAAGTCTTCTTAAGATGCTTGGGTGAGGGGATTATTGGCTCCTCAATTAGAGGCTTCCTCCTTTTTATCATCCTATATTGGATGGCAAGGCGGTACTTGGGCAGTTCTATAAATAGTTTCTTCATATTGCTCTATTTTGGCCAACCTAAAGAGCGAGGCTTCTTTGTAAAAAGTCAATCCCACATAGCGTAACGCGACGTGGGACGGGCCATTTGTTAGGGTTCAAGCTAACAAAAAATCTCGCACAAATTGCGAGATATGTGCAAATTATAGCCTAAAACTCTCCCAAAAGTCAAGTTTCAGAGGTTCAAACATTAATATATAATGCTAGTGATGAAGGTAACTAAAGCTGTTATTCCGGTTGCGGGGTTTGGGACGAGATTTTTGCCTCAAACCAAGGCAATGCCTAAGGAAATGCTTCCAATTGTAGATAAGCCGATTATTCAAATTCTTGTTGAAGAGCTGGTTTCGGCGGGGATTAAAGATGTTGTACTCGTGACAGGGCTACACAAGCGGGCGATTGAGGATCATTTCGATACTCACCCGGAGCTAGAATCTCTGCTTTCTGAAAACGGGAAAAATGAGATTTTGCAGGAGATCCAAAAAATTAGCAGTCTGGCAAACTTTATATACGTCAGACAAAAAGGGCCATACGGAAATGCCACTCCAATATTAAATGCCACCAAAGTAACAGGCAACGAACCCTTTATTGTTTGTTGGGGAGATGAATTTATTCTATCAAAACCCGGAATGGGGGAGCAATTAATTTCCGCCCACGAAAAATACGGTGGGGTAATATTAGGTTCAATAAGGACAGAAAACCCCGAAGACGGGAGCAGATTTGGTTTTGCCGAAGGTGAGGAAATTGGGGACGGTATCATAAAGGTAAAAAGAATTGTTGAGAAACCCGGTATCGGGAAAGCTCCTTCAAGTCTTGCAACTGTCGCCGGATTTTTGTTCACCCCGGATATTGCTCATTATCTTGAAAAGGTTGTTGGAAGTGTTACTGGTCGTGAGCCAAACTATATCGACGCAGTAACACTTATGATTGAGGATAAGAAAGAAGTTTTTGCGATGGAATTTAAAAATGCCAGATATTACGACACAGGTAGCAAAATTGGGTACTTAAAATCAGTTGTTGACTTCGGATTAAAACACGAAGATTTGAAAGACGAATTCGCACAACATCTTAAAAAGATTGCCACCAGCCTTAAGGTTTATTTGCTATAATAGCGTCCATGGGCAAGGACAGAGAAGAAGAATACCCCACTGGACACGATGAAAACTTGGGCCAGGGGGATATCGTAATGAGCGATGTGGGTGGGTCTTGCAGGCGCACTCATATAGTATTTGGTAGAGTTCAGGGGGTCGATCCCGAGCGAGGTTCAATTAAAATGAATTTGGGCGACAACGTTACGTTTACTACAAGACTGGAGAGTGTTGAGCTAGTGCTCCACGCTGTAAAAAGACTATTTCCTCCTTATGGCACCAGACGCTCTAAAGGCAGAAAATAAGACTTCTACCACTTTGAATATGGGCTTTGGGTCAGGAGGGGATGCAATTCTCAATTTAGCGATGCTAAACTGACGAACCCCAACAATTCTGTAGATATAAAGGGCTTGAGGTCACGGAGGGAATCGAACCCTCGCATAAGTGTTTTGCAGACACCTGTGTTTCCACTTCACCACGTGACCTTGATCGTATTTTATCTTATTACATCTTAAAAACAAAACCCCACCCCGTTTGCGGGATAGGGTTTTGTTTTGACTAAGACGCTTATTACTTTGCTTTGACAGTAATCTTTCTCGGTCTTGCTGCTTCGGTCTTGGGAATGGTGATAGTTACAACACCGTCTTTAACTTCTGCCTCGGCTTTATCCCAGGCTCCTCCAGAGAGCGCTGTGGTGTAGTAATACTGGTATGAAGAAGACCTGAATTCGCCTTCAGATTTTTGCTCATCTTTAACCTCAGCCTTAACCGTTAAGACACCGTCCTCAACTTCAATTTCAACGTTATCTTTTGGTACACCGGCAACGACAGCTTTGACAACAATGTCGGTGTCTGTTTCGTTAATTTTTAGACCTCTTTGTTGTGCTGGTTCTTCAAAATCTTCAAGCCACTTGGGAAAGGCAAAGAGGGAGCGGAATGGATCATATCTTACTATTGCCATAAATGCATCACCTCCTTTCATTGGCACTTAACGATATAGAGTGCTAATGAAATTATAATAATAATTTACCTATACTTTGTCAAGTCTTGGTTGGGAACATGAGAAGGTGGTAGACTATAGATTAAAAATGCGTAAGGTTAGAAAAATAATAGCACTATCTGTTTTTGCCGTTTTTATGCTCTTTTTGACATTGTTTTTGGTGGGTTATATAAGTCCCAAGAAAGCAGGGCTTGTGGTAAATGCCAACTTGCCTTCAAATGTTTATATAGATGGACAGCTAATGGGAAGTACGCCTTTTGAGACAATTGTTGATGCCGGTGAGGTTGTGGTGAAAATCGTTCCCGAATCCACTGAGTTACTACGCACAAACTATGAAGCAAAGGTGCAACTGGGGGCTGGTATAAAAACTATAATAAGGCGAGATTTTGGACCAACAGAAGAGGAAAGCCAGGGAGAAATCATCTCTTTTGAAAGAGTTGGGGGGGGAGAAACAAGCTTGGCAATTGTTACTATACCGGATGGTGCCCAAATAAGTATTGACGGTGAGGTGCGAGGAAGCACGCCTTTTAAAACTGCGTCTATTGCTGGGGGGGAATATAACGTATTAATCTCAAGCCCGGGTTTTAAAGACAGGTCTTTTAAAGTAAGGATCCACGAAAGACATAAATTAACTGTGGTTGTGCAGCTGGCAAAACTGCATTTAACTGATGATTTTTAAAAGCCGGTCGTAGTAAATCCGCTATAAAATATCCAGACCACAACACTTACCCAAACGCCAACTGAGGCAACCAAGGGAATGTCTGTTAATAGGAGCTTCTCAGGGGCCTCACTTCTTCCAGCAAAAATCAAAGATTGATATCTCATAATCCCAAAGATTGTAATAGGAATTGTTATCATCAATAGTTTGTTAACTGTTGTGGTTCTTGAAATTTCAGCAAGAACAAGCCACAAGGGAAGTGATGCCCTGGGCGATTCAAAAAAGGAAAAAAGGGCCCAACTCATCCAGGCAGCATTTCCAAACATTGTGACATAGGAGTTTAGCAGTTCACGCGGGTAGGCTACCAGCGATTTTCGGGTTATACCATGCTTATCAATAATGCTTAGTTCAGCCCGCCTTTTTCCTGAGGCTAGGAAAAGAGCAACTGATATGACGCAAAGCAAAAACCAGACAGAAAGATGCGCATCGATTACGAAGGCGCCAGCATATACACGAATTACAAAGCCGGTTGCGATAATTAATATATCAACAACTGCTAAATTTTTGAGGAAAAGTGAATATGCCGCCTGCAATAGCAAATAACCAATGATTAAAAGAAAAAACACTTCTGATAATACTGAGGATATAAAAAGCGAAAGGAGTGCCATTACTAGAGCCTGCACCATGGCTATTTCTTTAGACAAAGTGCCTGCAGCCAGGGGACGATTGCGTTTAATGGGATGGAGTCTGTCGTTTTTGATGTCTAAAAGATCATTAAAAATATATGTTGCCGAGGTTGCAAAATTAAAAGCTATAAATGCCCAAATCACCTTTATTACTTCCTCGTGTACCATAAGATGACCGGTAAATATAAGTGCCGCAAACACTGCCAGGTTTTTGACCCAGTGTATCGGGCGTGCAACCCGAACGGCAGATGTTATTTGGGTTTGTAGGTTAGCCACAATATTATTCCGCCAACGAAGACGGTGATACCAATCATTGTATATAACTTGGGAATTGTATTCAAATTAAGTGCTAGTACGGCAAGAGCCAGTGTTGCTGCCCAGTAGAAAAGGGTCACTTTTTGTTTGCTCCAACCGGAATCAAGAAGTTTGTGGTGCAGGTGACTTCTATCACCCCAAACAGGGGATTTTCCTTGAAGTACCCTGCGCAATATTACGTATCCAGTGTCAATTAGTGGAACTCCCAGAACAACCATCAATATACCGATTTTGGCCGAAGAAAGTATCGACAAAACAGCAAGCATATATCCGGCCAATGTAGATCCAGAGTACGATGGCATTATTTTTTGCGGATAAACATGCCATGGCAGAAACCCGAAATAAGCTCCGGCAGTGACGCTGGCAAGAATTGTAACTGGCCATTCCGTTATATCTGCTGAAAACTTAGTAGAAAGTGCGGCAATCGCACTAGCTGCTATCACAACCACTCCGGTTAGTTGGCCATCTATGCCTTTGGCTCCCATGTTAAGTACATTCATCATAAAAACGATCCAGAAAAGGGATAAGACGTCTGGCAACACCCATATGCTGCGAACCTCTCCTAATAGTTGGAATTGAATTTGCGGTTGCGAGAGGTCGACCACTCCACCCAAGGGGTTTGTTACGTAAGACACCCCGACACCTGCTGCAATAGGCATGCTGGCTGCGACAAAACCCAAGAACAGCCGCAGGTAGGGGTTTAAATTATATTTATCATCAAGTATGCCAGTCACAACAACTAGGATAGCCCCCAACAATATTCCTTTTAGGTGTATATCTAAGGGCAGGGTGAGGAGGGAAGTGGCAAAAATTCCCACAAAGATTGCCAACCCGCCCCCTCTTGGCACGGGGTATGTGTGTGTCACTTTTGGGTGCTTATTTTTCCGAGGATCGTCAATAATTCCTATTCTTTGAGCCCATTTTATAACAAGCGGTGTGACAAGGTATGAAACAACGAGTGCAAGACCTCCGGGGATAAATGTGAGTTTGGCTATCTCGTAAAGGTTCATATACTACCGACTAATAAAACTATTCTTAATACTGTTATTGTGGAAAAAATTATGGTCGCCACCCCCGAGACTGCGAGGACTTTTCTTAGAAAGTCGTCACTTGTAGTAAAGGTAAGTAGAGTATTGGTAATCAGAAAAACTACTGACACAAGAATTGGTAGCACAAGTAAGCCTGAGGGTGCAAGTTGGTTTTCACCTTGGGCGAGGCCATAAAAAAGTGGCACTTCAGGAGGGAGAACAATATTTTTAAACAATAATATTGTAAGCATTAAACTGGTAGCTGCAAATAATGAGACTGCGACTAATGGCTTAAGCGGTATATCAATATTTTTAGGTATCAAAGCTTTCATGTTGGCAATTTTAACCGAAGAGTGGTGTTTTATGCAATTTAATGCCCTGTATTTAATAACCTGTAAACTTCGACGTCCTCAAACAGCATAACACGCGCATAATTTGTGGCAATGAGACTTGCGATTTCCGGAAATGGTCCGGAATTCGGCAGGAGAATAATTACCGATGGCTTTTCCTCTGTCAGCTTTTCTGCCTGCTCTTGTTTGCTTGAAAAATCTTTGATGTGGTACCCTGCTACGAATTTGGTGGGCGGCAACCTTCTTGATAAAGCATATATCGTTGAGCCATCTTCCCAAACGAACACCCTTTCGCTTTTTGTAGTAGTTTTAACCAAAAAATCTGCAATCTCATAGTCTCTGCTAACTTTGTTGCTGAACGTATTAAAATAATCCCATTTAGTAATTTGGCCAGTTGCAAACTTTACGAAATTGACATAATAAGGTGTGGTGGGGTAATACCAGAATTTATAATAAACAGGAACAAAGAGTGCAACTGCTAATGGAATTATTACATAAACCTGTTCCATGCTACGCCCTTTAAGAAGCATTGCCAACAAGATGCTTACCGGTCCAACTGATTGGATTAAGTAGTGTGGGTATGGTCTTTCAGAAAGGGTTACCGCAAAGAGACTGAAAAAAAGCCATAATGAAGCAAAAATAAATGGTTTTGAAAGCTGCTTTCGTTTTAGGTACAGGACTGAAGTGGCAATGGCAACAACCGCAGCCCTTATTAAAAGAGGAAAGTTGCGTTCTAGAAACGGTTTTTGAGCGTCGTCTGGTCTAAAAGTTGAGAGATAACCAACATTTTGGAGGAAAGCTGCAATAAGATATTCACTAAAAGCTCCCTTAAAGTAGTACCAAAGCATTGTAGCCACAATCGGCAGGAGAAAACCGACTAAAAGTATGGCAGAGTTTTTGATGATTTGAAAAATTTCTTTTGTCCTGATTCCTGAAACTATCACCCAGAAGGCAAAAATTACAGGTACATCAAAAGCCGAAGGAACTTTGAAAAGTGTGCCTACTGAAAAGAGTACTCCTGCAAAAAGTAAATTTTTAAAGTTCAGTTCTTTGGATAGAAGTATGATAAAAGCTCCTATTGTAAATGCGATCATAAAGAGTTCTGAATTCACAATGTTTCCTTCCAAAAGGGGGAGGGTTGTGAGCATTGCAAAGATTACGGTTGAGACAATTATTATATTTGTACTTTTAGGAAACAATATTGCCACCAGCTTCTTGAATAATATAATGCTTGCGATGTTGGCTGCGGCAAGCATGACCTTAAACCAAAAGAGGCTGCCGGCAACACCGGCTAATATGTATAAAAGAGGCGGCTTATTGTCGTGAATGTCGCGGTAAAAGGTTAGGCCTTGGCGCATTCCCTCTCCCAATGCCATATAAATCATCTCGTCGCCATAATAGTAAGGTTCCAAGAGGGAGGGAATGCGAAGAATGACCACCAGTCCCAATAAATAAACGAGCCATTTGGGAATATCCAGCTTCTCGTCAATGGTTTTGATTAATGCAACGAAGCTACCCATAAAGTTATTTTAGTGTACCAAATATGTAGTTGACAAGGAAAGTGCCGAAAGGTTTTAATGAAAACGTTTGAAGAATTTCCCAATGGCAGAAAGAGAGCCCGTTGTGGTTGCCAAATCTGTTGTTGTGTTACGTCTGCCAGGCTTGGCGGTTGTCGGCTGTGGCGAAGGATCTTTGGTGGATGTAAATGTGGGGGGATGGCTTTTGCAGTTAAGAGAGGGAGATATTGTGTTTAGAGTTAGCGAGGGGGGTCTGGTTGTTGCAAAGGCCGATGTTCAAATGAGAGATAGAAACTTCGATATTAAAGATGAGCACTTTGCCCCTGTATCTGTGGCCTTAAACATGACCGTGCCAGAACTTCTCTAAACACATTTTTTCTAGGCCCACTATTAACGAATTGTCCGACAATTGTTTGGCACACAAAACAAGGGTTTAAAAGGTTACCTGAAAAGGTTGCAAATGGGTAGCCCCAGAAAATTATTTGACCCAAATAACTATTTCGCGGTTTTGATGAGTAAAAAATTATTCCTGGAACAAGTAATTGTTTGTCAGCCACCCAGGACAGCCAGTCTTTCTATGTGGGCTTGGTCGAGGTGGGCAACATTTTGGGAAAGTGGAACTTCGACCTTAGCCACCCTAAATCCACTCCTTTTAAATAATTCTATTTGCGCGTTTTGATTAGAGGAAGGCAAGGATTGGTAAACATTACTAAGCAATCCCTTAAATGGTAGACAGATTCCTAGCATATTAACCTTTTCTCTTGTTGAGGGGACCGCTGCTACGAATCTAAATCCTTCGAAAGCAGCAGGAATAATGTTATTAATTGCGCTTCCTCCCTTGCCGAGATAGTTTTCCTCGTAGTTTTCTACATCCGCCATTGAAAGAGTAGCCGAACCACTTGGATGGAAGTGGAGATCGCCAATTCTGACAAATCCCTTACCGCCATTTAACAGTTTTCTAATTTCTGAGGCATTATCCTCTAGAGAAATATGGGCTGTCTGGTCGCCCAGAGCTTGCCAAAGATGGCTTTTCTCATCAATTTTACTTGTGCCAAACCGGGTAACTATAACAAAATTATTACTGCCGGCTTTTTTGTATACGATAAATCCGCCTTCCGCCTTTTGCTTGATGGCCCTTGTTGCCATGTTTTCAAAAATGGATTTAAATTTATCGCTTCCAAAAAAAAATCTAAGAAAGTCTTTTGTTAGAGGTTCTTTCCGGGTACCTTCTAATTTGGAAATTTCATCTGTAGTTCGGCTGGAAAAGGCATCAAGTTCCCAGATATCGTCTTCCATTTTATTATTATACCTTTTCGGTTACGCGATACTCCAAATATTTCCCAAGCATTAGCCGGGTGTGTGCATCAAGACCCGGAAGAGCTGAGAAGAAAAATCCTACAACCGGCATTAGTACAAACTCAAACGGCACCAAAACTGCACGCCATGCCGGAAAGGTTTTGGGTCTGGGTGGCTTATAGATATTGTCGTATATTAGCATGATAACCAGAAACCCGAGCGCCATGGTAAGAACCAGTGAAGAAAGTTTCGGGACCATGTACCCGAGGGCTGTTCGCTGGAAGGCGGGGTTTATTAATGATGGAATGGTAAGTCCAAGTGTAATAATAAACCAGTTAACCGGCCAGAGAAAATGCGCCCAAAGAACTGTCAAAAGACGCATGGTTTTGTCAAAGAATGGGATGTTTTTAACGGTTACATAGTTTCTGATAATCCAAGGGTCATCAGATACTCCCCAAGCCCAACGCTTTAACTGCTCGTATTGATTTACCAGAGTTTTAAAGGTAGATGTTGATTGGGCCGCATCTGCATAGAGCGGCAGGTATATAGGCTCGACTTCGATATCCCCTTGTTTTTTATAGAATGACTTAAAAAATATTCCCCAGTCTTCAGGAATCTTATCCGGATCCCAATAGTCAACTTCATGCAAAAGCTTAAATGAAAGTGAGTAGTTTTGAGCATTAATTAGCCTGTCTCGTCTGGGGAGCTGGGAAAGATTCCAGATTGACATTAGGGTATTTAAGACCCGGCTAATGGCAGGCAGTTCCCAAATGTTGTTGTAAAACATTACAGCTGGTTGCCAGAACATTCTGTATCTCTTCGGATTATCTAAGAATTTAAAAGTTAAAGATGAGAAATGTTTGGGATTGTAAACGTGGTCAGCGTCACAGCTTGTTGCAACTACATAATCTATATTCATCCTTCTTTTATTAATTAGGTTTTTCTTTATCCAAATAGCCGCGAACCTTTCGTTTGAAGACTTACCCACCACTTCGCCTGCGGCCAGCTCGTGAACTGTGTTTATTAGTCCTCCGAATACACCTTTATACTTTTTAAGTAAAATTTTCATCTTGTTATTTCTATCTTCCTCGGGCTCGCGTTCTTCCATTGCTAAACAAACCGATATCATTTTTGTTGGAAGCTCCTGGTTTTTAAGAGAATTTAGCGTTCTTTCGAGGATGTGGATTGGTTCTTTGTACGTGGGAATTATGACTACATGGTGAACTTTTTCCCAATCGGGAAAGGTTTTAAGGTCGGAAAGCCAATTGTATTTTATCGACGCCTGGATTCTTAAGTGAGAAATTGAAGCGGTTATTGCGGTTGAGAGAGATTGGTAAAACCAGTAAATGTTAAAAAATAATACAAAATACGCAACAAACGTGGGAAAGACAAAAATACCCCAATAGGGAAGAAGGATGAAGTTAATGGACACAAATCCGGGTAATATTTCCAAAAGGCGGATAATAAACCTTTCCTTTTTGTTTGATTTATCTTGCATCTTGTTTATTTAAATCGAGGGAACAATGCCACTTCTGGTTTAATATTAGTTGCACTAAATTGTTTTTTAATCTTATTGGCGGTTTCAGGTAGGAAAGGTTGAAGTTGGTAGGCGATATTTAATATGCCAGAAGAATAGTTGTAGGTTTTCTCTTTTAAAGCAGCATCGTCTGTTATATTCCAGGGTTCGTCTTTTGACACTACCGAATCAACCAGGCGGATATGGTCCCAGATACCTTGCAAGGCAACATCAAATCTATATGCAGCAATGCCTGTTTCAACTGTTTTGTCGAATTCTTCCCTTTGTCCTACATTACCAAGGCCTGCTTTCTCGCATAGTTTGGCAACTCTTGACACCAAATTCCCCAAGCCATTTGCCAAGTCTGCATTATAAACCTCTTTAAATTTTTCTTCCGAAAAATCTCCGTCAGTAAATGGATTGAATTTGGCCAGAAAGTAATACCTTAAGGCGTCAGCGCCGTATTTTTTTATTAATTCGTTTGGGTCAATTACATTACCCAAAGTTTTACTCATTTTCTGTCCATTAACTGTAAAGTATCCATGGACAAACAAACCCCCGGGAAGGGGAAGTTTTGCAGACAGGAGAAACGCCGGCCAATAGACTGCATGAAAGCGGATTATGCCTTTCCCGATAACATGAAGATCCGCAGGCCACCACTTGTTGTATTTTTCCTCGTTCCAACCAAACCCCACTCCTGACTGGTAAATATTTAAAGCATCAAACCAAACGTATATTCGCTGATCGACATCTCCCGGGACGGGTACCCCCCAATTTTTTGCCCGCTCGTTTGACCGGGAAATACTAATATCCTGAAGCGGTTGTTTTAGAAACGAAAGCACTTCATTTTTCCGAGTTTGGGGGATAATTCTTAAGGTATCCGATTCTATCAGTTGAATTAACTGGTTTTGGTACTTGGATAATTTAAAAAAGTAATTTTCCTCAGAAACTTTTTGTAATGGCTTTCCGGGATGTTCATAGCATTCGCCGTTCTCATCTAGCTCATCTGGGGAGTAGAAGGTTTCGCAGCCTACGCAGTATAAGCCTTCATATTTTTTCTTATATATATCTCCGGCCTCTTCGCAAAGTTTCCAAAGCTTTTGGCTGGAAGGGAAGTGGTGCTTTTGGTCACTGCCTTTCTGCCAAATATCAAATTGGCAATTTAAATTTTTTGTTAATTCAAGGAAGGACTGTGTATTCTTATCTACAAACTCCTGGACCGGTTTTCCTGCTGTTTCTGCGGCTTGAACATTTTTTAGTGCATTTTCATCTCCTCCAGAGAGGGAAAGCACCTCACTGCCGAGAAGCTTTTGATACCGGGCAATTGCGTCAACCTGCACAAACTCAAGCGCATGGCCAATATGGGGCTTGGCATTTACGTATGGAATTGCTGCGGTTATGTAGTATTTGTTTGCCATTTGTTTATTTTAACCTTTTTGAAAACAAAAAACCTCCCAACGGAGGTTTAAAGTAATTAAAATCTCCGCTTTCTAGGTGGTATTAGCCATTACTTTTGTGGAGATGCGTGTTGCCATACTCGAATTATACATACATTATTGTTATTTTACGAACTTTTTGACAGTGAATACTGCAAAAAACTTACTTAACAAGTTTTTTGATTTTTTGTGCCCATTGATTTGCCCACTCTTCGGCCTCCATTTTCTTAAGTGCCAACTTGAAACCAGGTTTTCCCATTCCATTTTGGATTGAGGCGATTGTGGCACTGGAGACCTTAAGATTATCTTTTATGTTTGCATAACTTCGCCCTTTTTTAAGCCAATAGGCTACAGCTAGGCGCTTGGCAAAAGTCTCGAGTTCGCTTTGATTAAAGAAATTTCTTGAAAAATTCTCGACTTCTTCAGGAGTCTTTATGTCGGAAATAATTTGGAAGAAAGATTTTGTGATCTGTTTTTTAAGAGTGGGGTTAACTTTTTTGTCGGATATTCGCATTGTTTTTGGATAAACCAATTACACGCAGTATATCAATAAGTGGGTAACAGTCAAGTTATTTTTTGGAAAAATACACCTCAACTGTAGTAAAAAAGCCTGCTATTAAGAGCAAGTTGAGAATATTGCCTACACCAAAATAGCTTAATATGGCAAAAATGGTGGATGCCACCGAGGCCAGCAGGCCTCTACGGGAATTGCCAAAGATAATTGAAAAAGTAAATAAAAACACCATAAACAAGACAGCAAAAAAGACAATAATTATTCCAGGCGTTTGTGGGTCGAAGAAATAAATTATAAACGCAAGCAATACCCAGAGCAACAGAGTTAAAAGGAGGGTGGGCAAGAAGTTTTTTCTCTTTCTTGCCTGCTCTTTACGTTTTTCCTTCATTTGCCATTTTTAGTTTACACCAAATGATAGAATTAAGTCTGTGGATACGTTAATTGTATTAATAATAGTAATTGCTTCAGTTGTTGTATTAATGGTTTTTGTAAACAAAAAGCTTTCTGACTTGGCCGAAAAACAAAAGCCATCGGCCGAAATATTAGAGTACTTAAAAACCACCAACCTTCGATTAAACGAGCAAAGCAAAGATTTAAATGACAGGCTAGATAATGCTGCAAGGGTAATTTCTTCAGTCCAGAAAAATCTGGGTGAGATGAGCGAGGTGGGGAAGGGAATTAGAAGTTTGCAAGAATTTTTGCAAAGCCCCAAACTTCGTGGGGGTTTGGGGGAGGAAGTTTTAAAAGAGATGATCGGCCAAACCTTCCCTAAAAATGCATTCCATCTTCAGTATTCTTTCAAATCCGGAGTAAAAGTTGATGCGGTACTAAAGACTGAGGCAGGCTTGCTTTGTATTGATTCAAAGTTTCCGATGGAGAACTTTAATTTAATGGTTAAGGCGGAGACAGAAGCGCAGAGAACTACAGGAAAGCGCCAGTTTATATTGGATGTTAAAAAACATATAGATGATATTTCAAGAAAGTATATTTTGCCGGAGGAGGGGACAATGGACTTTGCTTTAATGTACATTCCTTCCGAGACGGTTTATTACGAAGTGGTAAACATCCAGGAACTTAGTAGCTTTGCAAGGGGCCAGAGGGTTTATCCGGTTTCACCAAACACTTTGTATGCCCACCTTCAAGTTCTTTTGCTCTCTTTTGAGGGAAAAGATTTAGAAGCAAAGTCTAAAGAAGTTTTTAAGCTTTTGCGAGCAATCCAAAAAGATTATTCAAAAGTTTCAGACAACATGTCTGTTTTGCAAAAGCATCTAACAAACGCCCACAACATGATGGGTAGTGTAGTGACAAGCTTTTCTCAACTCGGCCAGAAGATATCAACAACACAGACACTTGGAGAAAAAACAGAAATAGAAATGAAAGAGTTGGATAACTAGAAGATGAAGTACACACTTTTACATGGAAGCGGTAATGGGCCTGATATGTGGCTACCCTGGCTTAAGAAGGAATTAGAAAACCGAGGAAATGAAGTCTGGATGCCACACATGCCTGTATCAGAAAAACCTGATATCCAGAAACAACTACCGTTTTTATTGGAGAGTAGCGAAATAACCCCAGGATCAATTCTGATTGGACACTCTGCGGCTTGTCCAGTTATCCTGGGGCTTTTGCAAACAATTGATTTTAAGATCCGGAAAGCCGTATTGGTTGCGGGATATTACCACAAAACTGACGATGATATATCAAAGTCTTGGCCCAGTATTTACGAGTTCAAAAAAATAAAAAGCCATTGTAAAGATTTCTTATTTATAGTCTCCGACAACGACCCTTGGGGTTGTAATGATGCACATAGTAGGCCTTACTTTGATAAATTGGGCGGTACGATGGTGATAGTTAAGGATGGAGGACATTTCGGATCTAATACTTTCAATAATCCAATGTATGAGTTCCCACTATTACTCAACTTATTATAAGCTTTGAGAAATCTAGTGATGATACTGCACAATCACGCAACTTAAAATAATGAGTTAATTGATTATAAACACGCCACACGTCTGGCGTGTCTTATTTAGCCTCAAATAGCTTCAAAAGTTTGATACATTCGGCCATGCTCAGTATCAATACTTGTGCAAGTATTGACAAGACAAATTGCCAGCTGGTAAGGTTTTAGTACCTGGATGTTTTATGTATATGTTTTAAGAAGTTTGAAAGATAATCTTTTATACACTGGATTTACGAATAACATTGAAACTCGATTTAGACGACATAATTCAGGGTTGGTAACCTCAACAAAAAACAGGTTACCTTTAGAATTGATTTATTTAGAAGGGTCTTTAAGTAGTAAAGATGCTATGAGAAGAGAAAAATATTTAAAGACTGCTTGGGGTAAACGATATATTAAAGGAAGGTTAAAAAATTATTTTAAAACGGTCCCAGTTAGATAGCGCTTCGCGCATCAAACGGGACCCCATGAGATGCTCCAAAGGAGCTATCTCTTAGGGGGAGGTGAGTAATTTGATAAGTAAAATCGTTGAAGAAGTTAAAAATACATTAGTTTCTACAATAAAAGGTACGGATGATGTACTTTCTGCATTAAGAGATGCAGTAAAAAATCAGGTTGTTGGAGGAGTAACTGCAGTAGGGGAGGCAACAGAAAGCGGAGTTTCCGCAGTTTCTGATGTTGTTGAAGGGGCAGTTGTTTCAGCGTCCGAACTTGGCACAACAGTTGTTTCTGCTGGTTCATCTGCAGTTGGCGCTGCCATAACGGCAGTAGGTGACACAGGAGGCGATGTTTTGTCAGCTACCAAGAACGCAGTTAGGGGTGCTGTAAAAGGTGCCGCAGAAGTTGGGGGAGATGTTGGAGCAGTTGCAGTCTCTGCTGTTGAAGAGGCAGTCAAAACCGCTGGTTCTTTAGGTAAAGATACCAGTCAAGCCGCCGCGGATGCAGTTGGTGGAGCAGTCAGCGCCGCAGAAGAAGTGGGTGGGCAAACTCTTGAAGCTGTCAAAAATGCGCTTTTGTCAGCAGTGTCGCTTCCACGGGATGTTGTAGAAAGAGTGGTAAAGGGAAGTCAAAATAGTTAATTTAACCGTAAGAGGCAATTGCCTAAGTCAATTGCCTCTTCACAGTTTTATAGCTCTTATGCTTTAATCGTAGGACCATGTCCCGACATCTTATCGATGAAAAAAAGTTAAACCATGAGCAGCTAGAAGCTGTAAAACATAAAAGTGGTCCGCTTTTGATAATTGCAGGAGCGGGGACAGGGAAAACCACGGTTATAACCGAAAGGGTTAAGTATTTGATTTTGGGGGGGCATGCCAAGCCCTCAGAAATTTTAGCCTTAACATTTACCGAAAAGGCCGCCCGCGAAATGGAGGAGAGGATCGATATGGCAATGCCGTTTGGATATACCCAAATGTGGGTTTCCACATTTCACTCTTTTTGTGACAGGATTTTAAAGCGTGAGGCACTTCATATTGGGTTAAATCCAAACTATAAACTTTTGAGCGAGGCAGAATCTATTCAATTAATAAGAAAACACTTGTTTGAATTGGATTTGGATTACTTTAGGCCACTTGGAACTCCAAACAAATTCATTTCTGGAATGCTTCAGCATTTTTCAAGGCTACAAGACGAGGATGTTTCACCCGGCGATTACGTTAACTGGGTGAAAGCTCAAAGCTCAAAGCTCAAAGCTAAAAACCACAACTCAAAACCTGAAAACGAAGATGAAATTGAACTGCAAAAGTGGGAAGAGTTGGCTCATGCCTATCAGAAATATGATGAGCTTAAGACAAAGAATGGCCTGATGGATTTTGGGGACTTAATATCCAAGACACTTAAACTTTTTCGTGAACGTCCAAACGTCTTAAAGGAATACCAGAACCAGTTTAAATATATTTTGATCGATGAATTTCAGGATACAAACTTTGCTCAAAACGAGCTGGCGATACTCCTATCAAAGAAAAGTAAGAATATTACCGTTGTAGGGGACGATGACCAGTCAATTTACAGGTTCCGGGGAGCGGCAGTAAGTAACATCATCCAGTTTAGGAAAAATTTCCCCAAAACAAAAGTTGTAGTACTTACGAAAAACTACAGAAGCACACAGGAAATTTTGGACCGTTCGTACCAATTGATACAAAACAACAACCCAGATCGGCTGGAGGTTGTTGAGGACATAAATAAAAAACTAACTACGCAAAGGTCTGGAAAAGGTGAGGAAATTGTTCTTATACACTCAGACAGGGTTGAAAATGAGGCAACCCGTATCGCTGAGGAAATAGTGAAATTAAAAAATGAAGAAAATTATAGCTGGAGTGAGTTTGCAATCCTCGTTCGTGCCAACACTCATTCCGAGCCGATTGGGAGAGCTTTGGGTAGAGCGGGTATTCCTTTTCAGTTTTTGGGGCCGGGGAGACTTTTTAAGCAATCAGAAATAATCGACCTTATTTCATATCTTAAGGTCTTATACAACTTTGAAGACTCCATATCTTTTTATAGATTAATTTCCCAAGATCATTTTGATATTGCCGCCCGGGATATTGCTGCAATAAGTAATCATGCAAGAAGATATAAAACCTCACTGTTTGAGGTTTGTGAGCCGGAAAATTTGAACGAACTTTTAAGTACTAGAAAAATCATGAGCGATTCATTTGAAAAAATTACAAAGCTTGTGAGCATCATTCACAAGCATTTAAGGTTAATAAAAAGCGAAACAGCGGGCCAGCTTTTATATAACTTTTTGGAAGAAACCGAAATGCTTCCCAGTCTTCTAAATCCGCAAGATGTTAATGCCGAAAAGAAAGCTAAAAACATTTCTAAATTATTCGATAAGTTAAAGACCTTTGAGACAGACCATGAAAGCGCTGATGTTTTCAGTGTTGTTGATTGGTTGGATCTTAAATATGAATTAGGTGAATCGCCTCTTGCGGCAGATACCGACTGGGGAAACATCGATGCTGTAAATATTTTAACAATTCACTCTGCCAAGGGATTGGAATTTCCAGTTGTATTTATGGTGAATTTGGTGGCACAAAGATTTCCTACAATTGAAAGGCGCGAGCAAATCCCCATTCCCGAAGGGTTAATTAAGGAGATACTTCCAATTGGAGACTACCATCTTCAAGAAGAAAGACGTTTGTTTTATGTAGGCATGACACGGGCAAAAGATAGATTATATTTTACTGCCGCAGATTTTTATGGAGAAGGCAAGCGCGAGAAGAGATTATCCCCCTTTGTTTTTGAAGCATTGGGCAGGGAGGCAGATAGGCTACAGACTAGAGACTTTGGTAAGCAACTAAGCTTTCTTGAATATCAGCAAAGCGTAGCCAGCCTCCCAGAAGTAGCAGTCAGACAAAAAGCACATATCGATTACCTGTCGTATTCGCAGATTGATACATTTAAAATTTGCCCCCTTCACTACAAAATGAAATATATTTTGGGAGTTCCCACCCCAACATCTGCTGCTATGAGCTTCGGAATTTCGATGCATGCGGCGATGAAGGAGTTCTATGAATGTGTTAGGCAAAAGCAAAAACCTACAAAAAAACTGATACTACAATGTCTTAAAAATGTTTGGGGCAAAGAGGGCTTTAGCTCCAAGCTTCATCGAGACGGGTATTTTAAAAAAGGCGAAAACTTCCTGATAAATTATCTGGAAAATGAATTTAATGATAAGGTCGTGCCTTTGGTACTTGAACAGCCGTTTACTGTGCCCTTGAGAGCGAACAATGAACCAGGAGTTAAGAATAATGGCGGGTTTCTTAAGATTGGTGGGAAAATTGACAGGGTTGATGACCTTGGTGGAGGAGCAATAGAAATTATTGATTATAAAACAGGTGCGGCAAAAAGCCAGAAAGAGATCGATAAGGATATGCAGTTAACTTTTTATACATTGGCCGCAACTTCAATAGCCGAGCCTCCGTTTGCAAAAAAGCCGGAGGAAATTAAGCTAACACTTTATTATTTTGAAGGAGGTAAAAAGCTTTCAACAACACGAACAAAAGAAGATTTACTGAGGGCAACCGAGGAAATATTCAAAGTACGTGATGAAATTATTAATTCTGATTTCAAATGTTCCGGCCACATGTTTTGTCAGAGCAATTGTGAATACTCAATGTATTGCAATGAAGAGGTCGAGAATTAAATAATCACTTTGTAGATCCCCAGGCTTCCTTTTACCGGGATTGGGGATTTAAGTGGTCTTAAGTTTTTTAAAAACCAACTGTAAGCTCCGGGGTAGATTTTACAACATGCTTTACTTTCGTGGTCTTTTGTCATCGGTTTAATGTCGTAAAGGTTAACGATACACAAAGCACAGCCGTACGGGGCAATTTTGGGGTTTTGAGAGGAACAGATTAGAAGATCTCCGCGGTATTTTGTGGTCCACTTTCTAGTTTCAATTGTCTTTTTGCCTGAACAGACAAGATTAGCCCACGGTTGTTTTAGTGAAATTGCTTTATACTTTTTCATCTAATTTTCATAAAAGGAAATTTTAGTTTAGTGTATGCGCCAGGATATTCCTTGATGATGCCGCCGAAGGACTTTTTGAAATGGGTGAACCCCAGCCAGGTTTTATCAGGAAAACGGGGGTCGTAGATTCCTTCAAAATCAAATTGCCTGCATTTTTGTGATTTAGCCCATAGTATTCCATGTAACACCAGGGAGTACTGGGAGAGGGTAGAGCGGCCCTCATTATTAGTAAATGCTTGCCAGTAATAAGCGCTGCCGTGTGAAACTCGTGTGAAAATCGCTCCACCTATAATTCTGCCAAACATATTGTGCGACGCAAGGAAAAGAGGAGGGTTTTGAGTGAAACTATTCTTTAAATGCAATAATTGATTAACCGGCGGAACAAAACGCTTAATACCAACAGATTTTCTCCAGGAATTTTTAAAAATTTCTATATCTTTATTTGTTCTCACTTCTCTGATTTCGATGTGTGCTGATTTTTTAATTGCGGAGAATGCATCCTTTTTCATTTGTGAAAACAGTTTTTCTTTGGACTGAGTAAGATCCAGAAGTAGTGTTTTCGTCGGTAAATACGGGCTTTTGCTTAAACGAAAGCCTTGAGACTCGATACCAGTTACTTGGTGCTCGCTTTTTGGCTCGATAATGATTTGAAAAGCTCTGTACTTTTTACTTAATATCTCAATATCTTTATATCTGATTTCTTCCGGACGTTGAATCTTGATTACCGACCCTATTATGGGGAAAGTTTTTATAAAATAATTAACTTTGTCTCTTCTTTCAACCTTCCAACCTAGTGACTTTAAGTATTTGGCATACTCGGAGGTTTGCCTGATGTCGGTAGTCATATAAATTTACAAATTTAAGTTCTCAGTTTTCAATGAATTTACACTGGCTCATTGAATAAATGGAATTTGATAGTAAATTAAAAATTGAAAAATGAAAATTAGAAAGTAGATCCAATGAATTTACCCCTTAATTTTAGGAGGAACCATCTAACTTTCTCAGCAATTCTATATGTCCAATATAATGGCTTGTTTATGACAAGGTCCCAGGTTCCTAAAAACTCAACCACTTGGGGATTATAACCTTCTTTAAATTTTGTAAAACCTTTACCCTCTTCCCTCCCCCACAAGTCGAAGGTTTTTAGTCTAAGTCTATGCCCAAGTTTAATGGCTTCCCACATCATCAAATTATTAGCCATCACACTTTTGTATTTATCGGTTGAGGCCCCGTACGGGTAGTAAAGAAAATCTTTCCAAACAAATAATATCCATGTGGTTATAATTTCACCCTTATATTTGGCGGTAAGTAGCCTTGCAATTGGCTGGCTACCTTTATTAACCATATCTGTATGTAAATACTTCCACATTAATTCATGGTATTTTCGAGTGTGTGCGAAAAAGTTTTGGCGCTTGGCAGTTTCTTCAGTTAAATCAAGATATTTTTTAAACGCCTTATCCGAGTTATCTTCTTCTACTGTGACACCTTGCCTTTCTGCGTAACGAATGTTGTAGCGGGTTTTGGAATGAAAGCTTTTTAAAAGTTCTTCTTCCGACTTGGTCAAATCAATCCAAAAAGTTGTTGGGGTAAAAAGCGTTTTTCCTTGAACGCAGCTGTAGCTGCGTAGTAAATTGGTTAATTGGTTATTGGTTACTTGGTCGGATGGAACGAAGTTGGGTTCGAGCTTGATAAAAATCAGATTTTTCTCTTTTCCTAGTTTTTTAAGGTCGTTAAGCATTTCTTTCGAAGGTTCGGGGCCTTTAATAAATGCCCCAATTTTGTGGGGTAATAATGGCAGTTTATGAAGTGTAAGTTGCCCATAATCGGTTCTTATAACTTCATTCCCCCAGGCTTTTCTGAATTCGCCCCACTCCCATGTCTGAAGCGGATGTCTCGCCCTTTTGTTGAATTCTGATTTGTTAAGCATATCCTTATTATGTCACAAAACTAATTTGAAGCTAAGTATGGGTGCTAAAACGGAATATCGTTATCTTTTCCTAGATATTTAGACAGGATATCGTCAAAGGCGCCTTTTTCATCGATTTGTTCAGTTTCCCCTTTTGTTTTGTGGCCGACTTGCCCTTTGGTCTCGATCAGATGCTCGGGAATATCCACTAAAAACCTAGAAGGAGGATTAGAAACTTTTTCACCAAAATAAAGTCGCGACCCTGCATACGTCAGGTAGAGCAGTTCTTTTGCGCGAGTTATCCCTACATATGCAAGCCTCCTCTCTTCTTCCAGTTGGGCCGAGTCAAATAGGCTTCTTGAGTGTGGGAACATACCCTCTTCCATACCAACAATAAACACTGTTGAAAACTCAAGTCCTTTTGCGGCATGCAAAGTCATAAGTGTCACCCTCCCTTTGTCGTTTGAATTTGTTCTACTTCCGGCATGTTTAATTTGCCCTTTTTCATTCTGCTCCAATTCTACCAAAGCCACATTTTCCAGGAAGTCATAAATATTGGGGAACTCGGTTGCAACAGAGCGAAGCTCTTTTATGTTTTCAAGACGCTGGAGGTTCTCCTCCGTTTCTTTGGCAAATAACTCCAAGTAGTTTGTAACTTTTACCACCTCGTCCAGTAATTCTAGTGTAGTCCTTGTTTCTATGTTGTTTGTTGTTTGTAGTAACTCATTAAATTTCTCAAATCTTCGTTTTCCTATTTTTTCCAGGCGTTTTTTCGAAACTATATCTTTTGGGTTAACAAAATATCTTAAATAAGAAATAATATCCTTGATTTCTTTTCTGTCGTAAAACTTAACCCCCCCCACCAGTGTGTAGGGAATTCCTGCATGAAGAAGTGCCTCTTCTAAAACGCGCGACTGAGCATTGGTTCTGTAAAGAATTGCGACATCGCTGTAATCACCCTGTCCGTTGGCTAGGTGCTTGACCTCGTCTATTATAAAATCTGCTTCGTCAAAACCGCTTTTTGCTGTGTAAATTTTGATTTTAGTGCCGCTCTGATTTTCAGTCCACAGCTTAAGGATTGGGTGAGTTGTGTTTTTTGAAACAACACTATTAGCAGCCTCTAAAATTGTTTGAGTAGAGCGATAATTCTGTTCTAGATTGACAACCTTAATGTTGGGGTAGTCTTTTATTAAATTGTTGATATTTCGAAAGTCGGCTCCTCGCCATGAATATATTGATTGGCTTGCATCACCCACTACAGTTAGATTGTTTCTTGCGCCAACTAAGAGCTTGGTTAGTGAGTACTGAATTTTATTGGTGTCTTGCCATTCGTCAACAAAAACATGAGTAAGCTTTGCCTGCCATTTATCAAGTACTTGGTGAGATTCTTTGAAAAGAGAAACAGTTTTTATAAGAAGATCGTCAAAATCCAAGGCGCCAATTTCTTTTAAACGTTTCTGGTACTGGTTGTAAACTTTAGAAACAACCTCCTGCCATTCACCTTTGGCAATATCAGCATATTCATCAGGCCCAATCATCTGGTTTTTGGCATCTGAGATACCGTCCAGAATACTATTGGGGTTATAACTCTCAGGGGACAGGTTTAGTTCCAATAAAATGTCCTTGATCGTTTCTTTCTGATCGAGAGCGTCGTAGATCAGGAAATTTCTTGGTATTCCAATATTATCTCCATCATATTTAAGTATTCGTACACAGAAAGAGTGAAACGTCCCGGCGAAAGGTGGCACTGATTGGGACAGCAGGTCAATTCTTTCTCTCATTTCTGCGGCCGCTTTATTCGTAAAAGTTAACAACAACGTATTTTCAGGGTTAACCTTTTTACTGGAAATAAACCACGCGACTCTGTGGGTTAATACTTTGGTTTTGCCACTTCCTGCTCCAGCCAAAACCAAAAGCGGCCCCTCTTCGTAGGTTACAGCCTCTAGTTGTTCTTTGTTCAAATTTGCAAGAAGATTTTTATTCATTTTTGATACAATTACAGTACTTATATGATTAAAAAGGCCAAAAACCATTCTATCACGACGGAACCTCCTGATTCCTTAAGAGACAAAAAAAGTTCCCTTTTAATCTTCGCAGGATTATTTATTGCTCTTTTTGTGCTCAAATTATTATTTAATTATTGGACAACAAATCCGTATTCAGTTGCGTCAAGATACTTTTTTTGGCCTCCTGAGATACTTAAGTCTCACAATGGTCGTGTAAATGTTTTAGTTTTAGGTAAGGGTGGGGAGGGGCATGATGCTGGTTATTTAATGGATACGATTATACTTGCATCAATTCCTCTTTCAGGCGAAGACAGTATAGAAGCGATCTCAATCCCCCGGGATTTATGGGTGCCGGAATTAAAAGCAAAAATAAATAGTGCTTCCTATTGGGCAGAACAGAAGTCTCCCGGGAGTGGTTTACCCGCGATGAAGGCGGAAGTTCAAAAAGTGGCGGGCTTGCCAGTCCATTATGTGTTGGCAATTGACTTTTCTGCTTTTAAAAAACTGGTCGATCTGGTTGGTGGTGTTGAGGTAAATGTGCAGACAGCATTTGTTGACAATAAATTTCCTATACCGGGCAAGGAAACCGATTTATGTGCAGGGGACCGTGAATACAAGTGCAGGTATGAGACAGTGGAGTTCAAGGAAGGAGTAATGCATATGGATGGTGAAACTGCGCTTAAGTTTGCAAGAAGCAGAAATGCAGCTGGCGATGAAGGAACGGATATTGCCAGAGGTGTTAGGCAACAAAAAATCTTA
The DNA here is from genome assembly GCA_964540475.1 of uncultured Gammaproteobacteria bacterium. Taxonomy (GTDB): domain Bacteria; phylum Patescibacteriota; class Microgenomatia; order UBA8517; family UBA8517; genus CAZIMC01. Next base: position 190,457 of record CAZIMC010000001.1, read on the forward strand.
GATGCCCTTCGACTCAAGCTTTCGGACCCTGATGTGTTTCTTAAACGCGAAGTTTTTTATGGAATTTTTGAGATTGTAACCAGCTCACTTGAAAGCGATTTGCCGGATTACCCTACAATGGCAGTTCTTGCAAGAAAAGCCATAGACGCCAAAGGTTATGAGGCCCATGTAATACCTGAGGAGTTATTGATAAACCCGCCAATCTCGCCACTTTATGATAGACAGTATGTTTTTATTCCAAGAGTTGCGGATTGGAAAGAGATCCACGACTGGGTTGCCGGTATTACAAATGAAAATCTTCCGTAAAAATACTTATTCAATAATTTTAATAATATTGCTTGGCTTAGTTTTAAGACTATTATTGTTTAAGTATGGCACTTATCAGCTAGATCTAAACACCTTTATATCCTGGAGTTACACACTTGTTGATCATGGTTTTTCGGGCTTCTATTCCAGTGCTTGGTCGGATTATCTGCCGGGGTATTTATATATATTGAAAGTCTTGGGACATATAAACTTAAGCGGTTTATTCGATCAAACTCTTCTTTTTAAACTCCCCGCGATATTGTCAGATCTTCTGACAGGTTACTTGATATTCTTAATTGTAAACAAAAAAAAGAGGGTAAAGTGGGGATTAGCAGCGTCAGCAATTTATGTATTTAACCCAGCTGTTATCTTAAATTCAACCCTTTGGGGACAAGTTGATTCGATAACTGCACTTTCAATAATGCTTTCATTATATTTTCTTAACAAATATCCATATTTATCATCCTTTTTCTTGGCTTTCGGAACATTGTTTAAGCCTCAGGCCGCGTTTATTGCCCCACTTATATTTACGGCAATGTTTAAAGATAAATGGAAATCAAGCAAAATATTGCTTTATGCCGTGTTTGGACTTATTGTTTTTACGCTAGGCTTTGCTCCTTTTAAAGGTGATTCGGCGCTTCTCCCTTTTATTTTGGAAAGACTCCAAATCAGTTTTAATCAGTATCCCTACGGAAGTGTGAACGCATTTAATTTTTGGGGATTATGGGGGTTTTGGAAGCTTGATAATGTTGGTATTTTGGGATCGAGAGTAATTGGGCTAATTATTTCATTAATTCTCGCAATAGTTTTTCTATTTAATTTTTACATAAAGAAAAACAAGAATTTATCAATTTATAAAGCCGCTTCAGGCATTTTGTTAACCACATTTTTATTTCTTACAAAAATCCATGAAAGACACCTTTTGCCTGTCTTTGCGCCTCTCATCACCAGTTCGGTCACAAGCATAACTGGAATTGCAATCTATTTAGGATATTCAGTTTCCTATGCTCTAAATTTAATGTACGCATATAGCTATATTTCAACCGATCATGCTCCCACCATATCCGAGTTTTCTATAAAATTACTGATACTATTCAATTTATTTCTTTTTGCGTGTTTTCTGCTGTGGACAACAGGTAAGCTGAAGCGGTTGGAAGCATATCTCTCGGGACTTTTAAGTTCTAAGGAAATTGATATTACAAAAGCCGCAAAAAAAAAGTTTGATAAGCATAAATTGCGTAAGTTATTCTGGGTGCTTTTGGGTTTTACATTTGTTGCAAGGACACTTTTTCTTTGGAACCCTTCTGAAGAATATTTTGACGAGGTTTATCATGCCTTTACTGCAAGAAGAATGTATCATGGGGATCCGAAAGCGTGGCAGTGGTGGAACACACCACCTGAAGGGTTTGCGTATGAATGGACTCATCCTCCACTTGCAAAGCTAGGCATGGTAATGGGGATGAGGGTCTTTGGGGAAAACGCATTAGGCTGGCGGTTTCCGGGCGCGGTTTTGGGGGTGGGTGTCGTATTTTTGCTTTATTTAATTGTTCGCGAAATTTTCAAGGATGAACTAATGGCCATAATTGCTGCAACGGTTTTTTCATTGGATGGCCTAAATCTGGTTCTTTCCAGAATAGGGATGAATGATATCTACTTCTTGTTCTTTACATTGGGAACACTATACTTTTTTTTGAAAGGCAAGCACTTGCTGGCGGCTTTGATGTTGGGCTTATCTTTTGCCTCGAAGTGGAGTACTTTGTGGGTGCTGCCGATTCTTTTGTTGGCCCATTTTGTGTTTAAAAAGAAGTTTAGTGCTAGTTACGTTTGGTTTATAGTAATCCCCCCTTTAATTTATTTAGCAAGTTATATACCGATGTTTGCTTCGGGACACAGCTGGGGACAGTTTGTGGAAGTCCAAAAGCAAATGTGGTGGTATCATACAAGACTTACTGCAACACATGCATACTCATCTTCCTGGTGGAGTTGGCCTTTAAACTTGCGACCCGTTTACCTCTATACCTCTAGCGAAATTGGGGGAATGGTCGGGAAAATTTATGCTCTGGGTAATCCAGCAGTATCCTGGTTCGGGTTAGTGAGCTTTCTAATTTCTATTTACTATTTTATAAGTACGAAAAGCAGGAAACTTCTTTTCGTATTGTTTTCATATCTGGTGTTTTTTGTGCCATGGGCAGCTTCTCCTCGAATAATGTTCTACTATCACTATCTACCTGCTACACCCTTTCTGGCTATTATTATAGCCGTGATCTTAAGAATGAATATTAAGATGGTGTTGCCTGTTATTGGCATATTTGCGGTCTTTTTCGTATATTTCTATCCACACTGGACGGGTTATACCATACCTTATTGGTTCGACCTTTCGTATTATTGGTTTACTTCCTGGCGATAGTACGGGTTTAGTTGTAGAGAGGGGATTTTTGCTTCGACATTAGAGCGCAATAAGTAGAGCCCCAATTATAAGAAGTATACCAATTCCCACCCCAATGATTGTTGGGAGAGAAATACCAGCATCAGGCAAAGTGGGGGTTGGTGTTGCAGTTGGTACGCCAGCAATTGGAGCTGGTGTGGGGGTTGGTGTTGGAATTGGTGTGGGTGTTTGTGCTCCGCCAGTTGTGCCGCCAGTATTTCCACCACTTTGGGGGGTGGGAGTTGGTGTTGCAGTTGGCGATGCCGGAGATGGGGACGGTGAAGCCGGCGAAGGAGAAGGTGAGAGTGAT
>CAZIMC010000001.1:193597-439997 GCA_964540475.1 uncultured Gammaproteobacteria bacterium
GGGGATGCTGGTGACAGAGAGGGCGAAGGAGAAGGTGAGAGTGATGGGGATGCTGGTGACAGAGAGGGCGAAGGAGAAGGTGAGAGTGATGGGGATGCTGAAGCAGGGGCATCAGCCAGAGTAAACGTTAGAGTGCAATTAGCAACAGAATCTTCTCCAGCTGCGGCTGGTCTACTGGTGGGGGCTGTGGGAGCAACTGACTCCTGCCTTAGTTGATAGAGTCTTATTGCAGTAAAAATTGCAATTCCTGCTAAAACAAGAGTTGCGAGCAATATCACTATTGTTACAATTTTATTTTTGAAAAATCTTTTCATAATTATTAAAATATTGGCGGATTAGTCGTCGGCAATGTGTCTCCTCCTCCACCGCCGCTCGGAGGGGTTCCGACTGGTGATACTGTTGGCAAAGCATTAGTCGTGCCGGTTGGCTGAAGTTGTGCGCTTCTTGCCGGTATCCACACATTAGTGCTGTGATATACATGCCCCAGAATGCTAAACGTACGCGTGGTAGCTGGAATTGTATATTCATAATAAAACTCATCTGTGGTACCAGGCCTGGTGGCTGTTATGTTATCAGCCTGAGTGGGATATGCGTTATTTATTCTGAAAGCTGCTTTTGTAAAGCTGCCAGATGCACCAAAGCCTTTAACTACAAATCTTACCTTGTCGCCGGCTTTAAGATTGGACAGTTCGCTTGTTGGTATTTGGACCCAATTTGTGTCATAAGCTTTAATCTCCTGACAATAAGGGGCGGCGGTATTAGCCCCGACAACTGTGGCAGTCAGCTTGCAGCTTGCAGCGCTTTGACATAAATATCGCGGAGGTCCATCTACACACTCGGCCCTACACTCGGCAATGCCATCATTCCACACCTTTCCGTATACAATGTAGCTACCTGCCTGGCTTGGGGTCCACGTAAATGAATGGGTTCCGGCTTGACCAGGTTTTTGAGTCCAGGGTTTTTGGCTTGTGCAGTTTTGAGTATTACGAACGGCCAGCTCAACATCGGTGATTGGAGCCGTTCCTCCGGCAGTTAAGTTGAACGTATAAGTTTGTCCCACCTGGAGACTATTAATATTTGCCCCTTGTGTTGCCAGGGTCAAGTTGGTGCAGTCTGGTACAGTACTCGTGTTACTACCCTGAACACACCTCCAATAAAGGTCCACATAACCTGTGTAGTAGTCGGGTGCATTAGTTGTCGGTATTTGTACACGCACACTGCTTCCCGGTCTCCAAGTTGAACATTTTGTTGTACTGGTGTTAAAGATTGTGTCGTGTTGGATGCTGTTTTGGCAATATGAATACTCGATGTTGTAACCGGAAGCGGCAGAGAATGATACGTCATATGAATTTCCCATTGGCAGAATGTCGTTTGTGCTGTAAACATTTCCTTCTCCAACCCAGTTATTATTTGGTCCACGATGAAGATTTGTTAAATCGTAGCTTCCAACTCCTGCTACGGTAACGGTTCCTGTTTTACCGCCAACCACTGGGCATCCCTCGTATACCCTGCCCTGAATCCTTCCCATTTGGGTTGTACCTCCACCATCTCCTCCCCCGCCCGGGCAGGCAGCGCTTGCCTCTTCCTGGCTTGAGAAATAACCGCAACCAGAAGGACCTAGGGGTCCGCCACCTCCGCATGACCAGCAGCTCCCGTTACAACACCTGTCAGTGCAATTGAATTGGGAATTGGTACATGTTCCTCCGGTACCAGTTCCACAACTGGAATCATCTTTGTATACCCAGGATCCATTTTCACAATGGCCTCTCTGAGTGCTGCTTGTGCAATTATATGCACCAGGAGCGCTGCATGTCCCGTCACCATTGCGACAATGCCCTGCGGGACAGTTGGTTCCTCCTCCACCACTGGGCGAAGGACTTGTACAGCTAACGCCACATTTTTCACCACTTGGGCAATCCAGTTGCCCGTAGCTATTTACACACGACCAAGCACTGGGTACGCATCCCCCCGCACCAGCAGTGGCTCCACGGCAGACAGATCCATCACCATCGTTTGACGTACAGCTAACACCACATTTATAGTTGGTTGGGCACCCCATCTGACCTAAGTTGTTTGTACAAGTGTAGTTGTTGGGTACGCATCCCCCCGCACCAGCAGTGACACCGCTACACAAAGTGCTGTAGTAATCTCCTATTTGCTTACCCGAAGCTCTCTCGCGAATATCCTGCTGCTGTTGGACCAGAAGTACCCCAGCCCCAATTCCTCCAACCAGAAGCAGTAACCCCAAAACCGCACCGATGAATTTCTTTCCCCCCAGTTTTGGTAATTTTGGGGGAGGAGTTACAACTGGTGGAATATCAAGAATTGGATTTGGATTACTGGCTGGTGGCGGAGCAGTTTGTGCTTGGGCTTGTGGGATACCTGACATGCTTTGTGGCGGAGGTGGAATATCAACCGGTACCTCAACTGGTATATCCTGCGGAGCTTGAGTGTTGGGCGGATTGTTGTTTTGGTCAGACACGGTAAAAATATAAAAGTTAAAATTAAAAATTCTAAACTTCAATTCAAAGGTGAAAAAGTTTTTGTTATTAATTTATCTGCACTTTTGCATTTTGACTTTTCAGATTTGAATTAAATTATGCCTTCTTCCATACGAAAAAGCCTAGCATTATAGTGCTTATTCCCATAATAAATAATATGATAGTCGGCGTCAATGTGCCAGAATCATATACTGGTGAATCGGGGGTGATTGGCGTGGGGGTGGGAAGAGCTGGCGGCATGCCGGTTGGTTCTCCCTGCGGGCTCATCAAAGGTTCTGCTGAGGCAGGCGGCATGCCGGACGGGGTTGGTGTTGGCGTGGGGGTGGCACTTGGAGCTAGGGACCCGGAAGGGGTAGATTCAAATGCCAATCCGTCGGATGCTTGGACGACAAAGTTTCTGGTAATCGTTTTTGTGATCCCCGATGTATCCTTCCAGTCGAGGATAAGCTTATGGCTTCCGGGAGACAAGTTGCTTGATGGAGACCACCTCCAAGTGCCATTACTTCCGACAAGTGCTTGACCGCTTACTATTTCAGATTCTACTGTTATTGAGATTGTTGTACCAGCCGGCCCGGTCCCAAAGAACTCGGGTTTGGTGGTGTTAATTATCTCTCCTTGGGCAAGACTAGTTATGGTTACACTTTGGCTACTGGTTGTCCCACCTCCCCCAATATTAAACCTTGAGGTCTTGCTGATCTCGTCGGGTAGTTCGAGATTGGCATCAGGAATTGTTGTATCTGCAGTCACCTCAAAATCCCTGAAGTCGTGATTTCTTCCAAGAATAATCGGGGGGGTGGGTTTAGCCCTTACTGGAAAAACTTTAGCGGTTGCAATGCCGTCCGGGCCGGCGTTAACGAAGATATCAATTAAGCTATTCTTCTCTGAGAAATCTATAAATGAGCCCAAGTTCTGAGTCCTTATATTAGAAATAGAGAGTACCCATGTGCCGCTTTGAGTGGTGGTTGTTGAAACGGGGCTACCCCCACCGACCGTTAAATACACCAAAGCATTAGCAACCGGCGCATCGTTAGCATCGGTCACTAACCCTGACACCAAATAGGCGGATTCATTTTCAGTAAGGTTGTTGCCAGTTCTAACCTGCCAAGTTTGACCATTGCTGTCAAAGTCGGCGCCATCTGAATTTATCCTAAAGTGGTACATTGTGTCAGCGCTTAAGGAGGTAAGAGTTACGCTGTGGGTAAATGAGACTTCAAGACTAGAAGGATTTTGCACCCGATTAAGATTGTCAGGGGAGTTGCCCCATTTTAGAAATCCCAGAACTTTCTTTTCAGTAACCCACGTTACTGTCAAGCTCGAGTCTGTAATATTGGTTATCCGAACATCCTTGGGAGTTGCGTCGGCTGATGCCCGTGGCTTAAAAAACGCCACATTCTGAACAAGCACAAGACCAGCAACAAGCCCCATTATAAGTATAAGAAGTCCAAAGAAAGTGGGGATTTTGCTCTTTCTCATTGTGTTGCCCCGGATGTTCCTGAATCGGTGGGAATTTCTACTTCTGGTTCGATTTGTGGGACTGGAAGGGGTGTTTCCTCGACTTCCACAGGCTGATCGATTGTGTCTGCCGGTTCCTGCTCGGGGACATTTGCTTGTTCTATAATTTGACTGTCATTAAAGTAGAGGGCGGCTTGAATCTGTTCAAGCGCTTCTCTATCAAGTGTGGGAGTCAGGTCTGAAAGAACCTCCTCCGGCACTATCACCTCTGGCTTTTTAGTTAGTGAACGAACAAGATCAGAGGTTACCCAAACCAAGGCGGTAGCCAATGTAAGTATGGCGATAACTATAATGCTTGGTGGTTTTATTTTTTTCATTCTTCTGCGGACACTTTGACTTCTTCAGCGGGCGAATCTTTTCCAAGATATGGCACTCTTCCATTTACAGTAATACTTACGTCTCTTGTACCACCATCTCCAGTTGAAGAAGAAAATGTTAATCCATCTACCTTTACAGGTTTTCTTAAACCCTGAAGTTGTATTAGAAATTCAGATAAAGAAATGTAATCAGTTGAACTAAGAGTTAGTATAAAACTTAGCCCGTGAGCATTTTCAGGCAAGGCAGTACTTTGACTGGTACTTCGTTTGCTCGGGCCAACTAAAACCACATCCTCAACGCTTATGGCACGAAGCGAAACCGAATTGCTTTGAGAAAGCCCTTCCATCTGCCTTGCAAATGTTTCAGGAGATGGATTATCCGGTACTGCCTCCTGAGCGACTGCAATACGCACCTCTTCATCTGCGTAAACTTGTCTGGCGGCAGCCAGATTTTGAATTTTTGTATCCATTCTGGCCAGGACAGTCTCCTTGCTTTTTATCGTTTTTAAAAGCTCTGAGATAGTAATTATCGTAGGCCTAAGTGCAAAAAATATGAAAAAGCTTGTGGCAAAAAGAGAAAGCAATGCCTCCAGAAACATTTTGATATCTTCCTTTTTTTTGTATGATTGATATGCATTAAGGAAGAATTCTTTATATCTTCCATACTGACCCTTCCAGTTGCTAGCCATAATAATTTACCCCTTTAAGTTAAAAGTTAGATTGAAATCAAGAGAATTAATACTTTCCACGTTTCCCGAAACTCCGGTTAGGGTGACATCTTTGAAATTCTCGTTTGCCGTTAAGTTTAGGATAAATTGAAAGATACTTGGTTCACTGGTTGCACTTCCACTTAACTGGACTGAACCATCCTGTATGCCGATAGACTTAAGCGTTATGTCGGCTGGCATTATAGAGCTTATTATGTTTATTGTTTCCTGGGTTTTTTCGTTTTTAGAAAGAGCAGAGTAAATGCGAAGGCGCTTTTGTGTATTTTTGAACTCTTTTTCAAAAGCAGCATCAGCAACAATAACCGCCTGTTTTTGTCTAATTTCATCATCCAAATCAGTGTTTTTTGCATCTAACCAGAAGCGGGAGAGAAAAGCAGCGATAACGACAACCTCTGTAGCCACAACCAACATTCTAAATGAACTCATGAGCCACTTAAGGATCCGACCAAAAGTTGTTCCTTCAAACTCTTCCTGTGGGAGTAAATTGATTTTGTTTTTGGCAGACATGATCTAAAAGAGTAGAAGTTAAATAGAGCAGGAGAGTGTAAGTTTCACTTCTACACTTCTACCCTTTTACTCTTATACTCTGCCTTCAATATACCATAAGGATAAGCGTGAAAGAAGCCAATAGAAGCATCAAGAAAGTGGGGCACCATAGCTTTGTAATAAACGTGACTACTTCTTTTTTGAGGAGTTTTTCTTAGAAGTCTTTGAAGTAGTTTTGGGTTTCGACAACAGCTTCGATAAAGCACTTTTAATACGTCCGGCTTTGTTTTTGTGAATGACTTTCTTTTTTGCTGCTCGGTCCGCGATAGACATTGCAAGGAGCACTTTATCGGAAGCCCTCTTTTTGTTTGCTGACCTAACAGCAACTTCAAGCTTACTTAAAATAAGCTTGTTGATCACTGCTTTTTTGGTAGAACCTCGTAGGGCTCTTTTTGCTGTCTTTGTAACTGGCATTTGGTTAGTTGGTTGTTGGTTACTTGGTTAATGGCAAGATTTCTGAAGTGTTTCTAACAAACCAAGTAACCATTAACTAACAACTAGTTTGTGAGTATAATCTAACAAGATTTAAATATCAACATAAAGATGAACAAGCTACTTCTTAAAGGTAGAAAACTACTAAATGGTCCGCAGACCTCTGTACTTTCAGCCGCAACCATAATCATGCTTATGATAGTTGCCTCCCGTGTTTTGGGGCTAGTGCGTCAAAGGACACTTGCGCACTTTTTCGCTCCGGATGAGTTATCCTTGTTTTTTGCCGCTTTCCGATTACCAGACTTGGTTTTTGAGGTTTTAGTTTTTGGAACTTTTTCCTCAGCATTTATACCTGTTTTTACAAAAGTTTTGGGTAGAAGCAGAAAAGAGGCCTGGGAGGTGGCCTCGACAGTTGTCAATTTGGCAATGGTGGTTTTTGTGATTTTTGCAGGCATCATAATTGTTTTTTCCAGGAGTCTGTATGGCATATTGGCTCCCGGTTTTACAAACGGTGAGCAGGTGATAATAGTTGGACTTGCAAGAGTACTTTTTTTGGCGCAGGGCTTTTTTGTTGTGAGCTATATTGTCACGGCTGTTCTTGAATCATCGAGGAGATTTTTGGTTCCTGCCCTAGCACCACTTTTTTACAATCTTGGAATTATTTTTGCTACAGTTGTTTTAGCGGGAGACTTGGGTCTTTTTGCTCCAGCACTGGGGGTCATTATTGGTGCTGCTGCCCATTTTATTATCCAGTTGCCACTGGCTTTTAGGTTGGGCTTTAGATTTTCTTTTAGGATTAATATCAGTGATCAGGTTAAAAAGATTGGCAAATTAGCCTGGCCTAGAATTATTGAGGTTTCTTTTTTGCAGATAAGTAAAAGTGTCGAACTTTTTTTGGCATCTTTAATATCTACTGCTTCTTATACCTTTTTCACTCTGGGCAATACAATTCAACTTCTTCCAGTTGGCTTGTTCGGAACTGCAATTGCCAAAGCTGCTCTCCCTACACTTGCAAGACAGGCCGACAACACAAAGCAGTTTAGAAAGACACTTTTCGAAGCATTGTATCAGGTGGCTTTTTTGATTTTACCCCTTTCTGCCTTTTTGATAGTTTTGAGAATCCCCATAGTACGACTCGTATTTGGAACTGATATTTTTACTTGGGAGGCAACTGTCCAAACTAGTTTGGTGGTTTCAGCCTTTGCTGTGGGTGTTACTTTTCAGGCAACTTCGGCCTTGCTTGCCAGGGCATTTTATGCACTGCACGATACAAAGACCCCTGTTGTAATTTCTGTTACTTCTATATGTATAAACATTGTGTTGGCAATGGTTTTGATAAGAGGAGTTGGTCTACCAACTTGGGGTCTGGCTCTGGCATTTTCTGTGGGGTCCTTTATACAGTCTGCGCTACTATTTGTGTTGGTAAACAGAAAAGTGGGAGATGGTAGCACTTTGCAAAACCTTATTCCTTTCACCAAGTCTTTGGTTTCAGCAACCTCTTCGGGAGTGGTCATGTTTTTACTACTCAAGGTTTTTGACAGGTCAGTGTGGATTAAACGACTTTCTTTCTTTGGCGCGCTCGATGTACCAGATTTCCTACCCTTTGAAAGATTTGTTTTAGATACGAGATATACTGTCAATTTATTAGCACTTACTATCTTTGTGAGTTTGGTGGGTGCTTTAACTTACCTTCTTTCCTCCTGGATACTCCGCTCAGGCGAACTTTCTTATTTTTTAAGGTTAGCAAAAAGAATGTTTATATCCCGGAGGGTGGGGTCGGTTCCAGTCAGGGAGACTGAAAGTGTTATTCCACCCCCGACTGACACACCTGCTCCATAAGTCCCGAGAACTTGACACATATTGGCACTCATGGTAACCTAGTGCCAGAGTATACACACAAGGAATTTCAATGAAAGACGGTTTAACGGCTAGACAAACGCAAATTCTTAAAGCTCTTATTGATGAGTACATAGGTACTGCCGAGCCTGTAGGATCGGAGGCGTTAGACAAAAAGTATAATCTCGGTGTTTCTCCTGCAACAATTCGCAGTGAAATGGCTTCCTTAACGAAGCTTGGATATTTAAGGCAACCTCACACATCAGCGGGCCGCACACCCTCCCCCTTAGCTATGAAGTTTTATATTGACCAGCTGATGGAGGAAAAACAAATGAGTTTGGCAGACGAGGTTAAAACGAAAGAAGACGTTTGGGATTCAAGAGATGACTTAGACGATTTGATGGAAGAAGCTACAAAAGCATTATCCGAACGCACCAAAACTCTGGCTGTTTCAGCAATTGATGATGGTAAGGTCTGGTATGCAGGGTATTCCAAGGTTTTTGATAATCCTGAGTTTAGTGATTTGGAGGCCTGTGCGAACCTCTTTTCTTTTCTGGAGGAGGTTAAAAGAGTGCATGAATTGTTTTTTGAAAGATCTCAGGGATTGTCTCCAATCGAGGTTTTGTTCGGTGAGGAGCTTGGTTGGCCAGAACTTACCCCTGTTGGTGTGGTAACCACCCACTTTACGGTTAGGGGAAAAAGTGGGGCATTAGGAGTGATTGGACCAGTACGGCTATCTTATCCGACCGTAATTCCAACACTTAGGTATTTTAAGAATTTAATTGAAGAGGTGGCTAAGTGATGTCAAAAGTCAAAAGTCAAAAGTCAAAACCTGAAAGCTTAGAGGAGATTGAACTGTTAAAGGTTCAACTCACCAGGGCGCTGGCGGATTATGATAATTTAAGAAAAAGAACCGAATCCGAGAGACTTGATTTGATTAGGTTTGCTTCTTCTCAGACCATCGTCAAGTTGCTGCCTGTTCTTGATATGCTTGAGTCGGCACAAAAGCATCTGCAGGACCAAGGGCTTGCAATCGCTATTTCGGAATTTAAGAAAGTACTTGTTGACGAGGGTTTGGAGGAAATAAATCCCAAACCATCCGTTCAGTTTGAGCCTGAAATTCATGAAGCCATCGAAACAATACCCTTAACCGAAGGGGTGCGTCATGGCGATATTGCAGAAACAACACTTCCCGGATGGAAATTTACTAATGGAAGTGTCGTAAGAGCGGCAAAGGTTAGGGTATATGCAGATGAAAAGAAGTCAGGTATTGACAAATAATTGGCACTCATGTTAGATTAGTGCTAACACTTAAATAATATGGCTAAAATTGTCGGAATTGATTTAGGTACAACAAACTCAGTGGTAGCGGTTATGGAGGGTGGGCGTCCCAAAGTAATCCCCGCGGCAGATACTGGGCGCAATATTACACCATCGGTCGTCGAGCCTATTAAAAACCTTGTTGGAGATGTTGCCAAAAGGCAGATGATTTTAAACTCCAAAAATACCGTTTATTCTGCCAAACGGCTTATGGGTCGACGCCTCGAAGACCCGGAAGTTACTAAAACTAAAAAGATGGTTCCCTTCGAAATTGTTGCCGGGAAAGGCGGTATGGCAGCAGTTGAGGTTGAAGGTAAGACCTATACTCCTCAGGAAATTAGTGCCCGGGTACTCATGAAGCTTAAAAAAGACGCCGAGTCCTACTTGGGTGAAAAAGTTGACTCTGCTGTTATTACTGTACCCGCTTACTTTGATGATTCGCAAAGACAGGCCACCAAGCAGGCGGGTGAAATTGCAGGGCTAAAAGTCGAGCGAATAATAAACGAACCAACTGCCGCCGCACTTGCCTATGGTCTTGATAAGAAAAATGCAGAGAAGATAGCAGTTTATGACTTAGGCGGTGGCACTTTTGACATTTCGATACTCGAACTGGGTGACGGGGTATTTGAGGTAAAGGCTACCAATGGAGATACTCATCTCGGGGGAGATGATTTTGATGAAGTTGTTGTTGAATATATTGTATCGGAATTTAAAAAAGAAAATGCAGTTGATTTAAAAGCCGATAAACAGGCCCTTCAAAGAGTGAGGGATGCGGCCGAAAAGGCAAAAATTGAGCTTTCTGCAGCTGATGAAGTTGAAATTAATCAACCCTACATTACACAAAAGGATGGTAACCCGCTTCATTTAACCATGAAACTGACACGCGCTAAGCTTGAGAGTTTGGTGGGTGATTTGATTGACAAAACAATGAAACCTGTTGAAGCAGCACTTAATGATGCAAAACTTGATGCGCACGATATCGATGAAGTAATCCTGGTGGGTGGAATGACTAGAATGCCTAAGGTAATTGAGACAGTTAAAAACTTTTTTGGAAAGGAGCCCAATAAGTCTGTCAATCCGGATGAGGTTGTTGCAATTGGGGCTGCAATTCAGGCGGGAGTTTTGGGTGGGGAGGTAAAAGACATTCTCCTTTTGGATGTTACACCGCTTACCTTAGCAATTGAAACTTTAGGTTCGGTTGCAACACCAATGATTCCACGAAACACGACAGTGCCCACTAGTAAAACCGAGATTTTCTCAACAGCTGCAGATAATCAGACTCAGGTTGAAATTCATGTGACCCAAGGCGAGCGCCCTCTAGCGGCTGACAATAAATCTCTTGGCAGATTTATCTTAGACGGGATTCCTCCGGCACCGCGCGGTGTCCCGCAAGTGGAAGTTACATTTGATCTTGATGCGAGTGGAATTTTGACGGTTACAGCAAAAGATAAGGCAACCGGGAAAAGCCAGAATATTAAAATTACGGGAGCAGTTGGGCTTTCTGACGACGAGGTTAAAAGAGCCCAGGAAGAAGCTGAAAAACACAAAGAAGAGGATCAGAAAAAAGCAGAAACAATTCAAGCCAGGAATCAGGCTGACAGCCTTGTTGCAACCGCTGAAAAATCGCTTAAAGATGCGGGAGAAAAGATTCCGGCAGACGTTAAAGAGAACGTAGAACAAAAAATTAAAGCGGTTCGCGAAACAATCGCAAAAGACAATGTGGCCAAAGAAGAGATTGAGACAGTAAACAAGGAATTGTCGGAAGAGTTAAGTAAAATTGGTCAGGCAATGTACCAACAGGAAAGCCAGAACTCAAACGTCAAAGATCAAAATGAAGAGCCGGAGCAAGAAGATACCAAAAAAGATGAGAAAGAGAATAAAAAGGGAGAAAAAGCCAAAGGTCCTGAGCCTACCGAAAGGGTGGAAGAAGGCGAGGTAGTGGAATAATATTCCCATAAAAATTACTTCTCTAAGAAGGCTTCACAAGCACGAAAAATACTTTTATAATTAGCACTGATATATTATGGCTGCTAAGAGTGATTATTACGACATTTTAGGTATAACCAAAACAGCTTCGGCCGATGAGATTAAAAAAGCCTATAGAAAGCAGGCTTTAGAGTGGCATCCGGACAGGCACAAAGATAACAAAGAGGCTGCCGAAAAACGATTCAAGGAAATAAACGAGGCATACCAGGTTTTGTCCGATTCTCAAAAAAGACAGGCATATGATCAATTCGGGCATTCTGCGTTTTCACCGGGTGGGGCCGCAGGAGCGGGAGGATTCGGCGGCCAGGGGCCGTTTGGCCAAGCAGGAAGATATGGTCCGTTTACATATACATACACCACGTCAGGTGGCAATGGACAAAATCCATTTGCTGGTTTTGACTTTGGAGATCCATTCGATATTTTTGAGCAATTTTTTGGTGGGGGTGGTTTTAGACAGAGCAGGTCTGTTCCCAGGTATTCATTGACAATTGATTTTATGGAAGCAATAAGCGGTACAACAAAAGAGGTGAGCATCGAAGGAAAAAAGCGGAAGATTAAAATTCCTGCAGGAGTAGATGAAGGGAGTAGGATTAATTTCAACGATTTTATCCTTTCAATAAACATTAGGCCTCACGATATTTTTGAGCGAGACCGCGAAGATATATATGTAAAAGTCGCAATCCCTTTTTCCCTGGCTGTATTGGGAGGTATGTTTTCAGTTCCAACTGTTACCGGTGAGGTAAAAATCAGGGTTCGACCGGGAACGCAGTCAGGAACGATGGTGCGTTTAAGAGGAAAGGGTGCTTCCAGACTTCATGGAGGAGGCCACGGTGATCAATATGTAAGAATTAATGTCCTGGTTCCTGAGAAGCTAACAAGCGAACAAAAGGATATTATTAATAAACTTAAAAAGACTGGTCTTTAGGTTAATTGCTTGACACGTAGCAATTAATTTAGGTACTTTTAAGTTGCTGATAAATACAAACAGGTGCTGTTAGCACCCGTTCGTATCCTAAAATGGAACTTTAAGCAGTTTATCTCTCGTTTTGCCCTCTGCCTTGATTACCTTTATTGGTTTTGTTGTTACGTGCCCTGGCTTTACCACCTTTTCTGCCTGCCTTTGCGTGTCCCTCAGGGTCACCGTGCCAACCTCTGCCTTGCCCTTGGTTGTTGTCTTGGTCCATCTACTTCTTCACCTCCCTCCTCATTAATTTCAAGTATCATTTAAATAGGTAAGAAACAAAGGAAGGTGATGTAAGAAATATGAAAGAAATAGCTTGAGTTTTTAAAGAAGTTTTTCCACCTTGTTTATAACTGTATTAATGTTAAAAGGTTTAGCAATATAATCATCCGCATGACACTTTTGGGCCAATTGCTTAGTCTTTTCTTCTGGGTGAGCAGACATTAAAATTACGGGTATTTTTTTCTTTTGTTTCACTTGCAGACACAGATCCGACCCGTTAACGCCTTTAAGAATAACATCCATAATTATTAAGTCTGGTGGCGAATTCAGTTTTTGAAATATAGTGTTCCCCACCTCATCTATTTCCACGGCATATCCTCTGCCAGCCAACACTTCCCTAAGAACAACTGATATTTCTTTGCTATCTTCAACAATCAGAATTTTTTTCATTCACCAATTGTAGGCAAAATCATGCCTTTTCTTCAAGCTAATCTTTTTAATTTCTTACGATAAATTGCCGTTATTTTGATTTAGCAAAGTGAGGATATTGTAAGAAAGGGGGTGATATAAAATGGCTAAAACTATATTGGGAGTTTTTCCTCACGAGGAAAATGCAAACAGAGCGTTGTCTGAACTCCAAAATCAGGGGATCGATAGAAGTGATATATCGGTAATAATGAGAGAGACAACGGAAGGCAGGCCGGTTGATGAAAAAGGCAAGGGCGAGCAAATTGGGGAGTCGGCGGTTGAAGGCGCAACAACAGGCGGTGTTATTGGGGGAATTGCTGGGCTTCTGGCTGGAGTTGGGGCAATTGCCATACCTGGATTTGGTGCGATACTAGTGGGTGGCCCACTGGTTGCATTGTTGGGCTTGACTGGTGCAGCTGCTACGACAGCTTCGGGAGCCATAACAGGCGCATTGGCTGGTGGGGTAATCGGAGCCTTAGTAGGCTTGGGTGTTCCAAGAGAGCGGGCAGAAGCAATTGAGGAGCGCATCAAAAGAGGCGAAATCTTGCTTTCGGCGGATGCCGAAGACGGACGGGAAGATGAGATTTCAAGGGTTTTTAGTGAGAATGGTGCAAATGAAATTACCACAATAACGAGGTAATTTTTGGCAACCAATAATATGCCCCGCTATTTGCGGGGCATATTTAAATTTGTTTCTACCTTCTGGCCATTCTTACCAGGAAAAGCAGAACACTTGCACCAATTACAGCCACTACTATGCTGTAAAGGTTGAATCCGGTGACCCCGGGTTGACCTAAAAAGTTAAATATAAGTCCTCCCAAAAGCCCTCCTATGACTCCAACCACAATATCACCAACTGTAGATTGCTGACTGTCGGTTTTCATTACAATTGATGCAATCCAACCAACTAATGCTCCAAATAAAATCCAAGCTAATATTGACATTTATTTCACCCCCCTTCGCATAAATTGCTTAGGTACGTTAAGCCTTTATGAATGCTTAACGCCATTAAGATTTAATATCGCCCTTTACCATAAAAGGAATATTAATTTAATGTAAAGAAGCAGTAAGACCGATTGAAATTTGCTAATTGCTTGCCTTTTTGGTCGGGATTTGGGATCATATCTAACAAATTGTGATGCTTGAAAAACTTCTAACCCGTGTTTCCTCGTCACTTGAACAAATTATAAGTAGTGCTGGCACCAGGGATTTTTACAAAACTATCGTAGTGGAAATCGTAGGTCTTACCCGTTCGGAAGGTGGCGGAATATATCTACTTGAAGAGGGCACACTCATGCTTGGATACTCGTCACAATCAAATTATTTTTCAAAGAAAATATCTAAATTCCACCCCTATTACACTGCTTTCGGCGACAGTCATCATCATGAACTTCTAAAAAAAGACCATAAATTATATATTTGGCCACTTTATGTGGGTAATAAGGATAAGGTCGGTTTGTTGGTGATGATTAGAAAAAGGAATTACCCCTTTAGATTTCAAGAGCTTTTTGCTACATATTGTCAGATAATTGCAGTGATCATTAAAAAATTTGAGTTTAAAGAGCGTGTTGCACGGCTACTTGTGCAAAAGAACCATTTTATTTCCCTCACTGCCCACGAGATGCGCACGCCCTTAACTTCAATTTTTGGTTACTTGCAGCTTTTATGTATATGTAGCGATGAAACTATATTGCCAAAGCATAAAAACTGGCTTAATGTAGCTCTTATTGAATCCCACAAGCTTAATAACATTGTAAACGAGCTTCTGTTGTTTAACAGGATTACCGACCTACGCTTAGTTTTTACTTGGGAGCGGGTGTCTTTGGGTAGACTCCTGAAAGAGATAAAGGAAAAACTATTATTTTTATATCCCAATGAAAACTTAAAATTTTTGGTGGATTTAAACTTTCCCGAGAATAAAAAGGTCATAGTTGACGTTGATAAAATAGAAACGGCAATTGTAAACATGATTGATAAAATACTTAAAAAGTCAGACGCTGATACGGAAACCACCATTCTGACAAGCGGTACTGGTGAGCACCTAGAGGTAATAATCAAGCAAGATAAAAAAATCGTGGGTATTGGAAGGGGTGCTAAAAGCCTCGCAGAAATTAATAACGATTGGGATTTAAGTATTTATATTGCAACCAAGATCCTGAATGCACATGGTGGGAAACTGAGAGTTGATAACTCAAAAGCATTTAAAATGAGAATAATATTTCCAAAAGTTAAATTTCACTAATCTTTTAAGATATATCCGAAACCACGAACGGAGTGTATCAGTTTATCTTCATAACCATTGTCGACCTTCTTTCTTAAATACCCAACATATACATCAACGACCCTGGTTTCTATCTCGTTTGAATACATCCACACTCGGTTTAGAATCATCTCGCGTGTTAAAACTCTGTTTCGGTTACTCATTAAGTATTGTAAAAGCTTAAATTCCTGGGGAGTTAATTCAATAAGCTTTTTGCCTCGCTTTACTTCGTGTGTTTGAAGATCTACCGTTAGGTCCTTGGCTTTTAATTTTTGCTCTTGGGAAGAGCGTTTCCTAAGAAGTGCTTTAACTCGTGCTACAAGCTCAGTTGCATGGAATGGTTTTGTGACGTAATCGTCTGCCCCTAATCCCAAACCCTTGACAATATCATCTACTGTGTCTTTTGCTGTCAAAATCAGAATGGGTATATCTGGGTAGTTACTCCTTATTTCCTGGCAAACGCTCTCTCCTGATACATCCGGTAAACCCAAGTCAAGTATTACCAGGTCGGGTTCCGTCCCTTCGAGAATTTCCAGAGCCTTAGTCCCGGTTGAGGCTGATTTTGCTGAATAACCGTTCTCGAGCAGTAGATCTACTAAGAATTTTTGTAATTGTTTGTCATCCTCAACTATTAAGATGTTTTCCAGCATGTGTTACTTTCCGGTAATACAGATTACACTAGCGCACATAAACCTGCAATCAATTGAGCACCGTTCTAAATTGCTTGACTCCTAGCATTTTCCTATTGTACTGTAAGAGCTCTGTAAGAAACTATGCAGAAAACGCAAAGAGCAGCCTCGTTTGAAGGATTTCCAAAACATAAAACTTTCGATACCGGACCGTTCAGGTTCAGTGTCCGTGTGGGCATGAATCAAACAGTCATGAGAATGACTTGCTATACGGACAAAATCTACACCTCATTTTACAGTTCAACATACAAGAATTTGTTAGCACACCTTCCTGGTATATTTAATTGTCAATGTTTTAACCGCGACAACAAAAATTTTGCTGAAGAATCTAAAAATACTGAAATTGCCCACCTTTTTGAGCATATATTTATTCAGTACTTTTGCGAGATAAAGGCTAATTACTGTAATTGTGCTATCGAGTGCGAGGGCTATACGGAATGGGATTGGGTGGAGAACCCTCCGGGAACGTTCACCATAATCCTAAATATCGGAAAGAAAGACCTAAAATATATTGCGAAAGCATTAGAAAGGAGTATTGCCCTGTTTAATAAAATTATAGCCGAAAACGAGGATGAAGGTTTTTTCCCTCTCCCCCAGCCGGTCGTTGTCCCGGTCCCGATTTATGTACCATCAAGATAAGATTAATTAGTTGGAGAGAAGTATGGTGTTGTTGCAGTTTGCAATACGCTCCCGGCGCCACTTTCTAGTTCTTGAATTATGGCATTTCTTCTACGGATAATTAAATCTCTTTGAGTATCCTTTAATGCATCACTGTCGGGAACGCCTGTTTCTTCTACCATTCTGGCAGCTAGAGCATATCATAGTAGACTCAGTGACAGGGTGTCTGGTTTTACCGTTTCATTTGATACATCTCCAACTGTAATAGTTTTAGATTCTGGATCGAAATCCTCATACCCCGCAATTCCATCTAAAATCTCAGGAGCAGCATAGTGCAGATTTGCTGAGCTTACAGTTTGAAATTTCCAGTTAGGAGGCAAAATCTGAATCAAATCTAAAGATTTTCCCGCTCCCCCCTTTGTGTTGATGTCCAACCTATTGACGTCGTAAATTACTACTACGGGTGTGTGGCCATTCTCCATGTCAATTTTAACGACTTCTGCGGGTTTTTTTACCCCGCCTGAAATATGAAGTTCCCATTTACCACCTATTAAATCATGGCTATACTCCGGGGGAACCGAGCTGTCTATTGAGTAGCCGTTTTCAGCTGTGAGAGGTGGAGTTTTGTCTCGTTTGCCTACCAATGCTTTTATTTTTTGTAAAAAACCACCCGATGACTCCGACATATTATATAAATATAGCACACACAATTTAATGCACCTTTTCTGCCACAGAGCTTATTGAACTAAAAGTCTCTTCTGTCATTTAAATCATTATATACAAAGCTCACCGGCCAAGGGGAATATTTTTAAGCGGCTGGCAAGGCCGTCATAGCTTTGTTTCTTCCACCAAGGGAATTAGTCAGACTCGAAATTCCATTGATATAAAAAACAGGAACGCTTTTTGCTTTCAATTCATCACTTCCGGTGTAGCATGATTCTAATAAAATTGCGGAATAAAGTGAACTGTCGTCATATTTTTTCAAAAGCTCATCAACCAAAACGGTGTTGCCTGCTCTTTGCAGTTGTACGCCTTCACTGTTTCTCGGAATATCGCTGTATTGCTCTCCGATACTGCGGGAACCATCTCCACCATGTCCTTGCACTATTACCACTCCAGTGGCCTGAGAGTTCTTAGTTGCATTTTGGAATTTTTGCCGGTCTTCGTTTGTGGGTAAAACCTTAATAAGCTCTCGGGCTAGATATTCGTAGGGACGTTCACCGTTCTTGGTAAGTGTATTTAGGTTTTTTGTTGTTTCGGCCATCAATTGAAGCATGGATTCATGGGTACGGCTGGATCTTATAGTCCTTTGTTCCGGAGTAAGTGACTCCTGAGGCGAGAGGGTAAGAAATTTTATATTAAGAACTGATTGGGGAAGCTCGATATCGTAATTGGCAAGATAATTTTTAACATCAGCTGTTACAGGAATATCAACTTCTATTCCCCAGGCAATATTTTCACCTTCCCCAAAAGTAACCATTCTCCCAGACAACTCTTTTGCGAAGTTGTCAGGAACCTCAGGTGATATGGGAATAACCTGCAATTCGATTGGAGACTCACTCATAAATAAATAGTAACATACGCTTGTCTAACTAACTTTTCTCTAAGATAAGAGCTTGCAAACATTTATTGAAATGCTATTATCAATGTAAAGCTATGGCAGACAGAAACCAAGACACGATCAAGCAGATGCTTGGTGGACTTAATTCAGACTCGCGTATTACTTCAAATCGGCAAGGTAATCCCCTAGAACAAGCAATAGCCGCAGGATCCAATTCGCTTACGGAGCACGAGCTTTACAAGTTGTTTTATGAGTCGGGTGTAAAAAACGAAGATTTTGACAACCTTGATCCTAAATCGAAGGAAGCGGTAGCCAATGGATTATTTAGATTGTGGAAAATTGATAGATTTGGTAAAGAAGTTGAAGATAAAGATCAGCGAAATATACCTAACGTCCAAGAACTTAAGGATGTTTATGAGCAAAGGGTTAGGGAGAAGAGTTACGCTGCACAAGGTTGGCTTAGAGAATCCACAAGAAATTTGGTACAACTTGCTGGGATGGTGGAGGAGCCGAAGGAGGAAAGGTCAAGAATAGCCGATAGAGTATACGGTAATGCGGAATCTTATGTTAAGTTTTTGAAACGATCGGGGGAGAATTATGAGGATGCCGCTAACAGACGGCTTGTGGCCGATACGCTTTATGAGATACGAGATTATTTAAAAAAAAGAGAAGGTGACATGGCGAATATACAAGGTGAATTAAACAAATTGGGTAATAATGAATTGGACTATTTTGTGAATCGGTCTAGCAGTGGGGTATGAACTTTTCGCTTTGTTAGGTTACCATGGCGGCAAACCACAACAACTTAGGTTTGACTTATTTTGTGCTTCGGAGTAGAATTTAGGTAGTTTAAGTACGTTTTGATTTGGTGGGAGAAAAACCCGCCATTTTTTTTAGAAAAATATGCAGACACCAAGAACAGAATTTGCACAAGCTTTGAAAGCTGTCGCGACAGAGCGAGGGCTAGATGCTAACGTGATCCTTGAAACCATAAAGCAGGCAATTATTGCTGCCTACAGAAGAGATGCAAGAGAAAGAGGCGAAGAGACCGACGACTTGGAGTTTGATGTAGAGCTTAATCCCAGTAATGGCGAGGCGCGGGTTTTTGCATGGCCGGCTCGTGTTGTTGAAACTCCGGAAGCTGTGGCAGAAGAAGGCGTAGAGGCTGATCTTCCTGAAGAGCCGGAAGAAGAAAAGAAAGCAAGACTTGCACAAAAACAGGACGTAACCCCTCCGGGATTTGGAAGAATTGCAGCGCAAACCGCAAAGCAGGTTATCCATCAAAAGATCCGCGAGGCAGAGAAAGATGCTATTTTGGGAGAATTTTCGGAGAGAGTTGGTAACCTGGTTTCGGGAATGATTCTGCGGTTTGATGGGCCCAATGTACGCATTGATATTGGAAGAACGGAAGGCATAATGCCCGCTGAGGAACGTATTCCAACTGAGAGGCTTAACCCCAACCAGAGGTTAACCTTCCTTCTAAAAGATATCAAAGAAACACCAAGGGGCAGGGAAATTATTCTTTCAAGAGCCGAACCCTCATTTGTTGAAAAACTGTTTGCAAGAGAGGTTCCTGAAATTGCATCAGGGAGTGTGATAGTTAAAAAAGTTGCAAGGGAGGCCGGTGTTAGAACGAAAATCGTTGTCTCTTCTGGTCAGCCGGGTGTTGATCCGGTGGGATCATGTGTAGGTCAAAAAGGTGTTCGTGTTCAGGCAGTTACAAATGAATTGGGAGGAGAGCGCGTAGATATTATTCCCTGGAGCGAGGATATGGTTGAGCTTATTAAGGCCTCCCTTTCCCCCGCTGAGAACTTGAGTGTTACTTTGGATGAGGAAAACAAAACAGCTATTGTGTATGCACCGGAAGATCAACTTTCACTCGTAATCGGCAAGGATGGACAAAACGTTAGGCTGGCTGCAAAAATAACCGGTTGGAAGATCGAAGCCATTGGAACACCGGTTGAAAAAGAAGAACAAGCAGGACAGGTAGAAGAGGTAGAGCAAGTAGATGGCGAAAAAGAGCCAGAAACCGGAGATGTAAATGCAGAAAAGAATGAAAAAGTAGAACCTGAGAAAGAGATGGAAAAGGTTGAGAAAAAGGAAAAAACGACCGAGGATACACAAGCTGATCAGCAAGAGGAACATCAGGTAAATTCGAAAGCTTTAAGTGAGGCAGACGCTAGCGGCTCCCAAGAAGACGAACAGTAAAATGAAAAGCCTATTGGGTTTAAATTTAAATTATGGAAACTTTACGCGCACCAATTGTAGCAGTTTTAGGCCACGTTGATCATGGTAAGACCTCGCTTCTTGATGCAGTAAGAAAAACCAAAGTAGCTGCAGGTGAAGCGGGAGGGATTACGCAAAGTATTGGAGCCTCGGTGGTTGAAACTTCGGACAAGAAAAAAATAACATTTATCGATACTCCAGGTCACGCAGCCTTTGCCAAAATGCGCGCTAGAGGCGTGGGGTTGGCAGATATTGTAATACTTGTAGTTGCAGCCAACGATGGGCCAAAACCACAAACATTGGAGAGCTTAAATGCCATTCGTGAAACTAATACCCCTTTTATTGTGGCTATAACAAAAATGGATTTGCCTTCGGCAAACCCGGAGGCAGTTCATGGTCAACTCGAGAAAGAAGGGGTTCTCTTCGAGGGGCGTGGAGGACAAACCCCCTCAGTGCTAGTTTCTTCCAAAACCGGTGAGGGTATAGAGGAGCTATTGCAGATGATAAGTTTACTGGCAGAAGTAAACGGTGTGAAGGCAGATGAGGATGCGGACCTTGAAGCTGTTGTTATTGAAACTCAAAAAGGAAAGGGTGGTCCACAAGTGTCGTTGGTGGTTAGAAACGGGAAGGTGTCAGTTGGTGACCTGATTTCAACAGATTCAGTTTCAGCAAAGGTTCGTGGAATTTTGAATGAGCGAGGCACACCAGTTAAGCAAATTTTACCTGGCGAGCCGGGACTCATATTGGGATTTTCGGAGCTACCCGTGGTTGGCGCTTTAGTTAAAAAAGGAGAAGCCACCTATCACAAATCGCATGACGTTGTTGCTAAAAGTCCTCCTACCAAAGCCGATGTTACGGTTTACTTAAAAGCTGAAAATGCCGGGTCCCTGGAAGCATTGGAAGCCTCCATTCCCGAAGGGGTTGCTGTGGTTGGTTCGTCTGTGGGCGCTGTAACGGAAACTGATGTTTTTATGGCTAAGGCGGCTGGAGCGTGGATATTTGTATTTCAAGCAAACGTGCCCTCTGGTGTTTCAAAGCTAGCCGAAACCGAAGGGGTGAATATTGAAAGCTATGAAATTATTTATGAACTTCTGCAGCGACTTGATGAGCTTATTAAAAAGGGGCAGGTGCAAGTTTTGGGAAAAGCACAAATCTTGGAAACTTTCCCTTTTAATAACAAGAAGGTTGCGGGTTGTAAGGTCGTTGAAGGAAGGATCAATAAGATAGACAAGCTTTTGCTTATGCGCGAAGATAAAGAACTTGGTGGAACAAAAATCGCATCAATCAGAAAACAAAAACAGGAAGTTAGTGAAGTTCGTGCAGGTGAAGAGTTTGGGGTGATTCTTGAACCACAGCTTGATTTTAAAGCTGGCGATATGATACTATCGGTCGCAAAGTAAATAATGGATAACTCTTTTAAGAATTTAGTTGAATCTGCCAATGCAATAACAATTCTTTTGCCTCAAAACCCTTCAATGGACGAAGTCGCCGCTGGGCTGTCCTTTTATTTGGCATTAAGAGATAAAAAGGAGGTTGCGGTTTCTTGTCCCACGCCAATGGTAGTTGAATTTAACAGACTTATTGGTGTAAACAAAGTTAGTTCGGACTTGGGAAACAAAAATTTAAGCATAAGATTTACGGATTACGAAGCTAGTGATATCGAGCGTGTAAGTTATGATATCGAAAACGGACAGTTTAAGCTTACAGTTATCCCTAAACCGGGTTTGTCTGCACCCAAACAAGAACAGGTAGAGATGAACTATTCTGGGTTGGCGGGTGATACGGTAATATTGGTTGGTGGTAACTCGGCTGATGATTTTCCCGCTCTGTCTTCAAAAGACATGCTTTCTTCAAAAATAATTCACGTCGGAACAAAGACTTTGGCAACAAGCGGCGACAAGGCCCTACTCTCTTTTGACAGACCAGCCTCCGCGGTCAGTGAAATTGCCTACGCTTTGATTAGCGAAACTGGCGTAACCATTGACAGCGACGTGTCGACAAATCTTTTGGCTGGGATTGAAGCTGCCAGTCAAGGATTTAAAGCCGATGGTGTATCCGCTGAGACATTTGAGATCGTTGCCCATCTTTTACGTGCTGGCGGACAAAGACTTGTGCGAAATCAAAATAAGGAAACTTTCCCGGGCAACATTATACCCGGTCAGGCAGTTTTTGCAGGACCGGACGAACCCGAAGTTAAGGAAAATGCCCCACAAGATTGGCTCGGGCCAAAAGTATACAAAGGCACTTCGATAAGTTAAAAAGGCTTTGCATTTTGAATTTGTAAAATTGTGTGATATTATTCCCTAGATGTATACGCAGTTAACCGGTTAGCCGGCTACTTCGTTCCACACGACATATGGCACTAGTTAAAGACGAAAAACAAGATATAATTAAAAAGTTCGCACGAGAAAAGGGCGATACTGGTTCTCCTGAAGTTCAGATTGCACTACTCACCTACCAGATCGATAAGCTGGTAGCCCATTTGAAAGATCACAATAAAGATGTTCATTCAAGACGCGGACTATTATCGATGGTTGCAAAAAGGCGAAGACTATTAGGGTATTTAAGGAAAAAAGACGAAGAACGGCACAAAAAGTTGACCACAGAACTTAAATTAGAGAAATAAAAAGATTAGGTTACAGAATTCAAAACCAAGTTAAGGTAATTAGAATACAAGTTTATTAAAAGTTAATGAAAAAGATCGAAAAAAGCATTGAGCTAGGGGGTAGAACCCTTACTTTAAAAGCGGGAATCTTAGCAGAACAAGCAACTTCAGCAGTTTTAGCCTCTTATGGTGATACGGTTGTTTTGGCTACAGTTGTATCTTCTCCTCAGAAAATGGACATTGGGTATTTCCCCCTTTATGTTGAATACCAAGAAAGGCTTTACGCGGGAGGAAGAATTAAAGGAAGCCGTTGGGTTAAAAGAGAAGGAAGACCGACCGATGAAGAAATATTGAATGGAAGATTGATAGATAGATCAATTAGACCACTTTTCCCCAAAGAATACAAAGAAGAAGTTCAAGTTATGGTAACCGTTCTTTCGGTCGACCTCGAAAACGACCCCGGAATCTTATCTGCAGTTGCTTGTTCGGCAGCATTGGCGGCATCGAGTATTCCATGGAAAGGGCCAGTGGGAGTTGTGAATGTAGGACTTAAAGACGGAACTTACTTTACAAACCCAATCGACTCAGAGAAAAAATTCTCTGAACTTGACCTGGTGGTTTCGGCGACAAAAGAAGCAGTTTTAATGATTGAAGCGGGCGCAAACGAGGTTACCGAGGAAGAAATCCTGGGAGGCATAAAGCATGCGCAAGAAGAGATTGCGAAAATAAACACCTTTATTCAGGAATTTGCAGATGAAGTTGGACCTAAAAAGAAAGAAGTTAAAGAAACAAGTGCTTCCTCAGATTTAATTAAGCAAGTCAAGAAATTGGCTGAGCCTCAGATCCCGCAAATAATTGAGAACATGAATAAATTTGGCGGAGAGAGGTCAAGCGAGTACGAAGAATTGGTAAAGTCTGTATCCGAGGCTGTGTCTGAAGACAATAAGTCTTTAGTGTACGCAGTCGTAGAAGATTTAAAGAAGAAGTATATTAGAGAATTAATTCTTTCCGGCAAAAGAACCGATGGAAGAAAACATGATGAAATAAGGCCGCTTACGGCAATTGTAGGAGTGTTGCCACGAACACACGGCTCAGCAATATTTTCAAGGGGTGCAACCCAGGTTTTGACAGTTGCAACCTTGGGGGCTCCTTCAATGGGGCAACTTATTGAATCCGCTGAGGGAGAAGAAGAAAAAAGATATATGCATCACTATTCAATGCCTCCATATTCAACTGGTGAAGTAGGGAGAGTGGGGAGTCCTAATAGACGAGAGATTGGCCATGGTGCATTAGCAGAGCGTGCTTTAGAGCCAGTTATTCCCAGCGAAGAAGTTTTTCCGTATGCAATCCGTGTGGTTTCGGAAGTTATGAGCTCAAATGGATCAACTTCTATGGCTTCGGTGGTCGGTTCTACGCTTTCTTTGATGGATGCTGGAGTTCCTTTGACTGCGCCAGTTGCTGGTATTGCCATGGGACTAATTCTCGATGAGAAAAAGCATGCAATACTATCTGACATTGCGGGAATTGAAGACTTTAATGGGGATATGGATTTCAAGGTTGCAGGAACTGCCAAGGGAGTTACCGCACTTCAACTTGATGTTAAGACATTGAATCTGACATTACCTGTTCTTGAGGAAGCGTTTGCTCAAGCTAAAAAGGGAAGAGAGCATATTATGGAGGCAATTCTGAAAGCAATTCCCGAGTCAAGAAAGCAAGTTTCTAACTTTGCGCCAAAAATTAAAGTTGTCAAAGTTCCGGTTGAGAAGATTGGGGAAGTTATTGGTCCAGGTGGGAAAATGATCAAAAAGATTATTGCCGAAACTGGCGCACAGGTTGAGGTTGAGGATGACGGGAGCGTTAACATCTCAGCCCAAGATGAGAGCGCCTTAGAGAAAGCAGTAACTTGGGTTGAATCACTGGTCAAAGAAGTAGCAGCTGGTGAAATTTACGAAGGAACAGTTAAAAGAATTCAACCGTTTGGAGCATTTGTTGAAGTTTTGCCAGGCAAGGAAGGCTTGGTACATGTGTCAGATATGGGAGAAGAGTTTGTTAAAGACCCGAACGATGTGGTAAGCGAAGGCGACACGGTCCAGGTCAGAGTCAAGGAAATTGATAATTTGGGAAGAATCAATCTATCAATGAGGATGGATCCTTCAAAAGATGCACCCAAGGAGGAGAGAAGCGACAGAGGGTTCTCCCGAGGTGGACGAGGAGGTTTTGGTGACCGAGACAGAAGGGGCGGAGGAAGAGGTTTTGGGGGTGACAGGCGAGGCGGGGGTTCACGGGGCGGCAGACAAAGCTTTGGTGACCGACCAAGCGGTCCTCACTTCCCTACTAGTAGATACTTGGACGACAAGAAAAAAAACTTCGACAGATAACAACTTCGTGATACTATAAATTAGAAGCATCAGACCTTAGAGCCATGCTATTGCTGGATTCTAATTTATTTTTAAACATCTAGAGTTTAGATGTTCGAAATTAAAATTATTAGTAAAATTTAAAATTATGGATACTGCCGCACAGGAAATTAACCTTCTTTCCCAACAAGTTGGGCAAACTCAGATTCCAGAAAAACTAAAAGAGTCGATAATTCTTAGGCTTGGCCAACTCGGGAAACTTACTCAATCACCAACTTTTTTGCCTGAATTTGACAGAGTTAATAAATATATTCAGTGGGTCATAAAAATTCCCTGGAATAATAAGACTCAAGATATTTTAAATATCGAAACGGCCAAAGCAATCTTAGACAAAAACCATTTTGGTTTAACAGATATTAAGGAGCGCATTCTTGAATATGTTTCTGTAATGAAACTAAAGCAGGAGAGAGGAGAGGGACAGGATATTTACCGTGCGCCTATTTTGTTTTTTGTTGGTCTGGCGGGTACCGGAAAAACTACAATCGCAATCTCAATTGCCGAGGCTCTTGGGCGTAAGTTTGCAAGAATCCCTTTTGGCGGGATGGGTAGTCCGTTTGATTTACGGGGGCAGTCACGCATGCATCCTGAGGCAGAACCTGGAAATGTTATTAAGGCATTGGTTGATGTTGGTTCTAGAAACCCAGTAATTTTACTCGATGAAATTGACAGGGTTACCGATGATGGCCGTTCCTCCATAATGGGTGTACTATTGGAACTACTAGACCCGGGACAGAATAAAGACTTTATTGACCACTATATTGACTACCCTGTTAACTTATCAGAGGTTTTATTTGTTGCAACGGGAAATAATACTACCCACGTTTCAACAGCGGTTTTGGATAGGTTGGAGCCAATTTCAATGCCCAGTTATACCGATTTGGAGAAAATCACAATTGCAAGGCAATATGTGTTGCCGAAACTAATAAAGCTTTCCGGGGTCCCGGAAAATGCTTTGGTAATTGATGAGAATGTATGGCCGAACATTGTGCGGCCATTGGGTTTTGATGCCGGAATCAGAACTTTAGAGCGCACTATCGAGGGAATAGTAAGGAAAGTGGCTCGGGCAATTGTCGAAGGAAAAGGTCACACCTTCCATATAACTTCAGATAATGTTAAACAGTTTTTGCCATTGTAATGAAAGTGGTGGTAGTTGGCGACTCACATGGGAATATTGCTAACTTAAAACATGCGTTGGGTTTTGCAAAACACATTAATGCAAGGGTAGTAATTCACACCGGCGATTGGGACAATTTGGAAGCTGTAAAGATTGTTTTAGACGCCGGCCTTGACATATATACAGTTGCCGGGAACGCTGACATAGATCCGAGGGTTGTGGAAAGCCTGAGGCTAAATGCCAACGGATTTAGCAAAGATATATTAAAAATCGAAATCAATAGAAGAAAAATTGGCCTGGTTCATTCGTTTAAAGTGGGTGGCGATTGGTATAAAAATTGCGATATCGTATTTTGCGGACACAGACACTCACAGGATGAAAGAATGGTAGACGGAATAAAAGTGGTTAGGCCGGGAAGTTTAGCTACTGAAATCGCTTTCGCCATTTACGACGTTGTGACCAATGAAGTAGAATTCATAAGTGAATAATGGATAAAGAAACCAAACTGAATAAATTAAAAGAGAAAATGCTTGCAGATGACACACTTCCTCTGAAGAAAGGTGCGACCAATCTGGTCTTTGGTGTAGGTAACGCCGATACCAAAATACTTTTTATAGGCGAGGGACCAGGCTTTTGGGAAGACCAAAAAGCGGAACCGTTTGTGGGTAATGCCGGTAAACTTCTTGACCGGGGACTTTTGGCTATTAAACTACCAAGGGAAAGTGTCTATATAACAAATGTAGTTCACCACCGGCCGCCGAGAAACCGCGATCCTCTCCCAGAAGAACTTGAAGCGTATGGGAAGTATTTGGATAAAATTATTGAAATAATCGACCCGAAAGTTATTGTTACGCTGGGGCGTTTTTCGATGGGTAAATTTATCCCCAACGTAAAAATTACAGGTGTACATGGAGCCCCCCATAAGGTAAAATGGAGGAGTAGGAATTTAACAGTAGTTCCTATGTTTCATCCTGCAGCAGCCCTCAGGAATGGTAATGTGATGCAAATGTTTAAAGAAGATTTTTTAAAACTTCCCGAATTGCTTAAAGAGGTAAATAAGCCAGATGTTAAACAGATGAAGTTGGTTTAATATTATGTCGTTAAAATTCATTGCAGTATCAGGAACCACCTCAGTTACAGAAAATCTGTATATTTATGAATATGGCAACGACATGGTTGTTCTGGATTGCGGTGTTGGTTTTCCCGAGCCGGAAATGTACGGAGTCGATTTAGTAGTTCCGGATACTACATATATTAAGGAAAATAAACACAAACTAAAAGGAGTTTTAATAACCCATGGACATGAAGATCATATGGGCGGCCTGCCCTTTTTACTGAAAGACGTAAACGTTCCAGTTTATTCGACTAAACTAGTGGCTGGTTTTATTGAAGAAAAGCTCTCCGATCACGGGCTAGATAGGGTAAAAATTCACGTTTTTGATCCTGAAAAAGACACAATCAGCTTGGGTGCATTTAAGATAACTCCTTTTAGAGTCTCTCATTCTGTACCCGACGGAGTTGGGTTTGCAATAGATACACCGGAAGGCAGGGTTTACCACATTCCAGATTATAAATTTGACTGGACCCCGGTTGACGGCAAACCGTTTGATATAAGAAGACTTGCAAGTTTAGCTAACGAACCAACCTTAGCTTTAGCATCCGATGCATTGGGGTCAACCTCTCCGGGTTATACCGAAAGCGAAAGAGAGATTGAAGGAAGGATTGAAATAATCGCGCGAGAAGCAAAAAAAAGAATCTATTTCACCACTATTTCCTCCAATATATCAAGGGTTCAACAGGCCCTGAATGTTGCTGCACGATTAAATCGAAAGGTAGTTTTTATTGGCAGATCAATTGACAGAAAGGCAAAAATAGCAGAAAGCCTAGGATATTTAAATTTTCCCAAGGGGTGTGTAATATCTCCTAAACAAGCTGACAAACTACCTTTAAACCAAGTTTGGTATATTATTTCGGGTAGCTATGGTCAGCCCGGAAGCGCATTGTATAGGACAGCCATTGGCGAGCATCAGTTTTTATCAATCGATGAGGAAGATGTTGTAATATTCTCTTCGGACCCGGCCCCTCCGGGGTCCAAAGCAAACGTAGATTTTGTGGTCGACAAGTTAATCGAAAAGAATGCGATTGTCCACTATTACGATATTCAGGAAGATATTTATGTTTCAGGGCATGGAAGCATTAAGGATATTGAGATGCTCTTTGCAATTTTAAGGCCAAAATACTTTATTCCAATTGGCGGGACAAAAAGACATATGAGAGCATATAGCCATTTGGCGCAAAACATGGGTGCATCGGCTAATCAGGTTTTCGAACTTACATCAGGCCAGGTTTTGGAGTTTAGTAATAAAAACGCAAGGATTACCGGAAAAATTCCAGTTCGTGATATTTTGGTTGACGGGCTTGGAATCGGAGACGTTGGCAATGTGGTTCTAAGGGATAGGCAGGTACTAGCAAAAGACGGGGTTGCAATTGTAATGCTTCAGATTGATAGAAGGGAAGGAAGACTAATTAGCGTACCGGAGGTAATAAGCCGCGGGTTTGTGTACGAGGAAAAAGAGAAAGGTTTTCTCATGGAATCCGGGCGAAAATTAAGAGAACAAATTGACAAAAAAGGCAAGACAAGCTCAAGAGAAGCAAGGGATGCCGCAATTGATTTCTTGGAAAAATATTTCTTCGATGTAACTGGGAGAAGACCCATGGTCCTTCCAGTTGTAGTGGAAGTTTAAATTACAGATCAAACCCCACCCGTCTCGTATTTATTAGTTCTCAATTTCTTATGTTTACATATTTGCTCATGAGGTATAATGATTTAGATTATGTCCAAAAAGAAAAAAAGAGGTGGCGGGAGGCGTTCATTCAGCCTCAAGCTTAAAAAAGAGACTGTCTATTCGATTGTTCAAATTTTGTTTTTTTCCCTTGCACTTCTTGTTATAGTTTCTTTCTCAAGACGCGGGCTTATTCTTGTTCGTTTAAACGATCTGTTGGTTGAATATTTTTCCTGGACAACTGTTTTGTTACCTTTTATTTTTCTTTCATTTGCCTTTCTTCTTTCGAAGATTAAGTTTCCGCTTAGTCAACCCAACGTGATTGTTGGGAGTTTGTTGTTTTTTGTTTCTATTGCCTCAATTGCAAGAGCGGGAATAGCGGGCACTCTGGCTTGGGAGGGAATTGCAAGCCTTATAACGCCAGTTGGTGCTTTTATTGTACTTTTAGGAACATTAATAACAGGCATTGTGATTCTTTTTAACACCTCTTTTGACCAGCTGTTTAAGTTTGTATCGGGCGTAGTGACCGCAATGAATAGATATATTTTTGGTGACAAGAGGTTCGTTGGTGCTGCTCCCCGCGGAGAATTGAAAGTAGTTGGAGGAACACCCTTTAGTAATACCGCTCAAGCTAAAGCTCCGGTTACCAATACCCCAAAAGAACCCTTGGCACCTAAGCTTGTAAGTAATGTCCCCGGTGAAGACAAGCTTTGGAAGTATCCTTCGGTTGAGCTTTTAAGCGATGCGGAATCAGGTAAGGCAGATCGTGGAGACATAAAAGGGAATGCTGCAATTATTGAGAAAACTTTGGAATCATTTGGAATTACAGCACGCGTCGTTGAGGTTAATTTAGGGCCTGCAGTTACACAATACGCAATTGAGGTCGCCTTAGGAACAAAGCTTAGTAAGATTACTGCCTTAGAGCGGGATTTGGCTTTGGCCCTTGCTGCTCCAACTGGGACTATCAGAATTGAAGCACCTATTCCAGGAAGAAGCCTTGTTGGAATAGAACTTCCAAATAAAACATCGGAATTTGTGCCTCTTAGGAAAATGATTGAATCAGAAAGCATGAATTCTCATGGATCAAAACTAGCAGTAGCGCTGGGTCTTGACGTTGGTGGAAAGGCTTTAGTGGGTGATATTGCCAAAATGCCCCATGTTATGATTGCCGGACAGACCGGTTCAGGTAAGTCGGTTTGTGTCAATGCTTTCCTTGCATCCATTCTTTTCCGCGCTAGCCCGAGTGAGGTTAAATTTATATTAGTTGACCCTAAAAGAGTTGAGTTAACAGGCTATAACGGTATTCCACACCTTTTGGCACCGGTTATTGTTGAGCCGGAAAAAGTTATTTCCGCACTACGTTGGGTTTTGTCTGAAATGGACAGACGCTATAAGCTTTTTGCGGAGGCTGGGGTTAGGAATATTGATGGATATAATGAAATGAGCGGTTTTCAAGCACTTCCATATATTGTTGTAGTAATTGATGAACTAGCAGATATCATGCTTTTCTCGCCTGTTGAGGTTGAAGATGCCATCACTAGAATTGCGCAGATGAGCAGGGCTACGGGGATACACATGGTTCTTGCGACCCAAAGGCCGTCGGTTGATGTCATTACTGGCCTTATCAAAGCAAATATTCCCTCAAGAATTGCTTTCGCTGTTGCCTCCCTTGTTGACTCTAGAGTTATTTTGGATACCCAAGGAGCCGAGAAGTTACTTGGAAAAGGCGACATGCTTTACCTTCCCCCCGAGCAGGCTAAGCCATTACGAATTCAGGGAGCATTCGTTTCTGACAAAGAGGTAAATGAACTAGTCAGTTTTCTTAAAAACCAGGGAATCGAGCCACAGTACACCGAGGAAGTTACCACTATGACCAAGGCGGGTGTAGCTGGGTTACCGGGAGCTGGAAGTGATATCGATGATTTGTTTAAGGAGGCAATTAAGATTGTTTGCCAATACGACCGCGCATCTGCATCGCTATTACAACGGAGGCTTTCAGTTGGATATGCCCGGGCAGCCAGAATAATTGATCAACTCGAAGCCGCTGGTGTCGTGGGGCCAGCCGAGGGGAGTAAACCCCGAGATGTATTGGTTCAGAATGCAGACGAATTTCTAGCATCATTAGGGGCTTCGACCGACACTCCTCAGGCGGAACAGGTGGCGAATTAGTTACAGAAATGGTTACATTAGGCCAAATATTTAAGGAGGCGCGTCGCAAAAAAAAGCTTTCTATAGAGTCACTAGCTTATAAAACTAAGATAAAACAGAGCTTTCTGCGCGCGCTTGAAAATCATAGCTGGGAGTTATTACCAGAATACCCGGTTGTAGTTGGTTTTGTAAAAAATACTGCCTCGGTGTTGGGGGTGGATGAGCGAAAAGCGGTTGCGCTTCTAAGACGAGATTATCCGCCGCAAATCCTTCCAATTAACCCAAAACCTGACGTTGAAAACAAATTTTTGTGGAGTCCGAGGCTAACGTTTTTTGCTGGCCTTCTACTCATTTTTTTGGCGTTATCGGGATACCTGGTTTTGCAGTATTCCCGTTTTGTTAGTCCACCACCCCTTGAAATTACTATTCCCCAGGAAGGGCAGATAATTAAGGAAACCAGCCTTCGTGTTATTGGAAGAACTAATCCTGAGGTAGCTGTACGAGTAAACAATCAGCCTGTGATTGTTGAGCAGACTGGTGAATTTATTGCAAACTTAGAAATTTTCGAAGGGACAACTGAGATTATTGTTGTTGCAAGATCACGTTCTGGCAAAGAGACCACAGTTAAGCGTATGATAAAACCGGAGCTTAAATAATGGATGGAGTCCAAACACTACTTGTAATTGTAATTGTAACTCTCACAATTCTTCTATTGATTGTTGGCATGCAGGTTTTTTGATAATCATAGATTTGAGAAAGGCCATTAAACGCTTAAATAATATTTTAGAGGACGCAATTTTGGGAGGAGGACTTATAAAGCCAGATAAATTAACTGGAATAATTGAAATGGTCAGAAAGAATAAAGGTATGACTTCCCATGGCCAAAGAGAAGATAAATGACTACTTTGATCTTGTTGTCAAAAAAGCAGCCGGGATCAGTCCTAGAAATGCTCCACCAAAAACCCCCAAGATACCGGAGCTTAACGCTAAAAGGATAAACGCAAAATTATTTAAAAGCCCCTTAGTTTTAAGAATCAAAAAACTCATGATCGGAGGGTATAATACCGCTACCAAAAGTCCACCCTTTTGCCCTGCCTCAAAATTTAACAATGCGTCGTTGCCTGGAGACAATAATGTTCCTGTTATTGCGCCGGCTATTCCGCCCAAAATAATTCCCAATATAAAGTACGCAACATAAAACCCAATAGCTTGTAATGGGGTTCGTTTGCAGGACAAATCTGCGAGTTTACTAAACATTCTTTAATGTTAAGTCCTGGCAAGTGCCCCTGTCAATAAGTGTCCAATTGTTAACAACAAACCAAAAAGGGTATAATCCTAAGCATGCTGGCCAGTGAAATACGAGAGAAATATTTGAAGTTTTTCGAAAAACGCGGGCATAAACGGATTGCTCCTGCACCCTTAGTTTTGGAAAATGACCCAACGACACTTTTTACTTCTTCCGGCATGCAGCCTCTGGTACCGTATCTATTGGGTAAAAATCATCCTGAAGGAAGAAGGCTTGTTGATTCCCAACCCTCCCTGCGGCTTCAAGACATCGAAGAAGTTGGTGACAATAGGCATACAACCTTTTTTGAAATGCTTGGCAATTGGAGTTTGGGGGACTATTTTAAAAAAGAACAACTCAGCTGGTTTTATGAATTTCTAACGAAGGATCTTGGGCTCGAAAAAGACAAATTATGGGTCACTGTTTTTGAAGGAGACGCTCAGGTGCCAAAAGATCAGGAGTCAATCGAAATTTGGAAAAGTCTTGGTATTCCCAGAGAGCGGATATTTGAATACGGTGTAAAGAAAAACTGGTGGAGCAGGTCAGGAACCCCAGAACAAATGCCTGTGGGGGAAATTGGCGGCCCAGATTCAGAAGTTTTTTACGATTTCGGCGAGGAATTAGGACTTCATGAGAAATCACAGTGGAAAGACAGTAAATGTCATCCCAATTGCGATTGCGGAAGATTTATAGAATTGGGCAACTCGGTTTTTATCCAATATAAAAAGCTCGAAAGCGGTGATTTAGAAGAACTGCCTAACAAAAATGTGGATTTCGGTGGGGGACTCGAAAGAATTACAGCGGCAGTCTTGGGAACACCAGATGTTTTCAAAACTGACCTTTTCTTGCAGACGGTTGCAAATGTTGAAAACACATATGGTGTTAGTTACGGCGGGTCGGAAGTAATCGACAGAAGTGTGCGAATTATTGTAGAGCACTTAAGGGGTGCTTCAGCGCTCATTTCCGAAGGGGTATTGCCTGGTAACAAAGGCCAGGGATATATACTACGAAGACTGCTAAGAAGGTCTGTGCTTCATGCTAGACTGCTTAACAAAGATGCGCAGTTAAAGCTTCCTGAAGTAGATTTCTCGGATAGTGGTATACCCATCAACTTTAAGCCTTCGCAAGAAATAAATGCAGTAATACAGGAGGAAGCTAATAAATTTGCCAGGGCCTTGGACAAAGGAATGAAAAAACTACTGCAGTTGACAACTTCTGGGCAAGAGGTTACCGCACAAATCGCTTTTGATTTGTATCAGACAGAGGGATTTCCTTTGGAGGTAACGGTTGAAACCTTAGAAAATGCTGGACTTAAATTTTCTGACGATGACCAAAAAAAGTTTGTCAAGGAATTTGAGAAACATAAAGAAAAATCCCGGACAGCTTCAGCGGGAATGTTTAAAGGCGGATTGGCAGATAAGGGCGAGGAAACTACAAAACTTCATACCGCGACACATCTGTTACATGCTTCTTTAAGAAAAGTGCTTGGAGAACATGTTTCTCAAAAAGGAAGCAATATTACAGCCGAGAGATTAAGATTTGATTTTTCCCACCCCCAAAAGTTAACGGACGATGAGCTTAAAAAGGTTGAAGGCTTAGTCAATGAGCAGATAGAAAAGAACATGCCGGTTAGTATGGAAACAAAAAGCTTTAAAGAGGCGGTGGGCGAGGGTGCTTTGGCATTTTTTGGAGAACGTTACGACGAAAAGGTGAACGTTTATACAATTGGAGAGAGTGGCAACTGGTTTTCCAAAGAAGTGTGTGGTGGACCGCATGTCACTTCTACAAACCAGATCGGTCATGTTAGAATTATAAAACAGGAAAGTATTGGCTCTGGTCTTGTCAGAGTCTATGCGTCTGTCTTGCCCAAAAATGAATCTTAGGGATTTCTTAAACAGAGATGGTAAAACTCACGAGCTCTATTGGGCTCTGAGCATAGAAGCGGATTGGGTGCAGTCGGCTATTTGGTATATAGAAGGTGAGGTTGCTCAGGTTGTTGCAACTAGTCCTGTTTCGGCTTGGCAAACTGAAGAAGAGCTAATCGAAGCTACCGATGCATCACTTTCTGCTGCTATTCAAAATCTTCCGGAGGATACAAAAGAGCCTGAAAAAACCGTATTTGGAGTTCCCCCAGGGTGGGTGAGCGACGGCCAGATTAAAGAAGAATACTTACTGAAGATCAAAAAGATCTGCTCCGAACTCTCACTCTCCCCGTCTGGTTTTGTAATTTTACCTGAGGCGATAGCCCACCTTATTAAGTCGGAAGAAGAAGCGCCCCTAACCGCTATTGTTTTGGGTGTATCAAAGGAAAATATTGAACTTAGCCTTTTTAGATTAGGGAACTTAATAGGAAATACTACTGTTGCTCGAAGCGTCTCGATATTCGATGACGCGATAGAAGGCCTAACCCGTTTTGGTACGCAAGACCCTCTTCCCTCACGGATTATTATCTACGATGGCAAAGAAGGACAGCTTGAGGATTTAAGGCAGGAACTTATTAAGGCAGATTGGAAAGAAATTGAGAATCTCAAATTTTTACATACACCTAAAGTGGAAGTGTTGGACTCGGAAAAGAAAGTGGCAGCAGTTTCTTTGGCTGGAGCATCAGAAATGGGTAATGTCACCGCAATTGTTACAGAAAAAGAAGACAAAGAAGATCAGGCTGAGGCATTGGCAGTAGAAGAAGAGCCGAATTTTAGTGAAGCGGGAGACATATCTGCTGAAGAGCTAGGGTTTGTGGTTGGTAAAGATGTTTCAGAAGAAGAGACGCCCACCATCCCCGCCACTCCCGTTACACAAGAAAGCGGTGACCAGGAGTTTATAGCAGGTGACGGAAAGTTAAGCCACGATAAAGCGCCGACTGTTGCACACTTTCCCTCAGCGTCCAAATTTTCAGGTTTGACTAGCCGCGTTTTAGATTTTGCCAAAAGTCTAGCCGGCAAAGTACCTCCTAGGATGGGAGCGGGGGCCGCAGGAAAGCGTCCATTGATTTTTGCCGCACTAGGTGGTCTCTTTGTGGCACTGGCATTGGCGTGGTGGTTTTTGCCCAAAGCGACAGTTGCCATCTATGTAGCCCCACAATCAACCTCTGCAACTTTTCCGGTTAACCTTGATTCAAATGTAAGCTCTCCGCGCCTTTCCGAAAAGATGCTAAATGCGGTTCTAATTAGCACTCAAGCTTCAGGGGAGAAATCTAGGGGAACTACTGGCAGAAAGACCGTGGGAGATAGGGCAAAAGGAAGTGTACAAGTTCGCAATGGAAATAGTGCCCCAGTTAATCTACCTGCGGGAACTGTTTTTCTATCTTCAAACAACCTCGAATTTAGTTTAGACAAAAGTGCGTCAATAGCAGGTTCTCTTTCTCCTGTTACTCCGGGAACTGCGGAGGTGGATATTACTGCGCGTGCTATCGGAGCAGAATATAATTTGGGTAAAGATGAAACTTTCAAAATTGGTAATTATCCCAAGGCAGATATAGATGCTGTAGCAATAAATCAACTGACAGGTGGGAGTAGCCGCGAGATATCGGCAATTTCCGAATCAGATCAGCAGTCGCTCCGTGATGAATTAACAAAAGAGTTAACAGAAAAGGCAAAACAAGATTTATTTGGAAAAATTTCGTCAGAACAATATTTTATCGAAAATTCCCTCCAGACCCAAGTAGTGACATCGTCTTTTAGTGGTAGGGTGGGAGATGAATCCTCCAACTTGAGTTTAAGCTTAAATATTAGTGTTTCGGGTCTTGCGGTTGATAGAAACTTAATCTACGAGCTTTCAAGCGAGGAACTAAAAGATCGTATTCCTGGGGGTTACATTTTAAGAAATGATCAAATGAGGTTGCAATTCGACCTTAAAGATCAAAAAGACGGAGTTTATGAATTTGAAGCAGATATAGCTGCCAATCTGCTGCCGGAAATTAACCCGGACGAAATTGCTAAAAAGATAGCAGGAAGAAACCCAGTTCGAGCAGAAGAATACCTAAGAACCGTGCCCGGATTCAGAAGAGCTGAGATTACTTTTTCCCCGCGTTTGCCTGGTTTTCTGGGAATAATGCCTAGGGTTTCCAGGAATATTAATATCGAAATAGGAGCTGAAAGGTAAACATGAGGCGCAGGTCTATTATTAAGCTCTTTGGTTTTACATCAGGAATAACAGGCCTTGTCATACTAGCGGGAGTATTTTTACCGATTGTCGATTACGTAAGTTTTGCTAATGAAAAATACCCCACGTTACTGTCTCCACTTGTTGAGGAAAATTCAGAAACAGGTTCTGTCAATCTGGATTATACTCTAGCCAGTAACTGGTTCACTGGTGTGAGTAGAGACGCTTTCACAACTCCGAATATTAGTTACTTCAGTCTGTCGGTACCCAAACTGGGAATTAACAATGCGACTGTTGCAGTTGGTGGGGATGATTTATCAAAAAGCCTGATTCAATATCCGGGAACAGCGCTTCCCGGGAAAAAAGGTAATGCAGTAATTTTTGGTCACTCGATTTTGCCAATTTTCTATAATCCAAAGGATTACATGGCAATCTTTTCAACGTTACATACCTTAAAAAAGGGCGATGAAATTCAGGTTAGTTATGATGGTGTGTTTTATAAATACCAGGTTGAGGAAATGTATGAGGTTTTGCCAACTGATTTAAAAGTATTAAGTCAGGAAGGGTCGGATTCTTATATCACTCTTATCACATGTACACCTCCAGGTGATCCTCGGAAACCCAAGCGTTTGATTGTCAAAGCACGTGTGGTACCATTCAACCAGGCGAGTGGGCAAGCCACTACTAACCTTCAATGAAAATACTGGGAATAGATTACGGAAGAAGAAAAGTTGGACTTGCGTTGGCAGAAGGGACTATTGCGGAACCACACATTGTTATACGTGCAAATTCAACCAAGGATGCCATGGAGAAAGTGGTAAAAGTAATACAGGCGGAACGGGTAGATAAAATTGTGGTTGGTCTGTCCGAGGGAGAAATGGGCGAAGAATCCAAGAGTTTCAGCCTTCAGCTTTCAGCCAGACTGCCTATTCCAGTTGAAACTTTTGATGAGACGCTTAGTACACAAGAGGCCCAATCCCTAGCTATTAAATCCGGGGTTAAAAGAAGTAAGCGGAGAAAAATGGAAGATGCCTACGCTGCGACGATTATGCTTCAGGGCTATATCGACAATTTGAGTTGACTTCTTGACTGACGGCCTCAAAGGAAGTAAAGTTTAGAGAAGTGTTTAAAAATGTAATCTCACCGATTCAAGCTTGGCTTTTGTCGCAAGGCAGGTGTGTCGGTTGTGGCCGCGAACTTTCAGAGGGAAGGGTCGTAGACAGAAAAGATAGTACAAAAAAAGTGACATGCAAAAATTGTGGTAGAATTTTTGTTCTAGATCCAAAAACCAAGAAGTATAGACGCGCCCTCCTTGAAGAAGCCTAAATAGGCCATGAAGAAACTTTTTTTAGCCCCATTTTTATTGGCAATATTCTTATTTGTTGCTGTTCTTTGGTGGATACAAAATAGCAAGCCAGTTTCTGGTAAGACCGAAATGCAAGATTTTCTAATTGTACGCGGTGCATCGGCGGGTCAAATTGCTAATAAACTACATGGGGACGGCCTAATCAAAAGCCCTCTGGCATTTAAGATTTATGTTCAGGTTACAAATAAGCAAAACAAAATTCAGGCCGGCGAATTCAGACTTTCGCCAAGTTTTAGCTTACAAAGAATAGTCGAAGAGCTGGAAAGTGGTCCAACTGAGGTTTGGGTAACAATTCCTGAAGGATTTAGGCGGGAAGAAATAGCAAAGCGCTTTGCAAGCGTATTAGAAAAAGACGAACAATTTACAGTTGATTTTTTAAACGTCACCCAAGGCCAAGAAGGTCTTTTATTTCCTGACACGTACCTTTTTGCCAAAGAGGCTTCCCCTTCGGCAGTTGCAAATAAATTACGCTCTACATTTGATAGTAAACTAAGCGCTAAAATGCGCCAGGATATTGCGGAGCTGGGTTATACAATGAATCAAGTAGTTACCATGGCCTCTATTGTCGAAAGAGAAACGTTAACTGGTGGGGAAAGACCAGTTGTTGCTGGGATTCTTTATAAAAGATTGCGTGCTGGTTGGCCACTTCAAGCCGATGCAACACTCCAGTATGCTGTGGCAAATGCTAAATGCCAAATGCCAAATGCCAAATGCGAGAACTGGTGGCAAACACCAACCTCTGCAGATAAAGAGATCAATTCTGCCTATAACACTTACCGATCTGGTGGGCTTCCTCCAGGGCCTATCGCAAATCCAGGTCTTTCTTCCTTGGAGGCTGCAATCTATCCAGAAGACAGTCCCTATTGGTACTATATTCACGATAGGTCGGGAAAAATTCATTATGCGGTAACTCTTGAAGAGCATAATGAAAATATTAGACGGTACTTACGTTAGCGTGGGTCTTGACAAACCTCATAAATTACATATAATTCTGTTTAGGCGTAACTAAGTTTACGCTCGTCCCGCGTCTAAAGCGGGAATTTTCTGTGTAAAGAGGTAAATAATGGCGTCCAACCTTACCCGACAACAGTTTGGAAAAAAAGAAAAAAACCTACCCGAACTTGATCTCTCGTTGATTCAACGAGAATCGTGGGACTGGTTTTTGACGGAAGGAATCGCACAGGAATTAACTCAAATTTCCCCAATCGATGATTTTACAGGCAAGAATTGGCAACTTGTCTTGGGCGAGCACACACTTGGTGAACCCCTCACAACTTCAAGAATCGCGCTTCAAAAAGGAATTACATACGCCTCTCAGCTTAAAATTTCAGCTACGTTGGTAAACAAACGAACAGGAAAAGAAGTGACTCAGGAAGTATTCTTAGGAGAACTTCCACAAATGACGTCCAGAGGGACATTTATTGTTAATGGAGTTGAGCGCGCAGTTATAAATCAAATTGTAAGAAGTCCGGGAGTTTATTTTTCTGGAGAACTTGATGCTTCAACAGGAAGAATGCTCTATAAAGCAGAAGTGAGACCTCTTCATGGATCCTGGCTTGAGTTTGAGGTTTCAAAGGGAGACGTAATTTCAGCAAGAATTGACAGAAGAAGAAAAGTTGTTGCCACCGTTCTTCTTCGTGCAATGGGCATAGAAAGCGACAATGAAATCAGGCAAACGTTTAAGATGCTCGATATTGATCCACAGCATAAATACATTGAGAGCACAATTGCAAAAGACCCTACAAAGTCCCGCGAAGAAGCATTGATCGAGATATACAAAAAGTTAAGACCGGGAGAACCGGCTGTTTTGGAAAACGCTGAAAATCTATTTAATTCTCTATTTTTTGATTTTAGAAGATATGATTTAGGGAAGGTTGGACGATTTAAAATCAATAAAAGACTTGATCTAAATCTTCCTAACGACCGGTCAACGTGGGTTTTAACAAAACAGGATATTGTTGGGGCAATAAATTATCTTATTGGTCTACAAAGGGGTATTGGCAGGGTCGATGATATAGATCACTTGGCCAACAGAAGACTTCGCAGAGTGGGAGAGTTGGTTGCGACAAATGCATTCAGAATCGGACTCATTAGGCTGGAGAGAAGCGTTAAGGAAAAGATGAGTTTAATTTCTGCTGACGATAGGCCACTCCCTGCAACCTTAATAAACGCAAGACCTCTAATTGCCGCGCTAAATGAATTCTTTAGAAGTAATCAGCTTTCAACTATCCTAGACGATACTAACCCATTAAGCGAGATTGATAACCTTAGGCGTGTGTCAGTTTTGGGTACAGGGGGCATAAACCGTGAAAGAGCAAGTTTTTCAATCCGTGACGTTAATTCATCGCAATATGGAAGAATTGATCCTGTTCGTTCTCCTGAAGGTCAAAACATTGGTTTGGTTACATACCTTGCGCTTTACACAAGAGTAAATGAATATGGATTCTTAGAAACACCCTATCGCAAAGTCGAAAAGACAAAGTCCGGCAAGAAAGAGAAGGTCAAGGTAACTGATGAGGTTATTTATATCACAGCCGACGATGAGGAAACCTATCACATTACCCATGCCGGGGTAAATATCGATGACGAAGGGTTTTTAACCGATGAGCGTGTTCCCTTGCGCTTCCAAGGGACGTTTACTGAAGGAGATGCTTCGCTTGTGGATCTTATTGATGTTACCCCAAGACAAGTTGTCGGAGTGTCGGCGTCGCTTATCCCATTTTTGGCACACGATGAAGGAAACCGCGCTCTTATGGGAAGCAACATGCAATGTCAGGCAGTTCCACTAGTTAACCCTGAATCACCTGTTGTTGGAACTGGTATGGAAGCGGAGGTCGCTGGGGCTATGCAAAGAGTTGTTAGAGCCAGAAATAGTGGAACTGTAGAGTATGCAGATGGTAATCGTATTGAGGTTAAGCTTGATAAGGCAATCGATCTTGATTCGACAGAGGATATTGAGGTTGCAAGCGGCGGGAAACAGGAAATTTATCACTTAGTTAAGTTTAAAAGAACTGCACATTCAACCTGCTATAACCCCCGAGTGGTAGTCAAAGCCGGAGATAAGGTGAAGCAAGGAGACTTGCTGGCGGATGGACCATCAGCCCAGGACGGAGAATTGGCGTTAGGCAGAAACCTTGTTATTGCATATATGTCATTTGAAGGATACGGTTTTGAAGATGCAATTTTAGTTTCAGATCGCCTTGTCAAAGAAGATTTACTAACTTCAGTCCATATAGAGGAATATGAGGCAGAC
This sequence comes from uncultured Gammaproteobacteria bacterium, assembly GCA_964540475.1. GTDB lineage: Bacteria > Patescibacteriota > Microgenomatia > UBA8517 > UBA8517 > CAZIMC01. Next base: position 234,853 of record CAZIMC010000001.1, read on the forward strand.
GTAGTTGATACCAAACTTGGTCCGGAGGAGCTTACGCGGGATATTCCCAATGTTGCCGAAACGGAGCTTGCCAATCTGGCTGAGGATGGAATCGTTGTGATTGGGGCAGAAGTGGGGCCTAACGATATATTGGTCGGGAAGATTGCACCCAAAGGAGAGACAGAACTTACCTCAGAAGAACGGCTTTTGAGGGCAATTTTCGGTGAAAAGGCTCGTGAGGTTAGGGATACATCGCTTCGTGTCCCTCATGGAGAAAAAGGAATTGTTGTTGATGTTCAGATCCTAGACAAAGATAAAGGTGATGAGTTGGGGCCAGGAATAATTAAAAAAGTAATTGTAAGGGTTGCGCAGATGAGAAAGATTACAGTGGGAGACAAGGTAGCGGGAAGGCATGGAAATAAGGGCGTTATTGCTAAAATTCTGCCAATTGCGGATATGCCTTATCTTGAAGATGGAACGCCTGTTGATATCATCATCTCACCTCTTTCGGTTTTAGCGCGTATGAATCTGGGCCAGTTGCTTGAAGCACATCTCGGTTGGGCATTCGCCAAGAAAGGGGCCAAAGCCGCAATACCAGTATTTGAGAAGATGGGTGAAGAGACTATAACCGAGGAGCTTAAAAAGGAAGGATTGCCGGTTAGCGGGAAAGTAAGACTTTACGATGGTAGAACTGGTGAATCATACAAAGAAGATACGGTTGTGGGTGTTGGATACATCATGAAACTTATCCATATGGTTGAGGATAAAACCCACGCCAGATCAACCGGACCGTACTCACTAGTTACACAACAACCTCTCGGTGGAAAGGCGCAAATGGGGGGACAGAGATTTGGAGAAATGGAGGTATGGGGACTGGAAGCTCATAGGGCAGCATACACCTTACAAGAGATGTTAACAATTAAATCTGATGATATACTAGGCCGAGCTAGGGCATTTGAATCTATTGTTAAGGGAGAGGACATCCCCGAAGCAACAATTCCTGAGTCTTTCAAAGTATTGGTTCGGGAACTTAACTCGTTAGGACTTTCGGTTGATGCAAAGGGTGCAGTTATTGCCGCAGAAGAAGCTGAAGAAGAGACCAAAGAAGGCGAAGAGTTTGCCCAGGCAGTAGGTGCACAACTGGTTGCAGATGAAAGCATGACCGAACCGGCAAGCCCAATTGAGATTGAGGAGGTTAAAAGTTAATGGAACCATTATCTGACCTTAAAACACTAACAGACTTTAAAAGTCTCGTATTAAGACTTGCGTCTTCTGAGGAAATCAGAAAGTGGTCCCGTGGAGAAGTAACCAAGCCCGAGACCATCAACTACAGAACCCTAAAACCCGAAAAAGATGGTCTATTCGATGAGCGAATTTTTGGCCCAACAAAAGATTGGGAATGTTACTGTGGAAAATATAAAAGAATTAGATATAAAGGTGTGGTTTGTGACAAATGTGGAGTTGAGGTCACCCAATCGCGAGTAAGGCGCGAAAGAATGGGACATGTTGCACTGGCGTGCCCTGTTGTACATGTTTGGTATTTCAAGGGTGCTCCCTCAAAAATCTCTTTACTTCTAGGAGTTGCACCACGTGCGTTGGAGCAGGTCATTTACTTTGCCCGCTATTTGGTCACAGAAATTGACGAGCAGGGTAGAAAAGATGCCATTTCATCGCTCGAAAAAGCAGCCAAAGTACGCTTGGATGAGATAGCTCAAAACTACAAGGAAAGAAAAGAAATTTTGGCAAAGGAGTCAGTCGATGCGAAGCAGAAGATTCAAAACAAAATTAAAGACAAAGAACAGCTATCACTGGCTTTAAGCGAGGTTGACTTGGAATTCAGGAAGAAAGAGACGCTGCTCTCCGAAGAAGAACGCTCAACCATGGAAAAAACAAGCCAGCTATTTGAGAATTTGGCATCGGTTGTTAGGAGCCTTAAGCCACTTTCAGTTCTCTCTGAGGAGGAATATGATGAGCTGGCAAGTTATGAAGCAGAACGTTTCTTTACGGCTAAAATGGGGGCAGATGCAGTAAGTACTGCTCTTGAAACAATTGATCTGGAAGCCATCTCTAAGGATTTGCGAGTGGAAATCGAAGAAGTTAAGGGAGGAGGAGCCAGATACACAAAGATTGCCAAGAGGCTAAAACTTATTGATGGTCTCAGGCGGGCAAAAATCGATCCGTCCTGGATGATTATGAAGGTTTTGCCAGTTTTGCCTCCCGACCTTAGGCCTATGGTTCAGCTTTCCGGTGGAAGATTTGCAACTAGCGATTTGAATGATTTATATAGAAGAGTTATTAACCGCAATAATCGCCTAAAGCACCTTATTGGTTTGGGGGCTCCGGAGATAATACTCAGGAACGAAAAGAGAATGCTTCAAGAGGCAGTCGATTCGTTAATCGATGCTTCGCAAAGAAAGGCTGTCAGGCGGGGCCGAGGTAGACAGGTATTAAGATCGCTATCCGATATGCTTCGAGGAAAGCAGGGGAGATTTAGACAAAATTTGTTAGGTAAAAGAGTCGACTATTCAGGACGAAGCGTTATTATAGTAGGCCCGGAACTTAAGCTCAATCAATGTGGTCTTCCGAAAGACATGGCTTTGGAGATGTTTAAGCCTTTTGTCCTTAAGGAAATGATAGTTCGGGGTATCGCACCTAACGTTAAAAGTGCTAAAAACATGCTCGAAAGAAGACCGGCTGAGGTCTTTGATATTTTGGAAGAGATTACCAAAAATCATCCGATTTTGCTTAATCGTGCACCAACTTTACACAAGCTTTCTATCCAAGCATTTTACCCTGTCTTAATTGAGGGTAACGCAATTCGTGTTCACCCTGCAGTGTGTTCCGGGTTTAATGCAGACTTTGATGGAGACCAGATGGCCGTTCATATTCCCCTTTCAAAGAAAGCCGTCGAAGAAGCAAGAGCACTTATGCTGCCTGAGAATAATTTACTAAGACCCGCGGATGGTACTCCAATTTCTGCTCCATCATCAAAAGAAATGGCTTTAGGGGTTTACTACCTAACAAGTGAAGACCCAAGAATCGAAAGCGGCGATTGGTTCTTTGCAGACAGCAACGAGGCAATATTGGCATATCAGGCTGGAAAGGTTGAATTGCGACAAAAAGTCAACGTACGTGTTAATGGTAAGGTTTTGGAAACAACCGCAGGACGCGTCATCTTCAATGAGGTTTTGCCCGAAAACTTCGAGTTTGTGAATGAGGCAATTACCTCAACTGTCATTAAAAAGCTCTTCAGTAAAGCATATGCCACAGTTAGCAAAGAACGTGTTGTTCAAATGATTGATGCAATTAAAGATCTGGGCTTTATGGGTGGCACACTGTCTGGCCTTTCTTTTGGAATAACAGACGCCAAGATTTTACCTGAAAAAGCGAAGCTCTTGGCCGATGCTAACGAGAGAATTAAAGAGATTGAGAGTAACTATGCCCAAGGGCTTATTACCTATGAGGAAAAGAAAAGGCTTACTCAGGAAATCTGGATCGAGGTAACAGAAGAGCTAGCGGATAAAACCTGGGAAGCAATGGAGGCAACTAACTCGATTAAGCTTGTGATCGACGCAAAGGTTGGTCGTGCATCCAGGGATCAAGTTAAGCAGTTGGCAGCAATCCGAGGGCTTATCGTTGATCCATTAGGCAAGATTGTAGAACTACCAATCAAAAGCAATTTCCGTGAGGGACTTTCAGTTTTTGAATACGTCACATCTTCTCGGGGTTCGCGAAAGGGCCTTACTGATACAGCCATCAAGACCGCTGATGCAGGCTACTTAACTCGTAGGCTTGTCGATGTTGCACACGATCAGATTGTCCGGCTTGATGATTGTGGTTCTAGCGAAAAGTTCATAATCCAAAAGAGCATTAGGCCAACCAGTTTTGTGTTAAGGATTACAGGCAGATTTGCTGCGGAGGATATTAATCTTAAGGACGGAAAGACTCTGGTTGCCCACAATGAAATTATAGATGAAGAGAAGGCTGCGCAAATTGACGAATCGGGTATTGAAAATGTGGCTGTTAGGTCGCCATTAACTTGTGTAAGCAGGTATGGAATTTGTGCTAAGTGTTATGGTTGGGACCTGTCCACAAAAAAGGTGGTGGATTTGGGGATGCCTGTTGGGGTTGTAGCTGCTCAGTCAATCGGTGAGCCAGGAACTCAGCTTACACTTAAAACTAAGCACTCCGGAGGAATTGTTGGGCTTGATGTTACACAAGGCCTTCCACGTGTTGAAGAGTTGGTTGAAGCCCGTGTGCCAAAAGTCCTAGCACCACTTGCTGAGATTTCAGGAAAAGTTACAGTTAATGAGGCAACTGAAGGATGGAAGATTACCATAACCTCGGTTAATACCAAGCCAAAAGAGGAAAGAGAGTATATTATTCCTAAAACACTGAAATTAGCTGTAGAGGACAAGCAATTGGTGGATGCTGGTACACAGCTTGCAGCAGGATACCTGGATATTAAAGAGATTTTGTCTATCAAGGGCCTGCGAAGTGCCCAGGAATACCTGGTGAACGAGATTCAAAGGGTGTATGAGTCGCAAGGAATTCCCATTAATGATAAGCATTTTGAGGTCATTGTAAGAAAGATGAGCGATGAGGTTAGGATTGTTACTCCTGGCGACACCAATTTCTTACCGGGCGAGCTTACCGCTAAAACTACTTTTGAAGAAGAAAATGAAAGAGTTTTAGCTGCAGGTGGAGAACCTGCAAGTGGCCAACAGGTAATATTGGGTATCACCAGAAGATCGCTTTATACTGAAAGCTGGTTGTCTTCGGCCTCTTTTGAACAGACCACGGATGTTTTAACTGATGCATCTTTGCAGGCAAAAGAGGATAAATTGGCTGGTCTCAAAGAAAATGTAATTATTGGAAGACTTATACCAGTCACCCCAGACAGAGCGGCACTACCCACCTTGCCCACCGAGACTGTGCAGTGATACAATACTGTGTTACATAAGGGAAAACAGATATGCCAACAGTAAATCAATTAGTTCGAAAAGGTCGTAAACAAATAAAGAAAAAGGAAAGCACCACTTCTCTTAAAAAGTGGTTTAGTGCAAAAGATAGGAAATTTTCCGAATTTTCATCCCCTTTAAAACGAGGGGTAGTTCTTTCTGTGCGCACAATGACACCCAGAAAGCCAAATTCGGCTCTTAGAAAAGTTGCCAGAGTTAGACTTTCTAATAAGCAGGAAATTACTGCTTATATTCCCGGCGAAGGCCATGAATTGGCAGAACATTCAATTGTCTTAGTTCGCGGTGGTAAGGTTAAGGATTTGGCAGGAGTTAAATTCCATGTGGTGAGAGGAAAATATGACACAACTGGGGTTGTGGGAAGACAGCGTGGTAGAAGCAAATACGGAACAAAGAAAGGAGGCGGTGGCGCAGCTCCAAAAGCAGCTGGTGCGCCAGCAGAAGGATAATATGGCAAGACGAGGCGGAGTGCGACCAAGAAAGATCGACCCAGATCCAATTTATGGAAGCGCTGTAGTTACCAAGCTTATAAACAGGCTGATGAAAGATGGCAAGAAAAGCGTAATTCAAAAGCAGGTATATAACGCTTTTGAGTTGATTAAAGAAAAAACGGGGGAAGATCCTTTAAAAGTTTTTGAGACGGCAATGGAAAACATTAAACCGACAATGGAAGTTCGCCCAAGAAGAGTTGGCGGTGCAGCTTATCAGGTTCCAATGAGTGTCCGTGGGCCAAGACGCGAATCTTTGGCAATTCGCTGGCTAGCACAAGCCGCAAATTCAAGGAGCAATTCCGAATACCATACATTTGCTGAAAAATTGGCAGCTGAAATTATAGATGCTAAAGAAGGAGAAGGGGCAGCTATGAAGAAAAAACAAGACATGGAACGTTCAGCTGAAGCCAACCGCGCCTTTGCCCACTTCAGGTGGTAAATCAACCTCATCCTAGACCATGACAGCAGACAATGTTCCTAGCAAACGCCCCGATCTTGACATAGAGTTGACCCCCACAGGTATTCGAAATTTAATGGGTGAAATACAAAAGCGTGGTTTTCATCCATTAACCGAAGAAGGAGAGAATAAAGAAATTGCCAACTTACAAGCTCATGAATTTTTAAATTTTGTACAGGTGGTGCTTGATAGAATTGGAGTAAGACAACACGAGGTGGACAAAACTTTAGCCCTTGATTTGGGTGGGCAGGATCCAGACTGGGATAAAATTTTAAAAACAATATGGAACAAACGAGCGAAGGTTTGGGGTTGGGTCGAAACCCCAACCAACTATTTTGCCACCTTTAGCACTTTAGTGGAGCACTTTGAAACCGACAACAATCAACGTAAGAAAGAGAGAATAGCTAGCTTAGGCTCTGGCCCAGGATTGTACGAGGCATACCTTATGTATTTGCTCTCACGAGTAGGAGGCCATCAAAATGTAGAAATGTATTGTGTTGATTTTGCTCGCGAGATGACTGCAATCAATTCACGAATATTAAAATTGTATAAAGATGAAAGCGGCAAAATGATACAAAACACTAGAGCTTTAACTGGCGATATGACGAATTTAGATTTTCCTGATAATCATTTTAATCAAATTATATGCAATAACGCACTACAATGGACCCAAAACTGGAAAGACGCAGTTTCTGAAATGGCACGTGTTCTTAATCCCCAAGGCCTTGGAGTTTTGTATATTTTTATTAATCGCCATCCTATGAGATTGATTAATCAGGAAACTAACGAAGTTATGTTGAGTATTGGGGGTATTGATCCAGCAGAGTTATTTGATGCACTGGAAGAAAAGAACTTCCAAATTGAGCGAACCAGGCAATATCGCACCGCAAAAGGTTTGGGCCAAATGGGTGGAACATCAGACAGAATGTTCATTAAAGCAAGACTGAGCAAAGACGGAACTGTTAATAGTTGGAGGCAAGCTAATATTGGATATTCGGTGTCAACCTGGGAATCTGGTAGGTGAGTTGTTGATTTAGATATTGAACACTGTTAAAATTGTTAAAGCTTCCGATAGGAAGCGATTTTTTTGACAGGCTAGTCCATAGCGCACAGAGCATAGGTCAGTTTTCTATGCACTATGAGCTGTGTACTAATTATTAAGCAAACTCATGGCAGAAGCAGCAAAAAAGAAAAGCTCAATGGTTTTAACGGTCACAAAAGACCGAACTGTTCCATTGGAGAAACTCCGAAATATCGGCATTATCGCCCATATCGATGCAGGTAAAACTACTACAACTGAAAGAATACTTTACGAAACAGGGAAAACTTACAAACTTGGTTCAGTTGATGAAGGCACAACTGTTACTGACTGGATGGAGCAGGAGAGGGAGCGCGGAATTACAATCGTTTCGGCGGCAATTACAACATTTTGGGATATCAAAGAAACAACTTCAGTCGAGGCGGGCCACTACCGGGTTAATATTATTGATACCCCAGGACACATCGATTTTACCGCAGAAGTTGAACGATCATTAAGGGTTTTAGACGGGGCAGTAATGGTTTTTGACGGAAGAACGGGAGTTGAGAGTCAGTCGGAAACTGTCTGGAGACAAGCAGATAAATACAATGTGCCAAGGATTTGTGTTTTGAACAAATTAAATTTGATAGGCGCTGATTTTGAAGGAAGCCTTAAGTCGATTCGAGAAAGGTTGGGAGCAAATGCGGCTCCAGTTATTTATCCAATAGGACAAGAACACGCACACCGAGGAGTAATCGATTTAATCAAAATGAAAGCGTTTACCTTCGAAAATGTAAACGACAATGCGCTTAAAGAAGAAGAAATTCCAGCAGACTTTCTTGACACAGCACAAAAATACAGAGCCGATTTAATTGAAAAGATTGCAGAATATGACGATGAGGCCTTGAATAAGTATCTGGAGGGGCAAGAGCTAACCGAAGTTGATATCAAAAGAGCCATAAGAAAAGGTGTAGTTGCCGGCCGCTTTTTCCCGATATTCGGAGGAGATAATAGAACCGCCGAAACTCAACTTTTGTTAAATGGAGTGGTTGAATACCTGCCTTCTCCCTTGGATCTTCCTGCAGTCGAAGGAACTAATCCACAAACTGGCGAAAAGGAAAAGAGAGAGCGCAAGAACGAAGAAAGCTTTTCTGCTTTAGCCTTTAAAGTTATTACAGATCCGCACGTAGGACGTTTGGTTTATTTAAGAATCTATTCAGGAACGCTTAAGACTGGGCAAACTATCTACAATACCACCAAAAAGACCCAGGAAAGAATTGGGAAATTAGTGCTTTTGCATGCTGACCAGAGAGAACTTATCGAAGAGGCTTTTTCGGGAGAAATTGTTGCCGCGGTTGGAATTAAAGATACTACAACCGGTGATACGGTTTGTGATCCAAACAAGCAGATTTTACTTGAATCCATAAGTTTTCCTGAGCCAGTTATATCTCTTGCTATTGAGCCGGCTACAAAGACAGACCAGGAAAAGATGGGTACTGCTTTGCAAAAGCTATCAGACGAAGACCCGACATTTACAATTAAAAGTAATCCTGAAACAGGGCAAACTATTATTTCCGGAATGGGTGAGTTGCAACTTGAAGTTCTTGTAGACCGCATGAAGAGGGAATTTAATGTTGTAGCTACAACCGGTGCGCCCCAAGTTGCATACAAAGAAACAATTAAAAGAACTGGTCAAGGAGAAGGAAAGTATATTCGCCAAACTGGTGGTCGGGGACAATATGGACACTGTTTGCTTCGCATAGAACCAAAAGGACGCGGCGAAGGGTTCGAATTTAAGAGCGAGATTAAGGGAGGAGCAATTCCACAAGAATTTATTGCACCAATTGAAAAAGGTGTTAAGGAAAAATTGGATAACGGAATATTGGCAGGCTTCCCGTTAGTTGACGTATTTGTTGCAGTGTATGACGGGTCATTCCACGATGTAGATTCCTCTGAAATGGCCTTTAAGATTGCCGGATCCATGGCTGTTGAAGATGCTGCTAAAAGGGCCGAAATGGTTCTTCTTGAGCCTATAATGAAGGTTGAGGTTTTTACTCCGGCTGAGTTTATGGGGGACGTTATGGGAGACCTTTCAAGTAAACGCGCCCAAATTAGCGGAACAGAAGAAAAAGCAGGCGAAACTGTAATTTACGCAACAGCTCCTTTGGCCGAGCTTTCAGGATATGCAACCAAGTTAAGGTCCTTAACCCAGGGAAGGGCACGAGCATATGTTGAGCCAAGTCATTACGAGGAGGTTCCAAGCCATATTGCTGCTCAAATTGTCGCAAAGAGCGGCAAAGCCCCTATTAGTGCGAGTTGAAATTAGGTATTGACATAGCAATTCGGGCTTTAATATAATACGGACACTGAGGGCAATTTAAGCCCTCGTTTTATTGTAAAAGCTTACGGCTTTTGCAAACTGAAAAAATAAAGTATAATAACAATATGGCAGCAGATACAAAACAAAAATTTGACAGAAGCAAACCGCACGTAAATGTTGGAACTATTGGTCACGTTGACCATGGTAAGACCACATTAACCTCAGCAATCACAATGGTTTTGGCAAAGCAGGGTTTGGCCCAGGCCAGAAAATATGAAGACATTGATTCGGCTCCCGAAGAAAAAGAAAGAGGAGTCACAATCAATATTTCTCACCAAGAATACGAAACCGAAAAAAGGCATTATGCCCACATCGATGCCCCGGGACATGCTGACTACATTAAAAACATGATTACGGGTGCCGCACAAATGGATGGGGCAATTTTAGTTGTCTCAGCGGCTGATGGACCAATGCCTCAAACTCGTGAGCACGTCATTTTAGCAAGGCAAGTTAATGTTCCAGCTTTAGTTGTCTTTTTGAATAAAGTTGACACAGTTGATGATCCCGAAATTGTTGATTTGGTTGAGGCAGATATTCGTGATCTTCTTAAGAAATACGAATACCCGGGAGATGAGGTTCCAGTTATAAGGGGAAGCGCCCTCAAAGCAACAGAAGGGGACGCCGAAGCTGAAAAGCAAATTTTAGAGCTTATGAAGGCAGTTGATGAATATATCCCAGACCCACAACGCGAAGTTGATAAACCCTTCTTGATGCCGGTTGAGGATGTATTTACAATTCAGGGACGCGGAACAGTTGTAACCGGTCGGGTTGAGCGCGGTAAATTGGCCTTAAACGAGGAAATTGAGATCGTTGGACTCAGGGACACTAAAAAGACGGTTGTTACCGGAATCGAAATGTTCCACAAGATGCTTGACGAAGCTCAAGCTGGGGACAACACAGGACTGCTTCTAAGAGGAGTTGAAAAAACAGAAATTGAGCGCGGACAAGTTCTTGCAAAGACTGGCTCAGTGACACCACACACAGAATTTGAGGCAGAAGTATATATTTTGAGCAAGGACGAAGGTGGACGTCATACACCATTCTTTACGGGATACAAGCCACAATTTTTCATCCGCACAGCAGATGTAACCGGTGAGGTGACACTTCCGGAAGGAATTGAGATGGTTATGCCTGGAGATAACGCAAAGATGAAGGTTAAACTCATGAAACCGGTCGCCATGGAAGAAGGGCTTAGATTTGCAATCAGAGAAGGTGGATCAACAGTTGGGGCAGGAGTTATCACAAAGATATTAGCCTGATCCAGAAGTAATTTTGCACATTTAATATGCCAGTAGGTAGACTTAGAGTCAAGCTCAAAAGCTATGACCACCGTCTTATAGACGAAGTGGCAGGCAAGATATTAGATACAGCTCTGGCAACTGGTGCAAAAGTAAAAGGCCCCATTCCTCTTCCTACTCAAAGAAGTATAATCTCTGTTAAGGAATCTCCGTTCAAGCATAAAGATGCGCAAGAACATTTTGAAATTTTAGTCCATAAAAGACTAATCGATCTTTTAGACCCTTCTGAGCGTACAATTGATTCTCTAAGCAACCTCGACCTCCCCGCAGGAGTAAGTATTGAAATAAAAATGTAATCTTTGGTCATATGACTTATTATAAGTAATATGTCAGAAGATGGCGCATCAAAGTATATTCAGGTAACTCATTCGGATCTTGAGCCAGATATAAAAATAACAGAAGCCGAACTTGCGCCTGATATACAAATAATGAATGACGAGCTTGCTAATTCCCCAGAAATTAGAATAACACGCAAGGATCTCGCAAGAAATCCACTCGAGTGGCTTCAAGCAACCTATCGCGACACAAGAGAAAGACTTACAGATAATTTGAATTGGTGGGGGAATATGGCCAAACAAAAGCTAGATGCTTACAAAAGAGTAGATCGCGAACGCAGAGACGTAGAAGGCATTGTAGTTACTATACTTAATACCCGTGGGGAAAAGGAACCGCAATCATGGGAAACATTAACAGAAAGAGATTTGGGTGATGCAGAAAGCGAAGCAATCGGCTTAACTAAAGAAGAGCTGCTAAGTGAACTTACGCTCACATTGGAAGAGTTGGACAGGGGTGTTCGGCCCGATCGTACTGCAATTCAACAGTATATTCGAGAACTTTCACAACTACACGAAAGACAAGCTGCAGAAGCAAATAGAATCTATGGTAGCAGAGAATTTTCCACACCCATCAGAATGGAGAACCACCGGAGTCAACAGTATTTGTTTCGGGCGAAAGACGGTAGATCCATATCTACCTGTGTAATTGCCTCAACCCTAAATGGTTTAACTGCGCTTGGTATTGCCCAATCCCAAGAAACCGAAGACACAGTAATTGACGCCATTGGAGGAGTTCGGGAATTTGACGAGAGGGGTTATCTTGAAATGGGCAAGGTGGAAGGTTATTTAAGAGAAAGAGGTACACGCTTATCAAGATCAGGTAATATACTGGAGTTGTTGCAGAGTCTGGAGAATGGAGGAGTTGCAATTATCGCATATGGAGGTCACGCAAGATTAATTTCCGGAGCTGAGTCGCAAAATGGTCAGGTTATGTTACGTGAACACGATCCACTGAATACGAATGTACGATTAGTGCCAGTTTCAGAGATGGTCACGAGGGTTAACAGTACTGAGATGTATCTTAATTTGTTACTTATCGAGAGAAATCCTTCATCTGTTCGTTAGATTCTGCCTTGTTCTATTGCGTAAGTTAGGTTCATTTGATATAATTTCTGCTACATGAGAGTGGTTTTAAACCTTGACCACTAGTTACGTGCTAGATGTGCTTAAGTAAAGCGCCTCTGGGCGCTTTTTTGTTGGATTTCAAAGCTAAAAATGTTAAACGCAATGATCGGATCAAAAGTCGGAATGAATCAGTCCTTTATTGAAGGGAGAAGGATTCCAGTGACCAAAATTGTTGTTGGTCCCTGTGTGGTTACACAAGTCAAAAAACAGGAAAAGGATGGTTATTGGGCAATACAACTAGGATTTGGAAGCAGAAAAGCCAAGCATACTTCCAAAGCTCTTCAAGGACACTTCAAGGAAATTCAAAGTTCAAAAATCAAAAATCAAAATGAAAAGACTAAGACTACAAATTACCCCCGACACTTAAGAGAAATTAGACTAGAAAAAGAGCCCGACTTTAAAGTTGGAGACGTGATAAACGTCTCCGATGTTTTTAAGAGAGGGGATATTATTGCCGTTACCGGAGTTTCAAAAGGCAAGGGTTTTGCAGGAGGAGTTAAAAGATGGGGTTTTGCAGGTGGCTCAAGGACTCATGGCCAGAGCGACCGTGAACGTGCACCTGGTTCAATTGGTCAAGGAACAACTCCCGGAAGAGTATTAAAAGGCAAGAAGATGGCCGGCAAAATGGGAGATGAGCAGGTAACTGTTAAAAATCTTCAGATTGTAGCTGTCAATCATGACGTTAACGAAATTGAAATAAGCGGACCAGTACCCGGAAGACCGGAAGGACTGTTAATTATTCGTAAAATCGCTGAAGGTAAATTAGAGGGTATTCAGGAAGTTCAAGCACAAGTGGTTGAGGGTGAAGGTGGAGAAGAAGCGGGCGAAGGAGCAGAAAGCTCGGAGAAACCACAAGAAGTAAAGGAGGAACAGGCTAATGGCTAAAGCGGATCTTTATACAATGAAGGGAAATAAAACAAAGGTTATTAACTTGCCTTCGGATTTTGGCCAAGAGATCAATATGTCTCTTGTGGCACAAGCAATGAGGGTTTATGAAGATCGCAGCCACGTTGGTTTTGCGAAGACAAAAACACGAGGGGAAGTTATTCGAACTAAAAAGAAAATTTACAGACAGAAGGGAACCGGTGGTGCAAGACACGGTGCGCGTTCTGCTCCAATCTATGTAGGCGGGGGAATCGCACACGGGCCCAGACCAGTTAAAAGGGTTTTAAGCTTGCCTGCTAAATTAAAAAGAAAGGCACTTAATATGGCACTTAGCTCCAAGGCAGCCGATGGTGGACTGATTGTTGTGGAAGGATTGTCTAAAGTAAAGAAGACTAAAGAAGTTTCAGAATTTCTTAAAAAAGCCAGCAAAGATATGAATTTCAAAAGATTTACATTTGTTTTAGCCGATGACAAAAAGGATACTGCCGGTTTCACCAGAAATCTTAAAAATACCAATACATATTTCAAGAAAGATCTTAATGCTTACAATATATATCTTGGGGGTTTGGTAATTCTGGATGCTGATTTGGTTGGTAACATTAAAACCGAGAACACTACCAGTAAAACTAAAATGAAAACTAGTGCCAAACTAAAGGATAAATCAGGTAAAAAAGTTACAAATGCAACAAGGAGGACAACTAAATGAGAATTACACCTCTTATGACTGAAAAAAGTATGACAGAAGCCAAAGATGGAAGATACAGTTTCTGGGTGCCAACAAGTTTAACGAAAAATCAAATAAAAACTCAAATCGGTGAGATTTTTGGGGTAAGTGTGGTTTCGGTTAGAACAATAAACTACAAGAGACTAACCAAAAGAAACATTCGTGGTAAAAAACAAGTAGTCAAGGCTAGAAAAAAAGCTGTAGTTACTCTTTCAGGTAAAGATAAAATTGATTTATTTGAGGAGAAAACTAAATGAAACTTAAAAATTTATTACCTAAAAAAAGCGGCAGATCTAATGGTAAACTAACCGTTAGACACCAAGGTGGCAGGCACAAAAGATTTTTGAGAGAAATTGACTTTAAGCGCGACAAAAGAGATATCGCCGGCCGTGTTGAGGGAATTGAATACGATCCTAACAGGAATGTTGATATTGCGCGTATTGTTTACTTAGACGGGGAAAGACGTTATATTTTAGCACCTGTTGGTGTTCTTGTGGGACAAAAGATATACGCAGGAGCAGCTGCACCAGTTGAAGCGGGAAATGCTTTGCCCTTGAGTGCTATTCCTGTAGGAACACCCGTCCACAATCTGGAGATTCGCCCTGGAAAAGGCGGACAAATTGTTAAAAGCGCAGGCAGTGTAGCATATGTGCATGGAAAAGAAGAAGAGTTTGTACTTTTAAGACTGCCCTCCGGTGAGATTAGAAGGTTTAAGCCGGAAAGTTATGCAAGCATCGGACAATTGGGTAATGTTGAGCAGAAAGCCAGAAGGTTTAAAAAAGCAGGAACCAAAAGGCACATGGGTATCAGGCCAACTGTAAGGGGAGTAGCAATGCACCCTAATGCACATCCACATGGTGGAGGAGAGGGCAGAAGCGGTGTGGGCATGAAGGCGCCCAAGACAGTTTATGGTAAGTCTGCTGCTGGCAAAACCAGGAAAAAAAGAAAGTATTCCGATAAGTTGATAGTGCAAGGCAGAAAAAAAGGAGCACACGCATAAATGGCAAGATCAAGTAAAAAAGGACCATATGTTGACACAAACCTGTTGAAAAAGGTAGGGAACGGTATGGGTAGCAAGGAAAAGTCCATAAAAACGTGGGCTCGTGCTTCTCAAATTCCGCCTGAATTTGTGGGAAAGTATTTTCAAGTGCACAATGGTCGAATTTTTGTTGAGGTTTTTGTTACAGAAGATATGGTGGGGCATAGACTCGGGGAATTTGCACCGACGCGAACATTCCGGGGACATGGAGAAATTGTAAAACGCACAATGGACAAAACATAATACTATGGAATTTATATCTGAACAAAAGTTCTTATTGTTATCACCTAGAAAAGTGAGACCTGTTGTTGATGTTATAAGAAAAATGAGCCCAACTTATGCATTGGCTGTGTTGCCGCAGGTTAATAAGAAAGCTGCAGATTCAATTTCGAAGGTGATAAAGTCTGCCATTGCGAATGCAAAGGTCAAAGGTGTAAGCGAAAGTGATTTATCTTTTAAGGAAATTCAAATAAATGAAGGACCGAGACTTAAGAGAGGTAGGCCGGTTTCAAGAGGAATGTGGCACCCTGTTAAAAAAAGAATGAGCCATATTCGAATTGTGTTGCAAACAGTGGATAGACCACAGGCTACTGCCAAGATGGTTTCCAAAGATCCGGCAAAAAGCGACAAGAAGAAGGTTAATAATGATAAGACAGTTGAGTTAAAGAAGACCAAAACTAAGAAAGGAGCTAAGCAGGTTTAGAATTTAGCAATATGGGACAAAAGATAAATCCTACCGGTTTTAGAACGGGACACTTTCTACCTTGGAAGTCCAGGTGGTTTTCAGAAAATGATATTTATAAAGAAAACCTGGTTGAAGATATAAAAATTCGAAGAACATTAATGGATAGATTGAAACTGGCAGGTATAACATCAGTTGAAATAGAAAGACTACCAAAGAGCATGGTTATATATATGACAGTTGCCAGGCCGGGTGTTGTTATTGGAAGGGGTGGGTCGGGGATCGAGGATGTTAAAAATCAAATATTAAAAGTGATCTCTGACAATCGTGGAAAGAAAATTACTGACGTTAAAATTGATCCACGGGTTTCGGAAATCAAAAATCCGGAAACATCTTCATACTTAGTTGCAAGCAGAATTGCCGCTGAGCTGGAAAGAAGAATGCCTCACCGAAGAGTGGTTACACGAGCCATGGAGAGAGTAATAGCAGCAGGAGCAAAAGGTGTTAAAATTGTGCTTTCGGGAAGAATTGGGGGAGCTGACATTTCAAGAGTTGAAAAATACCACTTAGGATCAGTGCCCACCCAAACTTTAAGAGAAAATATTGATTATGCACAATATACAGCCCTTCTTAAAAGAGGTTATGTAGGGGTAAAGGTTTGGATACACAGAAAGGAAGATTAATATGATACAGCCAAAACGGCAAAAATACAGAAAAATGTTCAGAGGAAGAAGAAGGGGCACAGCTTTAAGGGGCTCCGAGCTTTCTTTTGGTGAATATGGTATAAAAGCATTGGAAGTAGCCTGGCTTACTTCTTCCCAGATTGAGTCTGCCAGAAGGACGATCACACATAGTCTCAAAAAAGGCGGGCGAGTATGGATAAGAATTTTTCCAGACAAGCCAATTACAGCAAGAGCTGCTGGAAGAAGGATGGGTGGAGGAAAAGGCGATATCTCTACGTATGTTGCTGTGGTAAAACCAGGCAGAATGCTATTTGAAGTGGCAGGTGCCGCACCGGAATACGTTTTAGAAGCCTTTAGAAAGGCAGCTACTAAGCTACCAATTAAAACAAAAATTATAACAAAGGAAGAATAATATGAAGAAAAAAGAATTAAGCGATCTAAGAAAAAAAGACATAGTAGGTTTAACCAAACTGGTATCCGAAAAAAGGGCAGAATTAACTAAAGCATATTCCGAGAAAGACGCTGGAAAACAAAAGAATCTTAAACACACCAAAATCTTAAAAAGGGATATTGCCCAGATTTTAACTATAGTTACGGAGTTGGAGCTAAACAACCAAAAGGAGGTTAAGGAAAAAATATGAAAGTATTTACTGGAAGAGTGGTTTCAGTCAAAAACAACAAGACGGCAGCAGTCGTTGTGGAGAATGTCTTTATGCATCCCATCTACAAAAAACGTTCCAAGAGAAGTAGAAAATATCATGTACATACCGAAACTAATGTTCAAGTTAATGACATTGTAAGATTTGTGGCAACTAAGCCTTACAGTAAGTTAAAAAAGTGGAGACTCATTGATATGCAAGAAGAAAAGAAGGGTGGAAAGAAATGATACAACTAAGAAGTGTTTTAAGGCCAGCTGATAATTCAGGGGCCAAAAGGTTAATGGTAATTGGAATTTCTCACAAAATTGGCAAAAAAGCTAGTTTGGGAGACACAATACTATGTGTAGTACACGGAGCTGATCCTGCTGGGGCGGTGGCTGACCACGAGAAGGTAAAAGTATTAGTAGTAAGGACAAAAAAAGAAGTAAAACGAAAAGATGGTAGTTATATTAGATTTGACGATAACGCCGGTGTGGTAATAGATAAGCAAGGGCTTCCGGTTGGTACCCGAGTTTTGGGTCCAATTGCCAGAGAGGTAAAAGAGGCGGGTTATAATAAGATAGCCTCGCTTGCAAGGGAGGTAGTCTAATTATTCTAAATTTCTTTTAGAAAAAGAAAGTTAGGCAAAGAAAATAATCAGAAAAACGTATGTTGAAATTTAAAACTGGAGATACAATTAAAGTTACTGCCGGAAAGGATAAAGGTCGTGAGGGTAAAATTGAAAAAGTTTTACCGAAGAAGGAAATGGTCATAGTGCCGGGCCTAAATATGTATAAAAAACACGTAAAAGGTTTTCAAGGCCAAAAGGGTGGCATTTATGATTTAGTTAGACCACTTCCTTATTCAAAAATTGCCCTGGTTTGCCCAAATTGCAAAAAGATCACCAGAGTTGGTTATAAATTGGAAAAAGAAGACAAAATCAGAGTTTGTAAAAAGTGTGGTAAGCAAATAAATATTAAATAATATGAATACACAAGTTAAACCCAGACTAAAAGAAAAATACAACAATGAAGTAGCCGGCATGTTGTCTAGTGAGTTTGCCATTAAAAATAAAATGGCAGTTCCGTACATAGAAAAGGTGGTAGTAAATATGGGAATTGGTGAGATTTCGAGAAGCAAAGAGCTAAAAGAATCATTAATCAAAGACTTATCAACAATTACTGGTCAGGTTCCGTCTATTAGGCGAGCCAAGGTATCCATTGCAACATTTAATCTGCGAGCTGGAATGCCAGTGGGTCTGGCAGTTACCTTAAGAAAAGATAAAATGTACAGCTTCATAGACAAGCTTTTTTCTATAGTATTACCTCGACTGCGTGATTTTAAAGGTGTTCCGGTAGGATCATTTGATAAAAGTGGAAGCTACACTTTGGGATTAACAGAGCATACAATATTTCCGGAAATTGACATTGCCAAAACCCCAAGTCCTAAAAGCTTGGAGATAACGGTAGTAATTAAACAGTCTGATCCAGAAAAAAGCAGGAGACTATTGGAGTTATTAGGTATGCCTTTTGAGAAAGTATAAGGAGGAAATATGGCAACAACAGCAAAAGAAGTTAGAGAAAACAAGAAATTAAAATTTAGTATTAGATACCGCAACCGATGCAGGCTTTGCGGAAGGCCTAGAGGTTATTTGCGTAAATTCGGTCTTTGCAGAATTTGTTTCAGGGAATTTGCCCACAAAGGTGAGTTGCCAGGGGTTAGAAAGGCGAGTTGGTAATATGACAAATTATCCAGTAGGTGACTTTTTAATAAGACTCAAAAACGCAGCCAATGCTGGTCTCAAGGAGGTTTCGGCCGATTCAACCAAACAAATTCGGTCTGTTTCCGAAGCTCTTAAAAAGGCGGGCTATATAGAGGATGTTGTTGAAGAGGATGGAATAATAAAAGTTAAGCTATCTATAAGAAGCAAGCAACCCGTTCTTGCTAACGTCAAACTTATTTCTCGCCCCGGGCTCAGAGTATACATGGAAGTTAAAGATCTTGGCAAAAAGCGAGGACCATCAATTTATTTAGTCAGTTCGTCGCGAGGGGTGCTAACTTCAAAAGAGGCACTAAAGCAAAGAGTTGGTGGTGAAGTAATAGCAGAAATCTGGTAATTATGAGCAAAATAGGAAAACAACCAATAAAAATACCTGCCGGAATCAACGTCAAGGTCGTTGATGGAGGAGTCAAGATATCTACTCCCCAGGTGGAAGAAGAATATATTCTGCCCAGCGGGATCGAAGCTGTATTAGAAGATAGCAAGCTTTTAATAAGTAGAAAAAGTGCAAAGGCAAGCATGGCAGTCTATGGAACTACACGTGCCAATATTTCCAATATAATTCACGGACTTAGTCAGGGATGGGAGAAACAGTTGGAGATTATCGGAACGGGGTATAGAGCAGAGGTTGCAGGGGGCGACCTGGTTTTGAATGTGGGATTTTCTCATCCTGTGAAGTTCGAGGCACCTGAAGGTGTTACATTTAAGGTTGAGAAGACTATAATCACAGTATCTGGTGCCGATAAAATGCTTGTTGGGAAGGTGGCATCAGAGGTAAGGGGAATTAGGCCCCCTGAGCCATACAAAGGCAAGGGAATAAAATATTTAGACGAACTTATCAGAAGAAAGGTGGGTAAGGCAGCTAAAGCTGCAGGCGCAGGAGCATAAAATGTCAAACTTGAAACTTAAGCGATTTAATCAAAGAAAGAGAAGAGTCTCCACTAAAATTAGTGGTACAGGGAAATATCCCAGATTGTCTGTCTTTCGCTCAAATAAGTATACCTACGCACAGATAATAGATGACGCAAAGGCAGCTACATTGGTTTTTGTATCATCGAAGGAGATAAATGACGAAAAGGCGAATAAAGTGAGTAAATCCGAAGCACTGGGCGAACTCTTGGCAAAAAAAGCATTGGCTAAAAAAATCAATAAAGTTAAATTTGATAGAAGTGGATATAAATATCATGGTAGGATAGCTGCTATTGCCAATGGCGCAAGGAAAGGGGGATTAACAATCTAATTATGCAATATCAAGGAGGAGGCAACAAATACGCAATGAATACAATCAAGGAATTTGAGGAAACAGTTGTGCAGATTAACAGAATCTCTAAAAAGACTAAAGGTGGAAATCAAATAAGATTTTCTGCTTTAGTAGTTGTGGGTGACAAAAAAGGTAAAGTGGGTGTTGGTCTGTCGAAGGCGGGGGATGTGAGAAATGCGATCAGAAAAGCAATATCATTTGCCAAGCGTCGAATGATTGAAGTGCCTTTGGTGGGTTCCACAATTCCCCATTCAACGAGAGAGAAATTCTCTGCAGCCAAAGTTCTTTTGAAACCAGCTCCTCCTGGCTCAGGTATCATAGCCGGGGGACCGATGAGAGTAGTGCTCGAGGCTGCTGGAGTAAAAGATGCTGTTGGCAAGATCTTGGGTACTAGTAACAAAATCTCGAATGTATATGCTACCATCAAGGCACTGGAGACAATCGCCGAAATAGAAAGACTCAAAAAGGAAGCTTAATAAATATGACTAGAACATTACCCAAAATAGTACAAAGATCTAAAAAAAGAACGGGCCGTGGCTACGGAAGCGGGAAAGGTGGCCATACTGTTGGTAAAGGACAAAAAGGTCAAAAGACACGCGGTAGAATAAGTGTAATTTTTGAGGGAGTAAAGGTAAGGAAAAGCCTGATCAAAAGACTTCCGTTTAAACGAGGTAAGGGGAAATTTGGACCCAGCGGAAAACCAGTTATTGTAAAGCTGGCATCTCTTGAGATCCTTCCTAAAGGAGCCAAGGTGGATACCGAAACACTAATTAAAAACGGAATTGTTAATAAGGAAGATATTGATAGAGTAGGTGTAAAAGTGTTAGGCAATAGTGAGATTACTAAAGCCCTAACAATTTTAGTACCTATATCGAGATCTGCCGCCAGGAGAGTAGAGACTGCAGGTGGGAAGGTTGAAGTGTCTAATAAAAAGCTAGGCAATAATAAAGACCTGGGTTAATTTATCTGTCTAGAGGAAACACATATTACCAGAAAGTGGATCTTTTATGCTCTCTTCCATATTAAGTTTTTTCTCAAAATCGTTAAAGATAGCTGCAATTAGGCGCAAGCTAATTATCACTGCCTTAGTAATTTTTGTATTCAGGTTGGTTGCCCATATACCAGCTGCCGGTGTCGATCGTGAGTCTTTATCTGCATTATTTGATGGTAGTCCACTCTTATCGCTCCTGGACGTGTTTTCAGGAGGGACATTAGCCAATTTTTCAATAATGGCAGTTGGTTTGGGGCCTTACATTAATGCCTCAATTGTGTTGCAGCTTCTGGTTCACGTTATCCCGCAACTAGAAGAACTCCAGAAAGAAGGCGAGTATGGTCAAGAGAAAATAAACCAATACACCAGATTTTTAACCGTACCCCTGGCGGTTTTGCAATCATTTGTAATGTATTCATTACTTCGCTCCCAGGGAATAATTGATTTTATTTCGCCCTTAGCACTAATCTCGCTTGTTATCACAATGACGGCCGGAACAGTTTTTGCAGTATGGCTTGGGGAACTTATAACCGAATATGGATTCAAAAACGGAATTTCGATTTTAATTTTTGCTGGTATTGTAGCCCGGCTTCCCGTTACCGTGGGGCAATCAATCGGAGCACTTTCGTCTTCAGACCTTTTGAAAATTGCAATATTTCTCGTTATTTCTGCAATCGTTGTTGGGTTTATTGTTTTTATGAGTGAAGCAATTCGTAAAATCCCAGTCAATTATGCGAGAAGTGCAAATCGCAATAATTCGGTAGCATCCTACCTCCCATTGCGTGTAAATCAGGCGGGAGTTATTCCAATTATCTTTGCTGTCTCTTTAGTGTTTTTACCATCTCTATTGATGCAATTCTTGGCACCCTTGGCAAGTAATGAAGTTGCTGGCGTTATTGCAAGCATTGAGCGATTATTTAATCCAGAAAGTGCAATTTATAATATAATTTATTTCCTTCTAGTTTTTGGTTTTACATATTTTTACACATCAATAGTTTTCGACCCCGCTAAGATATCTGAGAATTTGCAAAAAAGTGGTGGATTTATACCTGGTATCAGACCAGGGACACAAACTGCAAAACATCTCTCTTTCGTATTAAATCGAATTACATTTGTGGGTGCTAGTTTTTTGGGGTTTGTTGCCGTGCTACCTTCTCTATTTCAGAATATAATCGGAGTAGCCAATTTGGCAGTTGGGGGGACGGGTGTTTTGATCGTGGTTTCTGTGGTGTTGGAAATTACCCGTGAGCTAGAATCTCAGATGGTTATGGGGAGGTATGATACGTTTCTAAGAAATTAGTCGATGAATATCATAATACTTGGCTCTCCCGCTTCAGGAAAAGGTACACAAGCAGAACTTCTTGCCAATAGATTGGGTCTATTTCACTTGCAGGGCGGTGAAATTGCCAGAGATCTTGCCGGTAAAGACGCTCGTATAGCTAAGATCGTGAATTCTGGTAAGCTAATTCCGCAAGATGAAATGACAATGTACGTCATCGATTACTTGAATAAAAACAAGCCGGATTATAAGGATATTATATATGAAGGTTTTCCCAGGTTTATATCCCAATATGAAGCCCTGGAAAAGTTTCTTGGAACCAAGGGTGTTGCGTTAGATTATGTAATAACGCTAGACATAAGCAAAAAAGAAGCTGTAAAAAGAATTTCTTCTCGAAGAATTTGCACCAAATGTGGCGAGGTTTATAACCTTATTACCAACCCACCAGTTAATGAGAATAAGTGCAATAAATGCGGGGGAGAGTTGATTCAAAGAAAAGATGATAACCCGGAATCTGTGGAGACCAGATTTGAGTATTACAAAAAAAATACAAAAGAATTAGTAGATTATATCGAAGGTAAGGGCAAACTAGTAAAGATCGATGGAGAAAGGCCGATTGAAGATATATATAACGACATATTAACTAAAATTAAGGCAAATGTTAAGTAGTATCCACATAAAGACTTCTGAGGAAATAAAAATTATGAAGGAAGGGGGAGAAAAACTGTTGGCTGTTAAGTCGGCAGTTACAAAGGCAATTACAAGTGGTATAAGTGCTTATGATATAGATAAGCTGGCAGATGAGCTGATAATTAAACAAGGTGGCACGCCTTCATTTAAAAAAGTCCCCGGTTATTATTGGGCTACTTGCGTGAATGTGAACGCGGGCATTGTTCATGGAGTGCCTAAAAGGGAAATAATTTTTAAGAAAGGGGATATTGTTAGTGTAGATATGGGTATGTATTACAAAGGATTTCATACGGATACTTCAATTAGCGTGGGAATTGACGCTGGCAAGGAAATAAAGGAATTTTTAAAGGCAGGAGAGATAGCTTTAAGGAAAGCTATTAAGAAGGCAAAAGTCGGAGGACGAATTTATGACATATCTGAAAGCATAGAATTGGTAATTAAGGGTTCTGGATTTAGCCCAGTATTGTCACTTGTAGGTCATGGGGTAGGCAGAAACCTGCATGAAGAGCCCCAAATACCCTGCTTTGTGTATGATGAGAGGGAAAATACCCCCAAGATATTGGAAGGAATGACTTTAGCAATTGAGGTTATGTATACAAAAGGCAAACCAGAACTGGTACACGAAGACGACGGGTGGACAATTTCAACTGCTGATGGTAAAATATCAGGGCTTTTCGAAGAGACCGTGGCAGTTAGCGCGCACGGTCCTGTTGTTTTGACGGCATAATATGCAATCTGATTTTGAAGAGATAGACGGTATTATAACCGAGAGTTTGCCCAACACAATGTTTAGGGTGGAGCTTGTCACTGGAAAAGTAGTATTAGCGACGCTTAAAGGAAGAATGAGAAAGAATTATGTAAGGATATTTCCGGGTGATAGGGTAAAAGTAGAAATGACCAAATATGACCAGGAAAGAGGTAGAATAGTTTACAAATATTAATATGAAAGTAATCAGTTCAATCAAAAAAAGATGCAAAGATTGCAAGATAGTTAAAAGGGGTGGAGTTTTGTATATAGTTTGCAAAAATCCAAGACATAAACAAAGACAAGGGTAAAAAAATATAAAAATTTATGGCACGTATTGCTGGTATTGAGTTACAAGACAATCATAGAATAGACTACGCCTTGACAAGAATAAAAGGTATTGGGTGGGTGTTGTCTAAAAGGATCTTGAATGATGTTAATATTGAAAGCACTAAAAGAGTAAAGGACTTATCAAGTGATGAAATTTCTAAAATATCCAGCAATCTCGAAAATTTTAATGTTGAAGGAGATTTGATTAGTCAGATTAGAGAAAATATAATAAGACTTCAGAGAATTGGTAGCTTTAGGGGTCTAAGGCACAATAAAAGTCTTCCCGTAAGGGGGCAGAGAACACGAACCAATGCGCGTACAAAAAGAGGCAAAAGAAAAACTGTTGGCGCTTTCAAAAAAGAAGCTCTAACCAAAATGAAGACTACAGATACTGCCTCAGAGAAGAAAGGTTAATATATGGCAAAAGCAAATAAGCAGGTAGGAGTAGGAAAAGTTTTTATATCAGCATCATTTAACAACACATTAATTAACGTTACCGATGAAAAAGGTAATAGTCTGGCATGGGGGTCATCTGGAAACGCAGGCTTTAAGGGTACAAGAAAAGCTACTCCTTATGCAGCAACTACAGCAGTTGAAAAGGTACTTAAAAAGGCCAAGGACGAGCATGGATTTGATGAAGCGGAAGTATACATTAAGGGCCCAGGTCCAGGCAGAGACGCTGCTCTGCGAGCAATTAAAGCGGGTGGGGTTAAAATATCATTAATCGCTGACGTGACACCAATACCGCATAATGGTCCAAGACCCAGAAAGAAAAGGAGAGCTTAAAAATGGCTAGATATACTGGAGCAAAAGACAGACTATCAAGAAGAGAAGGATTTGATCTTTTCGGAAAAGGTTCTAAGCTTACTCGGTTAACCGTACCGCCCGGTGTACATGGACCTAAGGGCACATTCTCATCACCTTCCCAATATGGAAGGCAACTACGGGAAAAACAAAAGGTAAAAAGAATGTATGGTGTTTTGGAGAAGCAGTTCGCAGGTTATGTGGCGGAGGCTTTTAAAACTCGGGGAAACACGACAGAGAAGATTTTATCCTTTTTGGAAAGAAGACTGGATAATGTAGTGTATAGACTAGGATTTGCGCCAACAAGGCCTGCTGCAAGGCAATTGGTTTCACACCGCCATGTGTTGGTAAATGGAAAAAAGCTAAATATTCCTTCGTATCAAGTAAAGCCGGGCGATACCGTAAGTTTAGACAATAAGGCAGCAGAAATTCCAGCCACAAAAAAGCTGCTACAAGAGGAGACCAAACTGCCTGAGTGGCTGAAGAAGAAGGCTATAGTCGGAAAAGTTGTTCGGGAACCAAAGCGCGATGATGTGGTAGAACCAGTATCAATGCAAGATATAGTTGAGTTCTACTCAAGATAGCTGTAAAATAGCTTCACCCCCATATATTTGGGGGTGATTTGTGAAAAGGGAGGTGATTTGAATGAATGAACCAATGTTTGAAATAAATGTTCAAGAAACAAAGCAGAATTATGCTGTTATCGCTGTTTCTCCTTTGGAACAGGGTTATGGTGATACTTTGGGAAACTCCCTAAGAAGAGTTCTGCTTACAAGTTTACCCGGGATGGCAGTAACAAAAGTGAGAATGAATGGAGTAAAGCATCAATTCACCACACTTAAAGGAATGAAGGAAGATGTGGTCGAATTTTTACTCAACTTAAAAAGGGTAAGATTCTCAGGTGAGCAAATTGAAACAGGTCAGGTGATTAAAGCATCTATATCAGTTAAAGGGCCTGGTGAAGTAAGAGCTAAGGATATTAAGCTTCCTTCCAACGTAAAGGCAGCAAATCCAGAAATGCTCTTAGCTGTACTTAACAAAGGAGCATCCTTAGAAGCAGACTTGGAGATAGAGTCGGGAGTTGGCTATATTCCCGCCAAGGATAGGGATTCTGGCGCATTAGGGGAAATTTCTCTTGATGCATCGTTTTCTCCGATAGTCAGAGTAAATTACAAAGTTGAAGAAACTCGTGTAGGAAGACTGACAAATTATGATAAATTACTTTTACAAATCTGGACCGATGGAACAGTTGACGCTAAGGACGCACTAGTTACGGCTGGGAAAATTTTGGTCTCCTATTTCTCGCAAGTTGTTACACCAAAAAGGGTGGTAAAACAGGAGAATGGTGTTGGACTAGACGATTTAGGGCCAGTGGGTAAATTATCAGTTGAAGAGATTGGGCTTCCCACCCGAGTATCAAATGCCTTAGTTAAAGCTGACTATGAAACGGTTGAGGATTTGGTCAATGCAGACAGAGAAAAGCTGGTCAAAGTTAGAAATCTCGGAGAAAAGTCGCTTAAAATAATAGCGGTTGCTTTAGCTGAAAAAGGAGTCAAATTTGCGATATGAGAAAAATGGTTTATGGTAGACAGCTAGGGAGAAGTCGTAAAGCTAGACTGGCATTATTTAGAACTTTAGTCAGATCGTTGGTTCTTAAGGAGGCTATTGTTACGACAAAAGCTAAAGCTAAGTCTGTTGTTCCTTTAGTGGAAAAGCTTATGACTTTGTCCAAAAAAAGCACAATAGCTTCAAGACGAAGAGTGTTATCCGAAGTTGGCAATCAGAGAGAGGTTGTAGATAAATTGCTTACTCAAGTTACACCCTCATTCAAAGAGAAAAACAGCGGTTTTTTGAGAATTACCCCTCTACCGAAAAGAAGAGGGGATGCATCAGATGTGGTGAGGATTGAGTGGACAGAGAAAATCAACAAACAAGAGGAGAGAGCAAGTAAAAACAAAATAGAAAAGGCCAAACAAGTAAAGACGACAAAAAAAGAAGTTTCTAAAAAGCCTGTTAAAAAAGCTGTCAAAGAGAAGATCAAATCACAAAAGAAGAAATGAAAACCTTCCAACCCAGCATAAAAGAAGTTAAGAGAAATTGGCATTTAATTGATGCTAAAGAAGCAGTATTAGGCAGAATCAGTACAGATATTGCAAAACTATTGATGGGTAAGCATAAATCAGATTATGTTGCCCATCTTGATTTAGGTGATAATGTTGTCGTTCTAAATGCTGAGAAGGTTAAGCTTACTGGTAAAAAAGCTGACCAGAAAATTTATAGACGCCATTCTGGTTACCCAGGTGGCCTAAAGGAAGTTTCATTCACAAAAATGATTGAGGAAAAACCCGAAGATGTAATTAGGCTAGCTGTTTCTGGAATGCTACCTGACAACAGGCTCAAAAAAGTTAGACTTACTAGACTAAAGATTATAAAGGGGCCCAATAACCCATACGAAGAGAATTTTAAATAATGAAAAAAGCAAGTAAAAATTTTACATACGCGGCAGGAAAAAGGCGGATGGCTTCAGCAAGAGTCAGACTGTTTAAAGGTAAGGGAGATACGCTGGTTAATGACAAACCTATCAAAGAGTATTTTTCTGATGTGGTTGGCGGTGATTTGTGGAGTCAGCCATTTGAGGTTTCGGTGGCTATGGAAAATTATTATGCCCATGTCAGAGTGATTGGGGGGGGCAAAAAGGGGCAATTTGAGGCAGTTTTGCATGGAATCGCAAAAGCTTTAGGGACATTAGATACCAACAATAAATTACCCTTAAGAAAGCAGGGACTTTTGACGCGCGACGCAAGAATTCGCGAACGAAGGAAAGTGGGCAAAGGCGGTAAAGCAAGACGCGCTAAGCAGTCTCCGAAAAGGTAACTACTTGCTTTTTAAATACTGACTAGCCAAATCTGGGTGGTTAGACTCCAAAACCTGCTTAAGTAACCTTTTTGCTCTATATAGCTTGCCTTCAACAGAACGCTCACCCGCATTCATTGCTTTGGCAATTTCCTTTATGGTTAAGTTTCCCCAAAATCTTAGATAAATAAGTTGTCTTTTTTCTGGGGGAATCAGTTTTACGCATTCCCTAATTGAGGCTCTAACTTCATGCAATATAGTGATCTCCTCGGGAGAATAATCATTGTCTTGCAACTCAAAGGCCATTGACTCAAGAAATGGAGAAATCATTACCGAGTTAGTGTGTACCTGTTCTCTGTAATAGTCAGCGATTTTTTTAATCGCAATGGCGCAAAACCAGGTCAAATATCCACTTTTGTTTCTGAAAGTCCCCCACCCTTTCCACGCAGCGCAAATAGTTCTGGCAAAGATTTCATCCAGCGCTTCGGGATCGCTCCCTAGCTTTTTTGCTATAAATTTTGTTAGCGGAGAGGAGATGGTAGTATAAACATTTTCAAACGAATTTCTGGTAGGCATTTGTTGGGTCGAGAATCAGAAAATTATCACGAACTTTACAACCATATTATAGAACATCTGGACTGGTTGAGTGTAACCAAAGAGGAAATTGAGGCTATTTCAGCCAAGGAAGCTGAGATGCAAAAGTCACCACTATTTATTACCTACTGACATTGGCTATAATAAAAGCATGGACAAAGTTAAAAAAGACAATCTAACAGATCTGATAGGAGATGTAACCAAACCTCAAGAATCTACGCCTCCCGAGCCGGATGCAAACCCAAAGCCTCAACTTGGATTAGATGACTATCAAGTAACTACTCCTGATGGTGAAGTCATAGATTTAGCCTTGCTTACAGTTGATAAAAGCCAGAATATAAATCAAACTTTGATGCGAGGAACAGATCAAAAAGGAAATCACTACATCCTCATAGTACAGAGGAAAACTCCATAAATTACACTAGCTCGAATCCTCCCGAACTTAGTATATGTAGTGGTATTGGTAAATGAATCATCAATGATGGAAATGATAGACGGGGGTGGTTATTTTAGCTGTTGAACTTTTGTTACAATTGGTTAGTAGCCTCTAAAATCTCTGGCTCTTTTTGAAATTGAGTTTTTAAGGCTAAATAGTCTTAGTTTAAGTCTTTCAGAATTAAGTTTTTAGTATGAGTAAAACTATCAAACTCTTAACAAAATCAAATGGCACAAAATTTAATCTCAAATTCAAGGCGGGATCGGTTACTAAGGCAGTGCGAGAGCCTCATGTTGCGTGGCATAGATTCTCCAACTGACATATCCGATACACTCAACATCTCCTACAACACAGCAAAATCCTACATTTCCCTTATCAGGGAGAGATGGGCTTGTTTGTCTACAGTTGATGAATTACAGGCCAAAAGGCAGGAATTGATACGCAAGACTGAGGAGATCGTCAAAGAGTCATGGGAGCTAAAAAAGACTGCTAGAAACAACCTAGAGGCTGTAGGTGCATTGAGAACCGCCTTGATGGCCATAGAAAGGCTTGAGAGGCTACAGGGGATTAGTTCTTTACCCTTGCCAATAGAAAAGCCAAGGGAGCAACAAATATCCGAACTTGCTCATAAGATCAATCAATTACCATCAGAGGAGAAACAAAAATATATATTACGGGTAAGAGAGGAGATAAAAAGAAGAAAAGGCAAGAACTACAACTTGTCAAATTATCCTCTTTAGTATGGGCAGTATGCACCACTGCCCATCGTTAAAAAAGACAATTTACTTAGCCTTGCTCTTTTTTAGGTGCATATGGTGCTAATCTTGTCTTTACAAAATCAGCAAACGCCTCTGTTGGCCTAAGCATTTTGTTGCCCTCTTTATCAGTCTCTACTGTTGCAAAACCTGCCTCCACTACTTGCTCATAGTGTCCTTGCAGGGGTACGTCTACCCATCTACCAGCTTCAACTGCATGCACAGTCATTCTTCCCATCAATACTTCTGATTCGGAGTGGTTAGTTGGGGAATTTCTGTAAATGGAAACCCAACCCATTCCTGTCAATGTTTTTGACTGTTCTGCATTTTCAGGAGTCAGTAATTCAGGTACAGGAATTTTTTCATCTAGTTGTTTCAATGGGCTTTCTACTCCTTGTGGTATTTCAGACATTACTTAATCACCTCCTTTCTTATGATCTATTGTAACTTGTTTTGATAAGTTCTGCTTAATAAAGCTATCTAGAGCGTCTTTTGATATTCGATACCCTCTACCTAGTTTTACTGCTTCCAATCTGCCATTTTTTATGTAGTTCAAAACTGTCTGCCAGTGTACTTGAAGGAGTCTTGCTACCTGTTCCACTGTGTAAAAAGAATTGCTTTTCATAGCTGAATAAGTTATAAATTATTATAAGCATTTGTCAATCAAAATAGCAAGTGCAAGTTCCATCATCGATGATGGAAATAGAAAATTTAGACAATTATGGCTACTACACAAGACTTATTGTCCATCCTAGAAAAATTGCAGGGTAAGGATCAGGAACGGGATACTTCACAATATCGCTATGTTATTTATGCCAGAAAATCTACAGAGGGTGAGGAACGGCAAGCCAGATCTTTGGGAGATCAAGTTGTTGAATGTACAAAGATAGCAAGTAGCCGAGGATTAAAGTTACTCGCTCGTCCATTTAGCCCAATTGAGGAGAAACAAAGTGCCAAAGAACCAGATATCAGGCCGAAGTTCCGGAAAATGTTGGATGACATTAAACAAGGCAAATACGAGGGTATCATAGCCTGGCATCCAGATAGACTTGCTCGCAATATGAAAGACGCGGGGGAGATTATCGACTTACTGGATAAGCAAATCATAAAAGATTTACAATTTGTGAGCTTCACTTTCGAGAATGACACGGCTGGCAAGATGCTTCTGGGTATGTCTTTTGTCCTCTCCAAGCAGTATTCAGACAAGCTACGAGATGACGTTAAACGTGGAATCAGACGGAGTATTGAGGACGGCAAATACCTGAGTAAAGCCAAGCATGGCTATTATCGGGATCGCAACATGATGCTCAGGCCAGACGGCAACAACTTTACTTTACTCAAAGAAGCCTGGCAATTAAGGCTACAAGGCAAAACTCAAAAGGATATTGCCAAGTATCTGACTGATAAGAATTACAAGCGAAGTGAGGGAGTTGGCGATATTACCCACAAGACGTTGAAGATGACGGACAAAGTTTTGTCTGAGATTTTCCAGGATACGTTCTATACTGGTGTGTTAGATTACGGCACCAGTGGTTTAGTAGACTTAACCGAGGTTTACGATTTTGTCCCTATGGTTACAGTTGATGAGTTTTTAAGGATTAACCGCTTCAGTGATATTAGAAAAGCCTTTGAAAACAAGCGTAGAGGGCTTAAAACCGATATTAAAGCGGACTTCTTGCGTAGGATCGTCTATTGTGGCCATTGTAACGAACAGATGAGTACGGGCATTACTGTCAAATACTCCAAGACTGATAAAACCAATTATTTCAACTTCAGGTGTGATACAGTCGGATGTAAGATTACTCTCCCAAGTGGCAGGAAAGTCAATCAGAACGTCCGAGGCAAGGTTGTCCTAGATTTTGTGTACCAATTCCTAGAGGAAAACAAGTTTACCGACAAAAGAGCCTACAACCATTACTTACAGGAAATGAAACATGTTCAGGAGAATAAACGCAAAGAACTTGAAGCAAGGAGAAAATCAATCCAGATAGCAGTTAAAGAGCTTGAGGAGCGTATAAACCTCATTAAAGAGTCGTTGTATCACGAAAATGATAGTGAGATTAAGGATGAGTACAAGGTTGACTTGAAAGCCAAAAAAGCCCAACTCAAGCAAGCCAATGATGAATTAGTCAAGATCAAGGAAGCTAAAGTCAAGGGAAGTAAGGTTGTACTGACTTATCAGGAGTTTGTCGAACTTTTTAACAATCTGCCCGATATATTGAGAAAAACCAAGTCTATGGAGGGCAAGGATCAGATCATCCGAAAAATCTTCTCGAACTTTGTTCTCAAGGATAAAAAAGTGGCGTTATATGGGCTAAATCAGCCTTTCAAGGACTTCATTGATAAAGGCTATTTCGCCTCTAGTCGGGGTACTCGGAATTGAACCGAGATCTTACGCACCCCATGCGCAAATACTAGCCGTTATACTATACCCCGTAGGTGCTATTTTACCACAAACACAAAGTATAGGCTTCATACTCTTGACTTCGGGTTTTGTTTGGTACATAATGATTTTTGCAATTGTAACTTTTCTTACAATGTGATAAAAGAAAGCCATGGCAAAGAAAAAAGATGTTCAAAATCCAGTAGCCCAAACTGATTCTTCCCAGAAACTTCAGGCTATAAGGTTAGCAATGGATCAGATCGAGAAGCAATACGGTAGAGGCTCTATTATGAGACTAGGACAACAAGACGCAAGTAGGTTAAAAATCGGTGTTATTCCAACAGGTGCCATAGCTCTTGATCTAGCCCTAGGAGTTGGCGGCTTACCGACAGGAAGAATCATTGAGATTTATGGCCCGGAAGCTTCGGGAAAAACCACACTCGCTCTTTCTGTGGTTGCCGAAGCCCAAAAAAGAGGCGGCCAGGCTGCATTTGTAGATGCTGAACATGCACTTGACCCAGTTCGAGCTGAGACAATAGGTGTTAACTTAGACGACTTATTGCTTTCTCAACCAGATACTGGTGAGCAGGCGCTAGAGATTACTGAGACCCTAGTGCGATCAGGGGCATTGGACGTTATAGTGGTTGATTCAGTGGCAGCTTTGGTTCCGAGAGCAGAATTAGAGGGTGAAATGGGTGATGCTGTTATGGGGATGCAGGCAAGACTTATGAGTCAGGCATTGAGGAAATTAACAGGTGCAATCTCTAAATCTAATACGATTTTAATTTTTACAAATCAGATCAGGCAGAAGATAGGAGTAATGTTTGGTAATCCGGAAACTACACCTGGTGGGCTAGCTCTTAAATTCTATTCATCGGTTAGAATTGATGTTCGAAGAACGGAAGCCATTAAAGATGGTGACAATGTAATAGGCACTAGAGTAAGGGCTAGGATAGTTAAAAATAAAGTTGCTCCTCCCCTGAAGGTTGCTGAGTTTGACATAATGAACGATGTTGGAATATCAAAGGCCGGAGGGCTTTTAGATGTAGCAGTAGAACTTGGCATAATAGGAAAGAGTGGCTCCTTCTATAATTATGAGAGCAAACCTTTTGCTCAAGGGCGTGAGGCAGCAAAGCAGTATATACAAGATAATCCTAAATTCGCTGAGGAGTTAGACAAAAAGATTCGTGAAGTTATGGCTTCAGGCAAAAAGCTCCCAAAGGAAATCGGGGAAGTAGAGGAGAAAGAGGAATAAACCTTTTTAATGACCGAAATCACTGCATTTAAATCCCAGAAAAGCGGCAATAGAGTAAATGTGTATATCGACGGGCAATTCGGGTTTGGAATTGATTTGGAAAATTTTGTTGTATTAGGACTCAGAGTCGGACAGGTGCTTTCGGAAGAGAGAATAAATGAAATTGTCAAGAAAGCTGAGCAACAGAAGACCTACGATAAACTTTTACGCTTCGCGACTATTAGGCCAAGAAGCGAAAAAGAAATTAACAGCTGGTTTATTAGAAAAAAGGTGTACACAAGCCTTCGTCCCGAGCTATTTGATAGGTTAAAGAGATTGGAATTAGTTGATGATTATAAATTTACCGAATGGTGGGTGAACCAAAGACTCCAGTTTAAGAATAAGTCAAAGAAAGATATTAAAAATGAACTGCTTGTTAAAGGAATCGCCAAAGATATTATCGACGATGTCTTACACAATAATCCCGTTGATGAATTTGACGCTGCACGAAAAGAAATCGAAAAAAGAGCTTACAGATGGGGTATGTTTGATACTAAAACAGCACAGAAGAAAAAAATTGAATTATTGTTAAGAAAAGGTTTTGGTTGGGATATTGTTGAAAAGGTAGTTAAGAAAGGGTAAAATTGCAACTGAGGTAAAGAAATGAAAGTCAGAAGAAAAAAAATGCTTCTTACCGTTAACATTTAACGTATTTTTACATTTCTTACTACTTCTTAGAAACAAAACATATGGCAACTGATGACATAAACAAGTTTGGCTCTAGTGAGCTAAAGGTTTTAGTGGAAGACTTACGCAAGGACCGCGAGGCCTTAGAAAAAGACAAGAAAATCCTTGAAGAACGAGAACAAGAGCTTAAAGAGAAATTGGAAAAAGTTTCCAATATGACTGTTGATGAAGCCAAAAAGATATTACTGGATGAGGTGCAAAGAGAATTAACTGGAGAAATTGCCAAAAAGATTAGATCGGCTGAGGAAAAAGTTAAGGTTGAAGCAAATGAAAAGGCGAAAGAAATTCTAGCAGATGCCATGAAGCAAGGGGCAACTTCCTATGTTGCCGAGTATACGGTTTCATCAGTTACCGTTCCCAACGAAGATGTGAAGGGTAGAATTATTGGGGCGGGAGGGAGGAACATTCGAACTTTTGAGAAAGAAACAGGCGTAGAAATTGAGATAGATGAAACAAACGAGATACGTCTTTCTTCATTTGACGCTGTCCGCCGCGAGATTGCCAAAAGATCTTTGGAAGCATTAATTAAAGATACCAGGATCCAACCCTCAAGGATTGAGGAAGTAGTTAAACAAACCAGGGCACAAATGGAAGATGTGCTTCTGGAGGAGGGCAGAAAAATATCGCAGGAGTGTGGTGTATTTAACTTACCTGTTGAACTTTTAAAACTGATTGGAAGATACCGGTTCAGAACTTCATACGGCCAAAACTTGGGAATTCACACAATTGAAGAAACCAAGATAGGTGTTTCAATTGCCAACGAGATTGGGGCAAATATTGATGTAGTAAGATTAGGCTGTTTACTTCACGATATTGGCAAGGTGGTAACGGATGAGGAAGGTAACCATATTGACGTAGGTGTTTCTACTCTAAAAAGATTTGGTATTCCCAGAGAGGTTGTAAATACTGTCGCAGAACACCATGAAGATAAGCCATTTTCTTCTATTGAATCTG
This sequence comes from uncultured Gammaproteobacteria bacterium, assembly GCA_964540475.1. Classification (GTDB taxonomy): domain Bacteria; phylum Patescibacteriota; class Microgenomatia; order UBA8517; family UBA8517; genus CAZIMC01. Next base: position 269,402 of record CAZIMC010000001.1, read on the forward strand.
TCGTTGTTTGGACAGCAGACGCGATATCAGGTTCGAGACCTGGTGCAAGATATGAGCCGCATGGTGAGTACGTTAAGAGGATGGATAAGATAGAAGAGATTGCGGCAAGTTTTGAAGGCGTGGAGGTTGCATATGCCTTTCAGGCAGGAAGAGATGTAAGAGTAATTGTTGACCCTCAGGAAGTAAATGATGATAAACTGACAATTTTGGCCCATGAAATTGCCAAAAGACTGGAAAAGGAAGCCGAGTATGCAGGCCAAATCAAGGTAACCGTTATTCGTGAGGTTAGAGCAAGCGACACAACTGCAGCAAAATAACCTTGACTTTTTTATAAGCTTTATTTATTCTAGTGATCTAAGATGACGAAAAAAGATTTAATCGATTTAGTGGCCAGAAAGGCCCATTTAACAAAAAAAGGTGCTACTGAAGCTGTAGACGTGTTTCTATCAGAAATTGGCAGAGTTCTTTCAAAGGGGGAGAAGGTGGTTTTGTCAGGATTTGGTACATTTAGAGTTATTTCCATGAAAGGCAAGACTGTTAAAATTCCCAAAACAGACAAACTTGTTACGATTAAATCTCACAGATCCCCTCGTTTTACTCCAGGTAAGAGGCTAAAAAGACAGGTATTAAGGTAAGCTTTTAACGTAATCCTGATTCAGTTGGCTAAATTAGAAATAAGGAATCAGCTGGGATATACTTCAGATATGGAGAAAGCAATTACGGTTGATCATCTTGCCAAAAACTTTACTGTAACCGAGCGGAAGCCAGGTGTATTAGGGGCTATTAACTCAATTATTTCTCCAAAGAAAAGAATCATTAAGGCTTTAAAAAACGTCACCTTCACAGTCTATCAAGGAGAGCTGGTAGGTTTCATTGGTCCTAACGGCGCGGGAAAAACAACCACTCTAAAAATTTTATCAGGACTTTTGTATCCCACATCCGGTTTTGTTCAGGTACTCGAACATGACCCATGGAAGCGTAATTCTCAATATCTTAAACAAATCTCCACGGTTTTTGGTCAGAAAAATCAGCTGTGGTGGGATCTACCGGCCGCAGAAACTTTCGAACTGAATAAGGCTATTTATGAAATTCCAACAAGAGTATATAAGCAAAATCTGGAGGAATTGGTTGAGCTATTGGGTGTAGGTAAAATTATCAATATTCCCGTGAGACGAGTTTCCCTGGGACAGCGTATGAGACTTGAGTTGGTTGCTGCCCTTTTACACAAACCCAAAGTCTTATTTTTAGACGAGCCGACAATAGGTTTGGACCTGGTTGCCCAACAAAAGGTGCGTGATTTTATTTATGAATATAATAAAAAAAACGAGGCAACAATACTTTTAACATCGCACAACATGAATGACTTAATAGATTTGGCAAGAAGGGTAATTGTTATTGATGAAGGCCAACTGTTGTTTGATGGAGCACTTGAGGAGTTGGTGGGACGTTTTGCTAAAGAAAAATTGATCAAATTAACTTTTTCTGAGGAAGCTGATATAAAGAAATTAGAATCTATTGGTAAAGTAAAAAAGGTTTCATTCCCGCAGGTTGATGTTTCAGTACCAAGATCAATGGTGGCAATTGCAGCGGCAGAAATTCTGCAAAATTATCCAATTTCTGATTTAACCATAGGGGAAACACCCATAGAGGAAGTGATAAGGAAGGTGTTTCGTGGCGAAAGTCAACCAAAGCGCATTCTTAAGAAAAAGTTTCGAGCATGAGGAAATCAAGCAGATCTTCAATCGGTAAATACTTTTCTGTCTTTAGGGTGTCTTTTCAGCAGGAAATAGCCTACAGGTTTAATTTTTTAATGTGGAGATTAAGAAATGTTTTGCAGATATTTCTAGTGTTTTTCCTGTGGGACGCGGTTTTTGCAGTTCCGGGAAGAGAGCTATTTGGTTATACCCGCGAACAAATCCTTACATACGTTTTTTTAACAATTTTAGTAAAAGCGCTGGTCTTCTCGGCAAGAGCAGTTGATGTTTCAGGTGATATTGCTAGAGGGGATTTGTCTAATCATCTGTTAAAACCAATAAGCTACTTTAAGTATTGGTTTACACGAGATGTTTCAAGTAAGCTCTTAAATGTGGGATTTGCATCAATAGAGTTTAGTGTTCTGGTTTTAGCTTTTAAGCCAAATTTATTTTTTCAGACAAGTATTTCCTATATACTCTTGGCCGCATTGTCAGTTTTTATTGCCATATTTATATACTTTTGTATCCTATTTATAGTAAGCTCAATTCCATTTTGGATGCCGGAGGGGGGTTGGGGTGCAAATTTTTTACTAATAATAGTTCTCGATTTTCTTTCAGGTTCCCTATTTCCCATCGATGTTTTGCCGGTGAACGTCCAGAGGTTCTTATATTTTACCCCGTTTCCATATATGATATTTTTCCCAATTCAAATATATCTGGGAAATTTTGACATGACATTTGCCCTGCAAGGCATTTTAACAGGTGGAATATGGGGTATGGCGCTTTATCTGATTATGAAAAATGTATGGCGTAAGGGCATGCTTTCCTATCAAGCTACAGGCAAATGATTAAGATATTTTATTATCTTAGGGTTTGGATTTTGATGAGCAGAAATGCATTTTTGATCTGGTTCAATCAGCGATTTTTATTTTTAATTTTTTTGGTCGGAAAGTTAATGAGATTCTTCCTGTTTTTTGTTTTCTTGATCTTGATTACACAAGGGGCACAAAATATAGCGGGATATTCAACTAATCAGATCGTTTTCTTTTTTCTAACATTTAACCTAGTTGACGTTGTAGGGCAATTCTTATTTCGTGAAGTATATCGGTTCAGAAACCTGTTGATCTCGGGAGATTTTGATTTGATATTAGTTAAGCCTGTAAATAGTTTGTTCAGAGTATTGATGGGTGGAGCGGATTTTATTGATTTAATTACCATCCCTCCGCTTATATGGGGAGTATATTACTTTGGTCAAACATTAAACCCCAGCGCTAGTGAAATTGTAATGTTTGTAATATTAATAATTAACGGAATTCTAATTGCAACAGCTTTCCATATTGTGGTTGTAAGCTTGGCTATTATCACTTTAGAAATTGATCATTCAATTATGATATATCGAGATTTAACTTCCCTTGGGAGGTTCCCGGTCGATATCTACCGTGAACCTTTAAGGGGACTTCTCACGTATCTTATTCCAGTTGGCTTAATGGTTACTATACCTGCAAGGGCACTTATGGGCATGGTTACTCCGCCTGCGGTTCTATTGTCATTATTTTTCGGGCTATTTTGTGTGATTCTCTCGGTCAGATTTTGGGATGTTGCCTTGAAAAAGTACACAAGCGCTAGTAGCTAAATATCTGGAGAGATTGAGGAAAAAATGATATATTCTAAAATATATGCCAAGAAAAATTGAAATTTCACATCGAACTATAATTTTTGCAGTACTCTTTTTGCTCTTTTTATGGTTTTTATATGTTATTAGGGGCATAATTCTTGAGGTTTTTGTTGCTCTTCTTCTAATGGCAATATTAAATCCTTTAGTTAGCAAATTGTCTAATTATAGAATCCCCAGGGCATTATCAGTCGCGATAACGTACTTGTTGGTTTTTGGAGTTTTTGGTGCAGCACTATTCTCCCTTATACCTCCGTTAATCGAGCAAACTGCCGGTTTTGCTTCTAGTTTGCCAGTGTATTTACAAATGCTACCGTCTGAATTTCTTGTAAATGAGCAGCTTGTGAATCAGCTTCTATCACAAATAGGTGGAATACCTTCTCAGGTGTTACGAGTCCTGCTTTCAGTCCTATCTAATGTTTTTGAGATACTTACAATTTTAATTTTCGCATTTTACCTTCTTATTTCCAGAAACAAATTAGATGACCAATTGGGCTCCTTTTTAGGAGAGAACAGGAAACAAGAAATAGCTAGTGTGATTGACGCATTGGAGAAAAGGCTGGGTGCTTGGGCTAGAGGCCAAATAGCGTTAATGTTTCTAGTTGGTGTACTAACATATATCGGATTGACTGTATTGGGAGTACCTTATTCACTACCTTTGGCAATACTGGCAGGATTGTTGGAGATTATTCCTTATCTGGGGCCAATCATAGCTGCAATACCTGCTATACTGATAGGCTTTGGTATATCGCCCCTGATGGGAATTGCACTGGTTGTGCTCTACTTCATAATTCAACAGCTTGAAAGCTATGTATTTGCACCTAAAGTTATGGAAAGTTCAGCTGGTGTTTCTCCTATTGTGACATTATTGTCATTAGCAATCGGGTTTAGGCTGGCAGGAATTATTGGTGTAATAATTGCGATTCCAATTGTATTATCTGTGCAGGTTTTATCACAGAAATATTTTTCTTCAAAACACTAAGTGTAAGTGGAATAAGTGTGCCAAATTTGGTATAATTAAAGCATCTGGAAGAAGGGTGACTACTCCGAATTAAATCGGAGAGGAAAGTCCAGGCAGCAGAAAGCAGGGTGCCCGCTGTAAGGCGGGGCGGGAAACCGCCAGTTAGAGCCACAGAGACTATGTCGATTTCTTTACCCTAAAGGTACGAGAAAAACGAGTGAAAAGAGGCAATCCTCCCCGCTGCAACCTCCGACTAGAGCACAAGGTAGCTTTCCTAGCTCTAAAGTTGAGGGCTTAGACAGATTGTCACCACTCCGGTCAACCGGAGATAACAGAACCTGGCTTACTCTCTTCCAGATTACAAGGATTGGGCTCACTTAATAGTGAGCCCTTCCTCGTTTAAAGAGAGGAAGAGAACAAGGTTCTGGGGTTACCCACCAGGTTCTTACTCTCATCCTGATTTTTTGTTTAAATAGCAAAGAGCTAGATTTCTAGGTAACCCTTGGTTTTTAAACTCCTCGAGATATAGCAGAGTACTCATAAAGGGGACTTTTTGATGTCTAAGCATTGACATTTTCACGAAAAAAAATGAAAATCTGAATAAGTAGGAAGGGGGTGATTTAAATAAATAATTTATCAGTTTGGCAGAATGCACTCATGGACTCATGGGGGCAAGTTATAAACTCCTTTTTGCTGGTAATTCCGAATGTTGTTGCCGCAATAGTAATTTTTGCAATTGGCTTGATACTTGCATATTGGGTCAAGCGGCTCATTGTGGATGGTCTAAAAGCACTTAAGTTAGAAGGCTTTCTTAAAAATGCCGGTGTAGACAATTATCTCGCTAAGGCAGATATCCGTTTAACTTTTGTAGAGCTTATTGGAACAATATTTCAGTGGCTAGTCATATTAGTATTTTTCCTGGCAGTGGTTGATATATTGGGTTTGGGTATGGTCTCCGAGGTTTTAACTAGAGTTTTGGGTTACTTACCCAATGTATTGGCGGCATCTTTGATCTTTGCTGCTGGTTATATAGTTTCAGGCTTGGCAGATGGGGTGGTTCGGGGAGCAATCGCATCAGTTGATCCGCAAATTGCAAGACCTACTGGAAAGATTGCAAGATATGTAATTATTCTTGTTGCCTTATTTGCGGCTATTGATCAGCTGCAAATTGCGCAAGGGCTAATCGTTACATTCTTTCAAGGTTTAACCTATACAGTGGTATTGGTGGTTGGTCTCTCAGTCGGATTGGGGGCGAAAGATTTGGTCTCAAAACTATTAATGGAATGGTATGATCGCCTGAGAAAGTAAGCGAAAAGTTGACCATTCTTTGTGGTAAGCTAAGATTAATGCTTGCCAAGATTTTGTCCGGTGCGACTGTTGGCTTAGAGGCCGTACTAATTGATGTTGAGGTCGATATTGCAGAACAAGGCTTGCCATCATTTACTATAGTGGGTCTTCCCGATAAAGCGGTTGAAGAAAGCAAAGAGAGGGTCAGGTCTGCCATAAAAAATTCTGGGGCAGATTTTCCTGTAAGTCGCATCACGGTCAACCTGGCACCAGCTGACCTGCCCAAAGCTGGGCCTTCATATGATCTACCAATTGCACTTGGAATACTGGTTGCTTCAGGCCAAATTAGGCCCAACCTTGAAAGCTCCATTTTTGTGGGCGAACTGTCTCTAGACGGAAATTTGAGACAAACAAATGGCGTACTGCCAATTACATATCTCGCCAGTCAGAAAAAAATTGACAAAGTCTTCATTCCAAAAATAAACGAGCAGGAGGCGGTTGTTGTATCAAAAACTGAAGTATATGCTGTAAATTCATTACTCGAGTTGGTGCGCTTTTTTTGTAGCACTACGGAGTTAAAATCTTCTCCCAAGATTAGTCTAAGCACATTTTTGAAAAAAGCAGAAGCAGAATTTGACTTCTCGGAGGTAATCGGTCAGGAAAACGCCAAACGTGCACTTGAGATTGCTGCTGCCGGGGGACACAACGTGTTTATGAAAGGTACGCCTGGATCCGGAAAAACTATGTTAGCAAGAGCCTTTCCAGGAATCTTACCAACTCTATCGGAAGACGAAGCACTTGAGGTTACTAAAATCTATTCTGTTAGTGGTAATCTTACTCCTGGTAATTCTATTATCACAACGAGACCATTCAGAAGCCCACACCACACAACTTCAAGAATTGGTCTTATAGGAGGGGGAACTAATCCCGCGCCCGGGGAAATTTCACTTGCCCATAGAGGTGTACTTTTTTTGGACGAATTTCCTGAATTTCCAAGACACGTTCTTGAGGCGCTTAGACAACCAATAGAAGACGGTATTGTTTCAATCTCACGTGCCAAGGGTACGGTTACATACCCTTCTAAATTCATGTTGATAGCAGCCTCAAATCCGTGTCCCTGCGGCTACTACGGCGATTCTAAGAGGCGTTGCACATGTTTACCAGGACAAATCAGTCGGTATGAAAAAAGGGTGTCTGGACCAATTTTAGATAGAATTGATATTCATCTTGATATTCCATCAGTAGAAACACAAAAACTGGTTGATGGTGACAGGGAAAGATCACCTTCCTCATTAACTATCCAGAGAAGGGTACAAAGAGCCCGCGAGATACAACTTAATCGCTTTTCTGACACAAAACTAAAAAGTAATAGCGAAATGTCGACTCGGAATGTTAAGCAGTATGCCCCACTCTCCTCCGAATGTCGCACAATATTAATGAGTGCGATTGCAACTATGAATCTTTCTGCAAGGAGCTATTTTAAAGTTGTAAAAGTAGCTAGGACAATTGCCGACCTTGCGGGAGAAAAACAAATTAATCCTAATCACCTAGCTGAAGCTTTGCAGTATAGACCAAAAATTAGCGAAAATTAACGCATTGTATTAGAATTGCAAATTATGAAATTAGTTATTCAAAGGGTAACAAAAGCTTCAGTTTCGGTTGAAGAGAAAACTGTTGGAGAAATTGGTAAAGGACTTTTTGTGCTAGTGGGGATCAAAAAAGATGACAGTGAGAATGACGTAGATAGGTTAGTTGAAAAACTTCTTAAACTCCGGATAATGGCAGATGAAAACGGCAAGATGAATTTGACAGTAAATGATGTTGGCGGTGAATATTTGATAGTTTCGCAGTTTACTCTGTTTGCAAATACAACAGGTGGCAATAGGCCATCTTTTATTGATGCAGCCGAACCGAAAGATGCCAAAAAGCATTATGAATATTTTATCGACAAATTAAGAGTGGGTGGAGCAAAAGTAAAGACAGGTAGCTTTGGAGATTATATGGATATTCGGTGTCAGCTAGATGGCCCGGTTACAATTATATTGGAAAGCTAATGGAAATTTCGGAAGTTGGTGTAAATGTTGAGGCAAGTACAAAGATTGCCAACGACCATATAGTAAAAGGTCTTAGAGATCTCAATTCAGTACTGCCTGCTGGTAAATATCGCATATTTGGTTCATTAATTCCGCAATCTTTAATCGGCCCCAACCGCAGAATTGGTGACATAGACGTATTGGCATTGGAAGAAGATATTAATCAAGTCAGAGAACAGTTAATGAGAGTTGGGTACCAAACATCACCGGCCAGGCCGCGAATTGCTGAGGAATTACTAATTGCGTTCAGAAATGGTGATACCCAGATTCAAATAATGTTTGGTAAGTTGACTCGAAACGGTTGGGAGGTCGGATTGAGTAGGGGTCTTAAGTTTTATCTTCCTAAAGATGAGTGGGATAAGCCGATGAATTATGAATTCGGAAGCGAAAATTTTACTGGGATAAGCCCAGAGCTTGCACATTATTTTCTATCTAACTTCGAAAATAACCCCTCTCCCCTTATGCCGGAAAGAGGCTCGAGAGCACAAGACCTTCTCATATTAAAAGATTATATAAACAATAATCCTGCAAGCGGAGAAAGAATTAATAATATAAATTGGCGAAAGCCAGGATTATATATTGGGCGTATTCATTTTCCTACTAGGTGGCTGTTTTCTATTATTGGTGCAGTATCACCTTTTTTGGCCAAAAAGAGTTAATTAAGTTTATCGGCAGATACGTATACAAGGTTTAGTAAATCTTAACACGCTTCTTACAGGCTTACGTTAATTAAGTTGTAAAACCGGAGCATGTTTCCAGTGCGGGATCGCAGTAGAACCCGGAGATTTCCATTTCTTACTTACCTAATTATCTTGGTAAATGTTTTCGTTTTTGTTCGCCAAGTCCTCTCCCCCACGCCTGTGGGGTTCATACGAGACTTTGCATTAATTCCCTCTGCGATTAATTGGACTAATCCGCTAACACTATACCCGTTTGTTACCAGTCAATTCTTACATGCCGGCATGTTTCACATCTTTTCCAACATGTGGTTTTTAAAGATATTCGGAAATAATGTGGAGGATAGGCTTGGGGGTATAAGGTTTATGTTTGTCTATCTGGCCGCAGGGGTTGCGGGCGGGCTTGCTCAGTATGCGTTTTTTCCAGATTCTGATATACCAATGCTGGGAGCTTCGGGTGCAGTGGCAGGGATTTTAGGCGCTTATTTGGTGCTTTTTCCATATCATAAGATTGAGACAGTGGTTCTGCCATTTTTATTTTTAGTCCATATTCCCGCCTCTGTGATGCTTGCCTACTGGTTTTTTATACAATTGTTTTCAGGTTTAGGCGGAATCCTGACCGCCCAACCGGGCGGAGTAGCTTGGTGGGCACATGTAGGAGGGTTTGGTGTGGGTTGGATAATTGCTAGATTGAGTTCAATATATTCAGTACGGCGGATCAATTCTTATTAATAAGTTTGGAAAAAGCTATATTTCAAAATTGTATATGTCAAGTGGTCTGAGTTTTTGATAAAAATAATAATATGGCTTTAACCGATGCGTTAAATGATTTTTTGGGAAGAAATGAAAACATAAGGATACCTGGTGTTAGTGTTGTTGAGGGTAAAGTTAGTGTAATAGGTGGAAGGAGTGAACAGCAAGACTTCTTATGGACAGCTACCAAAAAAGACGGCACGAGATGGGGGATTGTAGCCGATGGTCACGGAGAAGATGGAGCTAGAGTTTCAAAACTGGCAGTAGAGGTATTAATAAAAGAGTATGAACGTCTACACACTCAACCAGATTTTGCCAATCGTGCAAAGTTCTCATTTAATCGCGCACATGCTTACTTAAAAGGTAGGTTTAATGGTGGAACTACAGCAACTGCTTTTGACATATTACGCAAGAATCATAGGGTTACTCTAAATTTGGCGCACGTTGGTGATACTAAAGGTGTGATATTTAATTTGGTTACCAATTCTAAAATTCATGAAACAAGAGATCATGTGGGAGATAATCATTCGGAGGCTGAAAGAGTAGAAGAAGCTGGTGGATTTGTACGGCGGGGAAGAGTTTCTGGGATACTAGCTGTTACCAGGGGGCTGGGTGATGAATATACAGGTGTTATCTCAGAGCCGGAAACAACCACGATAGAATTGTCGGCAGGAAGATATCTAATGGCAATCTGCACAGATGGACTGATTAAGGGCCTAAGGAAATATTTAGAAATTAAAGTTGATGCAGATACCCCAGTAGATTATATTTTGAAATACTTTAGAACTTTTGGTTCAACAATGTCAATGGAGCAGATAACAGAAAATCTTGTAGGACAAGCAGTCCGTGGCTTTCAAGAAAGCAGGCTTCGCAAGGGTAAGTCATTAAGGGCTTCTTATGGAGACAATGTTACTCTGGTTCTCTCCGGTATTGAGGTTAAATAAGTCTATTAATTTCCAGAAATTTCTGCAGTTTTTTATTAGAATAATATTGCCTTCCGATTGATACGAACAGTTTGTTCATATCGGTCCAATATTTTTTGGGGACCATTTTTACCAGCTCTCTTTCTGTCTGGTCTGGTGAGTTTGTATTAACCAAACCAAGCAAATTACTAATTCGATGAACGTGTGTATCTACGGCAATAGCCGGTATCCCAAACGCCCTGTTCAGCACTAGATTTGCAGTTTTTCTACCCACACCCGGTAAACTCACTAGCCCGTTTCTGGTTTGCGGGATTTTACCTCTATATTCTTGCGCAACCAGGTTAGCCAATTTTTTGAGATATTTTGCCTTTGTAGTATAAAATCCCACTGGATATATTAGCTTCTCAATTTCTTTTTCAGACAGCGAAGTTAGTGTATTTATATCCGGCGCCTTTTTAAATAGCCTTAAACTTGCCGCTAGGCTGACTTCGTCTCTGGTCCTCGCAGAAAGAAGGGTGGAGATTAAAGTTCTGTAAGGATCACCACCAAAAACCTCAAGTGGTATTTCCTTGTAATTCTTTTTAAAAACTTTGAAGATTTTTTTTAAAGTAGTTATTTTCACTTTTAAAATCCAAAGAGAACCAGCTGTAGCCGGTTTCTCTTTGTTTTAGTGTTCAAAATTGAAGAGTTACCCTCCAATTTTGAACATTGTTGTGCCACAAACTTCGCAAACTGCCTTCGTAGCTTTTTTACCATTTTTCATGGTAACAGCTTGTGCGTCTTTACCTTCTCTCTTTGTGCGGCACTTTACACAGTACATCATTTAGTCACCTCACCTCCTTTCAAATATTAATACTAAATCTTACTGACAAAGTATATCACCAGCTCCAGGCTTAAAATAAAGCCTGCAAGCATAATACTTTTAAAGACATCTCTCGTAAATGAGGCTGAATCCTCGTTTTTGTCCGAATATGCGGTATTTTTGAATTTAGTTAATGTAGTACTACCGTCAAATTGCTTCTGCCTTATTTGCCCCTTGACATGAAGTTGCTTCCCCGTGGCTAATCGAGGATTCCAGCTTACCGTGAAAGTCTCTCTGGCCTTAACTTTCTGTCTTCGTGTTCTTCTTTTCGCCATGCTTATGATGATACACCTTAACCATAATAGTATATGTGTCAAGAGAAAAAACATTGACAGTACCCCGCTTTATTCATTAGAATGGTTAAGTTTTTAGTTATCCAGCTGCGAAATATCAGCTGGTTTGTATTTACATAATAGTAGTTCATGACGATTGTTGATTTTGCCTTAATGGGAATTATCATTTGGCTTTTGGCTGTCACAGTCGGCCTGATTTATGTATTCCCTTTCTTTTTTAGGCTCAATAAGTCTGGAAAAGAAGAAAGTGTAAAATCCATACTTGCCAGGTTGTTATCAGAAGAGCAAGCAAAAAGAAGTGAGTTAAAGGAGATATTTAAAAATTTAGATAGAATTGAGGCGGAAGGATCTACTCATGTCCAAAAGTTGGGACTAGTAAGATTTAATCCCTTTCCTGAAACTGGTGGCGATCACAGTTTCGCGCTAGCAATTCTGGACGGCAACCAAAATGGCGTAGTTATTACGTGTTTGCATGCAAGAGAGAGAACCAGAATGTATATAAAGCCAATTGCAAAAGGCAAAAGCAGCCTTACTCTTTCTGAAGAGGAAAAGAAGGCGATTGAAAAGGCGATAAAATAACAGCTTTAATATGGAATCAGCAGTCAGTAATACAAGTAACTTATCCGGGAGACGCAGCGTTCCTCCCAAGAAAAATCACAAGGTGACGTTATTACTCTCTCTATTGGGTGTATATCTTTTATCATCTGGTATCTCAATGGGGGCATTCACATTGCTGGCAGGGAAAGGTGTTAATCTAAATATTGAAAATCTAAGATCACGTGTTGATTTGAGCCAACCTAAGACAGAAGCGTGTCCTATGAACGGGCTCAAGTACACCAAAGATGAGAAAAAAATTTGGGACGATCGTCGCCCCATAACGGCAATAATAGAAAATCATCTTGACTCAAGACCCCAATCCGGATTATCAAAAGCAGATATAATTTACGAAGCAGTCGCGGAGGGGGGGATTACCCGCTTTATGGCAATATTTTATTGTGGTGCATCAGAAGCCGATGTAAGGATCGGGCCAATCAGAAGTGCAAGGATTTATTTTATAAATTGGGCAGCAGAATACGCAAATAAACCCCTTTTTGTTCATGTGGGTGGGGCCAACAATATATGTTCCAGCTGTCCGGGTGGCGTAAAGCCGGCCGGAACTACTGCTCGGGAAGTTAGAGCTATTGAGGAACTTATTACTCTCGGATGGCGATTTGCAAAAGGTAATGCTTTAGATGCCGGTACTAATGTGGGCTTTCCAGTGGTGTGGCGAGATTACGAGCGTATTCCAGGTGCTGCCACAGAGCATACGTTTATGGGCTCAACCGATAAATTGTTCGAAGAGGCTGAAAAGCGGGGATTTGGCTTTAAGGGTTCTGACGGGAAACGGTGGGATGAAAATTTTGTGCAATGGAATTTTTCGGATAGCAAGTCTGCGTCAGGGGCAAAACACGCAGATATCTCGTTTAAGTTTTGGAATAATAAGCCAGAATATGATGTCACTTGGAAGTACAATTCAGACAGTAACCAGTATCTGAGGTTTAACGGTGGGAAAGAGCATGTTGATATGGATACTAAACAGCAATTGAGTGCCAAGAATATCGTGATTCAATTTGTTCGCGAACAAGGACCGGTTGACAAAGAAGGCCACATGCTTTATACCAACATTGGTACTGGTAGAATTTTATTATTCCAAAATGGCCAAGTTCAAGAAGGAACTTGGAGCAAAAGGACTCAAAACAGTAGGACCGAATATAAGGTTAACGGCCGTGATGTCGAGTTTGTACCGGGTACTATCTGGATAGAAGCACTGCCGATTGGTAATAATGTAAGTTATTAACAATTAAAGACCATCTGCCCCCAACTAAGAATGGCTAATTTAAGCGATATTATTACTTCAAAGGTTCGCGTAAAAATTTTAGAACTTTTTTTCTCCAATTTACGCGAAATGTACCATGTTCGCGGGATAGTGAGGGAGGTTAAGGAAGAAATAAATGCAATCCGCAGAGAATTAGAACGATTAGAAAAAGCAGGTATTTTGAAGAAAGAACCTCGTGGTAACAGGGTTTATTATTGGTTACGCCCAGATTACGAATTTTTTGGTGATTTACTTTCTGTAGTATCTAAAACGACTGGATTAGGAGTAAATTTAATCCAGAACAAAAACAAGATAGGAAAAGTCTCTTTTATTATGTTTTCAGGTAGATTTGCGAGATTCAAAGACAAAAAGCGCGACGATGAGGTGGAGATACTGGTTGTAGGAGAAATTATTTTACCTGAACTGGCGGCCTTAATAAGAATAGAGGAAAGTAAACGTGGCAAGGAGATAAACTACACAGTTATGAGCCGTGAAGAATTAGATTTTAGGAAAAAACGTCGTGACCCTTTCCTTTTGGGAATTTTGTCGGGTAGTAGGACAATGATAATTGGTGATGAGGAGGACTTGGTTTCCTAAAAATGCCTTTTTCACCTGCTAAAAAGCTAATTGCAATATTTCTTCTAGTTTTAATCGCTCTTTATATAAGTCTGCCAAATAATATTCCTGTAAATATATCAGTTGGAACACTTAAAATTCACAAAGTGCTACACAAGCGGGCAATCGACATTAAAATTGGCGAATTCTCATTTCAGAAACAGTTTGATCTTCTTTATGGTTTGGATTTGGCTGGTGGTGCTCACCTAGTCTTTGAGGCGGATACATTGGCGCTTTCAGATAGCGATAAGAAAAATGCGGTAGAATCAGCAAAGACAATTATTGAGCGAAGAGTCAACCTTTTTGGTATTTCTGAGCCATTAGTCCAAACTTCCCACTTTGAGGGAAAGGATCGGATAATTGTTGAGTTGCCGGGAATTCAAGATACCTCCGATGCAGTGGAGTTGATAGGTGCCACCGCACAGTTGATCTTTGCTGAGGTTGTGGAAAACGAAGGATCGGAAACGTTATCGCCAACTCCGCTTACCGGAGCTGATTTAAAAAGAGCAGAGGTTGTTTATGAGGGAACAACAGGTAGGCCGGCAGTTTCTCTTAACTTTTCCGATGAAGGAGCAAAAAAGTTTGAGGAATTAACAGAGAAAAACATTGGCAAACCACTAGCAATCCTCCTAGATAACGACTTAGTCTCTGCCCCTCTTGTACAGGAAAAGATTTCTGGCGGAACTGCGCAAATAAGTGGTAGCTTCTCGGTTGATGAGGCAAAGAGTCTATCAATTCAATTGAATGCAGGAGCTTTACCAGTCCCTGTTAATTTGGTTGAAGAAAGAATCGTGGGGGCCACTCTTGGAGTCGATTCAATACAAAAAAGCATCAGGGCGGGAATTGTAGGACTTTCCATGGTAATGTTATTTATGATTCTAACCTATGGCAGATTAGGAATTGTTGCTAGTGCTTCATTGTTAATTTTTGGGATACTCACTTTGGCACTCTATAAAGTGATTCCTATCACATTAACTTTGCCCGGGATTGCAGGGTTTTTGCTTTCCGTTGGAATGGCTGTAGATTCAAATATATTGATATTCGAGAGGTTTAAGGAGGAAAAACAAAAAAGAAGTATTGCAAATGCTTTAGAAGTTTCTTTTGGTCGTGCATGGGATTCAATCAGGGATGCAAATATTGCAACTTTGATTGCTGCGTTTATTCTAGCCAACCCATTTGATTGGACTTTTCTTCATATTTCAGGACCCGTCAGGGGTTTTGCCATCACTCTTTCATTGGGTGTGGCAATTAGCTTGTTTACAGGAATTGTAGTCTCGCGAAACTTATTAAGAGTGTTTGTAAAAGAAAGGAGTATATAGCACATAGCGCAAAGACATAGACAGGAGATTGGAAAGTTTGTTCCTATGCACTATTAACTAAACTTATGGATTGGATGAAATATCGTTACGTTTACTTTTTAATATCTGCGCTTATTGTTGGTGCAGGCATTTTTGGATTGTTAAAGTGGGGTGTACGACTTGGGATAGATTTTACCGGTGGAACTGTAGTTGAGTATAAAGTGGATAGAAAGCTGGATTTTGGTCAGGTCACCAGAAGAATCGAAGATGTTGGTATCAAATTAGCTTCAATTCAAGAAACCTCTAATGAAACTATTCTATTAAGACTTGCTCCCTTGACCCCTGAGCAAAAAGGAGAAATTCATGTGGTTATTAATGAAATTGGTGGAAACGCTAGTGAGTTAAAGTATGAAACTGTTGGGCCAACTATTGGCCCAGAGCTTACTAGAAAAACCCTATACGCTCTACTTTTAGCAAGTACTGCAATATTCACATGGATTGCTTTTCAATTTAGGAGTTATAAATTTGGTGTATCCGCTGTATTGGCTACAATTCATGATGCCTTATTGGTGGTTGGAGGTTTTGCCATTCTTGGTCATTATTTTGCAGCAGAGATTGATTTTTTGTTTGTTACGGCAATTCTGACAGTACTGTCCTTTTCGGTACACGATACAATCGTTGTATACGACAGGATTCGGGAAACCCAGAAAAAGACGGGTGGGGAAATATACGATCTAGCCAATAAAGCAATAAGTGAGACAATGGTGCGTTCCTTAAACAACTCATTCACCCTTATCTTTATGCTTGCTGCCCTAATTTTATTGGGTGGAGAAACAACTAGATGGTTTTCGGTGGCACTTCTAATTGGGACAATCGCAGGAACTTATTCTTCACCTTTTGTTGCTGTTCCCATTCTTGTAACTTGGGATAAACTGGAGAAAAGATTTAGAAAAAACATTTAGTTTCAAACTTAATGAACAAGAAAATACTGCACCGCTTGGCACTGAGTATAATATTTATTCTTCTGGTTTCCGTAATAAATCATTTTGAGGGAGATTTAAATCAAACACCAAAAGAGGATACTTCAGAACGGAACGGATCAACTCAAGAGGTTGAAGAAATCCAAGAAGTGATAGGTGTTTCTGGTGAAAAAGCAAAAGTTGCCAGGGTAATTGATGGGGATACAGTTGTGTTGGATGATGGGAGAACTGTTCGTTATATCGGGATAGACACCCCGGAAATTACGGGAGGTGAAGAATGTTTTTCCAGAGAGGCCAAGAACCAAAACGAAGAGTTGGTGCTTGGTAAAAATGTGATATTAGAGAAAGACGTATCCGAAACCGACAGATATAATAGGCTATTAAGATATGTTTATGTCAACTCCCCAGACATGGGGCAAGACATTTTTGTTAATGAGTATTTAGTTCGTGAAGGTTATGCTACGGTTTCAACTTTTCCTCCGGATGTTAAAAACCAGCAGAGGTTCATGGAAGCTGAAAGAAAGGCTAGGGAAGAAAACAAAGGATTGTGGGGAAGCTGTCCACTTTAACTACTTAAAATATTCTAACGACAGTGTTTCAAAGTCTTTATCAAGAACCTTTAACTGTTTCTGGATACTATCTAGTGCTTCCTGTAGTTCAGGCTTAAGTCTAAAATCCAGGACATTTACAATATGTGCCCATTGCTGAAGAAGTTGGCCACGTCTGTTTTCAAGTCCTGTTTTAATAAACTGAAATTGTACGTGTTTACTTAACGAATGCCATTCAGCAAAGGTTGATAAATATTCCGGGTCATATTCACCCATATCGACAGCTTTTTGAAGCGTCATGGTTGGGGATTTGACAGTTGGTCGGCCTTTGTTTAACTTTTCTCCCGACCCATCAGGTTCCATAATTGATTATATCATTCACAATGTCATATTGAACGTGCCATAAAAATAGTGTTTGCTATACTTCGAATATGCGCTACTTTTCCACTTTCATTTCTGGTACAGAACAAGTAATTAAAAAATGGCTGGCAGAAAATATAGGTTACAGCTACATAGTAAAACTGTGGGACGGGCTGGTTATTTATGAAACTTCTGAAGGTATAGATAAGGTGGCTAAAATCCCCATATTTAACAACACATTTATCTTAACTGATACTTATGATGCAACTACGGATATGTCGATCCACCAAATTGTCAGAGAAATTATAACAGGCAATACTTTAAATAATAACCCCAATTGGGTGAAAAAATATCGCACATTTCGTGTAATATACTCCATAGAAAACGAAATCAGTAAAGTTGATAAAGACTTACTTGGCAAGTTAGAGGGCTATGTTTCTGATAAAACTAACCTAAAATTAAATAGGGGTGGAGCCGATACTGAATTATGGATTTTGAAAAGAAGTGAAGGAGTTATTTTAACTGGCTTTAGGATTACCAAAAACCCAATTGCAGAAAAAACCTTTCAGAAGGGGCAACTTAGGCCGCAACTGGCATACATTTTAAACTATATTTCCGAGCCGAATAAACAGGATATATTTCTTGACCCCTTTGCAGGTTTTGGCGCCATACCGTTGGCAAGGAAAAAGTATTTTCCAGCTAAAGAAATAACCGCCAGTGACAAAAGTAGAGCTCAATTAAAAAATTTAAGCAAAACGGGCGGGGTAGTGATAAAAGACTGGGACGCGCTCAATTTAACGAAGCTTATAGACAACACCGTCAATAGAATTGTAACTGATCCCCCTTGGGGAATTTATAAACAAATGAATATTCAAGTTTTTTATCAAAAAATGCTTAATGAATTTACCCGAGTCGTTAAGCACGGAGGTATTATAGTCGTACTAACCGCCCAAAAAGACATATTAGAGAAACTAATTTATGCTTCAAAAGATCTCAATTTAATGAAAAAACTAGACGTTTTAGTTTCCGGTAAAAAATCGGCTATATACAAATTAAAGAGGAAATGAGTACTGTACAATTATTTGATATTGTCGAACCAGCAGACAATTTCAGGATTTTGAGTGTTTGCTAAAACTCCCCCGGGATTAATGCCCTTAGACCTTAATTGTTCAATTTTAGATAAATTATTATGTTTATTGACCATATAAAATCCAAGAATAAGCATGCCACTGGGGGATAAAAGACTTTTTACTTCGTTAAAATTATCTATCCTATCGGTTGTTCCAAAATCCCAATTATCCCAGACATTCCAGTAGATTAAATTGTATGAATTGGGAAGTCCCAGTTCGGATAGCTGACTAATATTTTCACTGGATAGTACTGAAAAATTGTTTTCAAAGTCTGGGAAGACTATGGTTTTTGCTTGTTCAATAAAGTTAGGGTTTGTATCAATGCCGTAAGGAATAAGTTCATGACTTTGCCACTCCTGCAAGCAACGAAGTAAAAACCCGTTTCCACACCCTATGTCTAAAATAGTTCCGGATTGATTAATTGCTTTACCGATAAATTTTCGACCTAATTCCCAATATTCAAAACTTGGTGCACTGTACGAACTACCACGAAACACCTGTTTTAAATTGTCTGGAGAGGAAATTATCCTCTTAAATTCTTCGGAATACATCTATAATAATCCATTTCACTCTAAACAACAAAACTTTCAAATTCAGTTATTTAATTTACTTCTAACAATATTCACACACTCTTCAATCGTAAATTTTTCGGTATCCAATATTATAGCTTGCGGAAGAAAAGTTTCATCTAGGTGGTTTTGAATTTTTTCTATGGTATCTTTTCTTAACGGTTTGCGGCAGCCTTCTTTTACTCCTGGTCTTGCTCTATCGCGCATAAGTAATGTTTTTGAAGAACAAGTAATTTGAAAGACCAAGACTTTGATTCCTAACTGTTGAGCCTCATTGGTGGCTAAGGGAATAATGAAAGGATCATAGAAAATTTTCTCCATTACAACAGAAAATCCTTGGTTCAAGAGGTATTTAAGTGCAGAAAGTGCACATTCATCTACGAACTTCTGTTCTCTTAGTTTTGCTTCGTCGGAGAAGAAATCCTTAAAATTGTCCACCTTTAACCAGACAATCCCTTCATCAAAATTACGTAAGCTTTTTGCTAAAGTTGTCTTTCCACTCGCCGGAGCACCCCTTATAATTACTAGAAACTGATTCATATATATTTGTATATTTCTTTCATTTTTTGCAAAAGAGCTGTTTTATTGTTTTCGAGTTTTTTCTCCACCACTTCTTGAAAAAGTTTCTCGAGAATTTCGCCGACCTTTGGTCCTGAGCGAAGTCGAAGGACTTTCATTACGTCGTTGCCATCGATTTTTAAATCGCGAACTGAAAATGGCTCTTTTTGAACTTCAATAATCCTTCTTTTAAAGTCTTCATGCCGCCAGGAGGTTTCTTTAGCGCCACTTCCCAGTCGGTCTGCGACCCGTAAGATAAGCATGTCTTCGATGTTGTCTTTACCGACATTTCTAATAAACCGTCTTATCGCAGAATCGGTCTGCATTTCAGTAACTGAAAATTGATGCCAGCGAACCAAAGTAAGGAGTTTGTCTTTTTCTTTTTTAGAGAAGCGTAGTCTGTCTGCAATATTTGCTGCAATTTTAGTACTTACCATCTCGTGGTTGTAGAAAGTTATTACACCCGTATCCAGTTTTTTATAAGTTTGAGGTTTGCCGATATCGTGTATAAGGCAAGCAAAACGTACGACCGGATCTTGGGATTTACAGTACTTTAATGACATTAAAAGGTGTGTCCCCACATCGTAAATGTGGTGCCTGCCTGGGGACTTTTGCTCAACCCCAAATGTTTTCTCCAGTTCCGGTAGCACCTCCTCCAATAGTCCGCTTTCTCGGAAATTTAGTATTCCGTCATAAGGGTTTGGCGAAGAAAGAATTTTAAATAACTCTTCTTTAACTCTTTCCTTAGCAATTTTATTAATTAAAGTAGAATTTTCCTGGATTGCCAAAAAAGTATTTTTTTCAATGGTAAAACCCAATTGTGATGCAATACGAACAGCCCGCATCATGCGCAAAGCATCTTCTGCAAATCTCTCGCTTGGATTGCCCACTGCTCGGATTAACTTATCTTTAAGGTCGGATTGGCCACTGAAGGGATCAAGTAAGCGCATAGTGCAAAGCGCATAGTGCATGGGGTTCTTACTATTTGCTATGCCCTTTTCGCTCTGTTCTAACTTAAGAGCCATTGCATTAATCGTAAAATCCCGCCTTGCCAAATCTTCATTTAAAGATTTACCCCAAGACACCTTGTCTGGTCTTCTGTGATCCGAATATCCGTGTTCGGTTCTAAAAGTAGTTATTTCGTACGGACTGGGGGAACTTTCGTGAACAATACCAACAGTACCGAACTGGTTATCATAAAAGCCTTCAGGAAAGATTTCGAGAATTTGTTCAGGAGTGGCGTTGGTTGTAAAATCCCAGTCTTCGACAATGTTTCCGGTCAAAATGTCACGCACTGCCCCGCCGACGATATAAATTTCAAATCCGGCTTTTTGAAATTTCTGGAGTATATATATAACAAATTCCGGTAGTTCAAGTTTCATATACTAATTATATTACCAAATCGTGCGATATAATATGTTTACATGCAGGATAAACGGTGGGAAGTGTTGTACAAACCCAAAACCCAAAATTCAAAATTCAATAGTGAAGAGATTGTCAATATTTTGCTTACAAATCGGGGAGTAAAGACTGAAAAACAGAAGATTGAGTTTTTTAACCCCAAAGACCCGTTAGAAATTTCTTTGAAAGAGCTTGGAATAGACGGAAAAGCTGTGGGACTTGCCATAAATCGGATTAGGCAGGCCAGAGAAAAGGAGGAAAATGTATTGGTGTATGGTGACTATGATGCGGATGGGATTTGTGCGACTGCAATTCTCTGGGAAATATTGTATGAGTTGGGGGTAAAAGCGTTACCATATATTCCCGAAAGGTTTTCCGAAGGGTATGGACTTAACATTGAAAGTATTAAAAATTTAAAGAAAAGAGACCCGAATCTTTCTTTGATTATAACCGTTGACCATGGAATAGTTGCTGAGAAAAAGGTTGATTTAGCAAGGGATTTGGGGATTGATCTGATTATTACCGATCACCATCAACCAGGAGAGAAAAAACCCAAACCGTTAAGCTTAATTCATACAACCAAAATAGGTGGAGCGGCAGTTTCCTGGGTTTTGGCCAGAGAATTAGTTAGAAATCTTAATCCCGGGAAACTTACTGTAGTAGAGCAATCCTTAGAACTTGTTGCATTGGGGACAATTGCTGATCAAATTCCGCTAATTGGTCCAAATAGGTCGTTTGTAAGACATGGCCTTACAAAGCTTCGGTCAACCAAAAGACTTGGGTTTTTAGCACTTTTTGAGCTTGCAGGTATTAATAGCCAGGAAATAAACCCATATCATATTGGATTTGTTATCGCACCCAGATTAAACGCAATGGGCAGACTCGAGCATGCCATGGAGTCACTTAGACTTCTTTGTACCAAAGACAAAGTTAGGGCACAAAAATTGGCACTTCACTTAAATAAAGTTAATTTGGAACGACAGGGGGTTGTTGAAAAAGTAGTCGAGCACGCTAAAAAAATATTGGGTAAAGATGTTGCTTCAAAAGTTATTGTTATTGCACACAAAAGTTACCACGAAGGCGTAATAGGGCTTGCTGCAAGCCGTCTGGTGGAGGAATACTACAAACCAACCATTGTTATTTCGAAAAGTGGTGAAATTTCCAAAGCCTCGGCCAGGTCAATTGCAGGCTTTAATATCATTGAAACAATCAGGAAAATCGAAGAATATTTATTGGAGGGTGGAGGCCACCCCATGGCGGCCGGTTTTTCCATTAATACCAAAAACATCAAGCTTTTTGCCAAAAAGTTTGAGAAGCTCTCTTTGAATCTTCTGACTGAAGATATTTTAAAAAGAACATTGCGTATAGATATGGAGTTATTTTTTGATCAAATAAATGAGGGGTTACATTCAACACTAGAAGAATTCGAACCAATTGGGCTTAACAATCCTACTCCAACATTTATTTCGCGAGGAGTAGAGGTTGTTTCAACCAGAATTATTGGCAAGGATGGCGCACACCTTAAATTAAGCTTGAAACAGAATGAAAAAACTATTGATGCAGTTGGGTTTGGTATGGCTGCATTTTATGACTCATTAAAAAAGAGTAATATAATTGATGTGGTTTATACAATCGACGAAAATGTCTGGAATGGAAGCCGTAGCTTGCAACTTAAGGTAAAAGATTTACGAGCCGGACTCAACAACTGAAACAGCAGTTGTTTCTATTACTGGTTTCTCTTTTACATCTGGGTTATTATCTTTAATAGGTCGAAGTTCGGGATCGTCTGCTGGTAAACGGAAAGGTAAAACCCCTCCGTATTCGCCGGTGGGGTAATAGCCGCGCCCAGAAGTGTCTTTTTCTTTACGTCCCATATGGTGTGCGAAATTTTCACACAAGTGCAATTTTAGAAATTGTTATCCGTATTGTCAACCCTGTAAATTGCTACTACAATACGAATTGTTATGCAAAGAACGTTATCTATTGAAACACCGGAAAAAATAGGTAAAGAGATTATGCTTCTCGGTTGGATAGATAGTATCCGCGATCATGGAAAAATTACATTTTTGGACCTTCGCGACAGAAGCGGGCTCGTGCAATGCGTAGGTGAGAGTTTGCAGAAAGTAAGCCATGAATCGGTTGTCAGGATAGTTGGCGAAGTTGTAAAAAGACCGGAAAGACTGGTAAATCCCAACATAATAACGGGAACCGTCGAGATACAGGTAAAAGAAATGCATGTAATATCAGAAGCAGAAGAACTCCCAATACCAGTAAGTACCGATGGCCACGATATTGATGAAGAAGTAAGAAATAAGTTCCGGTATTTAGATTTAAGACGTCCCCGAATGAGTACAAATATTAGATTGCGTTCAAAAGCTGCCCAGTTTATGAGAAACTGGTTAACTGCACGCGATTTTGTTGAGATTGAAACTCCCATCTTAACTAAAACAACCCCTGAAGGTGCGCGGGACTTTCTTGTTCCTTCACGGCTTCAGCCTGGTAAATTCTATGCGCTTCCCCAATCACCCCAACAATATAAGCAACTCTTGATGGTTGCAGGATTTGAGAGATATTTTCAACTTGCTCGATGCTTTCGGGATGAAGATCCAAGGAAGGATAGGGCATATGGGGAGTTTACCCAGCTTGATATTGAAATGTCGTTTGTGACACAAGAGGACATCCTACAGTTAACTGAAAGTCTGTTCACAGAATTGGTAAGAGAAATTTTCCCTGAAAAGCGAATTTCCAAATCTCCTTGGCCAAGAATATCCCACAAAGAGGCGATAGAGAAATACGGGACCGATAAACCAGACCTAAGAGAAAATAAAAATGATCCAAACGAATTGGCATTTAGTTGGACGATTGATTTTCCGCTCTTCACAGAGCAATCCCAAGAGGATTTTTACCATGGTTCGGGAACCTCTAAATGGGCACCCTCCCATCACATGTTTACTTCCCCGCACCCTAAAGATTTGGGGTTACTTGACTCTGATCCTTCCCGTGTGAGGGGTTTACAGCACGATCTGGTGCTTAATGGCTTTGAGGTAGGCGGTGGGAGTATTAGAATTCATGATGCAATAGTGCAGCAGAAGATATTTGATTTAATTGGTTTCACCGAAAAACAAAAGAGCGAGTTTAGCCACATGCTAACAGCATTTAAATATGGAGTTCCACCCCACGGGGGAATAGCCCCAGGAGTGGACCGTTTCGTTTATGTTGCATTGGGAGAACCATCAATTCGTGAAGTTATGGCTTTTCCAGCTTCTGCGTCGGGCCAGACTGCAGTCATGGACGCTCCTTCTGAAGCCTCGACTGATCAACTTAAGGAACTCGGGATAAAATTACTGTAAAGATGAAATTTCTGTTTGATGGCCGGAATCGATTATTTTTTCTATCTTATGTTTCTTTGGTGCTTATAGTTTCGGTTTCATTGGTCTCAGTTAAGGAACAATCTCTGGCCGGCGTAATAATTCAGAAAGTCAAATCTCCCTTTATGGTAAGGACCGTCTCTAATGTTTCATTAATGCCGGTTTTAGCATCTACTACCGATTTTCCGATTCTTACGGCCCAGAGTGTTATTGCAGTCGATCTTGATTCTGGTGTTACGCTATATGAGAAAAACCCAGACAATAAACTTCTTCCGGCTTCAACGACCAAAATAATGACAGCATTAGTTGCGCTCGACCATTACCCCAAGGAGTATGTGCTCGAAGTCGGAAATGTGAGCGTAATTGGGCAAAAGATGGGGCTTATTAGTGGTGAAAAAATAACAGTTGAGAATCTTTTATACGGGCTTTTAGTTTTTTCTGCCAACGACGCAGCTGAGGTATTAGCGGCAAGTTACCCCGGGGGAAGACAACTTTTCATTGAGGCGATGAACCTAAAGGCGCAAGAATTATATCTAACCAAAACACATTTTGAGAATCCCACAGGCCTTGACAGCGCAAACCACTATTCAACTGCAAGGGATATGGTAAGGCTTGCAGAAGTGGCAATGAGGGATCCTTTTTTCGCCCAAATTGTAGCCACAAGCGAGAAAACTGTAACAAGTGTTGACGGACAGTTTGTGCACCGGTTAAGAAATATCAATGAGCTTCTGCGAACCGTCGAGGGTGTAAAGGGGGTCAAAACCGGCTGGACGGCTAACGCCCGAGAAAATCTGGTTACATATATAAAGCGTGACGGTAGATCAATTTTAATAGGGATACTTGGAAGTCAGGATAGATTTGGAGAAACAAAAGAACTTATTGATTGGGTATTTGAGAATTACAGTTGGGAAAGTGTCCGTTATTCACCGT
Source organism: uncultured Gammaproteobacteria bacterium (assembly GCA_964540475.1). Lineage (GTDB taxonomy): Bacteria > Patescibacteriota > Microgenomatia > UBA8517 > UBA8517 > CAZIMC01. Next base: position 294,229 of record CAZIMC010000001.1, read on the forward strand.
AATAGTCGGCTGTTACGGCTGGGACAAAAGCCAAGAACCCATTGTCACCCTCAAAGGCAACAACTGGTTGATAGAAGTCGCTTGGGACATTGGGATCAAAGTAGGCAAGATATATTTTTCGGATCGTCACCATTCCATTGGGATTGTTTCCAGGTGAAGCAATGTATCCGCCCCCACCGTTCAACTCATTCAAGGCAATTTCGGCAGTTTTTATAGGATAGGTCGCAAATCTTTGTTCGTCTACAGGGAAATATTGATATTGGCCAGCGATGATTTGTTTACCTCTTTCTCTTGAACCTGAAACGATAAACCAGACATTACTTTGTTTAGTGTTAGCAGTCAAGCTGGGCATATTTTCAAAGCTTTTTCTGAAAAAGTTAATCTTCGTAAAATTGGCCTCGGATAGAGAAATTGCTCCGATTAGATTACGGTCCTCGACCTTTAAGAACTCATGTTCCGTGGATCCCGTTAAGTCCGCGGGTAGCAGTTCTGCTGCCGACAGGAAAGACCTAATTTGAGTAGCTGCGATTTCTGGTGCTGGAGCCCGCAAGTCCACAATTACGGGATCTGACGCTAGATTTGTGCTAATCGAAAAAGCACCCGAGACAATGTTGATCTCGATCCTTGAATCAGTAGTCTGATTACTAAACCTATACACGGTTTCTGAAACTGATTCCTCTACGTCAAACCCTAATGTACGCGCCTTCGATCTGGCATTGTCTAGTGATAGTAACGTAGGAGATAGCTTGGGCATAAAGTATACCTTTGCTTGCAAAGGAAGTGTGGGTAAATCTCCTGTTGGAGTTTCAACCCTAAGTTGTGTAATTGCCGGCCTATCTTTTACTGGAAAGTTAATTCTGGGAAGTCGCCCAAAAGTTAAAGTTGGCGGTGGGGGAGGCTCGGGGAAGTAGTGCCTGTAAACACCAACTCCAATATCTAAACTGACCTTTCCAATAATTAGAAAAATTGCAAAAAATAGACCCCAACGGATAACTTTGCGTGTTGCGATTGCTACATGTGTTAGTCTGGTCATAGTTTAGTACACAGAGCATAGAATATAGTGCATAGTGTGGAGACTATCATTAAAATATTCTTACTATGCCCTTTGCACTATGCGCTATTAACTCCCTTAAGTATATCTTTTAACCAATCTTACTTCAATTTATTCTTTTGTGGCGGAAAGTAGGTAAACGCGATACAATTCAAATAATATGTCACAGAAAGTTGATCCTAAAACAGTGCGTGTTCGCATCGCACCTTCCCCTACAGGTTTTGCCCATGTGGGTACTGGCTATACAGCGCTTTTTAACTATGCGTTTGCTAGGAAAAACAATGGAACTTTTGTGGTTCGTATCGAGGACACAGATATTAAGCGAAACATGGAGGGTGCGGAAAAGGCGATATTTGAAGGTTTAACCTGGTTGGGACTTACCTGGGACGAAAGCGCCGATAAAGGTGGAGAATTTGCTCCATACAGACAGTCGGAGAAGCTATCAATTTATCAGCAAAAAGCGCGAGAACTGGTTGATTTGGGGTTAGCATATGAAGATGAGGGGGCAATAAGATTCAAAAACCCCGGTAATGACGTATCTTGGGAAGACCTAGTGCGAGGAAAAGTTACTTTCCCGGGAGGAGAAATAACTGATTTTGTAATTCTAAAGTCGGACGGGTATCCTACATACAATTTTGCAGTTGTTGTTGATGATATATACATGCAGATAAGTCATGTTATCCGTGGGGAGGAACACATTTCCAATACTCCCAGGCAGCTAGCGCTTTACAAAGCATTTGAAGTTTCTCCTCCACAGTTTGCTCATCATGTAACTCTCAGGGGAGTTGATCGGAAAAAACTCTCGAAAAGGCGTGACCCCGTAAATTTAAGTATTTATAAAGATCAGGGCTACTTACCTGAGGCGCTGGTTAACTTTTTATGCAACTTGGGTTGGTCTCACCCTGAAGGTAAAGAAATTTTTCCATTAAGTGAATTTGTCGAACTCTTTGACATTAAGAGGTTTAGAAAAGCCGGGCCGGTATTTGATTTAAATAAACTTGATTGGATTAATGGTGAATATATAAGGAAACTATCAGATGAGAGCTTGAAATCAAAGTTCAAGGACCAAAGTCTAAAATTTGCAAGCCTTCCGGAGGCTAAACAATTAGAAATAACCAAGATTGTAAAAGATAGAATAAAGAAACTCTCCGACTTAGATGCTCTGGCGGGCTTTTTCTTTGAAAAAAGAGAGGTAGATCAGAGTTTATTCACACATGATTATAAAAAACATCTAGACACTGCTTTCGAAATATTAAATAAAATAAAGAATTGGGAGAAGGGAGAAGTAGACAAGACTATGTTGGGGGCGGTTAAGAGTAATAATTACAAAACTGGGGATTTTTTTATGGATTTAAGAATTGCGATAACAGGCGCGAAGTTTACGCCACCCATCAATGATTCGTTAATAATTTTGGGTAAAAAAGAAACTCTTGCTAGAATAAAGATACATCTATAAATATGAATAAACAACCTGCCCAAACGTATTTAGATGGATTAGGACGTAAATTAACCTCTGAAGCTTTAAGAAATAAGTTAAAGCTAGAACAGCTCAAACAACGATCAAGTTTAGCAGAAAACTTTCCACATGCACATGAGTTCTTTAAAGAAAAGGGCCTAGATTTACAAAAACTGAGAGAACACTCAGGCAGAATTATTGGTGCTGGAGCACTTGCTGGGACCTTATTTTTGTCATCTCCTTCAAACGCAAAAACACTACCCCCGCCAAACGAAATAATCGACGAGCTAAAAGAAGCGGGCAAGTTAACTTCACCGGAGCTTCGTCAAAAAACTTTGTTAGACGGGCTAAGGTCGACAATTCCCGAAAAACCAAGGCCCTTAACACGTGATGAGGAAAAGGCGTTAGAAAAATTGTTTGGGGAGATAGTGGGTGTGGAAGCGAAGGCTACCTTAGAAGGTGAAAAACTTAATACCAGTTATGGTTATATTGGCGCAGAGCAACATTTAAGAAGATACCCGGGTGATACGCTGCAAAACCATGGAAGTTTAGCAGATCAAAAGGAGGGTATGGCACCGGGCTTAGGTGCTTGGGGGTATTTTGCCCCCTCTTCCGATAAACTCACTCCACAACTAGTTGAAATAGAGAAGTGGTATGCTGTTGTGCAGACGTTATATTTACCCGATTGGCATATTAGGCAACCTCACCTCAAAAATTGGTATAAATACCGAAAAGTGCTAATTGTTAACACTAATAACGGAAATGCAGTCGTTGCTGCAATCGCAGATTCGGGTCCTGCAGCCTGGACAGGAAAGCATTTTGGGGGAAGCCCTGAGGTTATGGATTATCTTGGTGGCCCAAGATATAAAAAGGGGCCGGTGCTACTATTTTTTGTTGATGACCCCGAAAACCGTGTTCCACTCGGACCAGTGGAATATAATAAAGAAGGGCTATTACCACAAAGCATGATCAATATTCCCAGTGTGTCATTTAAACAAATGTAGGTAACATGAGTAAATTATTTTTTGATCACTTAATTGACCTAACCGGTTTAGAGAAAGAGATTAAGAAGCTTACAAGTTCAGAGGAGGAGAAACAAGAGCTATGGCTCATTGTTGATGATATTGTCCACCACAAAGTGATAGGTCTAATTCTTGCAAAGCTGCCACGTGAGCACCACGATGAATTCTTAAATTTCTTTCATGCTGCCCCGTACGATGACAATTTAATAGCATATCTCAAAGAAAAAGTGAACGGTAATATAGAGGAATTAATAAGCCAAGAGATAGGAAGCCTGACATACAAGATACTACAAGATCTTAAAAATAAAGAACCTTAAGTATTAAAGCCCCTTACTCGCTTCGCCAATATTTGGATTTGCTTCGAAGCCATTTTCGAAGCGAGAAAGGTAGGTTTAAAAAGTTATTTTTTCTTACTCATCGCCATCCAGAGCATGTAAAGTCCGGAAGCACCAACTAAGACATAAACAACCTGTACCAAAGCTCCTGCTCCAAGAAGAGCCTCAACCAAATTAAGGTTTAATGCTCCAAGGAGTCCCCAATTCAATGCTCCAACAACAACCAATGTCCAGGCGACCCAATCTACTGTATTCATCTTCATATAAATCACCCCCTCTCAGTTGTATATATCCAGTATTTCCCCAAAACTTAGGGCTTGTCAAGAGCATTAATTGGTTGCGAAAAGTATGAGGCAACCTAAATTGCCAAAGGGAGTTTTTGTGCAACCCAAATACCAGCAAGTTCTCGGTAAAGTCCGTCAACGTCCAGCCCGTAACCAACCACAAATTTATCAGGAATATAGTAGCCGGGAAATTTCAGGTCGACTTCGAACTTTCTTCTAGATGGTTTATTAAGGAGTGTGCAAACTTCAAGTGATCTGGGTTTTTGAAAGCCAATATGCTCTCTCAATAGCTCGACAGTAATCCCGGTATCAACTATATCCTCAACTATAACAACATCCCTGTCAGCAACTGAAGGTACCAACTCTTCCGTAATTGATGGTTGACCATTACTTCGTGTGCCATTCGTATAACTTGATACTTTTATAAAGCCAAGGTCATAGGGGAAATTTAGATAGCCTCTTAAGTCGTTAGCAAAAGTCACTGCCCCGTCCTTAACGATCACAAGTATTGGCTTCTTCCCATTATATTCCTCATTGAGGTAACGTGCACTATTTTTCACTATAGCACCAACCTCAATCGGTGGAATTAAGAGCTCCGTGAGTTTATATTGAAAACCATTTTTCTCTATGGGGCTAACGAGTGTTGCTCTTTCTATTCTCCCTTTTTTAGTTAATGATTCCGGAGACATAAAATCGTTATAGCAGTAAAAGTTTTAAAGTACAAGTGTTGATTGGTGGTGTTTGATATTATTAGTTAATGTCTAATCAGAAGGGAATAATTCATCTATTTCCGCTAATAGTAGTAGGTTTTGTTGTAGCGGGCGCCTTAGTACTAACAGTAAGGGGGTTTCCAACTTCCAAGGTCAGTATGGTGGCAGAAATAAATAATGAAAATACAACGGATGAAAGTCCGTTACCAGATGAATTACCCAGCCTGAGTCCTTTACCTTCCCCTTCTCCGTCAATTTCACCTACTCCAAAGTCTTCAACCACGCCAGTTCCAGCTGTTAATAACTCCGCTCCGGTTGAGGGTTATTCAAGACAAACTGTAGCAACTGATATTGGGAGTTTTACTGTAGATTTAATAGCGGCTGATCTTTCCTCGACCCGTGTAATTGTTGATACCGCAAGCCCAAGCGATTGCTTTAACGATTGTCCCGTTTTACCTCTTGGGGAGTATGTCGCAAGAAACGGGGCATTTGCCGGCATAAACGGCTCATATTTTTGCCCTGCCACATACCCTGATTGTCAGAGTAAGAAGAACACTTTTGACACACTACTCATGAACAAAGACAAAGTTTATTTTAATTCTGACAATAACGTTCATTCCACTGTTCCAGCAGTAATTTTTGGCAATGGCTTCGTAAATTTTATTGGTGCTTCCAGCTCATGGGGCCGTGACACTTCAATTAGCAGTATGATTGCCAATCAACCACTACTGGTGTCTGGAGGACAAGTTGTATTTGGTGGAGACGGAGATCCGAAAAAGGGAAGTAAGGCCGGTCGCAGCTTTGTAGCCAACAAAGTAAACACTGTGTATATCGGCGTTGTTCATAATGCAACTGTTGCCGAATCTGCACGTGTTTTGGCAGCCTTGGGAGTGGATAATGGGTTAAACCTTGATAGTGGTGGTTCAACCGCCCTTTGGCATGGAGGTTATAAAGTTGGACCTGGAAGAAATATTCCAAACGCAATATTATTTGTTAAATAATGGACAATCATTACGGCGGAGTAATCTGGACAAACCACGCGCTTCAAAGATTAAGGGAAAGAAACATTTCCCAAGGCGATGCCTGGGCAACATGGAGCAGGCCTGAGCAGAGCCGAAAGGGGGCATCGGGGAACTGGGTTTATTATAAAACTTGGGGAAATCAAAAAATTGAAGTTGTTGCAAAACAAAACGAAAAGGGTGAATGGTTAATTCTGTCTGTATGGAGCAGACCGGTATATGGCAATCAGCAAACATATTCTAAAAGCGGCGGCGGTTTGATGGAAAAAATCCTCCAATTTCTCCTAGGCTGGGCGAGGAAAAAATAGCTTCACAAACGCGCAATTCACGAGGCTTCTATGATAAAATACGCATGTATTGGGAGATCGTCTATACGGTAAGCAGAGATTGGCCGTTATCCGATCTCCAATATGATGGGAGATCGTCTAACGGTAGGACAATGGACTCTGACTCCATTAATCTTGGTTCGAATCCAGGTCTCCCAGCTCGTGCCTGTTAAAAAGTGAGATGTGTAAACCCATATCACCCGGAAGGCGCTACGTTGTCCGCAGGATTTTCTCCATTGCTTTGCCTTTGGCCAACTCGTCAACCAATTTATCTAAGTAGCGGATTTCTTGCATTAATGGCTCTTTAATTTCCTCAACCCGCATACCGCAAATTATTCCTGTTATTAACTTGCGGGAAGGATTTAATTTGGGAGCTTTTGTAAAAAAAGTCTCAAAATCAGTTTGCTTTTTTAGTTGCGCTTCTAAGCCTTTAGGGTTATAACCGGTCAACCAAAAAATAATTTTATCCACCTCTTCCTTCGTGCGGCGTTTTTTCTCCACCTTGGCAATATATAAAGGATATACACTAGCAAAGCTCATTTTGTAAATGCGGTGATTTTTCCCGTTGGCTTTCATTTTTAATATTCTATCACGATAAGCATTGACTCGAGTTAACTATTTTGATCTTCGGGTGTAGCCGTTTTTGTTGCCTGCCTTTGATATAATGATTTAAGCAATGAAGACAAAAAGCTTAAGTTTAATTATGCAAAACAAGGTATTTGTTTGGATTGCGCTTGTAACTGGCTTTATTTTGCTGATTCCCTTAATGGCAATGCAGTTTGGCTGGCGAGTGACTGACCCTGGTAGCTCTACTAAAGATGGGGTTAATTGGTCACTTTTTGATTTTGTCGCAATGGGCAGTCTTTTGTTTGGGACCGGCAGCATATTCATCTTGGCAGCAAGAAGGGTGAATAAAAAATATCGGGGTGTTCTTGGTCTTGTGTTTATGTTCGTACTTCTCTATCTTTGGGCAGAACTGGCTGTAGGGATTTTTACAAAAATTGGCAACTGATATTAGGGTGAAATTTATTTTGTCCTTTTAATACTTTGTACAGATGGACTTACTGGTTTATCTGGTCTGTGAATACATCCATACCAGCAGCACGGCCGACGCTTGCCTTCCAATAACTCCTTCTTAACCCTATTGACGTGTTCTTTTCTTGTTTCTAACTTTTTGACTGAAACTACCCAACATATCCATTCATTCCGGGCAAGTGGGGTTAAACTTTCCCATTTAGTCAAAACCTGTGAATTGGAAAGTAGTACTTTTCGTAGATCCTTCGGCAATTTATGCACAACGCCAGCTGAGACATTTTTATTGAGCATGGGTAAATTCTAACAGATCCAGTTTACTATGTAATATAAGTAATTGGCAGGATGGCAAATAGCTTACACGATCTTCTTTTGCTATACTCAAATAATGTCTGAAAAGGTGTTGGGGTACATTCTTCTTGGGTTTGGAATACTTGTAATTCTCTTCGCTGTTGTAAACACGTATTGGGTGTTTGCCGGAATTTCAAATCCTGTTCAAATTGTCGATCCAAACTCACCCTTAATTTTTAATTTAACCCTACCTTCTGATCGAGGAATTCCAATGGAAGTTCCCATTAATCTTGGCGAATCCTTACCCTTTTTTGCTTTAACAAACAAAATTTTTCATATAATTCTTATGGGTTTTATCGTTAGTGCCGCGGCCAAGGTTGCGATGATTGGCGTAAACCTCGTCCGACCGATTGTTGTAAAAGCCAAATCGGAGTAAAATATACCTCAGCATGGAGGAAAAAATCAAAGTCCGATTGAGGCTTGTGATCATCAAAAACGAAAAACTTCTAGCATACTACGACTCAGTCGAGGATTACTACTTTTATATCGGCGGTAAATTGGAATTTGGAGAAACAATTAAGGAAGGGTGGGAAAGAGAGATAAGGGAGGAGCTGGGAGAGGATGTACGATTCACTTTCAAGAAAATTCTATACGTTAGGGATTTCATTTTAAGAGAAAAAGGCGAACACAGTGTTGAACTTTTTATATTGGGAGATATTAATAAGTTTGAAGAGATTGAGGGCCGACCAGACCCAGAGGATGATGGTAAAAAGTGGCCCACCTGGCTTGATATCAAAAACCTCCCCGACAATTTATATCCTAAACCTTTAACTAAAAAGATATACGAGGATTATAAAAACGGATTTCCAAATGTTGGGGAATATGTGGGCAGGATGGATAACGAGTCATGACATTTGGAAAGAGGGTTTTTGAGTTTTATAAGAATTTGGTCGCTCCGCCGCTTCCCCCTGGGATTGAAGTAATGAATCCGCATAAAAATCCAGAAACTGCTAAGGTTGCTAAAACATTCTTAGATAATTATTTCTCAGACAACAATAAGCGGGTTCTGGTTTTTGGAATAAATCCTGGAAGGTTTGGTGCAGGGATTACCGGTATAACTTTTACTGATCCGCCGTCACTTAAAAATCACTTAAATATTGATCATAATTTAGGCTATAAATCGGAGCTTTCTGCGCAATTTGTATACAATTTTATTGAAAGCTGGGGTGGGCCAAAAAAATTCTACTCAAAATTTTTTATGACTGCACTTTCCCCTTTGGGATTTGTTAAAAACGGCAAAAACTATAATTATTACGACGACCCTGAACTTTTGTCAGCTACACTCCCCTTTATTGTTCAAACGATTAAACAGCAAATCGAACTCGGTGGAGAAACCCACTCCGCAATCATCTTCGGTTCCGGAAAAAATTTAAAAGTGTTTGAAAAGCTTAACTTAGAAAATAAATTTTTTGACAAAGTTTATGCACTAGAGCACCCAAGATTTATATTGCAATACAAACGTAAGTATGTAGATGACTATATTAAAAAATACCACGAAGTGTTTTCAGCTACTTTAAAATAGTTTAGTAAAGTCGGCTTTACTAGATTTTCCATCTTTCTTAGTAAATAATACCCATTAATGGACATCAAGATTCACGAGTTTCAGATTTCAATACTTAGGGAGCTTTTATTTAAGCCTCAAGCAAGGTTTAGGGATCTTAAAAAGGTGGACCTTACTAATGACCACTTTACTTTCCATGTTAACCACTTAATAAAACAAGGTTTAATTGAAAAAACTGCTGGCAGATATTCCTTAACAACTATTGGCAAAGAGTTTGCAAACCGAATGGACACCGATACGAAAAAACTTGAAAGGCAAGCCAAGTTGGCAGTTGCTATGCATGCTGTCAGAGGTTATCACGGAAAAACTGAATACCTGGTTCACAAAAGACTTAAAGTGCCGTTCTTTGGCTGGTATGGCTCACATAGTGGAAAAATTAGGTGGGGGGAAACTCCATTGGAATGCGCTAAGCGGGAATTTTTCGAGGAAACTGGATTAACTGGTGAATTCACTCATAAAGGAATAGTGCATTACCACCATTTCCATAAAGACGGCAGGCTTTTGGAGGATAAGTACTTTTGGGTCTACAAAGTTACGGATATAGCTGGAGAACTAAAAACTAAAGTACCGGAAGGAGAGAATATCTGGATGACTGAAGTTGAATTCAGAAAGCTTAAAAATGTGTTTGCGGATTTTGATGAAATGGTCGAAGTAATTAACAGCAAAAGACTTGTTTATATAGATAGGGCTAAATTTGTAGAAAGTTACTAATGAGCGCAGAAAGTATTGTTAAAAAATGGGCGAGTTGCCATCACTCTCTGGCTTTTGGGTATGGCGGGGAGGATGGCCACGAGTTAAGAAGCCAAGGTTTTAATGAAAACTATGCTTGCGAACACCCTGAGGTTGTTACTAGCGGCCAACACAAAATAACTGGTCTTTATGAAGATGGTAAGACAACGCAGGTTGCAGTATTACACGGAACTGGTCATGTCGAAGACCCAACTGTAATAAAAACACTCGAAGCTTCTTGCATGAATTGTCCGTATTATCTCAAAAACCGAAGCCCTTGGGAGAAATAGCTTATTGCTTTGCCCAGTGGTAGAGGATATAGGCGCTTGCTCCAATAAATACCACCCACATTAAAGCTAGCAGATTTGCAAAAAATTCCGTGAAGTAAATTCCTAATAAAATTCCAAAAGCAACTGCGGCGGATTTAAAAAGCCCCATCTGCCACCAGTTCATTTTCATATTTTTAAATGGATTAAGTTTCATATAAATATTATTACATCAAAATTCAGTCTATAGCAATATGCATAAAATCATAATAGGAATTTTCCTACATACACTTCTATGAATGCGGCAATCAGAAGCAAAAATGCTATTCCCGGTAAGTAAAGAAGTACCAGCAACAAGTCCTGCTTGAAGGTTTTCCACTTAGTTTCTGATCTTATCCAATTTGTCCCCAAGCGCAAACCCAATGCTGCACCGATCAGGATTGCCGGGATTTCTATAATGCCATGTGGCAACAGATAAACCAGGGAGCGGGTTACAAGCTCAATTACACTAGTATTGGGTGTAGTAAAAAATGCTGCTACCACATATCCCACAACAAAACCATTAACAATTATTATCAGAATTGGTCCGAGTCCCAGCAACAAACCGGAAATCAATGAAGCTGTAACTACGGTTAAATTATTTTTGAAAATTAATAAAACTAATTTGGCATCAAATATAATATCAGAGCCGAACTTCTCATAGTAATCCTTCATAATTTCCTCCAATAGCCTGGGGTTAAGACGAAACGCAGTAACACCAAAAATCATAGCCATCAAAAACCAAATAGTGACCGCGCGGAACCATCTGCCGTTTTCCTTGAACATTTTTTTGTAATAATCAAGAAATCGCTTCATATAATTAACAAGCATAAATTACTCAACAAAAGTCAAAGCAACACCTCGTCGATTTGCCCTACCGGTCCTTCCGATTCTATGAATATAATCCTCATAGGTTTCAGGAAGATCGTAATTTATAACATGTGTAACGTTATCAATATCAAGTCCTCTCGAAGCAACGTCTGTTGCCAATAAAACCTGGATGTTATTTTGCTTAAAGCTTTGTAGAGTCCTAAGTCTGTGGGCTTGTCTTTTGTTTCCATGAATCGCTCCAACCCTAAAACCTCTTTCAGTGAGTTGTCTTGTTAATCTTTCAATTCCATGTTTTGTTCTACCGAATATCATAACTTTGGTAAAACCGTCTTTGATAAGCAGCTGATGTAGCTGCTCAATCTTTTGTTCTTTATTAATTACTCTAACAACGTCTTGATCAACATTTTCAGAAGTCTCCTGTTTTTTGACAGAAACACGCACCGGTTCCTTAACAAAATTTTGCAAAATCCCCAAAACCTTTTCCGGGATAGTAGCCGAAAAGAAAAGTGACTGGCGTTTTTTGGGAAGCAAGCTTATAAAAAACTTGACCTCATGTATAAAACCGATATCAACCATTAAGTCGACTTCGTCCAATATAAAGATTGAAAATGTGTCCATTCTTACAATATTTCGTTCGATTAAATCCTTAAGTCTTCCGGGGGTCGCAATAACAATATCGGGGTTTCTTTTTAAGCCTTCCACTTGTCTTCCGAAACCTGCTCCCCCAATTACTAATGTAGAGAATAAATTAAACCCTCTAGAAAATTCCTTAAACTCCTCGTTAATTTGTGCTGCCAGCTCGCGTGTTGGCGCAATTACAATTGTGCGCTCATTGGGGTTTTTTAACATCTTATCTATAACAGGAATCAAAAAAGCAGCGGTTTTACCTGTTCCCGTGCTTGCAAGTCCAATCAAATCCCGCCCCTCCAGTATTGGAACAATGGCCTGATCTTGAATTGGAGTGGGGTTTTTATAGCCCTTTTTGGCAATGTTTTGCTTTAGACGGGCATCAATTGGCAAGTTATCAAAACTTATGTTGGGAGTATAAATGGATGTTTCTGGTACTTGGCTAGCTTTTTTAATGAAAATATCAACTTTGCCCTCGAGTTTGCTTCTGCCAAATCTTGACCGGCGATTTTCGCCACGATTACCGGTGCCAAAGTTTTTGCCACTGAAACGCTTGCCCCTGTGAGAGGGTCTGTTTGATCTATCAAACCGGCTATTGTTCCTTCCGGAACTAAACCTACGTGCATATTTATACATAGTATTTGGTTAACGCGAAACTTAATAATGTGTGGATGGGATAGCCATTTCAAACACTCTAAGGAGCCGTGTCGAAATAGTGTATTCCTGATAGGGGTAACTTTTCTTAGAGCTCTTACGCAGTCAACAATTGTGATTATACCACGGAGGCTTGATTAAACCTAATCTGGCCAAGCTAAGTGGTATTTAATGTGCTAATATGAAATATTGCTTTCCAATAAAACCACACAAGAGTTGATCGAAAGATTCTTAGAAAAAGGGGGCAAGATTAACGATTATTATTTAAGAAATACTAATCGGAGTAAGAGGTCCCTGGTCCATCTAAATGGCTGGTTTAGTGGTACCAATATTCGAGAAGCAATTCTTAAAGCATTCGGAAAATAGTTATGACTGGAAGAACTCATGATTTGGCGGCATTTACCGCACTTACGTTAGTGGTTTCAGCCTACGATATTCCACAGATGAGCCTGGCTACAGGTATTGTTGCTCTTGGCGCATGTTTAATGGGTGGATTAACCCCGGATCTAGATGAGCCGGCGGCAGGCTTTTGGGGGAGACTCCCTGCAGGTTCCATAATAAGCCGGATTGTTAAGCCGTTTCTTGGCGGGCATAGAATGATTTCACATTCGCTGCTTGGCCTTTTAGTTATTGGTTATTTGGTTAACTTGTTATTGGATAAAATTGGGGCGGTGCTACTCGTGGATATGCAAATTGTCTGGTGGGCATTTATGATAGGCTACGTCTCCCATTTATTTATGGACCTTCTGACAAAAGAGGGAGTGCCGCTACTCTTTCCATTGCCGTTTAAGTTTGGTTTTCCACCTGTTAAAGCATGGCGGATTACAACAGGTAAAATGGCCGAAAAAGCGATAATCTTTCCCAGCCTTCTGATATTCGCAGGATACATTATTTATCAAAACTACGGAAAGTTCTTAAATATACTTGATACGGTTACGAAATAATTCCCACAACAAACACACCGTCTGCCTAGTGTGTTTGTTGGGACTGGCCTAGCGTTATATTTGCTCTGTGTCGTCACCAAATCCGCCCCTATCCTGCTCATCGATTGCTTCACCCGTATCCGGTGTATCCTCGTTTATATCTCTATCAATACGAGTTTTACCACCTTTCCTACCTTTTTCGGTAGTCGGGTCCATTTCGCCCTGATTTTGTCGATCTTCGCCAATGTTTTGATCCCAGTTTTCATTCATATTGTCATCCTGCATGCTTCTCACCCCCTTTCTACGCTTAATGATCATAAGCAGTATTATTCCGCTTAAGCGTTAACAAAAAGTTTCATTAAAGTTAGAAAGCCGTAAGAGTCTTGATAGCAATTCCAAAAGGAGTAAAATGACTTTTAAGCAATGTCTGTAGAATTCGGCAGGCTAACCGATCGTTTATACATCTCACCTGAGGCAAGAACGATCATCCAAGTGCGTGATAATGCTCACTTTCAGACAATTGAGGTGGTCAATAATGAGGAGTTTGGAAGTGCGCCCTCTTTAATTTACACATTTCACCTGGATAGTATATGGGGAAAGATCCATATTTTCCCGGATTTCCGCTCCACCACCTTGCGTGCTGTTACTGTCGGTAGAAGTCTGGGTGCTTCGGGGGTGCATGACATTCAATTAATACTAGGGGATGAACGTGTAAAATATTATGCTTTTTTAACTAGCCCAAATCGTCCACCGGTTAAAACTGAAAAGGACCTTGGCAATGTTGATTGGGCTAAGTTAGGAGACGCCAAGAGACCAGAGTTTTATAAGGCAAGCACGAATATATGCAAAGATCCGGAAACGGGCCTTGCCTCATTCGCTTACAGAATTATTCCTGCCAGCAACTTCCCGCTTATTCAGATTTCTTTGACCGAAAGGTTTAGTAAAACGTCAACACTAAGTGTTGATATGGCATATGCAATGACCAGAGGTGTGTTTGACCATATTTATGGCGAAGGTGATAAGATTGTGGCAAGCGGAAGTTTGTCGGCAGAGGAAGAAGTTATATTTTCAGATGCCTTGCAGATTGCTTTTTCCAGGTATTTCCCCATGCACTTAAGATACTAGCTTTTCTAACCCTAATATTAGTAAACAGATATACAGTTATTTAAGAGTTAGTAGTACAATACTCACAATTATGAGCGCAGAAAGAGTTGTACCACTTGATAATTTCCCAACCCCTCACGACTACTTGGTTATATCAAGAGAAAGATATGCAATTACTCACCGAGTTGACGGGGTGCCATACCAGAGCTTAACCGTTTACAGAGACCCAGAAGCTAATGGTGCGCCTACATTAGGATATTTTTTCTGCATAGATGGTATGTGGGCTTCCATGCAGCTATGTTATACGGAACTACCCTCGTTTTCAGTCGGAAGGCAGATGCCCGATGGGGAGCTAAGGGGTATTTGTTTTTTACGCAACGTAGAACGGCCACAATATTTGCGTGTAAACGGTGCGGAAACGCAGACGTACGATTATCCTTGGTTGCCATGTCTTAATTGGAAACAACTTTGTGATAGAAATTGCGCTGGTATCGGGCATACCTTAACTTTTATATGCAAAGATCCGGCCACCAATAACGCAGATTTTCTTTACAAGCTTTTACCTTCAGCCGGCTCTCCGGTTGTTCAGGTCTCGCAAGAAGCAACATTTACAGATGATCAAACTTTAACGCTTGATACTTCATACGTTGTTGGGACTAAAACCTTTAGAGATATTTTATTTAGAGCTGAACAAATAATTAATTCAGAAGATGTGTTAGAAACCCAAGCGATCAACTTTTGCGAAGACCTGCAACTGGCGTTTTGCAGAAACCTTCCAATACCTGAGATTGATGAGTAGAATTTTTATATTGAATTTGATATGAAACTTGGTAAGCTGTTGGTCGTAGTAGTACTTGGCTTAGTGCTTCTTTCGGCCTATTTGTTTAGTAGAGTTAGAACCCAAACTCAAACTCTTCCTTGGGAGGCAACCCCAAATCCTACTGAGACCAGAGATTGCATCCCGACATTTGCGGATGGCGGTGGGCCGTACTACAAACCAAATTCCCCGTTCAGAGAAAAGATATCTGATCCTACTTCATCCGGCCAAGAGTTAATTGTTGAAGGAAAAGTTTTATTAAACGACTGCCAGACAACAGTTCCTGATGCAGTAATTGACATCTGGCAGGCGGACGAAACAGGAGTTTATCCGGATGAGTGGTTCAGGGGGCAAATTCGGACAAATGAAAACGGGGAGTATCGATTTGAAACTGTAGTACCAAAAGGATATGGTTCAGGAACCGGCTTTCGTCCGCCGCATATTCATTTCAAGATTTTCATTGAAGGCCGCGAAATAATTACCTCCCAAATGTTTTTCCCGGAGTCCCGCGGCCGAGCGGGCTTTTCGGATGCATATATTATGGATATTCAAGAAGAAGGAGAAAATCTGGGCGCTAAGCATGATATAATTCTGCCAATTTAACTTGACCTGTTGCGTGTTTGTTTTTCTCGATTTTATAAGATTTAACTATGTCTAAAGAAAGCTTGATTCCAGAAGGTGAAACACCAGCCACGATGTTTCGCAAGTTGACAGGATCAAAGGAAATAGTCCTGACGGACGAAATGATTGATGTTCACTGGTATATTCTGAGACAAAGAGGAAAAATGGAGTTTAGGGAGAAAATTTTAGAGATTCGGGAAATATTGTCACATATCTCACCTCGTGATCGATGGGAGAAAATTCCAGTAGACACACGAAGGAAAGTGGCTGCCACTATTTTTGTGCTTGTAGCTTCTGGTGTCACATCCGTGGTCGTAACCGAAGCGCTTATGCCCTATTTTGGTGTAAAGTAAAATTACGGCATATAAGTGCCATTAGTGTCGTAAAGTGCTTGTATTTTTTCTTTAGATACCACTTTCTCTCCCATTACAAGCTCTCTTACGAAGCCAGGCCTTTTCCTTCCGTCATATTCGTCAGAAACAAAATTAGTGAAATTAACCTGGTGATTTGTATCGGTTGCACTTCCAAAAGCCACTCTTAATAGTATTGGAGTTGTTCCTTTAACGAATGCTGAACGCGGGTACTGCTTAACCGCTTCCAGTAGTCCAGGTAGAGTTAGGCCCCGTCCTTTTGTGTCCATTATTTTGTACCTTAATTTTAAGTTTGTAAGCGGTGTAAATTTAAAATCCAATCTAAAATTATTACTGCTATAAACTGTCGCATCTGTCGAGGGTGACTGGAACTGGGGGTGGGTTGTAAATTGTAAATCTGGATTAAAATAATTAGGTATATCGTTGTTTGGGTGCGTGTTCCATTCAACAATTTTAACAGGGGATAAGGAGGCAGCGCGGGCAAAGCAGGTTGCAGTAAGGGATAAGCCTTGTGCTTCTGCGGGATAAATAAACGGGGGAAATCTCCTTGAAAGAACTCCGGCAATATAGCCTGCGTTTGGATTAAAATTATTATCATAATTATTGTCAAGCTGGAGTAAATTGATAAGCGAATATTCCTTTCCTTCTTCCAATTCCATTCCGTCTAATTTTTGTGATGCAATCAGATTATTAACTACAACCCAAATACGGGAGTACGGCCAAAGTGCAAAGTACTCAGATCGTGTTTTGCCAAGCTCTCCCAGCTCCAAGTCATTTGCTTTTATCTCGCTTAGAACATTTTGGTTCACCTCAACTTTTGATGGAGTGTTAAGAAAATCAATAACCTTACTGCCGCCAGCAACTAGCCCAGCTGATACACCTGCAAGTGCGAGGAATTTCCTTCGGGACATTCCAGGACGGTGGGAGACTGTAGAATCCAGGACTTGGTCCATTAAACCAATTTATCAATTATTTCCCAGTCAAGCAATTTGGGGTACTATTGTTATAGTATGGCAGTTGTTAAATTTACCAAATACTCCGTGCTTTTAACGATTGCATTTATGCTCTTGGGGGCATTTACTTATTCGCTTCACACTCGGCTTGTAAATGTTGAAAGGCGCTTCGGGGGAATTGAAAAATTAAAATGTAATGAGGAGGATGTCAGAAAACTAATGCAAGAAAGTGTTGTCAGGGTAATCGGGGCGTACGGGGAAGGTTCCGGTTTTCCAATATCAGAAAAAGAAATCTTAACAAATTTCCATGTAATTGACGGTGAGCCAACCCCAAAGGTTGTCTTTTCGGACGGAACATTTGAGACAGTTAAAAGAATACGGGGAAGTAAGAAAAAAGACGTTGCCATTTTGGAGGTTGAAAGAGCCCTTACGCCACTTTCGTTTTATGGATTCTACGGGAATGCTCTTCTTTCCGCGGACCCCACCTTTGGTGAACCAATCTATACCGCCGGGTTCCCCCTCGGGTCAGATTTGGTAGGTGATGTAACCGTTAAAAAAGGTTCGTACGGCGGAAAAAGATACTTAAAAGAGCTGGATATGACAGTGGTTCAGACGGAAATTAGCTTAAATGGCGGAATGAGTGGAGGGCCGTTGGTTAATTCCTGCGGGCAAGTCCTGGGGGTTAACTTGTCAGGCCTTTCCGGCCTCTCGCTTTTCCTTGATATGGTCAGTGTTCAGAACTCATTTGGCGATTATACAACCGATGATGTAGCAAAAATTACAATAGATTTATCCTCTCCGGAAGGAACTGTAGAAGCTTTTTATACACATATAAGAGCAAGGGATTTAAAAAACGCATACGAGTTAATTTCCAGTGAGAGAAAAGCCACAATTCAATCATTTGAACAGTGGACCGAAGGTTACAACCAGACATTACACGTTGAGCTTTTGTCAGCAATTCCGGATGAAGAAGACGAGAATTTAATTTTTGTTAAGTTAGTTTCTCAAGATTGGGTTAACGGCGAGCTTGTTTTTAAATACTTTGAAGGAACATGGCAAGTGGTTAAAGAAGACAGCTTATATAAATTAAACCAAAGCAATATCAAGGAAATTGCGGAACCCTCCTGGGAGTGGTTTAGATAGTTACGCAATTGTGGCAATTGGTGTCTTTGTGCTAGCCTTCCAAACTTTTTCTTGCCATTACCAGTTTGTAGTTTTCAATGACCTTTTTATTATATTTAATGTATGTAGTTAATACCCGTTTCATCAATTCCCTCTCTTTAGCAACCTCAAATTTTGCAACTGTTTCTCGTATATCTTCCTCGTCTATCATTAGCTTGCCGTAATAATGCTGGTTCACATACCGCACGGCATATTTTAGGGGAACTCTGGCAAGCCATTCCTGTCGAGACTCATTTTTCGATTTTACCGGAGCCGGATCAATGAGATTTAAAAACTTAAACCAGTAACTCCTAATTTTCTTTTTCATTAAGTTTAATATTACCTCTGAGCAAGGCAATAATCTATCAAACCCAAGCAATTTGGGGTAAAATACGGTCAGAATGGCCAATAAAAATCTCACAAACGCAAAACGGGTAAAGAACGACGAGTTTTATACCCAGTTTCCTGATATCCAAAAAGAAATGGAAGCGTATTTGGAATATAACCCAGATACGTTTCGAGGTAAGGTGGTCTACTGCAACTGCGATGATCCTTTTGAGAGCAATTTTTTTAGATATTTTGCGCTTAATTTCAAACGTCTCAAGTTAAAAAAACTAATCACAACAAGCTATAAAGGCTCGCCAGTTGCCTTCACTCAGTCTGCCATTCCTGGAACGGGAGTCACTGATCAAGAAGCTGCAAGACCAAAGGGTCGTTCTACTAAAGCTGTGGCGTATGAAATAACAACTGTTGGGGATTTTAATAATGACGGAGAGTTTAACAGTGAAGATATTAATTATCTTCTTACTCATCCTCAAAATTTATCAAAAGAACTGCATGGAAATAGCATTTACTCCGCTGGAGATTTCAGAAGCGATGAATGCATATTACTCTTGAAGCAGTCAGACATTGTGGTTACCAACCCACCATTTAGTCTTTTTAGAGAGTATGTTAAACAACTGTTTGAACACAACAAAAAGTTTTCAATAATTGCCAGTTTAAATGCCATTACATATAAAGAACTATTTCCACTTATAAAAGAAAATAAAATGTGGCTGGGTAGAGGTTTTAATGCAGGTAACGCTTATTTTTTGACACCAAACGTCAGAGATTTTGCATTAGGTGTTTATGATGAGAAAACGGGACTTGTGAAGTTTCGCAACTGTCACTGGTTTACAAATTTGGATCACGGAAAGCGACATACTCCATTAAGATTGTCTACAATGGAAGATAACCTAAAGTTCAGAGACGATAAACTAAGAGCGAAAAATGCTTATGAAAAATACGACAACTATGACGCCATAGAAGTGCCATTTACCGATGCCATACCAAGTAATTATTCTGGAGTAATGGGTGTACCAATCAGTTTTTTAGATAAATACAACCCCGAGCAGTTTGGGATAATTGGTGGTACCGCAAACGGTTTAGTGCCTGTGGAGTTTAAAATTGGGGATTTCAAGGTGTATAACAATCCTATTATAGGCAATAGAAAAGTATTTCAACGGATTCTTATAAAACACAAAAACCCAAAATCATGAAAACTACACTTTGGACAAATACTACAGTGCGAGAAGTGGTTGACGGCTTCGAGTATAACGAGCTTGAGGGAAAGGGTTTGTTCGGGCTTACAGGCAAACTTACCATCCAGCCGGAATACCAACGTAATTATATTTATGCCAGTGACGGTGGGAAGCGCGAGCAGGCAGTTATAGAATCTCTTCTTAAAGGCTACCCAATTGGACTTATTTATATTAATAAATTAAAAACAGATAAGTACGAAGTTTTAGATGGCCAACAACGCATAACGAGTATCGGCAGGTTTGTAACTAACAAGTTTGCCATTAAGGATGAATACGAACATGAGCAGTATTTTAGCGGCATGGCAGAAGATAAACAGGCAAAAATTATGGAAGCAAAACTGTTGATCTATGAGTGCATGGGAACGGAAAGTGAAATAAAAGAATGGTTTAAGACAATTAACATTGCAGGCGTGCCGCTCAATGAACAGGAACTGTTAAATGCCGTTTATTCGGGTCCGTTTGTAACTAAGGCCAAAGAAGAGTTCAGCAATAGCCAAAATTCACATATTTATAAATGGGGGTCATATATTAATGGTGTAGCTAATAGGCAAGACTTTTTGGCAACTGCTATTGAGTGGGTAAGCCGCGGAGAAGTGGGAGAATACATGAGTCGTCACCGCTATGATGACAATATTGAGGAGCTTATAACACATTTCAACACTGTAATTGACTGGGTTTCTGGCGTGTTTGCCGACGTCGAAAAAGAAATGAGGGGACTGCCGTGGGGAAGATTATATGATGAGTATCATAAAAAATTTTACGATCCGGAAAAAGTATCTGAGCAAGTGCAACATCTTTATGGCGACCCCTATGTCAAAAACCGCAGGGGTATTTTTGAGTATGTACTGGGTGATTCGAAAGACACCAAATTACTTGAAGTGCGAGTGTTTGACGATGCTACTAAAAGAGTCGTATACGAAAAGCAAACAAAGATGGCCAATGCCAAAGGGGTAAGTAATTGCCCATATTGTGCTATAGGAAATGATGCGAACAAGACAAAGGTGTGGCAGATTTTTGAAATGGATGCCGACCATGTTGCGGCTTGGAGCAAGGGTGGCGAGACAAACATAGAAAATTGCCAAATGCTTTGCAAGACACACAATCGCGTAAAAGGAAACCGATAACATACAGAAAACAAGATAGCTAAAGTCAATTAGAATAGGAAAATTAAACAATAATTTTATGAGGGAAGAAAATAAGCGAAAGCACCTTGAATTTATACAAAACACAATTAGCAGGATGTCGGGCAATTTGTTTTTTCTCCGTGGCTGGACAGTAACACTAATTACTGCGATGTTTGCCCTGTTTGTTAAGGATGCTAATCAGCGCTTTATTTTTGTAGCCTATATACCCCTGCTTGTCTTTTGGATGTTAGATGGCTACTTTTTGTCTCAAGAAAGATTATTCCGGGCATTATACGAACATGTACGCAAACTGCCGCAAGAAAGGATAGATTTTTCAATGGACACCACCA
Organism: uncultured Gammaproteobacteria bacterium; assembly: GCA_964540475.1. Taxonomy (GTDB): domain Bacteria; phylum Patescibacteriota; class Microgenomatia; order UBA8517; family UBA8517; genus CAZIMC01. The sequence goes on from CAZIMC010000001.1 coordinate 315,526, forward strand.
AGTATCGAGGCCACCGCGGAAACAGCTGGCTAGCTGCCATCTTGTCTCACACTTTGCTAATGTTCTACCTTCCGTTCTTTGTATTGTTGGTGGGAATAACATATTGGTTATGCAAGGACTAAACGCAAAAAGACAGGTTTTCTACAGTTTTCACTACAAACCTGACTGTTGGCGCGCAGCCCAGGTTCGCAGCATTGGTGTGATTGAGGGCAACAGGCCTGCTCCAGATAATGACTGGGAAGAGATAAAAGGCGCGGGCGAGGATGCAATCAGACGCTGGATAAACAAACAATTGGAGTATAGGTCTTGTACACTAGTATTAGTTGGAAGCGAAACAGCCAACAGGAAGTGGATAAACTATGAAATAGTTGAGTCTTGGAACAGAGGCATGGGGGTGGCGGGAATTTACATTCATGGTTTAATGGACAATAACAAATTCGTTTCTCATATTGGAAACAACCCTTTTGACTATATACTTCTCGGGGGTAATATTCCTTTATCAAGTGTGGCCAAATGTTACAACCCAATAGGTGCAAATAGCAAAGAAATATATGATTGGATATCTAGAAATATATCTGCTATGGTTGAAGAAGCAATAACCATAAGATCAAAATATTAAGTGTTGTAGTTTATTTACTTTATACTACCCCAATTAGCTAAAAAGGCAGTGCACCAATAATTTTCGAGTCTGGCTAGCTTCAATGCTGATCCTTTGTGACATATTCGTTTCTAGTTGACTCAATGTTGCAATTAAAATATTATTTAGCCAAATTAAACCCGAAAAGAGGTGGTTAATATGGCGCATCCAAAAACTACGAGTAGAAGAGTGGCTAGAAGTGCCTCTAAGGTGCTTAGAGGGAATTACAGCAGAGTAGCAAAATCTGCTGCTGGCAGCGCTCTTTCTCAAAAACACAGCAGAAAGCGAAAGTAATTTATGAGTATTAAAAAGTGCATAAAGTGTGGGTCTTTTATTGCTGTAACCATGTTATCAGTGTCGGCCTCTTATTATTGCAATAACATCTGGTGCAAAAATGATGATCAGCCGTCTGATCCTTATGGTAGCCAATATAATATTGATACAACCATTAAAACATCAGTATCTAGTACAGCATCTTCGGCATCTACAACTATTTTGCCTTTCATACCATTAAAGGAACTTTGACTTCTTAAAAGCAAGAACCGTAGAATTGTTTGTGGTGATAAAATAAATGTTAGGTGATAATGAAATCTACTTTAATTGGGATATCAATTCTTTTGGCGGCCGCAATAATTGCTTTGCTTTCCTGGACCGACAAAAAATCCAAATAACTTTAAGGGTCAGGACTTTTGTTATCCGCATTTAATTGCTTTCTTTAGCAATTCACGGTAGAATCGGGGTAATTGCCTATAGCTTCTATGAAAAAACTGTTCTTCGATATTGAAACGCTTCCTCTTGAAAAAGACAAGCACCATATCTTAAAAGAGCTTCACGAAAAAATGCTTGATGACGGAAAGAAAAAAGATTTTGAAACTCTTCTTTCAGAAACTTCATTTGACGGCGGTTTCGGGAGAATTGCCTGCATCAGTTATGCAGTTAACGACGAGCCGGTTGCAACATTGCGGGGAGACGAAGTGCAAATGCTAAAAAAGTTTTGGGAGATTGTGAAGGACTGTGATTTATTTGTTGGCTACAACATTTTCAGTTTTGATCTGCGCTTTTTATACCAAAGATCGGTGGTTTTGCGTGTTCAACCGAGTAAAGAGCTTAGTTTTGCAAGGTACAGGAATAACCCGATTTTTGACATTATGTGTGAGTGGGCCAAGTGGGACAGCCGAAATAATATAAGTATGGACCGTTTGGCTAGAGTGTTGGGGCTTCCTACCTCCAAAGGCGGCGAAGTTGAAGGGAAAAATCTGGCAAAGGCTTTTGAAGACGGGAAAATTGACGAGATTTGTGAGTACTGCGAAAAAGACGTTGAACTGACAAGAAAAATTTATAAAAGAATGATTTTTGAGGACGAACCCACCCAAAACGAAATACCGTTTTGATCTGGCTTTACATGCAAGATTTCACAAAGGACCCAGAGTATATTAAGGCAAGGAGGGAATTTAGCAGAAAACTTCGTTTTAGTAAAAAGTTTCGCGACAACCTTAGAAAGAGCGCTTTGGAATTGGAGACATATGGCCTAAAGGGATTAGAGATTAACGAAAAAATTCCCAGTAACCTTTGGAAGGGGAAAGATACAATAATGTTTGAGACATTTTTAGACTTGTCTCAAAAGTTTCTAGAAAGCATAAAAAATTGCGAAGATGATGCGAAAAAGGACTCGATAAGATTCAAAAAATATCAGTTTTATAAAAAGAAAAACGGTAAAAGCATAATAATCAGATGCACATTCTATAAAGTTTACGAGAAGAAAAGTAAAATTGCCTGCTTTTATTTTGAAGATGGTTTGAAGAAAAATAAGCGATTGAAGGGTGTAAGGTACAGAAGAAGCATGTCAACAAAAGGTTATGAGTTTATTGATGAGGGAAAGTTTAGATACAAACACAGAGATATTGACCATTTCATATATATTTTTGAAGGGAGAAAAACATACGAAATCAAGATTTCTGCCAGAGACAACAAGAAAGATAAATTTTGGATTGAGCTGTTGTAATTAAGGTTTTTGATATGTTTTTCTTTATAGAGCCAGATTTTGCCTCTAACTTTAGGATTGAAGTATAATATCTCCTATAGTTCACACTTATGCAGAGAGAAAGATCAGTTTGGGAAACTTTCCAAAGAAGGATGGCGCGGTTAGATGCGCGGATGGAGGCGTGGAGTAAAAGATTAGAAGAAGCAGATAATAGAAATAGAGAAATACATTTGTACGGCAAAGAAGTAAAGCATCGTGACAGGTGGAATTCTGAAACCTTCCATGAATATCTTTTTGCCGTAAATCGTGACAAGAATTATTTAATGCCACAGGCAGACTATCCGGACCAAATTGAGCTGGGGCGAGAATGGCATGCTGTGTTTAATCAAATGAGGCAAGAAACGCAAGACGGCTATGAGAGAATTTCCGTTCAAGGCGTAATGCAGAATTCCAGGCAAGTAGTGCTGGGTAAAGTAGATGTTGGTAAAAAGCATTTTGTTCCTGGAGATTTAATTTTCAGACTTAGAAAAAATCTAATTCACGATGGAGCAGACAATACTCTTTCAGATGTGCATACACATCCTAGAAAGTTGTGGCGAAGTGAATTTTTATCCATACCCGATGATACTGATGGCAGATATAGTCAGAGAACTGCAAGTTTTTCCGCCGGAGACTTGTATTGTCTAGCCGAACTTCGAATTCCGCATTTTTTTATGGGTTTAATTGACGGCCATTGGAATTATTTGGCTTTTAGATCCCGAGAAACCTTATCCACTAATTTGCATTATCTCCGAGGCGGGAGTCAAGAGGATTTTGCTAGGCATTGGTATAGGATGGTGGGTTTTGACTATACACCACATGATTATGATAAGGACCAAAGCGGTAAGCTTAAACCATTTGCCGTTGATGCCAACATTCGAAGATTAACTCCTTTGGTAGCATCAAGACACAATCTGGTGGTTTATGCAGGAAGGCCAAACCGCGATTTGGAGTGGTATTACTAGTTTTGAAGCATTCAGCTATAGTAGCGGCTTTGAAGGTATAATAAATTAATGCTTGGGGTTTTGGCTTTTTTCATTTTACTTTTAACTCTTTATATTCTTTCCAGGATTTTTATACAGAGACTGTTTATTTTTCTTTTCAGAATTTTTAAGACCCGAGAACGGGCAACATTCGTTTTAGGTTTAATATTTTTGCCAGGAACATTTATTCATGAAATGGCTCACTTTTTGATGGCTTTATTTTTGCTGGTCCCTGTTGGGAGAATAAATTTAATGCCGGAAGTGCAAGAGAGGGGAATTAAATTGGGGAGTGTTGAAGTGGGAAAAACAGACTTTTTGCGTGGGTCGCTAATTGGAATGGCTCCGTTAATTGTTGGCATTGGAATAATATTTTTTATAATTTCGAATGCGCTTTCGTATGGGTTACTGACAGCCTGGTGGGTTACCCCGTTACTAATATATTTAATATTTCAACTGACACACACCATGTTTGCAAGCAGGACCGATACCAGAGCGCTTCTTGAGCTTTTAGTATTTTTAATAATTGTTTGCGCATTTTTACTCCTTTTCAAAATTTATACACCCTTCACCTTTTTACTTGCCAAAACTCAGGATGCAGGTCAACTTTTGCAGCGTCTATCCGTGCTTTTACTAATTCCCATAGGGGTTGAGATAACTTTCCTTGCTATGTTTAGAAAGTAACGCAAGCATTTTGCCCTTTTGCATTTAAATCTTTGGGTGTAAAATGCTAGCTTATGAGGAGAGAAAGAGGGGACAGGTTAAGCGAACAAGCACTTGCCTTTGTTAGCCGATTGACTACCGGTAAAACCTTTGTACTTGACATGAATGACACTGGAGTGGAGTCAATGGTCAAGATATTGGCCCTTAGCAGAATGAATGGTTGTGTTAAGCGTGTACCGTCAGACGGAAAGGCAACATACAGGAAGGTTTTTGATATAGATGCATTATTAAGAGAACTTATTTTCCAGGCAGTTCACCGGCACAGGAACATTCCTGCCAGTTGCAACAAATGCCCTTTTTCCAGAAGTAATTGCCCAATGCTGTCCCAATTGCAAGATATTATTAAAGGTATTTCCTGATATAATTTGTTTACGGAAGTTAAATTAATACCTGTACCTATTGGCTCTGCGTCTAATTTTCTTTCCTCCCGTTTTTAACTCACCATCCCTTGCTCCGCTAATATGAGTACTAGGTCTACCATTTCCGGCTGCAAAAGCCTGAAATATTTGTGCGTTTGTTGCGCCGGGGTGTTCTTTACGGAATTCTTCAATTACTCTTCGTGCCTCCTCACGGTCTCCAAAAAAACGATATAGATGTCTGGCAAGTCTTGAAGGATGGATATCGTCAGGCGGATCTTCTGCTGGTGGCGGGCCACCGATCCCGATTGATATTTGGAGATCGAAACTAAGTCTCAGGCGCGTTTTGTCATTTTCCCTTTCCGCCATCCTAGTAATATAGCATTTGGAAACTTTATGGTAAACAATTACTATGGCCTCAAATTAAACATGCCAGACGTGTGGTGTGTTTAGCAGTTTTGTACTTTGACACACCCTGCACCCTAGACAAGCAAGCATTAATCCTTTAGTCTGTTTATTGTGATTAGGAATAGAGAGGAGGTGAATAATTAATGAATATTAAGAAAATTTTGACATCCTCAATGATTGGTGTTTTCGTACTCGTATTTTCAGCGGGAGTAGTTCTTGCGACTACTTTGAGCTCAACCGATTTTGAAGGATTTACCACTGGAGTTAGCGTGGATGGACAAGGCGGATGGTCGTCTGCCCCCAAGTGGGATGAAGATATTGTAGATGACGCTGGCAACACAGTATGGCGTATATCAAACGCAGTCTTCGCTGGTAGTTTTGGCGATATGCCGTTTGCACCCAGACCTGGCGGATTATCCATGACTAGCGCTGATCCCGTAGGAGGAAACCCCCAGTATTTTGCTGGAGAAAGCTCTACCGGAGCTGACAATACAGAGTTCTTTGGGAGTTTTGACTTTAAGTCATCTACTGGAGCACCACAACCTGGACTCAGAATTACTGTTAGCGCAGATAATGGGCAGGGAGGTAGGCAATCATTTTTCTCTATAGAAGATAATGGATCTACAGGGTTAAATGTAACTACATTTAATGTCTTGCCAGATGGATCCTTCGATGGCCCCATCACAATAGCTGAAGATCTTTCTTACACAGACTGGCATTCAGTAGGAGTAGATTTGGAGTTCATTGACGGACCATCAAATGATGTAGTTAGATATTTTGTAAACGACTCTCTAGTTCATACCGATACTAGCTGGGAACAGTTTTACACAAATCATCAGCCAGCATTACATCCATTAGGAGTACCCGTTCAGACTTTACTCTTTAGGATTTCTAGTGGAACATCAACTGATGTCACTGGTGACGGATTCTATATCGATAATGTTCACACAGGAATTGGACTTTTTAGTATAGACCCAGAGACAATAGATGACTGTAAAAATGGTGGTTGGGAAGCTTATGGCTTCAGCAATCAAGGGCGATGTATTCAATTTGTGAATACAGGGAAAGATAGCAGATAAGTTGAAAACTAATTTTACTTACTTGTAAGTAAAATTCAACTTTAATAGTGGGCTTGGTTAGGAAAAAACCAGGCCCGCTTTTTTCTATTATCCTGTATTATTGAATAGTGGAAATTGAGGACGAGTTTACAAATTATGTTAATAAAGCCTTAGAAGAGCTTCCGGCCGAATTTAAAGAAAAGCTTGATAACGTAAATATTTTTGTTGAGGATTACCCCACCCGTGAACAATTTGTGAAACTTCGGATGCGCCCGGAGCACACCTTACTTTTGGGTTTATATGAGGGCATACCGCAAACAAAAAGAGGAAATTACGGACAAGGAGTATTACCCGACAAGATCACACTATTTAAAATGCCAATTTTGTCTCTTGCCCAAAACCGTGAGCATCTGGTCCAGCTAATCAAAGACACGCTTTTTCATGAAGTTGGTCATCATTTCGGAATGAGCGAAAAAGAAATAAGAGATGCCCAAAGCAAACGGACTTACTGAAGCTGAACGCTAATACTTAATAAAAACTCCGGAAGGATTTGGGTTAAAAGAATTATAAGAAGAAGTGTAACGCTTTGTAATGCAATTCTTTTATAAAGGGGAAGAAGCGCTTTTTGATCGCTTTCTTCAATTGAAACTGCAAGTTGGGCCAGATTTCTAAATACCACAAAAAATCCGTAAGCAAAAAGAAGTATTAAAAAATGGCTCACGAATGGTTGGAAGGTTGTTGTATAGGTTCTTGCAAAATTGGCAGCAAGGGATGCAAGCCTTAGGAAAATAAATACATTTAGCCAAAAGAGTCCGGCTTTATATAGAAAGTTTGCGATATTATTTTCGTTTTTTTCCTTCATCTTTCTTTTTTTGAATAGTTTCTTTAATAACCGTTAAGAAAAGTCCCATTCCGGCCCCGCCGCTAATTGTTGCCATTTTAATAAAATCCAAAGTTTGAACTGAGCAGCCGCCTGCGAGGTTACAAACGGGAACTGTTGTAATGTTACAAACCCCACACATATAAACAATTTTAACACAACAATTAAAACGTCATTTGTTATCCAATTGTTATTTAATGCTTAGATTTTCTACCGATCTTAACATTTCGTTTTTTTAGATATTCTGTTAATAATATAATTGTAGCCTGAAGTTGTGTCTTTTCATCCACTTTTGCAGGAGCGTTGTATTTATATCCTGCGTCAATCGGCACTTCTCTTGACCGGCCCAAATATCCTCTTTCGTAAGTTGATATGGCATACTCAAGTGCCCTAGAAAACAATCCTTCAGGCAAACCAGGAGCCAAGTCTACATTTTGAATTCGTTTGGATACCATAAATGCTCTTGCATATCGTGATGCGTTATCTTCTAATTGCAATACTTCAGTACCAACCGATGAGACCATGCTCGTAAACTCGCTTAAATATCTTTTTAATTTGTTCGGAATATTTTTTTGCAATTCAATTAAACGTAATTGCGCCGATATCTTTGCAACATATTTCACCAATCTGTCCTCATTGATATATTTTCTATATGCATTTGGGTTCATTTGACTATCATACCAATGACCCATCTCGTGTAAAAATATTACTATACCTGCTCTCATTCCTATAAGACGAGAGAATTTTGCTAAATCACCGAACATGATAATTTGTGCTTCGGAGTCACATGCGTTTATCAAAGTTGGAGAATAGATACAGTCCACCTCGGGGTTCAATTCTTCGATTAAATCTACAGTGTACCCGTTCTGCCCTACTACGTATAAATTTTCAAGTTGGTAACTGTGAGGCGAGCTTTTGTCTGCATCGATAACAGCTATTGTGCGTGCCCCATCCGGGGTGGGCTGCTCGATAAATAAGTGTCTTCTTATCTTGCCATTTTCGACATATTCGCCGTATGTATATGATGCGTTTTCAAAAGGTAATGCCCTGAGTGAATTACTTAGTTCAGAGGGAGATTTACTTAACCCCTCACCCCATTTGTAAGCGGTAAATTTTTTGTGCCCCATGGCCTCCATTGGCGAAGAATAATTGGTAGATTTTATTTCGACGTTCCCGATGTTTAATACAATATAATCAGGATTTAAATGCTGAGAATTTTGCTCATTAACCTCTGACATAAGTTAATTATACAATGAGAAAACTGTGTGAGGTTGGGAGGTCTCAACCTCACACGTTTATTGTGCCCTTACGGGAAGATCACTTTCTCTCGCGCGAGTGCAAGAGCGATCTTGGCCCGATTGAGCCCTTCATGGTACATGTTTGGCATGCCCTCAGGAAACAGAAACTCTGTTCGTTCTGGGTGCAGCCAGCAAAGAAGGTACGTGTCGATAAATCGACCTTCGCGATACCCTGTTCGTGGTTCCATGCCGATCATGTTGTATCCGACACGCAGTAATGCTTTAAGGGACGCAGGGTTTTCGGTGCGGACGGAACTTTTAATCGTCAACCGATTCAAGTAATCCGCCGCAAAGAGCGTCCTTCCCAGGTGCGCCCTGCTGGCAACCCCTTTGCCCCACCAACCTTGGTTCCAGATTATGATTCCACTACTTGCGGAACCGAACCTGTCATCGATATGGTGGAGCGAGGTTATGCCGATTGCGGTTTCTGCCCCGTCAGGTTGGATAATCCAAGTGCAACTGCTCTGGTCTTTCCTGTTCTTCTCGTACCACTCCTCCTCGTTTTCCAGTGATTGCGCAAACAAACCATTTGTGTACATGTGTACACGCATGGAGTTGAATGCGAGACCAGTACGGGCAAATCAGCCTTGCACAATGGCCTCAGATTAACTGCAAAGCCGTCCAACTCGATACGCATGGTGATCCCGAACATCTTGTTCTCCTTTTTAACTAGTGTGTAAATGTACCAGCCCAACAAGGCGGCCTCCTTTTGTTTGCCTTTAGATTATTGGGCTAGTTAAAGCACCAAGAAGAACTAATTGGGGACTTAGCTAGAAGTTTATGCCACGACACCAATAATCCCGTTTAGCGAGATTTGTTAACACGCCCCTGAAGGGCCATAATTGGTGTATGGCAATATTCCATTACACTCTATATAGTATGGCAAGTAGTCCCCAAAGTCAAACTATAGGTGTATCTATCTAAATTCCAGTTAATTTGTTAAAATACGTCTTATCCCCAGACAAGTATTAAAGCTTGGGGTTTTTTGTCTAAAAAATACTAATATGGATCAAAGAATAATCAATATTGCTGTAATTGCCCACGTTGACCATGGTAAAACAACTTTGGTTGACGCGCTTTTAAAACAAACTCACGTTTTCCGCGAAAACGAGGAGGAGATGGGCCAATCTCAAATTCTCGACCGAAACGAATTGGAACGTGAACGGGGGATTACAATCTTAGCTAAAAACTGCGCCATCCGTTACGGGGATTACAAAATTAATATCATAGATACTCCTGGCCACGCGGATTTTTCAGGGGAGGTTGAGCGAACTCTTGGTATGGCGGACGGGGCACTATTAATAGTAGATGCTCAGGAAGGGCCAATGCCCCAGACTCGGTTCGTTTTGAAAAAGGCATTGGAACTTGGGCTCAAAGTTATTGTTGTTATCAATAAAATTGACAAAACCTTTGCAAAGCCTGCGGAAGCGCTAGCTAAGGTGGAGAGCTTGTTTTTGGAAATTGCGAAAGATGAGAACCAATTGGATTTCCCGGTTTTATATGCAATTGGAAGACGAGGGGTTGTTTATAACACCCTACCCAGTGATTTTGAAGCACCTGGTGATGTAACAGCCCTTCTTGAAACGATAGTTGCCAGTGTTCCCCAAGCTCCGCAAAACCCCGAGAGTTTTAAAATGATGGTTACCTCATTGGAATACGATTCCCACATAGGCCGCCTTGCAGTCGGCAAAGTTCAACAGGGAGAAATTACAAAAGGAATGAAAGTTATTCTAACGGACAATCCGAGTAAAGTTTTTACGGTTGAAAAATTGTTTGTTTATGAGGGCTTAGGAAAAGCGGAAGTGCGGGTGGCCAGAAGTGGTGAAATAGTTTGCTTTGCCGGAGTAACGGATGTAAAAATTGGGGGTACCATTGCAACGCCCGGGGATACGCAAGGTCTTCCAGTCGTATTTATTAGTGAGCCCACACTGCATATGACTGTCGGGCCAAATACTTCACCTTTCGCAGGACGAGAGGGGGAATTTGTTACAAGCAGGCAAATAGATGAAAGATTAACGCGTGAACTTGAACACAATTTAAGCCTTCGGCTTGAAAGGCTGGGAAATGGGAAATTTGTAATTTCCGGGCGCGGCGAACTTCACCTTTCGGTGCTTTTAGAAACAATGAGACGAGAGGGATATGAGATGGAGGTGGGCAAACCTGAGGTTATTATTAAAGTTGTGGATGGGGTAACCCAAGAGCCTTTTGAGGATGTATCAGTAGTAGTTACAAATGAATTTGTAGGGGTTGTGACTGAAGAATTTGGAAAGCGGTATGCGGATCTTGTAAACATGAGCCCGATTAGCGAAACGGAAGTTGAGTTTATTTTTCATATGCCGACACGCGCATTAATCGGCCTTCGAAGTCATTTACTTACGGCGACAAAAGGAACAGTTATTTTTAATTCAAGCTTTGCAGGATTTGAAAAGAAAGGCAAAGACGTTCCCAAGATCAGGCGCGGTGCCTTAATTGCAGATCAGGCAGGGGAGGCGTTGGCTTATGGGCTTAATAACGCCCAAGGGAGGGGGATTACTTTTATTGATCCGGGTACGCAAGTTTATGAGGGAATGATAGTTGGAGTAAATGCTAAAGACGAGGATATTACCCTTAACATTTGTAAAGGTAAAAAGCTTACCAACATGCGTTCAAAGTCTTCGGATGGCGTAATCCAACTTACTCCGGCCACAAAGCTTTCATTGGAGCAGTCGTTGGATTTTTTGGAAAAAGACGAGCTTTTGGAAATTACACCTAAAGCTCTGAGGCTTAGAAAAAAATACCTCACAGACTTCGAAAGAAGAAGATTTAGCAGGTCAGTAAACGCCTAATTCTTTAAATGCTTATCAAAGAAGGCTATTGAGCGTTGCATTGCTAGGCTAAAATTTTGACTGATATTATGATCGTCCCCGCGGTATGTATATATTTCGACTTCTTTGCCTACTGTGCGCATTTGCTCGGCAAGTTTCTCGGAAAACTCAACAGGGACGGAAGTGTCGGAAGTGCCGTGGTGGAGCTGAAGCGGTCCCGAGATCTCATGTAAGTAATTGTTGGCAGATATAGAATTCCAAAATGTCGGGTTTTGCTCGGGGGAGCCAAATGTTTGCGTTAATTCATCTCTCCACCTTCTAGCCTGAGGCAATAAGGTTGGTGCGGGAGTTGGTGAAGGTCTATTTCTGCGCCAGTTATTTAATAAGTCCTCATATGAGGCAACGACTCCCGCCCAGATTACCCCAGCTTTAACATCTTCTCTTACAACCATATTCCTAAGCGTTATATAACCGCCCATTGAATGTCCCCACATACCAATTTTTTCCGGGTTAACGTCTTCGTGATTTTTTACCGCTGATACAGCATTAATGACATCGATTGTGTAGCTGTTACTGCCGTAGCCTCCTCGAGCGTCCCCTTCGGAATTTCCATGACCGCGGTAGTCGGACCTAAAAACTACATATCCATTTCTTGCAAAACCATCAACGTAGGCTACGTACCTTTCTGTGGTTCTATACTGTGCAGGGGGAATATATCCATGATTAAAAATAATCGCCGGAAACCCACCTTCCGGTTTAGTGGTATTAGGAACAGTTAAAAGGCCATAAATTTTTAAGCCCTCAGATTGGTAGCTTGCAACATACCTGCTATAGTTACTTCCAGGGCTTAAGACCTCTTCAATCAAAAGCTCACTCTCCGGGAAATTTGCTTTTCTTAAGTATTCAATCGACAGCGGATGAAGCTCCAACAATTTTTCCTGAATTGGTGCGGCAATATTTTGCGTTAGCCTTGAGAGATTTTGATTGAAACTATTTCGTCTTAAAGAATATGCAGTAAGTAGGGTAATTGCTGCCAATATTACAAATACAGACCACTTTTTCATTTCATTAATTATACTTGAGTATGTAAAGGTGGTATCATTTTAAACTTCAATGAAATTTTCATTTGAGCTAATCAAAAAAGACAAGAAAACCAAAGCGCGTACGGGAGTAATAACAACTGCCAACGGTGTTATTAAAACACCTAGTTTTTCACCGGTTGCTACAAGGGCTTCAGTCCGAGGACTTTCGATAGAAGATCTTATTAACGCAAAATCTCAAGTTGTACTTGCAAATACCTATCATTTGTATTTGCAGCCTGGAACTAAAGTAATAAAAAAGTTTGGGGGATTTGCCCCGTACATGGGTTGGACTGGGCCGACAATTACAGATTCCGGAGGTTATCAGGTTTCGTTTTTGTGGACGCCAAAGGAAAAGATAGGCCACAGAAAACGGGTAGCTAAACGTAAGGTTAAAATTACCGATGAGGGAGCTGTTTTTACATCCCATATAGATGGAAGTAGACACCTTCTTACCCCTGAAAAATCGATGCAAATCCAAAAGGATCTAGGGGCAGATATTACTATGGCATTTGATCAGCCCTTGGGAAGTAATTATTCAAGTAAAAAAAGCGCAGAGGCGTTTAACAGAACTTTAAAATGGGAAGAGAGAAGCTTCGTAGCCTGGAAGAAATTAAAAAGCACCCAAGCACTTTTTGGAATTATTCAGGGGGATTTAGATAAAAAGCTGCGCGAGCAGTCTTTAAGATTTATTTTACAAATGGGTTTTCCTGGTCTTGCGATGGGAGGCGAATCGATTGGTGCAAATCCGGGGGTAACGGCAGAAAGCCTTGATTTGATAGCGGACCTCTTACCGGATGATAAGCCCCTTCATACTCTTGGTCTGGGTGGGGGGCCAGAGGGAATATTCGAAGCAGTACAAAGAGGCATGGACACGTTTGATAATACCGGAATAACCAGAATGGCAAGGACGGGTCTACTATTTATATACCCGGAAGACGGTGGAAAAAGAGAAAATAAATTCCGGGTTGATGTTACAAAATCCAAATTTTCGGAAAGTAAAAAGCCCGTTAGCAAAATTTGTAAATGTTATGCTTGCACCCACTATTCTGCAGGCTATATTTCTCATTTAATTAAATCAGAAGAACTTTTGGGTTTAAGGCTTACTAGTCTGCATAACGTTCGTTTTATAAACGATTTAATGGAAAGAATTAGAAGTTCAATTGAAGAAAATAACTTCTTAATCCTAAAGAAAGAATGGTTGGGCTAGAAGCTTTGGAAAAAAAATTAGCGCACCTACGGCTACCGCTAAAACGGAGGTCAGAAGGACGGCGGCAGCGGAAACATCTTTGGCAACTTTGGCCTTTTCCTGCACCTCTGGACTTACAATGTCAACAACTGCTTCAATTGCGGTATTGACTAGCTCCATAATCAGAACAAAAAATATTGTAAAAATTAATATAAGCCACTCAAGTGAAGAAAGCCCCAGATATACTGCAAATGCGGTCGCAAGAATCGCAATAACGATATGAATCCGGAAGTTTGGTTCCTGTACAAGAGCTGTCTTAATTCCAGAAAATGCAAAACCAAAGCTTTTTATTGTTGAATGCTTTACTCCCATACCTTTAGTATAGTTAGGCTTGTTGGGCAAGTAAAGTCTATGCTAGCATGAATAGTGACTAAAAAGGCCTACATATTTACGCTTTTTTCAGTTGCTGCTCTAGCAGCCTCTTTTGTTATATTTAAAATTACAAGCGAGAAAGTGTTGGGAGCATATTCCTGTCAGGCTTCTGATTTAAGCGGTGAACTAACAAATGAATATACTGCTTTTTATAACGGCGAGAGCTTTCCCGTTCCTCAAATAGCATTTTCAGATAGTTCGGAAAGGGTTTTGGGTATTACTGATCAAAACAAGTGGATTGAGGTGGATTTAAGCGACCAGATGCTTAGAGCCTGGGAAGGAGATAGCTTGTACCTGGAAACAAAAGTTTCAACAGGTTTGCCCTGGTGGCCAACACCTAAAGGGGAATTTTGGGTCGGGTATAAGATTCAAGCACAGAAGATGGAGGGTGGGCAGGGTAAATACTATTATTATCTGCCTAACGTTCCGTTTGTAATGTTTTTTGGAAACGATAAAATGCCATGGTGGAAAGGGTATGGATTGCACGGAGCATATTGGCATAATGATTTCGGAACAAGGCGTTCTCACGGTTGTGTGAATCTTCCTATACCGGTAGCTGAAAAATTATATTATTGGGCCGGACCGGTAGTGCCAGAGGGAAAAAGATTTGCCCGAGCAGACGCTGCAAATCCGGGCACGAGAGTTGTAATTCACGAATGAACTATCTTATTACATTTGTTGCAAGCTTTTTAATTTGGATAATGTTTGCAGGACTTTTCGTTTTGTGGTTTATTGATGGCAAAATCAAAAAGGAACAGGTCCTTCATGCACTTCTGGCAGTCGGAATTTCTTGGGTTGCAACTCATATATTAAAAGACATGTTTGAGGTTCCACGACCCTTCGTGTTGGAAGGAGTAAGGCCCTTAACATTGTTTGTTAGTAGTGGTGAAGATTGGGCATTCCCTTCGAGTCATGCTGCAATTGCTGCCGCAATGGCAACAACTGTTTGGCTTCATGACAAAAAGGTTGGATTAATATTTATTTCAGGGGCCTTGCTTGTAGGAGCGGGGCGGGTTATGAGCCTGTCTCACTATCCACTGGATATTGCAGGGGGTGCATTTATTGGAATAGTGGTTGCTTTATTAATCGAAAAATTGCATTTGTTTAAAATCACCCCTAAATAGACTATCCGCATCGACAATATCGGGATTGACTTTTAGCAGTTGGGGTGCTAGACTGCTAGAACATCGAGCATGAAGGAAGATAATAAAAATCCCAAAAAAGGTTTGGAAAGAACAGTTCCAGTTGTTGCGATTCGGGGTTCGGTTGTTTTTCCCCACACAGATACACTACTTTCCTTTGGTAGGCCCAAATCCATACAGGCAGTAAATTCAGCTTTTCAGGAAGATAAGGTTGTGGCTATATTCACTCAAAAAGATCCGAGGACTACGGATCCAACTGAAACAGACCTTAATCTTCACG
Organism: uncultured Gammaproteobacteria bacterium; assembly: GCA_964540475.1. Classification (GTDB taxonomy): domain Bacteria; phylum Patescibacteriota; class Microgenomatia; order UBA8517; family UBA8517; genus CAZIMC01. The sequence goes on from CAZIMC010000001.1 coordinate 330,812, forward strand.
GAACCATTGCGACAATAAGTCAAATGATGTCAACTGAGGGGGAAATACATGCTCTAGTTCGAGGGCATGCCCGGATTAGACTAGAAGAAGTAATTTCCAGCTCTCCATATTTACTTGGGAGGGTTACAGAAATTGAAGAAGAAAAGAGCGACTCACCTGAAGTCGCTGCACTGGCAACACAGCTTTCGGAGCTATTTAAAAAGGCAATTAACCTGGGTAAGCAAGCGGAGGTAATGACGGTTATGAGGCTTGTTTCAGGGCAGGTTGATCCGGGAGAACTGGTTGATCAAATTGCAACCATTCTTGATATCAAAGTAAACGAAAAGCAAAAGCTTCTTGAAACTTTTTCCCTTCAAAAACGGTTGGAAAAAGTAATTTCCCTTCTTGCCCATGAAGTAAATGTCTTGGAAATTGAAAGAACTATTTCCTCAAAAACTCAAAAAAGATTTGAAGAGCAGATGAGGAAGGCGATGCTTCGAGAAAAGAAGAAAACTATTGAAGAAGAACTAGGCGAAGAGGCAGATGAAGATGTATTGGCTGACGAAGCTGCGGAATATAAAGCAAAAATTAAAAAGGCACAAATGCCTGTCGATGTAGAAAAACGAGCCAATAAGGAACTCAAGAGATTAACACAACTCTCACCCCACAATCCTGAGGGGGCATACATAAGAAACTATCTTGATTGGTTGGTTGATATGCCGTGGAGCACTGTATCACCTAACAATATTTCGGTTAAAAACGCAAAGAAAATACTTGAAAAAGGGCATTATGGCTTGGATAAGACAAAAGAGCGAATTTTAGAGTTTTTGTCGGTCATGAAGCTTAAAAATGCCCATAAAAAGAGCAAAACCGCACTTGAATCCCAACCCACAATACTTTGTTTTATAGGCCCTCCGGGTGTAGGCAAGACCTCCATTGGAAAGTCTATTGCAGAAGCTTTGGGCCGCAAGTTTGTTCGTGTCTCTTTGGGGGGAATCCGGGATGAAGCTGAAATCAGGGGTCATAGAAGAACCTATGTAGGGGCTCTTCCGGGAAGAATAATTCAAGGGATTAAAAACGCCGGAACAAAAAACCCAGTATTTATGCTTGATGAAATTGACAAAGTTGGGATGGATTTTAGGGGGGACCCGACATCAGCCCTCCTTGAAGCTCTTGACCCTGAACAAAATAAAGAGTTCTCAGACCACTATCTGGAAGTACCTTTCGACCTTTCAGAAGTCATGTTTGTTGCAACAGGAAATGTACTAGAAACAATTCCAGCGGCTCTGCGGGATCGAATGGAAGTTATCCGCTTCCCTGGTTACACCGAAGAGGAAAAATTCCACATTGCCGAAAACTTCATTTGGCCAAAGCAAGTAAAAGTTCACGGCCTGGAGGATAAGAAAATAAAATTAAGCGAAAAGGCCCTAAAAGAAATTATTAATCGCTACACCAGAGAATCTGGAGTCAGAAACTTAGAGAGGAATTTGGCTGGAATTTGTAGAAAGCTTGCGATGCTTATAGCAGAAAATAAAAAGTTTCCAAAAGTCATTAATTCTATCGATGTACATAAGTTCCTGGGACCGCAGAAATTTACTTCGCTCATAGCTGAAAAGGTGGACGAGGTGGGTATGGCAACCGGTTTGGCAGTAACTGCAACAGGGGGAGAGATTTTGTTTATCGAGGTTGCATTAATGCCTGGTAAGGGAAGACTGACCTTAACAGGGCAGTTGGGCGAGGTTATGCAGGAGTCTGCCAAAGCCGCTTTCACTTGGGCAAAAAGTCATTATCAAGACTTAGGATTAAGGGAGGATTTTGGGAAAGGAATAGATGTTCATATCCATGTTCCTGAGGGGGCGGTACCAAAAGATGGACCATCAGCTGGTATTGCACTTTCAACCGCGTTAGTTTCAGCATTAACTGGCATTCCAGTCAAGCGAAACGTTGGTATGACCGGAGAAGTTACACTGCGCGGACGTGTGTTGGAGATTGGCGGAGTTAAGGAAAAAGTTATTGCAGGCCACAGAGCAGGCTTAAAGACAATAATTCTTCCAAGAGACAACAAAAAAGATATGGAAGACGTACCGGAGAAGGTTAAGAAGGACATTAATTTTGTATTTGCTAGTCGCTTAAGCGAGGTATTGGAAGTTGCGCTTAAAACCTGGCCTCCAAAACATGCAATAAAAATGCGCAAATACACTTCAATCCCTACCCTTTTGGCTGCCAACTAGAGCGTTAATAGATCAAGCAAAGCCGCTGCCGACCAAGCTTGCTCGCGGCAGCTGGTTTGCCCGTTTCCGTTGTTAAACTCCTGATACACCCCTTCTCTACTCCTTATATAAAGTTCAATCGGGCTTTGGAAAAAGTCTATTGGCTTAAGGCTTGCTTCTTTGAGAAGCTCTGCCTCCAAACTAAAGCCCCATTTAACAAGACCTTCATGAATAAGGCCATTAAGCATCGGCCAGAAACTTCCGTTATGATATGAATTTTGACCAGGGTTAAACATTCTTTCACTTGAGCTCATGGTTCTAATTCCTGCGTTCTCGTCAAAAAGATCTTTCATGAATGCTCTCTTAACCAATTCTTTTGAATATTTCTCGTCAAGAACAATTTCATTGCCATTTTTACTCTCGTAGACTGCCCAAAATATCAAAAGCGGGTTTGCTGTTACCACTTTTATCTTGTTTTTACTGCCGTCTAGGGCTTGTGCAAGATATGTTAGCCCTTTCGACTTAAAAACAAACTTTAGATTAAATGTGCTTTTGATTTTTTCTGCTTGAAGCCTAAGTTTTAAAGAAAATGTTTGATCTTCGGGGAGACTAAAGTTTTTATTGTGATAGAAGTCTGACCAAAGTTTTAATGCAAGCCAAGCAAATGCTTGTGCCTCAACCGGGGCAATTGGGTACTTTGGAAATTTACCGCTTTTGTTAAGAAGTGACTCATGGGAATCTGTCCAGGACTGAACAGGAAGCCCGCCGTATTTTCTTTCATCAGGTAGTGTGTATTCGATCAAACCATCTCCGTCTTTATCCCCAAAATTAATTATCCATTCTAAACCTTGTTTGACTGCACTTAGACTTTGAAGAAGAAAGTCGTTATCTCCAGTTTCTTTCCAGAATTTGTGGATAGCAATTAAAGTTAGCGCAGTTGAATCGATTGAATCGTAGTTTTTGAGTGTTCCGTCCGGATAGACAAACCACGGTTTTGAGCGATTTACAAGATGTTCAAAATTTTCTTTTCTGTATTCATGGATAAATTTTCCTGGCTCCTCACCGCTTTCAATATTAACTCCTTTTCCTTGAAGAGAAATCAGTGTGGAAAGACCAGTTTTACACACTTTAATTAAATGATCCTTATCTACGAATTCAGGCGAAGCAGGGTTTTTCAAAAATTTTAAGATTTTTAATATTGTAATTGCGGAATCTCTTCCGAAAATGCAGCCGAAAACTTCATTTTTGCTGGATGCATTAATACCCTCTTCTGTGAACAGGGTTAACAGTGAACTATAGATGGAGTTTCTGATCTCATATCGGCTCATCCTGGCAGTCTAACTAAAATATCTTTCCAAAGATTATTACATCTGGGGATTAAATTACAAGGGGAAGATTAGACAATCGGTGTCCAGTTTTTGACGTTATCCATTAGTTTTTTACACTCTTCTCTTAATATGCCGCCACGGACTATTATTTTTTTACCATTAATAGGGGTAAGTTTAAGAGCATGCCTTTCTGCGTGATAATCTGCAAGTTCGTAAGGATTTGGCTCAACATCTTCTTTGTACGCCCCAAAGACGATTTCGCTTACTCCGGCCCAACTTGCACAAGCTAAGCACATAGAACAAGATTCAAGAGTCGAGTAAAGTGTGCAGCCTTCCAGATCTAGTGTTTGAAGTTTTTGTGTTGCGTTTCTAATGCATTCTGTTTCGCCGTGAGCCGAGGGATCCTTTTTAGGCCAAACCAAACTCCAGCCAGTTGCAATTACATGCCCATCTTTAACCATGACTGCACCAATCGGCGCTCCTTCTGCACTTTCAGATTTTCTGGCTTCCTCAATTGCTAACCTCATATACTCTTCGTCAGTCATGACCGCCATCAATAATAAGTACAGAACCAGTTAGATAACTTGCTTCGTCTGAGGCAAAAAACAGAACAGCATTTGCAATTTCTTCAGGTTTTGCCCATCGCTTAATATATATTTTTTCAAGTTCTTCTTTTACATAATCTTCAGGTAGGCCTGTGTTCATATCTGTATCGACCCAACCAGGCGCGACAGTGTTTACCAAGACATCAGGTGCTAGTTCTTTGGCTAGGTTTTTGGTTAGTAGTACAACTCCTGCCTTTGTGGCATCATAATCAGCGGACTCAGGAGAAAAGCTATTGAATGCATTGCTTGATGATATATTTACAATTTTGCCTTTTACTTTTTTCAAGTGTGGAGCTGCATATTTGCTGCACAAAAACTGTCCGATTAAGTTAATGTCCAGCGACCTTTTCCATTGTTCCACTGTCTTTTCAAAAAAAGGTATATCATAAACAATCCCGGCATTATTAACTAACACATCCAATTTCCCAAATCGTTCTATTGTCTTACCAATCATGTTTTTAACCTCGTCTTCTTTAGAGACGTCACATTTAACAGCGACGGCGTTAGAATTCATCTTATCAATTTCTTCTACGGCAGATAACGCTTTCTCCTTAGAATTTAAGTAATTTACTACTACTTTGGCGCCATTTTTGGCGAACGCAAGCGCGCAAGCTTTACCGATACCTCTACTGGAGCCTGTGACCAAAACAACTTTATCTTTGAAGTTCATATGGGTAGTATAGCAAATGCTACAATTAAGAGTATAGCCGGAATTATTGTCGCTTTTTCCACCTGGCTATTGTTCGTTTGTAAACTCGCTCATAGCCGGTGGCCATTGCTTTGCCGCTAAATTTTTCCAGAGCATACGCTCTGCAATAGGTACGGTCGATGGTATTGACCTTTGTTACATACTCGATAATGTCGTCGGTGTTTTTGGCAACAAAACCTGTCTTTCCATGTTTAATTATTTCAGGGATGGAACCCAAACCAATTGCAATAACAGGACATCCGCAGGCCATAGATTCAATTAAAGTTAATCCAAATGGCTCAGGCCAGGTTATTGGATGAAGAAAACAGTATGCTTCACTCATAAGCTTGTTTCGCTCAGCCTCATCTACTTCACCAATCCACTGGATTTCATCTGACAAACTGGGACCTACATACTCATTAAAATACGCCATATCAACAGGGTCCAATTTGGCGGCAATAATCAGTGGCATATCAAGAAAATGTGCAACATCAATTGCTCTATGGACGCCTTTTTCCATGGAAATCCGACCAACAAAAAGCAAGTACCCTTTGTGATTCTTGTTAAAAGGGAAATCTTCCATCTCGAGGCCATTGTAGACAGTTGCAATTTTGTTTATATTTGGAGCTCTCTTTCCTTGGTTTTTGGAAATTGTAACAATATTGGGCTTATTAAGCCTTTCAAAGATACGCTTCATTTCAGGGGTGAATGGACCATGGTAGGTTAGTACAGTGGGAATGCGAGCGATGTTCGCTGTTGGTAGGCAAAAGGGGGCAGTATGATCGTGAATTATGTCAAACTCGTCTTGCCTATCGTACGCGCTACCAATGTTTAACATTAGGGGTATATTAATTCCATACGGATCTCTATATTTTGAGTCCCGGAGTGAGCGAGGCCAGGAAGCCGCGAGTTTGGCCGAAGTTTGGGCATCTCCACTCGCAAAGAGGGTTATATCATGCCCACGCCGAACCAGTTCCTCGGTTAGTGTGTGAACAACTCGCTCTGTGCCCCCATATTTTTTAGGCGGAATACGCTCCGCAACCGAGGCCACCATTGCAATTTTAAGTCCCACAGCAAAATATATCTTAAGTTTGATAGGGCACAAAATAGCTAGAGCAATGTAAGAAAAGTGATAGTTGCTTAAACTTGGGCTCTTACGCACTTCTAATATTGCCTTTATGTATTTTTAGTAAATACAAGGTGTAATAAAATCATGCCGGATATTTACGTAACCAATCGGGAGGGAGTTGTTATACAAAAGGACTTACGTACCGAAAGTCAAAAAATTGATACAATTTTGGCCAAAAGTGAGCCAGTATTATTTGAAGCTAGTGCAGTGTTTCCGTTTGACCTTTTTCCCGATCGCCTGATTATTCATCCGGATAAAGTAAGCCTTATTTATCATATATTTTTCTTTTCCGAGCAAGTTTTCCCTATGTTCATCCGCGACCTTAAAAACGTTGCAGTTGGTACAAATGTATTATTTGGCTCGCTTTTATTTGAACTTCAAGGATTCGAGAAAAATCCTCCTAAGCTTAATTATCTTAAAGTCTCTGAAGCCATAAAGGCGAGACGAATTATTACGGGCCTAATTGCGTTTAATAATGAAAGAATTGATGTAACTAAGCTTTCAACGGAGGAGTTGGCAGAAAAAGCTGAAGAAGTGGGAAAAGCACGAAACGAAACTTAAAACAACTTCCATCCTTGCAATATCGCTTTCGAAGTGGTATGCGAGTCTGCGAGTGACCCCACTGGAATTCGTTTGCACAAAGTTTCCTTACTAGGCAATATCGAATCCGGGGTGAACGAGCGAAGCGAGTGACCCCACTGGAATTCGAATCCAGGTTTGTAGGATGAGAACCTACTGTCCTAGTCCACTAGACGATGGGGCCAAGTAAACTTGGCGTGCTGCCGCAATCGTATAACCCTCCCGTTATACGGGATTGTAGACGATGGGGCCAAGTAAACTTGGCGCTAATCTGGCCAAGGACTATATTTTACCTTTATTAGCCTTATTTTTCCACTTGTAGTGTGCGCTACATATTGGAGGTGTTTGATTAGATGATAAGACGTGCGTATATAATGGTACGTTCGAGATAGTCTTCCTTCTGGGGATCGAATTCTCCTGCGCAAGTGACTATTGTTAGAAGTGACCCTTCATTTAAGCCATATACTTTCTGAAGAGGAAAGTCGGTAACTGTAACTTTTTCTGTTTCTGTGACAACATAAGTTACTTTTCCGCCGTCGGAATTTTCTATATAGATGTTAGACCCGGTTTTTAGATTGGCGAGATTATAAAAAACTCCTGGGCTGCCATCTGCGTTTTTGAAATGGCCATTGAGAGCAATGGTTCCAGTTTCGCCTGGCCTGGCGCTATTTGTGAACCATCCAACATCTATTTCCGGTGTATCAACAATTTGCTTTTCGGTTAAGCCAACAGGCAAAATTCTAGCTATGAGATTTATTGCAGGGATGTTCAAAGAAACCGGAAAGACTGCGTTTGCACTTTCCGCATGAATAACAAATGACTCCGACTTTTGAAATTCTACAGCTAACTTTTCTTTTACTGGTACAACCTGTGGCAGAGAACTGGTGGGGGTGGTAGAGTTAAGACCACTTAAGAATACAAAGATATAAAGAGTGGAAATTAAATAAAGAATGCGCTGCGGCATTGGGCAGAGGAATTATACACTTCCAATTGCCGGCTATCAAACCTTGTATTAATTGTTGCTTCGTAAAGCGCTTATTGCCGGGTCAAGTTCTTCGCGGACGCTTGCCAACAGTATCTTTAAATCACCTCCGTCATCTATTATCGAACCTGACTCAACTCCTTGAACAAACTTTACTATTGCGTTTATAACTTTGTCGGGGTTATTTTCATAAGCTTTTCTTTTAAGTATGCCTATGGGTATTAATTTATTCTGAAAGCGCACACGTAAGTGATGGGGATTCTTTAAACCCAATAAGACGCCTGCTATTTCTAAACTGACACCTTCACTCAACAAGAAGGCCAAACGCATTTCCTGTGGTGTAACAGAATGTTTTAACAATAACTGTGGTAAAGCTGAGATTCTCTCGCCCACAATGATTCAGTACGGAACTTATAAAATTCCACTATCTATTTAATCATTCCATATCTTCTTCGTCCAGACCCTCTGGTGAGTCTATATCGGCGTTGGCTGTTCCAATTGCATCACTAATTTCATTAGGCGATGTGTATACCTCGTCATCGATACTCTCTAGCGTATCTAGTGTATTTGCATCAGCGCCATTGTCCCTTGCTACCCTTAGTATATCTTCCTTGGTTGCAGGATAATCTAAGCCTTCAAGATATCTTTGGACTTGAGCAGGATCAATTCCCAAGGCTCCCATCGTTCCCATATCTCCGATGGCTGTGCCTGTTCCTCTTGTGTCATCATCCATTTATATCACCCCCTTTCTAGCTACAAGGTGCAGTTTATGCTTCTTGGGCTTCTAAAGGTGTCAGAACTGGGTAATAAAATAATGAGAATAACTCTATTTCACGCCTGTTAGTCGCACAAGAGCAGCATTTTGATACATTGTGATTTTCTTGACATGTGCCAATTGGGGGAGTAAAATTTCAAAAGTAACCAAATGTTAGCCTATTTTTCTACCAACTTTTACCTTCCAAGGACAATTAAGTCCAGGTAACTTGTTGGAGAGATAAAAAAATAGGTTTAGGTTTATCTCTCCCCCAGAAGGAGAGATATTTTTTTGCTAAAAGTATGAATAAGCAAGTACAACTTACCAAACAGGGGTATGATTCTTTGAAAAATGAGCTTGACGAGTTGGTTGATGTAAAAAGACCGAAACTAGTTGAGCGGCTTTCCTATGCCCGCGCACAAGGAGACCTAAGCGAAAACAGCGACTATATTAACGCAAGGGAAGAGCTAGAATTTCTTGACGGGCGGATTGCGGAACTGAGCGAGGTTGTTAAAAGTGCTACTGTTGTAAGTGGTAACGGGAATGGACATGGCATTGCCGTAGGTAAGAGAGTAATTGTCAAAGTTAATGGTCAAAAGCATGAGTACCACATTGTTGGTGAATGGGAAGCAGACCCATTAAACAAAAAAATATCACCTGAATCACCCTTGGGGCAGGCATTAGTAGGGAAAAATGTCGGCGAAACGGTTGAAGTGGAAGCTCCTGCCGGAAAAGTCGTCTACGAAATCTTAGAAATAGCCTAATCCTCGTGTTACAATAGCTTCATATGCATTGGGCAGACAGAATTGCAAAAGACATTATAACTTCGGGCAAATTTAAGCCCTTTTGGGTAGATGATATGAAGACCCCGTCAGGTTTTGCGCACGTTGGATCTCTTATGGGCCCGGTTGTCCATAGCATGATTTATCGAGCATTGAAAGATGCTGGACAGGAGGCAACATATACTTTTGTTATCAACGATTTTGATCCGGTGGATGGGTTACCCGAAGAATTAAAAGAGGAGTATGGGAAATATATGGGTTATCCACTCAAGACGGCGCCCTCACCGGACCCTGACTTTGAAAATATGGCCGATTTGTATTCAAATGATTTTATAAACTCATTCAGGAGTTTGGGCGTTGAAGCTGAAATTTTGTCATCTTGGGAAATGTACCATCAAGGTAAATTTGACGAAGTAATCAGGTTGGCGCTTGATAATTCAGAAAAAATTCAGGATATTTATCATAAAGTTGCAGGGAGTAAAAAGCGCGAAAAAGGCTGGCTTCCTTTTCAAGTGATTTGCGAAAATTGTGGCAAGTTAGGAACAACGCGGGTTTTTGATTGGGATGGCAAGGAGGTCACTTATAGATGTGAGCCCACTTTGGTTACTTGGGCTCAAGGGTGTGGACACGAGGGCAAGGTAACTCCCTTTGGCGGTACAGGTAAGCTTCCGTGGAAGGTTGATTGGGCGGCGCATTGGAAAGTAATTGGTGTAACCATCGAAGGAGCAGGGAAAGATCATGCTTCAGCTGGAGGTTCATACGATATTGCCATGACAATATGTGAGGAGGTATTTGATTTTCCTAAGCCGTTCAAAATGCCCTACGAATTTGTGTTGATTGGTGGCCGAAAAATGAGTTCATCGAAAGGTCTTGGGATAAAAGCACATGATTTAGTAAAAATTGTACCTCCAGAATTGGGGCGATTCCTGTATGCGCGAGCAAATATTAAACAGCAATCAAATTTCGATCCAGAAAGCAGCCTGGCTATTCCAGACTTGTTTGACGACTATGACCGCGCTTGGCTTGCCTATGTGTCGAACGGTAGAGAAGAATTACGAAGAATGTTTGAGCTTTCTCAACTCGATAAACTTCCCTTGAAAGATAGGATATTTTTGGCAAGATTCAGAGACGTAGCCAATTATATTCAACAACCAAGTGTTGATGTTTATAAAAAATTCGAGGAAGAAAAAGGGGGAGTATTAAATAAAAAAGAAACAGAAATTCTGGAGGAGAGAATAAAATATGCAAAGATTTGGATTGAGAAATATGCGCCTCGGGAAGTTGTAGTCGAAATGACAGAGAAACTGCCAGAAGAGGCTAAAGGCATTAGCCCCGAGCAACAGAAATATCTAAAAACAGTCATTGAAATGCTTGAAAGTGCAGAGGATGCAGAGAAACTTCAAGTTGATCTTTATAATGCTTCAAAAGATGCTGGAATTCCGACAAAAGACGCATTTGCAGCAATTTATTTAAGTTTACTAGGAAGAACCAGCGGTCCGAAAGCGGCATGGTTTTTACTTTCATTTCCAAGAGAAAAAGTCATAAATCGACTCAAAGAAGCCATAAATGATTAGAGGAAAAGGTTTGGCGCATATAACCATAACTGTGGGTGATCTTGCAAGAACCAAAGAGTTCTACGAGGATTTGTTTCAAACAAAGTTTAATTATGACAACAAAATTTCCTTTAGCTTGTTAAAAGTTGGTATACCCTGTTGGTTTAGGGTCCATAAGACAAGTATTAAAGGCGAAACGTTTGACGAAAAGCGAGTGGGGTTGGATCACGTAGCATTTAAGCTAGAAACACTAGAAGAGTTAAAGGAAATAATTGGCAGACTTAAAACAATGAAAGTAAAGACAAGAGGTTTGCAGAGATTTGCAGGAAAATATCCATATGTAGCTTTTAGGGATCCAGATAATATCCAAACTGAGTTTTTTATAGATAAAAAATTATGAATAGGGAAGAAGCATATAAATTAGTAACACGCTGGACGGAGAATAAGAATCTCATTAAACACATGCTGGCTGTTGAGGCGCAGATGAAAGCTATATGTAAAAAACTACAGGAAAATAAAAATACAGAGAAAAGTGATTATTCAATTACTGATTTGACGGAGGATAATTGGGGGGTAGTGGGACTTATTCATGATGCGGATTATGAAAAATGGCCGAAAGAACATCCTAGAAAAACCTTAGAAGAACTTAAAAAAAGAAACGCTCCAGATTGGCTTTATAGTGCAGTTAAACGACATGCCTGGAAATTTAATGGTATGGATGAGGAACCACAAACAAAACTTGAATGGGCGCTTTATACTTGCGATGAACTTTCCGGTTTTATTATTGCTTGCGCATTAGTTCGCCCCGATAAAAAATTAAATTCAGTGACAGTTGATTCGATTCTTAAGAAGTGGCCGCAAAAAGCTTTTGCCAAAGGGGTTCACAGAGAGCAAATTGAGTTGTGTGAGGAAAAGTTGGGAATAAAATTGAACGATTATGTGGAAATTTGCCTGAAAGCTTTGCAGGGAATATCAAAAGAATTGGGATTATGAAGGAAATAGTTGTAGGTACAAAAAATAGTGCTAAAGTTGAGCAGATTAGAGGGGCTTTGCTTGGATTGGTTGATGTAGTTGGAATTCCCAACAGCGGAGAGCTCCCGGAGGTTACTGAAGATGGACCAACGGCGCGGGACAATTCCCGGAAGAAAGCATTAACATACGCTCAAATATTGAGAAAGCCAGTATTATCGATGGATAATGCTTTGTATTTCAAAGAATTGGAAGGGAATGAAAGTCAACCCGGCTTAAATGTTAGAAGATTAAACGGAGAAGGACGTGCTAGTGATGAAGAAATGATCGCTTACTATTCAAAGCTAGTTGAAAGTTTGGGGGGAAAAGCAGAAGCTTGGTGGGAATTTGCGGTTTGTGTTGCAACCCCCGAAGGAAAATTATTTGAGAAAACAATTGTGTCGCCAAGGATATTTGTAAGTGTGCCAAGCAATAGTATAGTAGAAGGCTATCCCCTGGAAAGCATACAAGTTGACCCTGTCAGTGGTAAGTATATTTCTGAAATGAACTCAGATGAACAATCGGATTTTTGGAAAAGAAATATTGGAAGGCCACTCTTCAAATTCGTTTCCTCTATTAAAGTTTAAAGCTGCGGGGATTGAAAAAAAATTGTGCTTATGATTTAATATGCGAAAGCGATTGACCTTGAATTCCATCAAGGGATGCTGGTTAGGGTAGTAACTAACCCGTATGACTACGTAACGGTCTTAAATTAAGTACAAGTTAAGGTGGCAACTCCCTGAGCGTAGTCGAAGGGGCCGTAACACGCAATAATTTGCGTGTTTTTTGTTTTAAAGGATATACTAAGAAAATGCTCGATATAAGAACCTGGTTTTACCAGAACCTTGTGTCTCGCTAAACATAAAAAATGCTCGACATTAAATTTATAAGAGAAAATGCGGACTTAGTTAAAAAAGCTACTGAAAACAAGCAGCTTGATCCTTCAATTATTGATGAAGCTTTAAGGCTGGACCAGGAGTGGCGTGTACTATTAAAAACCGTTGAAGACTTAAGACGTGAACGAAATGAGATTGCAAGACAAAGAACAGATGAGGCGGTTTCAAGAGGCCAGGAAGTTAAACAGGAACTAAAAAAACTCGAAACCGAACTGGTTGAGCTTACTGATAAATACCAAACCGCACTAGAGCAGATCCCAAATCTTTATTCGGAAGATACGCCGATTGGTAAAGACGAAAGTGAAAATGTTGTCCTTCGAAGTTGGGGAGAACCAAGAAAGTTTGATTTCACTCCAAAAGATCATTTGGAGTTGGGCCAAAGCCTTGGAATTATCAATGTTGAAGCGGCTGCTAAAGTGACTGGCGCACGATTCAATTATTTAAAGGGGGATGGAGCACTTCTTGAATTTGCACTTGTTCAGTACGCGTTTTCAGTATTGACTGACGAGAAAATATTGAAAGAAATAGCTGACAAGATTGAGACTGGTTACTCAGCAAAGCCTTTTATTCCGGTTGTTCCACCGGTCATGATCAGTCCTGATGTATTTAATAAAATGGCAAGACTAAATCCTAAAGAGGAAAGATATTACATAGAATCTGATGATTTATACCTGATCGGAAGCGCCGAGCATACCCTGGGCCCACTTCATATGGATGAAGTACTAGATGAAAAGAATCTTCCTGTAAGATATGTGGGCTTTTCAACAAGTTTTAGAAGGGAAGCTGGGGCTTCGGGCAAAGACACAAAAGGAATTTTAAGAGTACATCAGTTTGACAAAGTTGAGATGGAGTCGTTCACAACTCCGGAAAATTCCATAAAAGAGCAGGACTTTTTTGTAGGTATCCAAGAGTATTTGTTGCAAACGCTTAATATTCCATATCAGGTGATTGCAATTTGTACAGGTGATATGGGCAAACCCGACTATCGGCAGATGGATTTAAACGCATGGCTTCCAGGTCAGGATAAATACCGCGAAACCCACACTTCTGATTTAATGATGGATTATCAAGCAAGAAGATTAAATACAAAAGTTAAGGTTGGAGGAGAAACGGAATTTGCACATATGAATGATGCAACTGCCTTTGCAATCGGAAGAACGATTATTGCAATTTTGGAAAATTACCAAAACGAAGACGGATCAATAACAGTCCCGGAAGTTTTACAAAAATGGATGAGTAAAGATAAAATAGTAAAAAGATGACCGAGCAAGATTCGAATCCGACTGATATTCCTGATCGTGATCCTAGTGGTAGCAGTGAGGATAAAAATAGCGACTCTGATAAACAAGGTGGGAATGAGGGAAAGGGCAATACTTCAGATTCTGGCAAACAAGACGGAATGATTTGGAGTGATTAAGCTTTTTTGTCGTAATAGACTTTACCCTTTAACTTTTCAGGAAGCAGGCTCTCGTCATCATACATTTCATAACCTTCGCCATATTTTAAATCTTTCATTAATTCTGTCGGGGCATTGCGTACTTTCAAAGGGACCGGTAAATTTCCATGAAGCTTGACATCCTCTGAAGCTTTCACAATTGCATTGTAGGCACTACGATCCTTTTTGGCGGAAGCGAGGTAGGCGACCCCGTGAGCCAAATTGATTGCACATTCCGGGTAACCAATGACCTCACATGACCGGAATACTTCGTTTGCAACCACTAATGCAGTTGGCTGAGCCATGCCGATGTCTTCAGAGGCAAAAATTATCATTCTACGTGCTATGTATAAAGGGTCTTGACCAGCCTCCATCATGCGTGACAAATAGTATAATGCAGCGTCAACATCGCTTGCTCTCATACTTTTTATAAAGGCGGAGATGACATTGTAGTACTCATCACCTTGCTTATCGAAAGTAAATTGTCTTCTTTGTAGTGCCTGTTCAAGGTTGTCTAATGTTATTTTACCGGAACTTATATTTGCCGCAATTTCTAAAGTGTTTAAGGCACTTCGACCGTCACCGTTACTTGATTCAATCAAAAAAATTAATCCATCATCAGTGATTTTGCGTTTTAACTTTTTAAGCGCACGTTCAATCACTTCTTGTAACCCGTTTTCGTTCAGTTGTTTAAGTACGATCACCCTAGCCCGGGAAAGAAGCGGGCCAACAACTTCAAACGACGGGTTTTCAGTTGTTGCGCCGATTAGGATAATTCTGCCGTCTTCAACGTATGGCAAAAGTTTGTCCTGCTGAGCTTTATTGAATCTGTGAATTTCATCTATAAAGACTATTGGTGAGATTGTTCCTTTTTCTTCGTTTTCTTTTATGAGTTTGGGTTGGGCAGCGAATGAGGGAATTATTCCAGTACTTGCGATCACCTTTTCAATATCTGAAATTTTAGTATTAACTGCCGAAAACTCGTAAAACGGTCTTTTTAGTTCCTTTGCAATAATCCGGGTTATGGTTGTTTTACCAGACCCTGGTGGCCCCCAAAATATAATAGAAGGAAAAAAGTTGGTTTTTTTACCATTTTGAACTAGTTTAGTAATAATTCCATCCCTACCCACGATTTCTTCCTGTCCAACATAATCCACAAGGGTGGTGGGACGCATTAAATCAGCAAGAGGTGGTTGTGCCATACAATTATAGGAAGTTTCATTCTAACCCGAACAGAAGCCGAAGTAAAGGGCTGTGAAGTATAATTGATAAATGGATTTTTTAAGTGGCGTCAAAGTTTTAGAAGAAAAACAGTCCAAATTTAATGGAAAAGTTACAGTTGTCAAAAGTTTGGGGCTTGGGACGTATATTCAAGTGGACGGACTAACCCAATCCGGCGGTGTGGTTACTGATATTTGGAAAGAAACGCTAAAAAAAGTGCATAGCGCAAAGCGCATAGTGCATAGTTGTTTGATATTGGGACTTGGCGGAGGAAGTGTTGCAAAACTCGTCAGAAAATATTGGCCGGAGACTGAAATCACTGGAGTTGATATTGATCCTGTAATCGTAAAGTTAGGCATTAGGCACTTGGGGCTTGGCAATAGTAAGGCAGAGATCATAGTTAACGATGCAGCGCAATTTGTAAGAATAAGCAGTAAGAGTAAGAAAAAGTGGGACTTAGTTATTATTGATATGTACAAAGGCTACGAAGTGCCGGAAAAATTTACTAAGGATTCATTTCTTAAACTTATTCTTAGCCTGCTATCTGACAATGGTATTGCAGTTTTCAACAGACTTTATTTTGGTGAAAAAAGAAAAGAAGCGATGAAGTTCGGAGAAACTCTTCAGAAATATTTTAAGGTTGATTACCTATTCCCCGAAGCAAACGTGATGTTTCTTTGCAGGAAGTAAATGGCACTCGTGTTTGGTGTGTGCTAGAATGAGGCTTCGTAGAATTACCTAATCCTGCTACAATTAAAGTATGCTTAATTTATTCTCAAAATTTTTGGACCTCAACCAAAGGGAAATAGACCGCTATTCCCGGATTGTTAATAAGATAAACGAGCTCGAAATCGAGACTTCCAAACTAAAAGACGGAGATTTCAAGAAAAAAACTGAAGAATTTAAGAATCGTATTGAAAAAGGAGAGACTTTAGAAGGAATTTTACCCGAAGCATATGCGGTAGTTCGTGAAGCTAGCAGTAGGGCTCTCGGGATGAGGCATTATGATGTTCAGTTGATGGCGGCCATAACTCTTTTTGAAGGTCGGGTAGCAGAGCAAAAGACAGGGGAAGGAAAAACACTTTCGGCTGTTCCTGCGCTATATTTAAGAACACTTACCGGAAAAGGAGTACACCTTGTTACAGTTAATGATTATTTGGCACGAAGAGATGCCGGCTGGAATGCTCCAATTTTTGATTTATTAGGACTATCTGTGGGCGTAATTATCCAGGAAGGAAAGAGCTTTATCTATGATTCCAGGTTTACTGATACCAGTCATGGAGACGAGAGACTATCGCACCTTAAACCTGCTAGCCGTAAAGAAACATATGCAAGTGACATAGTTTATGGGACAAACAACGAATTCGGTTTTGACTACTTGCGCGATAACATGGTCCAAACGTTGGACGAGATGGTCCAGCGCGGGCATTATTTTGCGATAGTTGACGAGGTTGATTCTGTTTTAATAGATGAAGCAAGAACCCCTTTAATTATTTCAGCTCCGGACACTGAACCGACAGACAAATATTATAAATTTGCAGAGCTTATCCAAAAACTTAATTCCGATACTGATTTTAAGATTGACGAGAAAGCAAAGAGTGCAACCTTAACGGAGCGGGGAATTGAAAGAGTCGAAAAGCTATTGGGAATTCAAAACCTTTATGAAAAAGATTTTGACACAATTCACCATATCGAGAATGCATTAAGAGCAAAGACGCTGTATTTACGGGACCGCGAATATGTGGTCAAAGATAACACCATAACTATTGTAGATGAATTTACAGGGAGACTAATGGTTGGTAGACGCTGGAGCGACGGATTGCATCAGGCGGTCGAAGCGAAAGAAGGTGTACCCATTCAACAAGAAAGCAAAACTCTCGCGACAATTTCTTTCCAAAACTACTTTAGAATGTATGAGCATCTTTCAGGGATGACCGGTACAGCTGCCACAGAGGCAGAAGAGTTTAGAAAAATATATAACCTTGAGGTGATTGCAATTCCAACACATAGGGAAATGGTGAGACGCGACATGTCGGATGTTATTTACAAAAGCATATCCGCCAAGTACACAGCAATTGCTGATGAGATCGAAAAAATGCATGAAAAGGGTCAACCAGTGCTTGTGGGCACTACCTCAATTGATAAAAACGAAATAATTTCGGACTACTTGAAGAGACGCAAAATTCCCCATAACGTTTTGAATGCAAAAAACCACGAGCGGGAAGCCGCCATAATCTCCGATGCAGGCAAACCGGGTGGAGTAACGGTTGCAACAAACATGGCAGGGAGGGGTGTTGACATTGTATTGGGCGGGGCAGTACCTGAAAAACCAGATGGAGTAACAAATGAAAAGTTTAAGAAGAGTAAGGAATATAAAGCCTGGCAGGATCTTCACGAAAGAGTATTGAAAGCAGGAGGCCTTCATGTTCTTGGAACCGAGAGACATGAAAGCAGAAGAATTGACAACCAGCTTAGAGGGCGGTCAGGTAGACAGGGGGACCCGGGATCGTCCCGCTTTTATCTCTCATTGGAAGATGACTTAATGAGAATCTTCGGTGGTGAGCAGATAAAAGGAATTATGGATAGGCTAAAACTTCCGGAAGATCAGCCGATTGAGAATTCTTTGGTAAACCGTGCAATTGAGCAGGCTCAAGTGAAAGTTGAAGGTTTCCATTTTGATATAAGGAAAAGATTGGTTGAATTTGATGATGTTGCTAACCAGCAAAGAGATATTATTTACAAATTGAGAAGACGTGTACTTGAATCCAGTAATTTAAAAGAAGAGGTCTTAGATAAACTAAGAGAGAGGATTGAGGGTATGCTTCAATCATTTGAAGCACCAGATTCGGAGCAGGTCATGGTAAGCTTTCTTGAGATAGTACCTTTTGATGATTCTTCTTCGAAAAGAATTAGGAAAGAACTTGAAGCTAGAAATAATATAGAAGAAATTAAAGAATTTCTTTTCAAAGTTCTGGAGGATGTGCATAAAAGTAGGGAAGAACAAGTGGGTGCTGAAGTAATGAGACAGATGGAGCGGTTTGCATACCTTGGTGCGATTGACAGACAATGGATGGATCATATTGACCAGATCAATGATTTAAGGGAATCTGTTGAACTCAGGCGGGTAGGACAAAAAGATCCTCTTGTTGAATTTAAAAATGAAGCCTACACAATGTTTGAGAATCTAATAGCAAGGATTAATGAGGAGTTGGCGCGAAGGCTCTTTAGAATTGGTGTTTCGGCTCCTCCTTCTGAGATCCCGCTTGATAAGGCAAGGGAAAATGTTGATACAACCGACATGACAGGCCTTGCAGGGGGTGCGGATCAGGCATTGCGGACTGGGCAGCCAGCCTTTGCCAGTCCGGGTAACCAAGCAACTAACATGCTAGCCAACCATGGCAAGCTTGGCCGCAACGACCCCTGCTGGTGTGGATCAGGAAAAAAGTGGAAGAAATGTCATTATCCAACTCTAGGATAATGACCCTGAGCATGTCGCATGGGCTACTATCCTCAAATGTCCCAGTAGCGACAGATTGGAATGTATCAAACAGCCAATTAGTTGGTACGTAGCGATTTAAGTCTGTTTTGGGGGTTTTCAAAACCCTTCTTACAGGTTAGAATGGCTTTTGCCAATGGAAGAAAAACCAATAAACAACAAGAGCTTGGCAATATTATTAGGGGTATTACTTTTAATTGCCATTGGAGTGGGGCTTATTTTCAGAGGGGATAATAATTTGGGAAGTCTAGTTGCTCAAAACCAGCAGGGGATTTCACTTAGTGAACTAGACAGTCTTGCACAATTTGAGCAAACAGGAGAGAATGTACAGATGCAAACTACGAGTGAGTTAGAAAAAGAGGACTTGGTAGTTGGAACAGGCGACGAAGCACAGGCAGGCAAGTCTGTTACTGTCCATTATGTGGGAACTCTTCTTAATGGAACCAAGTTTGACAGCTCACGTGACCGAGGTGAGCCGTTTACCTTTAATTTGGGAGCTGGAGAAGTTATAGAAGGATGGGACCTTGGAGTTTCCGGAATGAAAGTTGGGGGAAAGAGAGTTTTAACAATACCATCTGAACTGGCATATGGCCCTGCCGGAGCTCCTCCCGTTATTGGACCAAATGAAACTTTAGTTTTTGAAGTTGAACTTCTTGAAGTTAATTAATTTACCCTTTCAATTTACTTCAAATTTTCCTACTATTAATTACATGTCCCTCTCTAAACTTGTTGTAACTGAACTTAAAAGACATTCAGGATACTGGAGTTTGGCATTGGCTGTAGTTATCAGTATAGTAGTGTTTTATTTCCGGGATTATCTGGTAAATCTAAAAACGTACGGTTATGTTGGCTTATTTTTTATTAGTATTCTCGGTAACGCAACAATCATTTTACCTGTTCCGGTCATATTGACCGCCTTTATTGGTGGCGGTATTTTTAATCCATTATTGGTGGGTATTGTAGTTTCTTTGGGCGCAGCAATCGGTGAACTTACGGGATACCTGGCCGGTTATGGTGGGCGGGGCTTTGTAAAAAGCAAAAAGGTTGAAAAGATGGAGGTTTGGATGAAAAAATACGGCCTTTGGACTCTTTTTGTATTATCAGCAATACCTAATCCGGCCTTTGATCTGGCAGGGATTGTAGCTGGTGCTTCTAAAGTTCCGGTCTATAAGTATTTAGTCATTGTCTGGCTTGGAAAGTTAATTAAGTTTTTGGCCATATCATATCTCGGCGCAGGGTCGCTAACGCTTATTGATAGAATTCTCCAATTTTCAACCAAATAACCCCAACAGGCCAATAATGATTAGATAAATTGCGACTATATAGTTTAGAAATCTCGGGAAGACTAAAATAAGAATTCCAAAAATTAGCGAAATAATAGGGTCATATGCGGTTAAATTCAGATTCATACATTCATTTAGACGGAGAATTTTTAGAAACTTATTATGAAGAGGTACGAAGTATGTAATAACATAAGCAATTTAACCTAATAAACTGATCCAGGTTGCCATATATCATTTATTGACATTGCTAGCTATTTATGTTTATACTTGCGGCACTAAGATGGAAGGCGTTTCTCAAGATAGTCATACTGTCCCAGGAGTTGGATTTCCGCAAGGTGGAAGTCCTAAACCCAAAAGAAGAACAAGCTTGATAGTGTTTATAATCTTGGGAATCTTGTTTTTAGCAGGTGGCGCAGTATTCTTTATCTCAAGGAGTAATGAAGAGATTGTATCCACACCTACGCCTACAGGCTTTTTTGAGAGCCAACCTGAAACTCCTACCCCTGAGCCCTCACCAACTCCAAGCCCGGTCAGTAAAAGCGAGGTTAGGATTGAAGTTTTAAATGGGATTGGTGTACCCGGTGAAGCTGCGTATTTGCAAGGGCAGTTACGAAGTTTGGGATTTACCAATATTACTGCTGGAAACGCAGATACAGATGCTGCGACTGCCACTCAGGTTACATTTTCACCTATTGTCTCTCAAGCTATAATGGATGAAATCGAACAGCGTTTAAGAACAATCTATTCGTCTGTGACTACTAGTTCATCTAGTCTAAGTAATACAGACGTACGGATCGTAACAGGACCCAGAAGAGGTGCAACCCAAGCATCGCCCGCCGCAACTTCAGCGGCTTCAGCCTCACCCAGTGCAACGCCAACTACAACTAACTAGGCAGTTGGGTGTATTATTAAATGAGTATGGATTTTCAGAGCCTATTGTCTGGTGGTTTTGACATTAATTTGGGGAGCCTATCTATTTCGCCAGCTTGGTGGCAAGCAGGAGCAATAGTAGCACTATTATTCCTGCTTGTTTTGATTTTTGCCCACTTTCAAAAAAGTTCAACAAGCTCTTCACTTAAGGGTATCTGGTCGGGGGTGGCGATCGGCTTTTTCCTAGCTTTAATACTTGAAGGATTTTTGATAATTGCTGGGCGAACTATAGTTACGGAGATGCTGGGATGGAAGGATGCACCCAAGCCAATAACCCACGCACTTGATTTGGGGCGGGAAAAATTGGTCGATGTGTTGGGGGTCACTTCAGAAATTCCCAGCTCTGTCGCCTATGAAGAACCTTCTGCAATCGGTGTGGTTGGCGTTCTGCAGTCACTTCCTCCAGACGAAGTAGAAAAGGCTAAAAAAATTATTTGTGAGTGATTGAAGGGTGGGATATACTTCACCAACGATGGAAGAAATTAAAAAGCGTATCCAAAACTTAGTTGAGAGACTAGGCGAGACCAAAAAGCATCTAGACTTTACGGGTAAAAGAAAGCAAGTGGAAATATTGGAGTCAAAGTCTTCGGATCCAAAGCTTTGGGAAGACGCGGAAGAAGCCAGAAATATAATGCAAAATTTGTCGGACCTCAAAAAGGAATTGGATGAAGTCGATCAAATTAGTGAGGATCTGGTTACCCTTCAGGAAATGATAAATGAAGGAGTTGTGACTGACGATTTTGGAAAAGAGCTGGAAAAGCTTGAGCAGGCGTTGCGGCAGTTTGAACTTGCATCGTTTCTTTCGGATGAATACGATCGTAAAAATGCTATGGTTTCGATTCACGCCGGCCAGGGAGGAACTGAGGCAATGGACTGGAGCAATATGCTTTTTAGAATGTACGTGCGATTTGCAGAGAGAAAAGGTTGGGAGATGGTAGTTTTAGATTATAACGAGGGAGAGGAAGCTGGAATAAAAAGCGTAACATTCAAGGTCCGTGGGGCATACGCGTATGGCTACTTAAAGGGTGAATCCGGAACCCATAGACTTGTAAGACAGTCTCCGTTTAACGCAGACAAGTTAAGGCAGACCTCTTTTGCACTGGTTGAGGTATTGCCCGAACTTGAGGAAAAAGACCTCCCCGATATTGACATTAAAGACGACGACATAGATATTCAGTTTTTTAGAAGTTCATCTCAGGGTGGACAGAACGTTCAGAAAGTCTCAACGGCAGTACGGATTATGCATAAACCCACGGGAATTGTAGTTACTGCTCAATCAGAACGCTTTCAGGAGCAGAATCGCAAGAATGCAATGAACCTTCTTCGCTCAAAACTCTGGATAAGACAGAAAGAGATGGAGAAACAGATGAGACGAGATATCAAGGGGGATTATCGTCCGGCCTCTTGGGGGACACAAATACGTTCTTATGTACTTCACCCGTACAAGATGATTAAAGATTTAAGGACGGACGTGGAGACTGGGAATACTGAAGCAGTCTTAGATGGGGAGATAGATGAATTTATCGAGGCGGAAGTAAAAATTGGGTCTTGATATTTTTCACCTTAAAAGTAGAATCAATTCCAACAATGACCGCAGAACTACGAGATTATGGAGCAATTCGTGATCAACTGATAGCCGATGAGGGGGAGAGGAACAGGGATCTTTATGAGTATTCGGGAGACCTTTTACGAAATACTGGCATTGTCCCGCTTTCAATTTGGCCCGAACCTAATAGTGTGGTAAGGGGCATCATTTCAGGTGAGGTAGACTACAACAAGCTTTTTGATGGCAGTGATGAAATGTATTCAAACGAATTTCATAAGGGCGGTGTGTCTGGTGATCAAGAGGCCTTTGTCAAATGGCGAGAGGGTCAGGAAATGCTTTGCGAAGCTTTAGACTTAACACCGTGTCTAAAGGGGCGGTGTCCATTATATGTTGCAACTGATACCAAACCTCCCATTTGTCGTGAATTTAAGATCGTATTTCGTAACTCCTAACTATCACCTTGCCAAAGACTTGGAATTAGTGATATATTGTTGTTTATGCAGCCACAAGGCATTGTCAGTCAGCCAGCGGGTACTTCTCGTGGAATGAGCAGCAGCTCGGTTAGAGATAAGAAAAAGGCAATTGTTACTGCCGGACTTTTTTTGGCAGTCATTATTGCAGGAATCTTTACGGGTAAAAGCCTGGCGGGGGAGGGAA
The DNA here is from genome assembly GCA_964540475.1 of uncultured Gammaproteobacteria bacterium. GTDB lineage: Bacteria > Patescibacteriota > Microgenomatia > UBA8517 > UBA8517 > CAZIMC01. The sequence continues at coordinate 353,873 of CAZIMC010000001.1, forward strand.
GTTCAACAGCCCCCAGCGGTAATACTGCGCCTGGAGCTACAACCAGCCTTCGAGAGGCAGGAATTTCTGATGAAAGCACTTTCAGAGATAGCGCAGAAGGAACTCTAAGAGAAGGTGGAATTGAGGGCGACGGCACGCACCACCTGGAACGCCCAGGGGGAGCTTCGCAAAATGTGTATTTGACATCCACTGTTATTGATCTTCAAAGTTTTGTAGGAAAGAAAGTTAAAGTATGGGGTGAAACAATCTCCGCAAAACGAGCCAGTTGGCTAATGGATGTCGGTAAAATTTCTGTTACAGATTAGCCTTACACCTCGGGTTGTTAATTTAGTTTTCATTTGATACCCTGTATTTAGCTTTGCCCATGCTCAAGTTAAGTAACGTAACAAAGACCTTTGGAAATATTAAGGCACTGGAGTCTATTTCCTTCGAAGTTGAAAAGGGTGAGTTTGTCTTTCTAATGGGCCCTTCAGGAGCTGGAAAGACTACAATCTTAAGACTGATACTTAGAGAATATCTCCCAGACAGTGGTGAGATTATTTTTGACGGGAAAAATGTCGCACAAATAGCAAGACGTGATGTCCCCAAGCATAGACAGAAAATTGGTGTAGTCTTTCAGGATTTTAAGCTTCTTGCCGAGAGAACAATTAGAGAGAATATCGAGGTTGTGCTTGCAGTTACGGGTATTAAACAGACGGAGTGGAAAAGCAGGGTTGATGAAGTTCTTGGCATGGTCGGTCTACTCGAAAGATCAGAACTGTTTCCATCTCAGCTTTCAGGTGGTGAGCTGCAAAGAGCTGCTTTGGCCAGGGCTTTGGTTGTTAACCCAAAAATTGTTTTGGCTGATGAACCAACAGGCAACCTAGATCATGATACCGCTGAATCAATTGTAAAATTGTTTGAGGCTATCAATAAAGAGGGAAAAACTGTTATTATGGCCACACACAATAAAGGTATTGTTGATAAACTCAAAAAGCGTGTGGTTTATGTTGAGGGAGGTAAAATAAAGGAAAAATGAGTATACACATAAAAACCGCCTTTGATTACATTAAACGATCGCCATTTCAGGCCATGGCTGCCATAACGGTGCTAACTTTGACTTTCTTTGTGGCTACAATACTGGCTGTTCTGGTTTACTCATCATCGAATGTTTTAAGGTATTTTGAAACACGGCCTCAGGTAATTGCATTCTTAAAGTCCAGCGTAACAGACGAGCAGGTAGTGGGTTTACAGAATAAGCTTACTGGTGACGGACGAGTTAAGAGTGTAAAGTATGTGCCGAAAGAAGAAGCTTTGGCTATCTACCAAAAAGCAACAGCAGACAATCCACTCTTGGGCGAACTTGTAAGTCCTTCGATTTTTCCGGCGTCACTTGAATTTTCGGTTGTTGAACTCGCCTTTGCTACCGATGTGATTGGGGAAATTGAGCAAGACGAGGCTGTTGAGTCAGTTGGTTTTACTGCCTCGCTGGGTGGGGAATCAAACATTGACGATGTTATAACACGCCTTAAGAACGTAACGTTGTACGTGCGCTACGGTGGTTTGGCGTTTGTGGGTTTTTTGGGAGCAGTTTCTCTTCTGGTTCTTCTAGTAATTATTGGAATGAGACTGGCAACACGAAAAGAGGAAATCGAAATTCTTAATTTAGTTGGTGCAACGGCAGGTTTTATCAGGAGCCCGATTGTCTACGAAGCTTTTATATACGCAACAGCCGGTGTTGTTTTGGGTTGGGTAATGGCATTTACAATCTGGCTTTACGCAACGCCTGCAATCTTACAGTATTTTGGTGAAATACCGGTCCTACCGGCGGGAACTACTAGCTTTTTCACACTCTTTTTAATAATTTTAGGAGCGGAGCTTCTTGTTGGCATCACTCTTGCGCTTATCGGGAGCAGCCTTGCTCTATCACGAGCTCTTAAGAACCGATGAGAATCAAAATTATTCTGGCAGTTACTGCCACCCTTATTTTACTGGGTTTGCAGTTTTTTCAAGGTGCAAATAATGTTTCAATTCAAGCAAAGACGCTTGAGGAAATTCAAAAAGAAATTGAAGAGTATCAAAATGAACTAGCCAGGCTTTCTGTTCAATCTAAGACTTTAGCTAATCAAGTGGCGCAATTTGATGCACAAATTAGATTAACTACATTGAAGATTTCCCAAACTGAGGAAAAGATTCTTCTCTTGGGTGGCAGGATTGACCAGCTTGAAAATTCACTGGACTCACTTACAAATGCCTTTTCTACAAGGGCGGTTGAAACCTATAAGATGAACAGACTTGGAGATGGTCTGTTTTTGCTTTTAGGGGCGGATGGCATAAACGAAGTGGTTTCCAGATATCACTACCTTCAAAGAATCCAGCAATCCGATCAGGATCTTTTGCAGCGACTTCAGAGGGCACAGACAATTTATGTTGGTGAAAAAGAAGATCAGGAGGTTCTTCAAAAAGAGCTCGAGAAGCAAAAAGCAGAGCTGGATGATCAGAAAGCAGCTAAAGCCTTTCTATTGCAAGTTACCCGGAATGATGAAGCTAAATACCAACAACTATTAGCTCAGGCAAGGTCTGAATATGAAGCTATTCAGGCAATTATAGCCGGGAAAGGGCAGGAGACCGAGGTGGGGCATGTTAGTCAGGGAGCAAGAATCGCCTCCATCATTCAGGGGGCGTCATGTAACTCAAGCGGAGCGCACCTTCACTTTATCGTCAGCAGCAACGGTATAACTCAAAATCCTTTTGCCCATCTTAAAGATGGCATTACTAACGAGAATTGCACTGGATCTTCCTGTGGCAGCGGCAATGGCGATCCTTTTAACCCAACAGGCACTTGGGATTGGCCAATTAGCCCAACAATACGCTATTCACAAGGTTATGGCGAAACTTGGGCAGTTAGAAACACATGGGTAGGAAGAATTTACAGGTTTCATAATGGGATTGATATAAACAGCTCCACATCCCCTGAAGTTCGGGCAGTTAGAAGCGGGACATTATACAGGGGAAGTTATAATGTTGGTTGCGCGCTCCGGTATGTGAGGGTGGCGCATGATGACTCAGACCTTGATACCTTCTATTTACATATTAATTATTAGAGTTAACATAAATCTATGAAATTAGCACTAAAATTATTTTGCGGGATGTGCTTCGGATTTGTTGCTTTGGCAAGGGCTCCATCGTTAGTCAGTGCTCAAGTGGTTGTAAATGAAATTAATCCATTTGAAGAGTGGGTTGAGCTTTATAAGACTCAATCAGGAGAAGTGAGCATGGAAAATTGTACAATATATTTCCACAACTCAACTTCTTCTTCTCAGAATAAAGCTTTTACTCCAGATGACAAATTTTTGGAAAATGAAAATTACAAAAAAATAGACACTGGTGCAACTTGGCTCGATAATAATAGTGACACAGTTATTCTTGAATGCGATTGGGGTCAAAACTCTGTATCATATGGCACTGGGGGTGTGGTGGTTAAACCTCCTAATGGTAAAACTGTGGGACGATACCCAGACGGAGGAAGCGGTATTTATGTGTTGGATAGCCCATCGCCTTTAGCAGCTAACGCACTTCCGCCATCACCAACACCAACTCCCACTCCCACACCGACACCTACGCCCACACCCTCTCCTTCTCCTTCCATTGCTCCAACCCCTTCTCCTAAGCCCTCCCCTTCCCTTAAGCCTGCGCTTTCTCCCAGTCCGACAGCTACAGCTTCAGCCTCTCCCTTGGGTACAACATTTGATGAAGAAGAAGCCTTAGGCCCAAGAGGTGAAACATTGGGGATTGGAACATCTGCTTCAGCTTCACCAATGGTTGCTGGTGCCGAAACATCGAGTAGAAAATTTTCGCCGGTTGCAATTATATTAATAGTTGGCGGACTATTACTTGTGGGCTTTGCATTATTTATGTTCTTTAAGAGCTATCAAAAAGATAAACAAACTGGTGGACCTACCCCTGTATGAAGAAAATAATTTATTATTGGTTGCCGGTTTTGGTTTGGGCTTTGATAATATTTACCTTTTCTTCTATAACGACCATTAAAACTACTGAAATATATTGGCAGGACTTTGCCTTAAAAAAATTTGCCCATATTACCGAGTATGCCGTCCTGACATTTTTGCTTTATAGAGCATTCCTAAATAGTGGATTTAACAAGGAAGAATCAGGATTTTATTCAGTGCTGATTAGCATATTGTATGCATTTTCTGACGAATACCACCAGAGCTTTACTCCAGGGCGGGAGTCAACGTTACGGGATGTAATCTTTGATGCACTCGGGAGCGTTTTGGCAATTTATGTAATTTGGAAATTAGTACCAAAACTGCCGGGGAAACTTAAGCTATTTGTAAATCGATTGCAAATAATTTGATTAAGTCCCAGAATCAGCTTTACTCGCGGCGCGCTTCTATTTATTAAACAGCCTGAACATGACTACTTGACAAGGGTTAATGGCTTATATAACATTATCCCACACTTGCCCAATGAGAAAATGAAGAATAAAGGGCAAACTATAACTATCACACTACCATCATTCCCCATTCGAGAATACATCTCTAAAGTCAAAAATTATATGCTCTATCTTCTAAGTGAATTAAAATCTAAATTTTCCCTTAATTTTACAAGAAGAACTTTAAATCCAAAAAACTTTTATGAAAAGAACAAGAACCTTAAAAGATATTTACCCTATATCATAATTGCGATTTTCGTTCTTCTTACATTAATGTTGGGGGGTGTCGCGATTAGGAATATTTCAATTGCCTCTTCGAAACCGACAGTGGCTGATGCAAAAGCGAGTAACAATATTGGTAGAGAATTTTCATTTCCCTTAGTGAATGCCAGTGGAGAAAAGGTAAGTGAGGTAAGGTTCGTATTTGAAAAAGCAGAGTTAAGAGACGAAATTATTGTTCAAGGCCAAAAAGCAAACTCAGTTAAAGGGCGAGTGTTTTTTGTACTGAATCTTAAAATTATCAATGAGCATAACCAGGCAGTTGAAATTAACACCAGAGATTATGTTCGACTTGCTGTATCCGGCAACGAATCAGAGTGGTTGGCTCCCGAGATTCACAATGATCCTGTTGAGGTTCAGCCCATATCAACTAAATACACAAGGTTAGGATTTACTATTAACGAGACGGATAAAAATTTGACACTTCGTGTAGGAGAAATTAGTGGGGAAAAGGAAGAAATAACAATTTCATTTAAATAAATTATGCATGACTTTTCTGTTAAGCAAATTTCACCGAAGCTTCTCTTGGAAATAAAAACAGCTCTTCAGAGTGTGGATGCATATGGGAGTGTAGAGCTTTATGTACAGGATGGTGTGGTTACGCAGGTAACCGTAAGAAATATCAGGAAAACAAACGGTCACAGATTGCAAAAATCAGTGTAACTTTTGTAATACTTGACAAGCTCTACGTAGATTAGTATATATTAAGGGACACAACGAGCTGACCGCAAACGGAGGCTTTTCATCCTGAACAGGGGTGGGAAGCCTCCGTTTTCGTTTATAAAGCGTAAACGGATTTAGGTGAAGTGCTCCCCGATTTAATCGGGGAAACCAATCTAGAAAGGAGGTGAATAGTATATGAATTTATTTCAAAAGAAAGTCGCTTCTGCAATCGCTTCAGGTGCAATGCTTCTTAATTTAGTGGTACCGGCATTAGCTCAATCCACTACATTAGTCATTACTGGAAACGGTGCAGATTCTGAAAACAAGACAGACGTCAAGGTTACTACCTCGACGACAGTTACACAAAATAACGATGCAAACATTAGCAACAACGTAAACTCAAGCGCAAACACTGGTAATAATACAGCTAGCAGAAATACTGGTGGTGATGTTTATGTTGGTACTGGAGACGCAACATCTGTTGTTTCAGTTGCAAACACTGCAAACAGCAATCAAGCAGACATCGACGGATGCTGCGGTAGTGATGTTGAGGTGCTCATTGGTCAAAATGGAGCCGACAGTAAAAACGATGCCAAACTGAAGCTCGAAAATACTGTTTGGGTAGACCAAAACAATGATGCTAGTTTGCAAAACAACGTCACCTCCAATACAAACACCGGTGGAAATCGTACAAACAGAAATACTGGTGGTGATGTTGCCATCGAAACAGGAGATGCATTATCTGCGGTAAGCATTGAGAACAGTGCAAACTACAACTCGGCTAGAATTGGCGGAGGCAGTGGTAGCTCACTAAGTATGTGGATTCTTGAAAATGGTGCAGACACCAAAAACAAGATCGACCTTAAGTTTGAGAACTTGCTGGGAGTTAGACAATATAACGACGCAAATGTTTCAAACAAGGTTAATGCTGACGCAGAAACAGGCGACAACAAAGCAAACAAGAATACCGGTGGCGAAGTATTTATCGGCACAGGTGATGCAGAAGTTGGAGTCTTAGTTGACAATTTAGTCAACTTCAATTGGGCAGACGTAGAGTGCGACTGCTTGATGGATGTACTGGCTAAGATTGCAAAAAATGGCGATGAATCCAAAAATGAGATAAAAGCCAACCTGTCTGATACCAGATATGTTGCTCAAGAAAACGATTTCTCATGTGGAAAAGGTGGTTACGGATTGCCTTCAATTCTTTCATTACTCTTGGGTAAGAAGAAATCAGGAGGAGATTGTAACGACATAAACGCCTATGCCGGCACCGGTGATAATACCGCCAAGGCAAATACTGGTGAAGGTGACAGTGACCCTGCCATCGAAACCGGTAACGCAAGTGTCTTTGTTGAAGTTGAGAACACAGCCAATTCCAACGAAGTTGGAGCGGGTAGTGGCCCATCCTGGGAGTTTCCTCTTCCTGGAGGCTTTAGTTTCAACTTAAACATTTCCTTTAGCTTGGCACAATTATTGGCCGCTTTGGGACTTTAAAAGACTTTTAGGACATTGGGTTGGCCTATCCGCACTTCGGTAGGCCGCCCAAAAATCCTAAAAAAGTAATCAGTTTAGGAGTAATCCGGCAAGAAATTATTTATGAAACATAATTTATATAAAAGAATAATTGCAACATTATTAGCAATAGCCCTTATTGTTAATCAGATTGGAATTGCATATGCTAATGCCCAGACTGCTCCAACTCCGCCACCGCCACCCAGCGCGCCTACGCCCCCTCCAAGCCCAACATCTACTCCAACCCCTCCGCCACCGCCACCCAGCGTGACGCCTGTTCCCACCCCTACTCCTACGCCAGTTGGCACCCCAACACCCCCTCCTGCACCTACGTGGTCACCGACACCAACCCCCTCGCCCACACCAACCAACACAGCCACAAAGACACCTAAACCCAGTCCATCCCCTACTTCTGAGCCTGTTACCTCAACTCAAACTACAACCGGCGGGGGAAATAGTGATGGCAATGTAGGTGCTACCAATGTCGAAACAGGAGATGCTAACAATATTGCAAATGTTGGGAGTGTTGCAAACACAAATACAGCAGTTGCAGGAGGAAGTGGTGGGAGTATAAATGTACTTAATGATCAAAATGGGCAGGAATCGGCCAATAATTCATCAGCTAAAATAGTTACTGATACTAACCTCGATCAAACAAATAGCGCAAAGGTTATCAATAGCCTAGCACAAAACAGCACAACCGGGGAAAATTCAGCCTCCAGGAATGTTGGGGATTCGACCATTACAACAGGTGATGCGAACACTACAGGAACGGTTGTAACTTCTGTTAATACTAATGTGGCTGGCATGATGGTTTCCGAATTTAATATATTAGATGACCACGTTGGGGATATCATATTGGATTTTGGTGCCAACTGCGTTTCCGGGTGTTCTGGGGCTAACACTAACATAGCAAATACTAATAACGGCTCAGCTTCAACAAATTCAGCAACTTTGGATTCAAATAGTGGCGAAGTTGTGTTTCAAAATAACGATGCTTCTGTAGAAAATAATTTAGTACTTGAGTCAAACACTGGCGAAAATAGAACCGACAGAAACACGGCCGGGGATTCATCGATTGAAACCGGAGATGCAAACGTTTCTGCTAATGTTATTACCTTTGCTAACAACAATATTATTGGTGATGTTATTTATGCGGCGGTAAACATATTCGGGAACCTGGTTGGGGATATTATTTTTCCGGATGGAACGCTAATTCCTTGTTGCTTGGGAACCTCTACCGTAGCTAACACCAATAACGGCTCGGGGTCAAACAACACTTCAAATTTGACGCAAAACAATACTGGCGATATCTACCAATTTAATAATGTCGACATTCAGAACAATTTAATATTTGATGCAAACACGGGAGGAAATGATATAAGTCGCAATACCAACGGTAATTCATCTGTTCAAACTGGAGAGTCTAATGTTTTGGCACAGGTAATAAATATTGCTAACAACAATCTTGTGGGCGGGGATTATTGGCTTGTAATTGTTAATGAAGCAGGTAAATGGGTTGGTAAAATATTGGGCGCGGACGGCAGCTTTATCGCAGGGTCTCCAATATTCGAATTTCTCGTTGGTACATCCGGGGAAGTGAATGTAGCCAATGCAGATAATGCTAGCGGTACAGAAAATGTTGCATCAGTAACTCAAAATAACAACTCCTCAGTAACACAACTTAATAATGCGCAAATTGTTAACAATGTAAATCTTTCAGCGAACACCGGTGATAATTCTGCTAGTAGAAACACTGGGGGAAACAACTCAATAGTAACAGGAGACGCAACTATCATTGCCAATATAGTGAATTTTGTTAATAACAACATAGTAGGAGGAGGCAGGCTGTTTGTAACTGTTGTTAATGTATTTGGAAGCTGGGTAGGAGATTTTGTTGGTCCTGGCTTCAAAAAAGAAGTTAAAGATGCGGCCAGTAACCAAAATGATGTTAACGGTGTGGGGGGTATGAGCGAAGGAGACGATCAGGAAAAAAATGGTGATTCAAATACCAACACAGCTGGTGGATCAAAAGAATATACGCAGACAAATCAGACTGCATCCAACCTAAATAATCCTGTTGCCGATAAATTTTACAGTAAAGTTGCAGGTTTCAGTATTTTAAATTCTCAGGACGACACATTCGGCGGAGGCGGCTTATTACCAGGATCAGAACAGGCAGGCAAAAGAACGGTAAACATCAACCTTGCCTGGTTACTTCTAGGAGTAGTCCCGTTAGGTGTAGTTACTACTATTATTCGACGTAGACATATTATTCTTAAGTTGGTAAGTAGCAATAAAAAGGTATGATGAAAAAAATCAAACAAATTTTTATGCTGCTGACCATTTCCTCGTCTCTTTTTCATTCTTCTGCATTGTGGGTAGCTGCACAAGAGTTGGTAATTTCCGGCAATGGTGCGGGTGCGGGCAGCGAGGTCGCTATTCAATCTAATTCAACTACTACTATTTCGCAGAGCAATTCTGGCGAAGTTGTCAATACGGTGGACACCCAGGCCAATACCGGGGGTAACGAAACTAGTGGTAACAGTGGAGACGTTGCAATACAAACAGGCGATATTGAAAGTTTCACTAAGATTCAGACTAGTTTGAACCACTCATCCGTAGTTAATGAGTGCTGTAATGGACCAGAGATAAAAATTGAGGTTAACGAAAACGGTTCAGATTCAACAAATAACGTTTCTGTTACATCAAACAATCAAACAACCATTACAGTAAATCAAAATGCTACAGTGGGCAATAACGTTTCAGGCACGGCTAATACTGGACATAATACAGCCAATAATAATGGTGGAAATATTTATATTGGTACAGGTGATATAAAAGCTAAGTCGGTAGTTAAAACTGGTCCAGTAAACTATGTACAAATTCAAGGAGGGTTAAATGGGAGTGGTCTCAATATTGATGTATCTAATAATGGGGACTCTTCCAACAACCTGGTTACTCTCTTGTTAAATGACCTGGCTAATATAAATGTAAACCATAGTGCTAACATCTATAACAAGCTAGATTGGGATCTAAATACTGGTAATAATGTCGCCAATGGAAACAATTGGGATGTAATGATTAAAACCGGCGACATTTTATTAGATTTGTTGATCGAGAACGGACCGGTCAATGTTGGTGGAATAACCTGGGGTTGCTGTGATGGAGGCACACCCGATGGACCAGATGATCCCAGTGATCCCGACAACGAAGGAAACCCGCCCAAAGGAAGTGGTGGGGGATCTCAAAATGGAGCTTCAATAAGTGAAATATTGGGAATTGGTCAAGGTCCGGCAGTACTTGGTTTGTCGGCAACGGGAGGTCTGTTTGACGCACCCGTTTACTTCTGGTTGGGTATGTTTCTTATTACCTACGGATTTAAACTACTAGGTGAGAACTTGCCCCGTATCCGCTTCGTAAAAAATGGCAATTGAAAAGACCACTAGGGAGAAACTTGGTTTGGCTATATCGCTAATTGTATTGGGCGTACTATTTATATGGAATAGGACACCTTCCACTGTCGCCTCTGACACTTTCAAGAATGAACCAGTTAAAGTTCAGGGCTTTGACACACAGAATGCAGAGGGAGACTTGCCTACGAGGGTCGTTATTCCTGGCCTGGGCATAGATTTACCAGTCGAAAGAGCAAAAATTATAGACGGATATTGGGAAGTATTTGAAGATACGGCAGCTTGGGGAGAGGATTCTGGGTTACCGGGTAAGCCGGGAAATCAGGTGGTTTTTGCTCACGCCAGAGAGGGTTTATTTTTACCCCTTAAAGACGTCTCTGAGGGGGAAGTTATTTATATTTTGACAAATAGTGATTGGTATTCATATAAGGTGGCTGAAATAAAAGAAGTACTCCCAAATCAGACAGAGGTAATTGCACCCACCCTTGATGAAACGCTTACACTTTATACTTGTTCTGGGTTTAACGACAGTAAGAGACTTATTGTCATAGCTAAGAGAGTCTAAAACTACAAGGGGGATCTTTGGTCTACTCAAAGATCCCCCACAAAATAGTGGGTTGTTAGTTGAGAACGTTTTCTCCACCAACGACTTCCACACCGACATTTGTTTCAGACTCGTCGGTTGTTAGATCTACAGTTCCGCCAACATTGTTGTTGGCTTTGTTTTTACCAGTTAAGCTTTTGAATAAAGCGGATAAGCCGACACTTACTTTAGATTTTTGCTTGATGTCTAGTTTGGTTTTACTTTTGACATCAATTTTATTAGTAGTGCTATTGCCGTTTCCGACAATACTTAAAGCGTTATTTTCCTGGTCCTCGCAGCAGCAGTCAGGAGTGGTAGCTGTATTCGACCCTCCCGAGACCAACACTCCGATCGAGGTTGCAGCAGCGCCAGTTCCGATGCTTACGCCACTTCCAACATTGGAATTTGCGGTATTGCCGCCAGTGTTTGATACAGCCGTTATTCCCACACCCACGCTTGCGTTTGAGTTTTGGGTTAGCTTTGTAGTACACTTGGTGTTTACCAATATTTTATTATTGGAATTATTTCCATTCTCACCGATTGTCAAATCGTCAGCAGAAACGGATGTAACCAAAAGTGATAAGGTTAGGAGTGCAGTGCCTGTTCCGGCAAACACTTTTGCTAGTTTATTCATTTAAATCACCTCCTTTCTGGCAAGTTTATTAATTTGAAGTGACAAATTGATCTCTTGTTGAATCGACAAGAAGTGACTCGAGACGTACCTAGTAGACAGATATATCTTCTTCATAAAAACCTCCGTTTGCGGTCGGTTTGTAAAATGTAAAGACAGTGTAGCAGACTTAAAAGCGTGAGCGTCAACTGCATCTTATTTGTTAAAAATGTATACAAATGTAATTGTTAAACTAAGGCGGAATTGATTTAGATATGTTAAAAGGCTAATATGTTTAGGAACGAATGCTACATAATCTGTCCCATCTTTTTATTCCCAGAGAGAGCAATAACTATAAAGCCAAGTTGCTACACCACAGTGGTATTTTAGTGCTAATTTCCCTTTTAATTACGTTTCAAGGTTTTGTAAACTTGTTACCTAAAATTAGCCCCAGCGTTTTAGGTTATGCTGCAAATATTTCACCTGATGATGTAGTAAGGTTAACCAACGAAAAGCGTATACAAGCAGGACTTTCCCCATTATCGCATAATTCTGTATTATCAAGTGCAGCGCAAGCAAAAGCGGTGCATATGATTGAAAATGATTATTGGGCACACGTGGCCCCAGATGGCACTCAGCCATGGAAATTCTTTACTGACTTTAGTTATAAATATAAATACGCCGGAGAGAATTTGGCTCGTGATTTTTCAAATCCTAATTCTGCGGTTGAGGCTTGGATGAATTCACCAACCCACAGAGACAACATGCTATCCTCCAAATATCGAGAAATAGGGATCGGCGTTGTGGAAGGTGATCTTAACGGAGTTGATACGACCATTATTGTTCAGTTTTTTGGAACTAATTACGCAGATTCGCTTCCACCTGCACCTGTTGCCCAAGTTCAGAATGTTGCCAATATTGCTTCGCCCGCCCCCACTTTGCAGCCAACATCAACACCCACCTTAACACCTACTCCCACCCCCGCTCCCATCTCTAGTTCAACACCTTTCGTAGAAGTTATCACAACCCCTGTGCCACAAACCGCTGTATTGGAAGATCAGCGGGTGTTAATTTCTCCATTTGTAACTTCGAAAGGCGTATCCTTAAGTATAGTGGGTATACTATTGCTAGTTTTAGTTGTTGATGGAGTTGTGGTGTCAAGGCGGCGAATTGCAAGAATTGGCGGACGAACATTTGCTCACCTGGCTTTCCTGGGTATGATCCTAACAATTGCTGTAATACTTAAAGCAGGGAGGGTCATATGAAGCATTTTGTTAAACACGCCCCGCATTACTTAAGCTTGATTGCTGTAATTACGCTTGGTTTGGTGGGATTTATGGTTTTTAAATATGACAGGGCTGTTCAAACGGCCGCAATTGTTGCCACAGCGGTTTCTTATGTGATATGGGGAGTAGTGCATCATTATATTCACAAGAATTTGTATCTTATAGTCATAATTGAGTATGTTTTAGTGGCAATTGTTGGACTGATAATTGTCTTCTCACTGGTTCTTCAAACCTAGAATTGATTGAGTGTGTTTGCTCAAAAGGAGTATAATTATTGCCGTACTATGGGAAAAACTGAATCTAAATTTACAAGTCCCACCAGCGGACCTCTTTCCTTGCCGGAATTGGTAGGGGAGGTTTCTGCGTTTGTTGGCAAAGAACCTAGCAAATTCTACAGTTTGGTTATAGGGACTGACTCTCAGGCCAAAAGAATAAATGGCAAGGCTGAAATTGATTTTGTCACGGCAATAATTGTCCACCGAAAAGGCAGAGGCGCTAGATATTTTTGGAAAAAAGAGAAACACATAAGAGTACCGGTTCTTCGCGAGAAAATATATACAGAAACATTAATGTCACTTCAAACGGCCCAAGAATTAGTTCCCCTGCTTAGGTCGGCAATATCGCCTGCTAAATACGATCTTGAAATACACATAGATGTAGGACCTCTAGGGCCTACTCGTGAGATGATCCGGGAAGTTGTTGGAATGGTAAACGGTAATGGGTTTGTCGCCAAGACAAAGCCTGATAGTTGGGGTGCGTCTTCAGTTGCAGACAAGCATGCATAATGTTATATTGCTTGCATGAAAGGTGTAGTATTGGCCGGGGGTTTGGGAACAAGGCTTTACCCGCTCACTCATGCAACCAACAAGCACCTCCTTCCAGTTTATGATCAGCCAATGGTTTACTATCCCTTGCAGACTCTTGTAAGGGCAGGCATAAAAGATGTAATGGTTGTTACTGGTGGACCCCATGCAGGTCACTTTATAAGAGTGTTAAAAAATGGAGACATAATTGGTTTACGAACCCTACACTATGCCTATCAGGAAAAAGAGGGCGGGATAGCCCAAGCCCTGGGCCTAACTGAGAATTTTTCTGACGGGGAAGCAGTTTGTGTAATATTGGGAGACAATTGCACTGATGCAGACATATCTCAGGAGGTGCAAAACTTTAAACGCGGTGCACACATCTTTTTAAAGGAGGTTGGCGATCCGCAGCGATTTGGTGTACCGACGTTCAACGAGAAAGGCTCTGTAATATCTTTAACAGAAAAGCCAACTGAACCAGCTTCCAATTTTGCTGTAACTGGTTTATATCTCTATGATTCAACAGTTTATCAAGTGATAAAAGGGCTTAAGCCTTCTGGCAGAGGGGAACTTGAAATTACTGACGTAAATAACGAATACATTAGGCAGGGGTTATTAACACATAGTCAATTACAGGGATACTGGAGGGATGCAGGGACTTTTGAAGCATTGCAGGAAGTTGGATATTATTGGTATCAAAAAAGGGGGGCAGAAAGAAGATGAACGGCAGAAGGATTTTAGTTACTGGTGGGGCTGGTTTTATTGGGACGAACTTTGTTTATTATTGGGTCAAGCGACATCCCCAAGATTCAATAACAGTCCTAGACAAGTTAACCTATGCTGGGCACTTGGAAAACATAAGGCCGTTGGTTGATGCTGGAAAAGTAAATTTTGTCCATGGAGATATATGCGATGAACAAGCTGTAGACAGTACAATGAGAGAAGTTGATGCGGTGGTTCATTTTGCTGCAGAAACACACGTTGACAGATCACTATCTGGATTAGAAGGGAAAAGAGTATTTTATCGTACAAATATAGAAGGCACTGAAACGTTATTGGAATCAGCAAGAACAAATGGTATAAGAAGATTTCTGCATGTTTCAACAGATGAAGTTTTTGGAGATTTGGATTATGATGACCCCACCAGATTTCACGAAAAATCAGCCTATAATCCCCATAGTCCCTATGCAGTTTCAAAATCTGGAGCCGAATGGGCTGCACGGGCATTTATGCATACTTGGGGTGAGCCGGAAGTTTTAATTACCAATTGCACTAACAACTATGGTCCGTTTCAAACGCCGGAAAAAGTCATTCCACGTTCGATTTCGCTATTGTTAGCTGGAGAGAAGATAAAACTGTACACCGATGCTTCTGGCACGCCTGGTAGAAATGTTAGGGATTGGCTGCATGTTGAAGATCATTGCAGTGCATTAGAGGCAGTGCTTCTTAGGGGGAGAGCAGGTGAAACGTATTGTGTGGGAGGCGATACTGAACTTTCTAATTATCAATTGGTAGAAAAAATGTTAGCCATAATGTCGGAACTGACTGGAAAGAATATGGATTTCCAAACTCACGTGGAATTTGTAAAAGATAGACCTGGGCACGACAGAAGATATGCAATGGACACCTCAAAAATAAAACAGGAACTTGGTTGGTTCCCTGTTCACTCGTTTGAAGAGGGGTTCAAGCAAACAGTTGCCTGGTATATATCTCCGAGAGGGAGAGAGTGGTTAGAATACTTAAACGAGCTTTCTAGAGAAGTCCGAATTGGGCAGGATAGCAAAGAAAGAAAATAAGACATATAACTACCCACAAAGCAATGGACATGTTGAATTATACAAAAGGAGCTGGAGATAAAGAACGTTCATAATGAGCCAAGTAGAACACGGAGCCAATACTACTGAAAATATAAAAACTACAAACATACCCGGACTATTAATCATTGAAAGGCCGACATTCACTGATAATAGGGGGTTTTTCCATGAAGTATGCAGACTTACCGACCTTGATTTAATGGGAGTTGATTTTAAGCCAATACAAACTAGCCACTCCAAGTCAGAACCTGGGGTAATTCGGGCAATTCATACTGAACAGTGGCAAAAACTAATTTATCCGGTCACTGGTGTAATGTTTGCTGCGATAGTTGATGTGCGTCCTGAAAGCCCCACTTTTGGTATGTACGAAACATTTGTGTTTGATAATTCACGTCCGGAATCTAAGCATACCGCCCTTTTTTTACCAAAAGGTTTAGGTAATTCAATTTGTGTAGTGGGCGATGAGCCGGTCCATTATATCTACCAAGTAGACGAATATTGGGATAATGCCAAAGCACAAGGAATTGCGTGGGATGACCCCGATCTAGCTATTCCGTGGCCAGTTGCGAATCCGACTATCTCCGAGCGCGATATGCATAACCCGACATTAAGAGAACTTTTCCCACACAAATTTTAATGGTTGAAAGAATACATCAAGTACAAATTTTTGGCGCAAGATGTTTTGTGGCGGACTGTGTTGGACCTGAATTAAATGCGAATGAAACCTTAGCTCAACTAGTATCAAGAGATAGCGTTGACATTTTTGATTATAAAGCCTTAACGCGGTATGTTGGGGACTCCTCAGCCTCAGTGATTGTTAACTTCATTGGCTTTACGGATGTTTCAGGTGCTCAGAATGAACAAAACAGAGCAGTACTTCGGCACTTAAATGTAGAGTTGCCGAGGCAGTTGGCAATTTTATGTGGAACTTATCGGAAGCGATTTATCCACATTTCAAGCGACTTTGTCTTTGCTGGAGCGCAGGACTATCAAGGGCCATACCACGAAGGAGATTATGCTGACTCAACCCCAAACAGTATTGGAAAGTATGCCCGTTCAAAGCGCGAGGGTGAGAGAGAGGTGTTTGATGCAAACTCAGATGCCAGTGTTGTCAGGATATCGTATCCTTTTGGCCATATTTATGCAAAAAATCCAATGAAGGATTTTGCGATAAAGATGATGGTTCGGGCTTTACGGGGAGATAAAATATTTAATGACCAACAATTAACGCCAACCTATCTGCCTGATTTGCGGTTGGCCATTGAAAGAATAATCAAGCTGAACGAAAGGGGGATATTTCATGTTGCTACTACTCCACCCGTTACGCCATACGAATTTACAGCCGAATTACTAAAGCTTTGGAGGGTGGCTAACAACATTCAACCGGCAAGCGCAGAGCAATACTTAAATACACCTGGCGTCACGCCCTTTCCTCTTTATGGCGGGCTTGATGTCAGCTTGACTGAAAGCAGACTAAGTTTAAAATTTTCCTCATGGCAAAAAGCACTAAAAGAATACGTACCAAAAATAAGAGCAGTGTGGCACAAATTGGTATTACCAGAGATTACTTAAGAAGGTCGGGTCTTCGTTCTCTTGTGCGTTTAAGAGACGTATCGATTCGCCATTTTTCGATTTCTGCGTGATTCCCTTCCAACAGAACTTTTGGAACACTCCAGCCTTTATAACTCTCGGGTCTAGTGTATTGAACAAACCCCAGCATTCTGGGGATCCCTGGAGTATCAAAATCCGAAAAAGATTCTTTTTTTAGTGACTCTTCTTTACCTACAGTTCCTGGGATAAGCCTTACAACGGCATCTGCGACTACCATTGCCGGGATTTCTCCACCGGTTAAAACATAATCTCCGACTGAGATCTCTTCATCCACAAGGTGTTCGCGAACTCTTTCATCTATTCCCTTATAGTGTCCCGCTATTAAAATAAGATGATCGTATTTTGTTGATAGTTCCTCTGCTTTCTTTTGGTTAAAGGTTGTTCCTGCCGGGTCCATTAAAATAACCCTGGTTTTGGCATTTAGGTTTTTAGTTTTTAGTTCTTGTATGGCAAGATCTATCGGTTCAATCATTAAGACCATTCCAGGTCCACCACCGTATGGCCTATCATCAACCATCTTGTGTTTGTCCTTAGCCCAGTCTCTTATGTTGTGTGCTTTTATCTCGGCCAGTCCTTTGTCGAGAGCTTTTTTTATAATGCTATCGCCAAACGGTCCGTCAAACATCTCTGGAAAAAGTGTCAAAATATCAATTCTCATGTGTATATTTTACCAATTACGAGTTATTTTAACCACTCTCTTATTGTGGTACGGGTTATTTATTGCTAAAGTGAAGAAATGGACAAAGTGGTAATCGTAATGCCAGCCTATAAGGAAGCTGAAAATATTGGCCCAATGATAGAGGAACTTGTTGGCAAAGAGTTCCCCAAAATAGACAATGCAGATATGCATTTGCTAGTGGTAAATGATCTACCCCCTGATGGATCAGCCGATGACGGCACAGGAGAGATCGTCAAAAAGGCTATGGAAAAATACAAAAATCTCCACATTTTGGAGGATAAGAAACAGGGGTTGGGGTGGGCATATATTCGCGGTTTCAGGTATGCCATGGAGAAATTAAATGCCGATGCTGTAATGGAAATGGATGCGGATTTCCAGCATCCTCCGAGGTTTGTTAAAGATATGGTCGCCGCGTATCTAGACGGTGCCGATTATGTAATAGGTTCAAGGTATATTAAAGGCGGTTCCGTTCCTGCCGAATGGGCTTTCAGTCGTAAAGCGATAAGTTACTTTGGTAATTTATTCATCAGATTGGTTTTGACTAAACCCGGTCTGCACGATTTAACAACTGGTTTTAGATTAACAAGGGTTAAGGGGGTATTAGAAAAAATAGATTTAGAAAATTTGATGGAACCCCACCTCTTTGCACACAAAGTGGATCTTTTATATCAAAGCGTCAAAAATGCCAAAAAGGTTACCGAAGTTCCTTTGGAGTTTGCCGCAAGGACAAAGGAAAAATCAAAGTTTAACCCTAAAGAAATGATTGGAACTTTCAAGGTGGCAATTATTTTGGGTATCAGAGACAAAAAAAGGTTTATTAAGTTTGGTATAGTAGGAACTAGCGGATATTTGGTAACGGCGTTCTCGATTCATTTTCTTGCAAGGACACCACTTCCTGAATGGGCGATTTGGGCAACCGCTACTGAGCTTGCAATCATCAATAATTTTACTTTCAACAATATCTGGACGTTTAGAGATGCAGAAATAAAGGGGTTTTGGCACCTTGTACAGAAATTCTTGCAATTTAACTTAACTTCAGCTGGCGCGCTTGTAATTCAGACTGTGGCAGGTACTATTGGTGTTTATTTTCTGGGACCTCAGTACAGGCAATTAATCTTACCCTTCGTAACAGTTGGGCTGGTAATGCCTTATAACTACTTAATGTACAATCTGGTTATCTGGAGAACAAAGCTTTAAGTTCTCACTAATACTGGTCGAAACTTATAACCATATATTAAAGGTCCTTTGTCTTTCTCGCCCTGCGAAGGCTTGTTAAGTAATCTGGTTACCATTTCCACCTGCATACCAATTTTTAGTTCATCTGGGTCCACATCTGTGAGCTGAGCTGTTATTATCGGGCCTTCTTCAAGTTTAACCAGAGCACAATAATATGGTGCAAGCCCACCAAATCCTTCAGGTGCATCAAATACTTTTGTATAACTATATACTTCACCTCTACCAGAAAATTGATATTCCACCTTTGCACCTCCTCGGCATGATGGGCACACATCCCGCGGAGGGAAGATTTTTACTTCACAGTGCGGGCAGACTTCGCCCATTAGGCCATATCTGTATTTTTGCAGACGCCAATTTCGTGCAATTTCGTGCGACATCTATATATTAGTCGTAATTCAATGAAGAATACCCACGCGCTATTAAAGAAATGCCGACCAGTCGGAGATTGGCATTACATTTTGTGTGATAAATGAAAGACTGAATAGGTATATTGGAATAAGTAATACAATCATTATGTATTTAAATTCTTTTCTAGTTAATGCATCAGAGTAACCCAAAATCAAAAATGGAGTAATGGGCAGAGCGTACCTAACAATGTCTCTGTGCGAGACGAAAAGCAACGATATAAAGAAAATAATGGTAAACCAGGCAATATTGTGCATACCTTTTTGTATTAGCTTTATTATTCCAAATATTGCAATCAGATATACGAAGATAATTTCCTCCAACCAAAAAGTGCCTACCCAGGTGGCAGAATAGTTAAAGATCTGAAACGGCGGGAAAAACAGATGAATGTTATCACCTGATTTAAAGTAGACAAAAAAGTCGTTATAAGCTAGCTTGTACACGTAAAATACTCCTAATAGCGAAAGCGGAATCAGAAGCAAGGGGATTGCTTTGGGTAAATTAATATTTTTAACTAGCTTATTGATGGTTGTGTGGGCAATATCTTTTAAATGCGGAAACACAAGTGCTAACGCGAAGGCTATAAACAGTAATATTCCAGGTGACTTGGTGAATTGCGCTGCTGCTCCAAATAAACCCGCAAGCAAGTAGTTTTTTCGGTTAAAATAGTAAACAGCAGCCAGTATAGCAGCAATGAATAGTGTTTCAGCTGATCCAACTGATCTGACTACAAGCCATCTGGCTGGAAGTACGCTGAAGATGAAAGTTAGCCACAGAGCCTTCTCCGAGTCCAAATAATCTGAAGCTAATTTGTAAAAGAAATATATAGAAACGATTGAAAATATTGCAGTAACTGTTAATAAACCATAAGGGTACCCTGTTAGCGGAGAGATTAGCCTTACAAGAAACGGATAGAGTGGAAAGTGAGCAGAATAATACTCGTTACTTAAGGGGAAAGGGTAATTTTCCTGAATAGCTTGCGGGTTATACAAAGTTTTGGCAACCACCAAAAAGAGGGGACCATCATAATTTGCCACAATTGTTGCCATGCCGTTAGTAGCAAGTGGAATTTGCCAAAACGCAGGTAACCTAAGAATAAATGGGGTCCACAGTAGAAAAGTGGGAATGAGTGCGAAAACAGAGATAACAATGAGAATTTTAAGACGTGTAAGCATTTAGAAAATGATATAACGAAGCTATTGTTAATACAATAGAATGGAATTGGCTTATGGCTATATGTTAGACTTCAGATATGCATTTAATTGACAAGCTTTCTGTATTTTTTCCGGCATATAACGAAGAGGCAAATCTAGAACGGACAGTCAAAAAGGCAGTTGAAGTCTTAAACAAAGTTGCCAAGGAGTGGGAAATAATAATTGTTAATGATGGATCGACTGATAAAACAGGCGAGGTTGCACAAAATCTTGCTGAAAGCAATAAACAGATTAAGATAGTAACGCACAACCCTAACAGAGGTTACGGAGCGGCATTTAAATCAGGACTTTATGCTGCAAAATACCCTTGGGTAACCTTTACAGATTCAGACGGACAATTCAATTTTTCAGAAATTACAAATTTCCTGCAAAAGCAAAAAGGCACTGATTCCGATATGGTGATAGGCTACTATTTGGACCGTAAAGTTTCGCTTGGTAAAAAAATCACTAGCAAGATGTGGGAATATTTAGTTTTCTTTTTATTTGGATTGAAAGTTCGGGATATAGATTGTGGATTCAAATTAATTCGCAAAAAAGTGATTGATACTATACCTAGGCTGGAATCTGAGAGAGGGGCATTTATATCGAGCGAATTTTTAATAAAAGCTAAGCGGGCGGGATTTAAGATTGTGGAAATTGGCGTAACCCACTATCCCAGAAAAGCTGGAGAAGGAACTGGACGCAAATTAAACGTTATAATTAAGAGCTTTATGGATCTATTTAGGTTGTGGAAGAAGCTGAGATAAATTCTCAATGTACAAATTTTAATAAATCTTCAATGCTACGAATTTCAGCAATCAAAGAATGGATTAAGTCCCACAAGCTTGAGTTTCTAATTTTGACTCTGACACTACTTCTGGGGGCATTTTTAAGACTTTATAGAATTGACGAATACATGACTTTTCTTGGGGACGAGGGTAGAGACGCAATTATTGTAAGACGTTTTCTAACTCAAGGAGACTTAATGTTTGTGGGGCCTGGTACTTCAATTGGAAATATGTATCTTGGGCCACTTTACTACTACATGATGGCCCCAGCACTTTTACTGGCCAATTTTTCACCTGTTGGTCCTGCTGTAATGGTTGCACTACTTAATACCATAACTATATTTTTAGTCTGGTATGTTGCTCGAAAATGGTTTCCATCGCAAGGCCGGGCTCAAATTAATATTCCCGCATTAACGGGTGCTTTTCTTTATGCGATTTCAACAACCGTAGTAATATTTTCCCGATCCTCATGGAATCCAAACATAATGCCATTTTTTGCTCTCCTGTCAATTTATTCTATATGGAAGGTTTACAAAGAAAGAAAATACACTTGGCTAATTGTACTTGGGCTTTCGTTTGCATTTGTATTGCAATCACACTATCTGGGGCTACTTCTTATGCCACCACTCTTTATTTTTTACATTTTGACTATGAGAGATTTTGTATCGTTTAGGAATTTGAATTTAGACTTTGCAAATAAACCAGACTTACGAAAGCTTTTGCAACAAACAACAGTTGGCTTATTACTATTTTTAGTACTAATGTCCCCACTCGTCGCTTTTGATTTCAGACATGATTTCCGAAATTTTAGAGGTATGATGGAATTTATCACAGGTTCAAAAGAAAATTATTCCCCGTCGCTTGAAAGCACATTATCTAAAATTTTACCGATGTCTAAGAGTGTGATAACAAGGCTGCTTGCTGCCAGAGATAAGACTCTTGGGATGCCGTTGTCTCTAGTTCTTTTAATCGGGGGCTTTATAGCGCTTCTCAAAAAAAAGAATAACGAAATTCTCCTATTACTTACTTGGCTTCTTTTTGGAAGCGTTGGTCTAGCTCTTCTTAGGCAGGAAGTATATGATCATTATTTTGGGTTTTTGTATCCTGTACCTTTTCTTTTATTGGCCGCTATTTTAAGCAAGATTAAAGATATTCAATTTCAAAAGCTATTTAGCGCACTTTCTGTAATTATACTTACCCTTGCTGTAATAAAAGAATCGCCCATAAAAGACACGCCGGATAGGCAACTCGCAAGAAGTATAATAATTGCTGAGAAAATAGCAGAAGAAGCAAAGGGAGAAAGATTTAATCTAGCAACTATATCAGAAACAACCAATCGGGATACTTACCAGTATTGGCTAGAGCTTTGGGGTGAGCCAGTCGTTGATACAGACCAGCTTAATCCTAAATTTACGGTCACAGATCAGTTATTTGTGGTCTGTGATAAACCGAGAGAGCTATGCAACCCAACGCATGATCCCTCTGCGTGGATAACCAATTTCGGTTGGAGTATAATTACTGACTCTTGGGAGATTGATGGCCGAACTATCTTCAAACTTGCCCACAGTGAGCAGTGGCTAAGAATGCGAGACAATAATGAATTATAGTCAGTCTAAACAAATTCTTCAGGAGATTAAAAAGGCAAAAAGAATTCTCACAAATATACACAGGAGTAGTGACCCGGATTCTGTAGCCAGCGCATTGAGCCTTAAGGCGATAATTGAAACTATATTCAAAAAGGAAGTAACGGTTATAGCTGTTGATAATTCATATCAAGGTTATAAATATATTTCTGGTACAGAGTGTGTCAGGGTGATAGAACCCTTAGAGTTCAATTTTTCAGAATATGACCTTTTTATTATTGTAGACTGCGAAATGCTGCAGCAAGCAGGAATATCTGCCGACAACGTATCTGATATAACCGTAATAAATATTGATCATCATCCAAAGAACAACATTAGAGGAAAACATAATTTGCTTGATAAGGCAGCCAGTTCCACTTCGGAAATTGTATATTTACTGAATAAGGATTGGCGGGTCAATATTAACAAGGAGTTAGCCACTACATTACTGGCCGGGATAATGGGTGACACTGGTATATTTACATATGTAAACACCAAACCCAGAACCCTTAGCATTTCAAGTGAGTTGATAGAATCTGGTGCAGATCACCCTTATGTAGTTTACAAAATGACCCAATTTAACAGTTTAAACCTATTAAAATTGTGGGGAAGTATGCTGGATAAACTAGAAGTTGATACTAAGTATAATTTTGCCTGGTCTGCGTTGCCTTTTGAGGTATACAGTAAGTACAATTCAGCAATCAGTCCCAGTAAGTCTTTTTCTAACTTAATTATCAGGACTGTTGAAGGAACCAATTTTGGTATCTCAATGGTAGAAAAGGAAAAAAAGGTTTTGCATATAAGTATTAGATCTAGAGTTGAAGATTTTGATATTTCTCCTATAGCCAGGGAATTGGGCGGAGGCGGTCATAAAGCAGCATCAGGTGCGAGTGTTGCAGGCTTACCCTTTGAAAAGGCTGTCGCTAAAGTTCTTCGAACAGCAAGAAAATTCGCAAAATAAGAATAAACATATTAGCTCTTTAGCTTTCAGGCAGTTTATCCGTATGTATTGCTTTGTGTTAAACTTTGTAAAGTACGTATGATGTTTAAGCGTTTGCGACAACTACTTTTGAGTAAAAACACCATATTGATAATTATATTAACCCTGTTGGTTATATGGGCAGGGAAGGGCATCTTTAAATATAATGTTTTCAGTACACATGACGGAAATCACCACATTGCCAGATGTTATGACGCAGTCCAAACAATAAAGGAGGGGCATTTTCCGTTAAGATGGGCGGGAAGTCTTAATTACGGTTGCGGTGTGCCTATTTATAATTTCTTTTACCCACTGCTTTACTATCTTGTTATTATTCTCGAAGCTATATCTGGTAGGATAATATTTTCACTTAAAGTTATATATTTCTTATCACTTCTTATTTCGACGATATTTTTCTACCTCTGGATGAAAGTTGAGACAGGCAGAAAAAGCGCAGCATTTGCTTCGTCTCTGCTTTACCTATTTGCCCCATACCGGTTTTCACTGATATTTGTCAGGGGGTCGCCAGAATTTTTAGCTTATGCCTTGTTCCCGGTGGTTTTGTATATTTATTCACTTTTCTTCAAGGCTGAAAATAGGCGGACAAAGTTACTATTAGCCTTCATGGCAGTCTTAAGCGGTGGGGCATTGGCAATTTCGCATAATTTTACCGTTCTTTTCCTGATGCCAATACTTCTACTATATTTAATTGTAAAAATATTAAATACAAGAGACCCGGAGTGGGCACTTGCTATTTTTAGTTTTATCAGTAGCTTCACTCTAAGTGCATTTTTTATTCTGCCGGCAGTCGTAGAGAAAAAATTTACTAAACTAGGGTCTTTAGATATTGTCAACTATAAAGAACACTTCCCGACTTTATGGCAATTAATTCGCTCTAAGTGGGACTACTTCTATTCTTCACCAGGCGTTGAAAATGATGGAATGTCTTTTATGCTGGGATATGCACAATGGGTAGTACTTGCCGTATCAACGACTTTCCTTGTAGTTAGTTTTGTTAAACATAGGAGTAGACTGAAAGCATTTATTTTCAAAAACGCCAGTGTATTGGCTTCACTTACCCTATCGTTACTAAGCGTATTTATGATGTTACCTGTGTCCGAACCCTTGTGGGAAGTTTTACCATTTATTTCTGACATTCAGTTCCCGTGGCGTTTATTGGGTATTGCAACATTCTTTATTAGTGTGTTATTCGGTTTCCTCCTTACAAGTATAAAAAATAAAAAAGTTTACTGGCTAATCCTTGTTATTGTGTCGATTTTGGCAATTTATGGTAATAAAAATCACATACTTCCCCAACCAGTCTCGGTTGAAGATTTATACATGTATAGCGATTTTGATAAGTTGCACTATCACAGGTATACGACTACAACTTTGGGTGATGACATTATTGCGCCATCCGCGCCGAGTGCTTGCTATTATTCCAGCGAAAAGGTTTATTGGGAAGATAGCTCACCCCTTGATCACGAAGTGTTAAGTTCCGGCAATACTTTCGCGGATATTAAAATTAATATTAATGAACCACCAGCTGAACGAAGCGTGGTATTACACCTCTCGTATTTCCCCAATACCTTCGATGTGAACGTAAATGGAATTAAAATCGATTACCGGGATTGTCAAGGGTTGGTGTGTTTTAACCCCGACATATTAAGAGAAGGTACTAATTTCATATCATGGGGTGTTAAGCAAACTCCGATACAAAATATAGGAAATGTAATCACACTAATAACATTGGTAGGGTGGTTTGTATTCGTGATAGTGTTTTACAACAAGAACAGCAAATTCACCAGGAAAGATTTAGCTATATTTCTAACAATATTTTGCACCCTAATTGTTTTTATCTTTTTAAGATTTACTAACATACATCAAAGAATTAGTTTTGGTTGGGATCAGGAGAGAGATGCAGTGGCGGCAACCGAGATACTACGTGGAAATTTTACTTTGATTGGCCCACAAGCCTTGGGGCCTGAAGGATTTTTCTTGCCGCCATATTTTTACTACTTTCTTTCTCCGTTTTACTTTATTACCAGTGGAAATCCACTAGCGATGATACTCTTTTTGGCTGCCTATAATCTTACTTTCTTTTCTCTAAGTTTTATTGTAATCAAAAGATTATTCGGTTTGTACCCCGCTCTGTTTTTATTGGCTTTCTGGGCAGTTAACCCAAGAATTGTTCAAATGGATACCACCTCTTGGAATCCTCTCTTAATTCCTTTGTTTGTGATACTTTTGTTCTATTTGTATTACTCATACTATATTAAAAACAAGCTTCAGACTTTATTGTTGATAGGAATAATGTATGGAATTGGCTTGGGTATGCATATACAGTTTTTGTTATTATTTCCATTTGTTATACCCCTGGTCCAGGCGATATTAAAAACTTCACTTAAGCCGAGGCTTAAAAGAGCAGCCTCATTGCTTTTTGGTTTTATGCTCACACTCTTGCCGCTTGTAATATTTGATATTCGAAATAATTTTCTAAACCTGAATTTAATGTTAGGATTTTTATCTAAAAATTCTCAAAGTAGCGGATATCCGTTTCTTCAAACTTTCGACAGATTCTTTTACAGTCTTACGGGTTTATATTCGATACCTGGTCTGGGAATAATTTCCTATATACTGGGCTTGCTTTTTATTATTTTTATAAGATATAAGATTACTCAGAAAACTTTTGAAAAGAAATTTTTTGAAGGATTATCGTATGTGTGGGGGTTAACGCCTTTCTATTTTTTGATTTATCGTGGCAGTGTTTCTGAATATTACTTCAATTATTTAATACCAGTATTTTTAGTTGCATTAGCTTTTGCAGCAGGCAGGATTTATCAATATTTGGCAATAAGAAAGATGTCGTTTTTTATGGTACTAGTAGTCCCTGTGCTTTTATTCTGGCTTTTGAGAAGTTATGGTGACTTAAAGCCCCACGCCTTAAGCCTTTTCTTTAAAGACAAAGCGATAAGTTTTTTGTCAACAGTGTCAGCGAAAAGCCCCGAGTTTAATGTATCCTTTGATGCTCCGCACAACGAAGATGCAGGGTTTAGATACTTATTAAGATATCACAAAGTTCCAGCTACTGGGGATCCTCGCGATCCACTGGTTGAGATAATTATCCCACCTGATAAAAAGCCCGAGCCTTATATTTTTGGTGGAATTGGTGTATATTTACCTGATGGATTTGCTTCTTCAGTTGGTTTAAAGGAAAATTAGTAATACACTAAACTAAAATGCACATATCAATAATCGTCCCATGTTATAACGAACGTGAGAATCTAAAGCGAGGAGTATTGAATGAGGTTTATAAATTTTTGATACAAAAGAAATATGATTGGGAAGTGATAATTTCAGATGACGGGAGCACGGATGACAGCATAGAGCTTGTAAAGAGTCAGATAAAAGGTAAAAAGGGATTTAGGCTACTGGAAAATCCACATGGCGGCAAGCCACTAGCACTTCATTATGGAATTAAAAGCGCCAAGGGAAACCACATTCTTTTTACCGACATGGATCAATCAACTCCAATTAAGGAACTTGATAAGTTAATGGACGCAGTCACTTCCGGGGTTGGTGCTGTTATTGGCTCTAGAGGGCTTGTTCGTCGTGACTTTCCAATTTATAGAAAAGCAGGCGCAATTGTTTTTGCAACAATTAGGAGAGTTCTGATTCTTCCTGAAATAACTGATACACAGTGTGGATTTAAACTATTTGAAGCAAGGACTTTAAAAAAAGCCTTTCCTAAACTGGAGTTTTTCAAATCCAAGGAAAGAGTGGTTGGCTGGAAAGTCACCTCCTACGATGTTGAGCTTTTACACATCATTAAAAAAATGGGTC
This sequence comes from uncultured Gammaproteobacteria bacterium, assembly GCA_964540475.1. Taxonomy (GTDB): domain Bacteria; phylum Patescibacteriota; class Microgenomatia; order UBA8517; family UBA8517; genus CAZIMC01. The sequence goes on from CAZIMC010000001.1 coordinate 381,630, forward strand.
GCACTATTATTGAAGTTCCGGTAATTTGGAACGATAAAGATACCAGTAAAGGCAAAGGGGGAACACTATCAAGATATCTTCGTGAGTCTCAAGAAATGCTTATGCAGATTCTTAGAGTGAAGGTTAATGACTGGAAAGGTTTGTATTAATTCAAGGTGTTTAAAGACAGAAAAATTTTGCTTACACTCGGGGCTATAATGTTTCTTGCCCTAGTTCTGAGGCTAATTAGTCTTACTTCGTTTCCGATTTTTGCAGACGAGGCTATATATATTAGATGGGCTCAGGTTATGCGGGCTGAACCTGCCTTACGGTTCTTGCCGCTTTCAGACGGAAAACAACCACTTTTTATGTGGGTTATGATTCCTTTTCTTAAAATATTTAGTGATCCGCTCTTGGCAGGGCGATTATTATCTGTACTAAGTGGTGTCGGGACAGTCGCGGGGATTTTTGTGCTTTCATTAGCGTTGTTTCAATCGAAAAAGGTAGGGATGGTGGCTTCGGTAATGTATGCAGTTTCTCCCTTCAGTGTGTTTTTTGACCGCATGGCACTGGTAGATTCACTTTTAGCGTTCTTTGCGGTTTGGACAGTTAACTTTAGCCTCATGGCAATAAAAGAAATTCGCCCTGATTACGCAATGATTGCCGGTTTTTTCCTCGGCGGAGCGCTTTTAACCAAATCACCAGCCCTATTTATTGCGTTACTGTTGCCCTCGCTTGTTTTGATTGCCAGTAAGAAAAGCAAAGTTCCACTAAGAAATTACTTAAAAATAGCGGGGCTTTTCGGTGCGACATATATAATCGGTTACGGTTTATACAACATTTTGCGCCTCGGCCCTGAGTTTCATATGATTTCCCTAAGGAATGCGGATTATGTGTTTCCATTAGGTCATATTATTACCAGTCCATTAAATCCATTCCTTGGAAATTTAGGGAGTGTAGCAAACTGGTACCTATATTTAGGGCCCGGGGTAGTTTTTCTTCTTTTGCCACTGTCGGTTTATCATTTATTTAGAAATAAGAAAAAAGAGTTACTTATACTTTTACTGTTTGCATTCTTACCGGTTCTGATTCAATCGGTTTATGCTAAAGTTTTTACGTCAAGGTATATTCTTTTTACAGTACCGTATGTATTTGTATTGTTGGCTGCGGGACTTAATGAGACCAAGCCTGTAATAAAGAAGATGTTTGGTGCGGCCTTGATAATATTTGTTGCGCTTTCGCTGATACATAATTTATTGATAATTGCAAACCCGCAAAGGGCACTTCTTCCTGAGAGGTCGGGATACCTTGAACGTTGGACTGCGGGGTATGGAATCCGAGAAGTTGCGGAAAGTATTAGAAAGGAATACGAGAGTAACCTGGGACAAACTATAGTGGTAGGAACTGAAGGTTATTTCGGAACTTTGCCTGACGGCCTGCAAATATATTTGAACGACCTGCCGGAGGTGGTTGTGATTGGCGTTGGTTTAGACTTAAACGAGGTCCCAAAAAGTCTGTTGGAATCAAAAGCTTTCGGTAATAAAACATATCTGGTTATTAATAATACACGGTTAAAAGCTAACCCAGATGAATTGAAGGCGGAATTAATAGAAAGCTACCCTAAAGCGCAGCCGAAACATGGGCAAAGGGAAGAATTACTGTTTTTTGAAGTTAAATAGTCTTAATAGTAAACTTGCCAATCGTGAGGTCTGTTTGGGGTTTTAAATATTAAATGTCAGTAATTAATCAACATCAGGACCATCTGGATCCGACTCTTGAGATTAGCCTTGATACTGTCAAGAAACGTGCAGTTCAAGGCATAATCGCACTAACAGGCAGGACATTTATTTTAAATATTATTGCCTTTGTAGCTCAGGGATTTTTATGGGCGTATCTTAACGAGTTTCAGTTTGGGGTGTTTTGGATTGTTTCTGCGGTTGTGAACTTCATGGCGTATTTTTCGGATATTGGCTTGGCAGCTGCTTTGATTCAGATGAGAGAAAAACCGCAGGAGAGTGACTTAAGGACAATATTTACTGTTCAACAAACTCTGGTTTTCCTTCTTTTAATCATTCTTTTTATAGTAAGCCCGCTTCTTGCACGAACACATAACTTATCAAATGAGGGAATAATGCTTTTATATGCATTAGGGTTTTCTTTTTTCCTATCCTCTTTAAAAAGTATCCCTTCAGTGCTACTGGAGCGCAAGCTCGAGTTTGGAAAATTCGTTATTCCACAGGTTTTGGAGACATTTGTTTACAGTATTGTTGTTGTAATTCTTGCCTGGAGGGGATTTGGTATTACAAGTTTTACCTATGCTGTAGTTATCCGAGGAATCGTTGGGATGACAGCAATTTATCTTTTAGAGCCCTGGAAGCCGGGTTTTGCTTTTTCTAAGGATGCGTTAAAAAAATTATTATCCTTTGGCATACCATATCAGCTAAACACCTTTCTGGCAGTTCTTAAAGATGATGGTATGACAATTCTTCTGGGAGGGATTTTAGGGCCTGCGGGAATTGGGATATTGGGTACTGCACAAAGGCTTGCTTCATATCCTTTACGTTTTTTTATGGATAATGTAACAAAGGTTACATTTCCGGCCTTTTCTAGAATGCAGGATTCGCCGCGAGATCTGCAAAACAGTTTAACCAGATCAATATTTTTTATATGTTATCTTGTTTTTCCTTCGACCGTTGGTATGGTTATATTATCTCCGGTGCTTATACAGATTGTTCCAGGGTACGCTAAATGGGAGCCGGCACTGATTCCTTTAATGCTTATTTCGATAAATACACTATTTGCGTCTGTCACGACACAGTTAACCAATGCACTAAATGCAACCGGGAGAATTAAAATTACGTTTTTCTTGATGATTGGCTGGACTGTCCTGACCTGGCTTTCTGTTCCATACTTGTCAGCAACCTTTGGGGTTAATGGTGCAGCTGCCGGATATGCATTGGTTGGGAGCTCTTCAGCATTGGCTATAATCATTGCACGAAGGTTCGTTAAATTTTCGTTACTTGCATCAGTTGTTAAGCCAGCACTTGCGACAATTGCAATGGGGGCAGCCTTGATTATTGGCAGAAACTTGCTTGCCGCAAGTTTGTCTGGTTTTTCTTTCTTAATCATTTTGGGGGCAATTACCTACGGATTATCATCATTTATTCTAATTGGAGCAAATCTGATCCACGATGTACGTCACAGTATAAAAACTATTTTTGCTAGACAGTGAAGGTAAGTTGACCCCAAATGATATCTTTTCGTGGTAGAATTTAAGAGTGAGTAGCATTACAGTCTGTATAAATACATTAAACGAGGAAAAAAATCTTCCCAAAGCCATTTCTTCTATAAAAAGTATAGCAAGCGACATAGTAGTAGTTGACATGATGAGCGATGATGAGACTGTAAAGGTGGCCAAAAAGCTTGGTGCCAAGGTATATGAATATAGAAGAATGGGGTATGTAGAGCCAGCGAGAAACTTTGCGTTGTCAAAGGCGACTGGGGATTGGGTGTTAATTCTGGATGCGGATGAGGTTATTCCGCCAGCTTTAGCCAAGAAATTCGTAGAAATTGCCAGAAAATCTACCTTTACTTACTACAGGGTTCCAAGGAAAAATATCAACTTCGGTAAGTGGATGAGACATTCGCGATGGTGGCCGGATTATAATATCAGGTTTTTCAAAAAGGGAAGTGTTACCTGGAATGACGAAATTCACTCAATCCCGGTTACTTACGGCAAAGGCGCAGATCTACCTTCTGAAGAGCAATTTGCCATAGTCCATTCAAATTATTCAACCGTTGAGCAGTATCTTTCCCGCATGGAGAGGTATACGACCATTCAAGCTGATGAGTTGTTAAAGAAAAATCACAAGTTTATTTGGAAAGACTTAGTTAAAAAACCAATGGCAGAGTTTTTAAGCAGGTACTTTTTAGCGGAGGGTTACAAAGATGGTTTGCACGGACTTGCCCTTTCGGGATTACAGGCTTTTTCCGAATTTATCGTATTCTTAAAAGTCTGGCAGAAAGAGAAGTTTTTAGAACAAACTACCACTCCAGACGAAATTGAAGAACAATTTAGCGAAAGTATGAACGAAATTAAATGGTGGATATTTGAGACTCGGATTAGAAACGCCAAGCCAATATCCGCCTCAGTTAATAAACTCGCCCGCAAAATATTCTTGCGAAAATGACTACGAAGATTTATGCAGTACTAGTTAACTGGAATGGAGTGTCCGACACACTGGCTTGTGTTAAATCATTGCAAAGAGCTGTTAGACGTGGATTTACACTCGATATAGTTGTAGTTGATAATGGTTCGACCGACAATTCACCTGAGACTCTTCGGAAAAATTATTCCGGGGACAACAAGGTACACCTGATTTTAAGCAGAAAAAATAACGGATTTACTGGAGGCAACAATAAAGGTATATCATATGCTCTTAAGAGGGAGGCCGATTTTGTGCTTGTTATCAATAACGACACTGAGGTACACCAGGATCTTGTAATTAACTTATTTGAAGCCTTTAAAGATAATTCCAGTGTCGGTATTACTTCACCAAAGATCTATTTTTCTCCCGGATTTGAATATCACAAAAAATATAAAACCTCGCACATAGGCAAAATTATTTGGTACGCCGGAGGGATTTTGGATTGGAATAATGTTTATGGACAGAATCGCGGTGTTGATGAGGTGGATCAGGGTCAGTTTAACCAGGTAGAGGAAATTGATTTTGCAACGGGAGCTTGTATGATGATTGACAGCCGGTTGCTAAAAAAAATTGGCTACTTCAACGAAAAATATTTTGCTTATCTTGAAGATGTTGAATTTTCCTGGCGTACAAAACTGGCTGGCTGGAAGATAATATATGTGCCGAGCGCATGCTTATGGCACAAAGTTTCCCAGTCGTCGGGAATCGGCAGTAACCTAAATGATTATTTTATAACCCGAAATAGATTGCTTTTTGGCATGAAGTATGCAAAGTTACGCACAAGACTTGCATTAATAAGGGAAGCGATTAGATTCGTGGTAAATGGTAGAAAGTGGCAGAAAACCGCGGTTATCGATTTTATGACCGGAAACCTGGGAAAGGGGAGTTTTGAATAATATGCGTATCTCGGCAATTGTTATTACAAAAAATGAGGAAAAAATGCTTCCGGACTGCCTTAAAAGTTTATCATGGGTTGATGAGATAGTTGTAGTTGATAGCGGTTCATCCGATAAAACAGTAAATATTGCAAAAAGGAACGGAGCCAAGGTGTTTTTAAACAAAAGTTTTAGTTTCTCTTCTTCAAGAAATCTAGGCTTAAAGCATGCAAAAGGTGAATGGGTACTATATATAGATGCTGATGAGAGGGTAACTGAAGAATTGAGGGGAGAGATTGTGCTGGTGATAGGAGGAACTATTAACAACTATAATGCCTATGCTATTCCCCGGAGAAATATAATTTTAGGGAAGGAGTTTAAATTTGGCGGACAGAGGCCGGATTATGTTAAGAGATTGTTCTTAAAGGTAAACCTGGAAAACTGGGATGGAGAGCTTCACGAGGAACCAAGGTTTAAGGGGGAGCTGGGGCACCTTAAAAATTCGCTTTTACACATTAAACATGAGTCTTTTCCTGAGATGGTAGAAAAGACCAATAATTGGAGTGAAGTGGAGGCAAAACTAATGTTCCTTGCAAAACATCCGCCAATGACTATACCCAGATTTTTCTCGGCAATTTTGCGTGAATTTTGGTTGCGGATGATCAGGCAGTTGGCATTCTTGGATGGCGCTGAGGGAATAATGTATGCAATGTATCTGGTGTTTAGCAGGTTTATAAGTTACGCCAAACTTTGGGAACTTCAATACAAGAAAGGCATAGTAAAATGAAGGCAGCCGTTTACAGTCCATATCTTGATACTCTTGGTGGCGGAGAACGCTACGTTTTAAGCTTTGCGAAAGTTCTTTCTGACAACGGTTGGTCCGTTGATTTGCAATCCTCGGATAATGTTATTACAAAGAAACTCGAAAAAAGATTTGGGCTTCACTTTAAAAACATCAAAACCGTAGAAGACATAAAAAGAGGAGACGGGTACGATTTATGTTTTTGGCTTTCCGATGGTAGTGTCCCAAATTTATTAGCCAGAAAAAACATACTTCACTTCCAGAGGCCATTTTTTAACGTAGACGGTAAAAACCTGATTAATAGAATGAAGTTTTTTAGAATAAATAGGGTGGTTGTTAATTCAGTATTCACTAAAAAATGGATAGATAAGGAGTATCCGGTTAATTCTACGATTTTGTATCCACCAGTTGATGTTTCAAAATTTAAACCTGGGAAAAAGGAGAAGCTAATAATTTGTATTGCAAGGTTTTCTCAACTTGAGCAGTCTAAAAGGCAGGATGTCTTAGTTTCTGCATTTAAAAAGCTTTACGATTTAGGGAATAAAGATTGGAAAATGGTGCTGGCTGGGGGGAGCGAGGTGGGAAGAACCAACTACGTGGACACATTGAGGCGATCCGGGAAAGGATACCCCATTAGAATAATTGAGAATCCTGATTTCAAGGTGATTAAAGACCTTTATGCGAAGGCAAAGATATTTTGGTCGGCGAGCGGGTATGGGGTTGACGAAGAGAAGAACCCACAGAAATTGGAGCATTTTGGAATTACAGTAGTTGAAGCAATGTCAGCCGGAGTGCTTCCTGTAGTTTATAATGCCGGTGGTCATAAAGAAATTATTGAAGATAGCGTGAATGGGTTTCTTTGGAAGACTAAGGGTGAATTGATTAAAAAAACCAGAAAGATCATCGAAGAAGATAAATTTATTAAAGATATAGTCAAAAGTGCAAAGTCGGATTCAAATATATACTCCTATGAGTCATTCGAAAAAAAGGTGCTAGAAATAATTAAACCCTGATATGAAACTAAAAGTTAGTATAGTAATACCAAATTACAACGGCAGAGAGATATTAGAAAAGAATCTTGCTGGCGTTATGGCTGCCGTTACTGATACTGCTAACAACATACACGAAACGATAGTGGTAGATGATGCTTCGACCGATGATAGTGTGGCTTTCATTAAGGATAACTATCCGGAAATTAGACTTATAAAACACCGGATAAACAGGGGATTTGCAAGTAGCGTAAATACAGGTGTGCGCATGGCAAAGGGGGAGCTGGTCGTTTTACTGAATAGCGATGTGTTCCCAAGTGTAAGATTTTTGGCAAGTACCTTTAGGCATTTCGAAAACGAAAACGTGTTTGGGGTTTCTCTGCACGAAAAAGGATATGGCCCAGCAAGAGGGGTTTTTAAAGACGGCTTTGTTGGACACGAGTCAATTGAGGAAAGTAATCAGGCAAAAGATACTTTTTGGGTAAGTGGAGGTAGCGGGATTTTTAGAAGAAACGGGTGGATAAAGTTAGGAGGAATGGACGAGAAATTATTAAGCCCTTTTTATTGGGAAGATTTAGATTTGTGTTACCGTGCGCAAAAAAGAGGGTATGTATTAATTTGGGAGCCAAAAGCGCTAGTTACACACAAACACGAAACAACAATTGGGAGATTGCCGCAAAAGTATGTAGATAGAATTAGAGAGAGAAACCAACTTATATTTATTTGGAAAAATCTTACCAGCTCTAGACTATTTAGAAAACATTTAGTTGGGTTGACGAAAAGGAGTATTTTACACCCAGGCTACATAAGAATAGTGTTGATGTCATTGTCTAAGGTTGGATTAATCTTGAAAGCTCGAAGAGCCGAAGCCAAAGAGGGTAAAATATCTGATGAGACAATATTTCAAAGATTTGTAAGAAAATAGAAATGAAAGACCTGTCAATAATAATTGTAAATTATAATACTCCCGATTTGGTGCAAGATTGTGTTAGTTCGATAAAGTCCTCAAAAACAAAACTAAATTACGAAATTATTGTAGTTGATAATGGTTCTGACAAAAGGCCGTCGAAGCTAAAAGACTGTACTCTCATAGTAAATAAAGAAAATCTGGGATTCGCAAAAGCGAACAATCAAGGGTTAGAAATTGCCAAAGGAAAGCACATACTGGTTCTTAACTCGGATACCCTGGTCGAAGAAGGAGCGTTAGACATGCTTTTCAGTTTTGCTGAAAATACTGGTGATGCTGGGGTTGTAGGACCGAGACTTTTAAATAAGGATGGATCACTACAGAAGTCATGCTTTAATTTTCCATCGATTAAAAACGCAATATTGGAGTTTTGGTTTAACAAAAAGGGCGCTTATCAAAAGTTTGCTCCCGAAACAACAAACCCGGTTGCGGTGGACGCAGTAGTTGGTGCGGCCTTTTTGATAACCCAAAAGGCTAAAAAGCGTGTCGGGAAACTAAACGAGAAATATTTTATGTATTTTGAAGACTTGGATTATTGCAGGAAGGTAAAAAAAGCTGGATTAAAAACATATTATTTACCTCAAGCTCAAATTGTTCATTATCACGGAGCAAGCGGAAAGAAACTTAAGAAAGCTAGCGATCAATGGAAGCGGTTAATCCCTGCTAGTAAAATTTATCATGGCACGGTTAAGCATTACTTGTTGTCTGCGATTATTTGGTCGGGTCAACGATTTTCCTCATACTTACCCTTCTTTTTGGTATTGGTTATTACCATACCTGCATTTTGGCATTTATTAAAACCAGGCTTTTTCCCCATGCAAGACGATCTTCAGGCATTTCGCGTACAGCAGTTGGATAAATGTCTTGACGATCTGCAAATTCCCTGCCGTTGGGTGCCGGATGCGGGTTATCAGTATGGTTACCCGCAATTTAATTATTATCCCCCATTACCTTATTATGTTGGAGCCATATTGCATAGAGTAGGGCTTCAATATATCGATGTTGTTAAGGTTCTTTTCATATTGGGATACATTTTTTCAGCATATGCCATATACGTTTTAGTCTCTGAAATTGCAAACAAATGGTCTGGCTTTGTGGTGTCGATTTTGTATACGTATATCCCATACAAGGCGGTAGAAGTTTATGTGAGAGGTGCGCTAAACGAGTTTTGGGCACAAATATTTTTTCCTTTAATACTGTGGTCTATTTATAAAATTGTTAAATCAGGTAGTAATAAATATTTAATTTTACTAGGAATTTCACTTGCCTTATTGTCAACTACACATTTATTGATGACTTTAATTTTCATACCTGTTACAGCAATTTGGGCCCTTTACTGGCTAAAAGTAGGAGAAGGGAAGAATCTAAAAAAATTAATATTGGGTGGATTATTAAGTATTGGTCTATCGGCATTTTTTGTTTTTCCGGTAATTTTCGAAAAAAGGTTTGCCCATGTCGAAAGCATGCTTTCAGGGTATTTTGATTATAGACAACATTTCATTAGCCTATATAAAATGTTTCTATCAAGAGAATGGGGATATGGCTCATCAGGTTTTCCTGATGAATTGCTGAACCTCTCACTGGGGCTAGTTCAATGGATAGCCGCCTTGGGTGCTACGGTAATTGCTTTCATAAAATTTCGAGGCGACAGGAAAACTTCTAGTCTTGTACTTCTCTTGTCTGTTACTACGCTTGCAAGCATTTTTATGATGCATATGAAGTCCAGTTTTATCTGGGCAAATCTTCCGGTTTTATGGTATTTACAGTTTCCCTGGAGATTTCTAGCTGTTAGTATATTTTTAACATGTATCTTGTCTGGGTTTTTAATTTACTTTATTAAACGGTATAGGTATTTGATTGGCGTATTTCTGATAATATTAGCGTTTGTATTAAATATTTCTTATTTTGTTCCCAAAGATTGGTATTATATTTCAGATGAAGAAAAGTTTTCAGGCGTTTTCTGGGAAAAACAATTAACTATAAGTATATTTGACTATCTACCAATATATGCAACGCTCCCTCCCCCTTCCAAGGCACCTGAATTACCAGAGGTGCTTGAAGGGGAAGTCGTTTTTGAGTCCTACAATAAACGAAGTAATTATCAATATGGGGAAGTAGAGGTTCTAGAGGAAGCTTTAGTTAGAGTGCCGTTATTCGATTTTCCTGGGATGGTGGTTACGGCGGGTGGAAACAAAATTGTCCATTGGAATGATGAGTGTAGACATGAGCCGTATTGCTTAGGCCTTATCACCTTCCGGTTGCCTCCTGGTAAGTATGACTTAAATATAGCCCTTCAGAATACCCCGGTAAGAAGTGTGGGAAACTTTCTTACAATATTTACCCTTTTGATACTTGTAATATATGCTTACAGACAAAAAAGAAATGAAAAGCTTGCTAACCAATAACTGGGAAAAGATTTTGTTGATACTCCTTGGTCTTACGTTATCATGGCCTATTTTTGTTCGTGGATATTTCTCGCATCATGACGACCTTCAGGTTATAAGAATTTTTGAAATGCGCAACTGTCTTGTTGATTTGCAAATTCCCTGCCGATGGGTCTCCAATATGGGCAATGGTTATGGTTTTCCTCTGTTTAATTACTATAATCCGCTTCCTTACTATATTGGTGGTTTGGCAAGTTTCATAACTGGATATGTTAACGCTGCTAAGCTTTTGTTCCTGATACCCGCCGTTTTTTCCGGATTGGCAATGTATTTATTTGTTGAACAATTGACGAACAAAAAAACCGCAATATTGGCAGGCGCACTATACACACTAGCTCCTTATAGAGCCCTTGATTTATATGTCCGGGGGGCGATTGGGGAAAGTTTTGCAATACTCATTGTTCCTCTTTTGTTCTATATGAGCCTATTACTAACGAAAGATCCAAAACCAAAACATTTTATTGTTATGACACTTGTGACCTTTGCCTTTTTAGTGAGTCATAATGTTTCGGTGGTGTTGTGGGCACCTGTTTTTTTAATTTGGTTTATATATCTTGTATATAAATACAAATTGAAAGCTATCTGGCCTGTAGTACTTTCGGTATTAATAGGTATCGGTATTTCTTCTTTTTTTGTTATCCCTGCATTTATGGAAAGAGATTTAGTAACGACTGAAAACTTAATAAGCACGGACTTGGATTTTAGAAATCATTTCGTTTCATATAAACAGCTCCTGTTTGACAGGGAATGGGGTTACGGAGCATCCGTTCCTGGACCGGAAGATGACATGTCATTTCAGGTTGGCTACCCGCACTGGTTACTGGCTATCCTGGCTCCGGCACTGTTTCTTTTAAAAAGAAAAAATCTTAACGATGGATTAGCGCCTATCATAACGATATTTACAGCGATTTTCTTATTGTCATTATTCATGACACACAACAAATCTTCATTTGTGTGGGAAAATTTTAGTATATTGCAATTTGTCCAATTCCCATGGAGATATTTGTCTATCACTATATTTGCATCATCAATCCTCGGGGGGCTAATTGTTTATATGTTAGACAAGCAATTTGCCAAAGCGATTATCATAATTCTTTTTATAACAACATTTTTTTTAAACTGGCATTACTTTAAGCCTCAGCTATTTTTCACTGATACGAATGATGTAAGTAAGTTGAGCGGACGGCAGTGGGATAACCAGATCGAAGGATCAATGTTAGACTATTTACCAAAAGGCGCCATTGAAATGGGAGAAAAGTCATCTGATTATCCACGTCTTCTTGAGGGCGACGGGGATGTTGCGCCTTTAGTCAAGAAAACAAACAGTTGGCAGGCGGCAGTAAATTTATCCGAAGACGGCAAGATTATTATACCGGTTTATGATTTTCCTATATGGCGGGTTAGGCTTAATGGTAAAGAGGTAAACCATAGTACGCATGAAGGGCTAATACTGTTAGATTTGCCCGATGGAGAGAACATGATCGATGGGAAATTAGAAAATACTCCCATTCGCACCGTATCGAATGCAATTACACTTTTAAGTCTGGCAGGTTTACCTGCCCTATTAATATATGGAAAAAGCAGAAAGATTCTTAGATAAGTACATTATAATATTCTTTTTATTACTCACCATTCCGGCTACATGGTCGCTTTTTAAATTCGGATTTTTTGGGGTGTCGGATGATTTGCACATAGGCTGGCTTCATCAAATGCATAGAGCAATTAGTATGGGCCAGTTTCCCGCCAGATATGTTCCGGATCTAAGTTACGGTTTTGGTTACCCGCTCTTTAATTTTTATGCACCTCTACCATTTTATATCGGCGAAATTTTTCATAATTTGGGTTTTAGTTTGGTTGATAGTATTAAGGCCTTGTTTCTTATTAGCCTTCCTCTATCGGGGTACTTTATGTACAAACTACTAAGAGAGTTTGGTAATCCTTTCGTTTCTTTATTTGGAGGACTTTTATATGTTTATACACCGTACCGAGCAACCGATATTTTTGTTAGGGGAGCGGTGGGGGAGGCGACTGTTTTTATTTTTATACCATTAGTGGTTTTATCATTTATTAAAGTCTTTAAAAGCCAAAACTTGGATTATAAATCGATTGGATTAGGGGGACTTTCATTGGCACTATTGATAACGTCGCACAATATTACTGCCTTAATCTTATATTCCCTTCTTATTCCCCTATTTTTAATTTATTTGTATTTTTCCAAACAGCGGCTAATGCATTTTTTATCAACACTTTATGTTTCTTTGCTTGGACTTTTGATAAGCAGTTTTTTTTGGGTTCCTGCTATTGTTGAAAGTGGGCTAGTAAAATATGACACAGTCTTTAATTATTGGGATCACTTCCCAACATTAAGGCAACTTGTAACTCCTTATTTTGGTCACGGTGCGTCTGTCCCTGGTCCATATGACTTGATGTCTTTCTATGCGGGAATTGTGAATGTTTCTCTTATTATTGCGGGTACTGTTTTAGTTTTTAAGATAAATAAGGTTCCAGTTAATATAAGGCCGTTTATGTTCTGGCTGGTACTAATAAGTATGATTTCAGTTTTCTTTATGAACCACCGTTCGGCATTTCTTTGGGAAAATCTACCATTAATTGCATATTTCCAGTTTCCGTGGAGATTTCTAACAATTATAACTTTTGCCAGTGCTGGTTTGGCTGTTTTACTGAGTGTTGTTAAGAAAAACAGAATTTTTTCTGTGATACTGATCTTGGTTGTTATTGGTATAAACTATTCATATTTTAGGCCGGAATCTTTTTTGGGACGGACTGATGAATATTACATTGATAGATACATACCTTTTCCCAACGCAAGCGAAGCATATAAGCAAACTGGTGAGGAATATTTAAGATTGCCCCAGGACACGCAAATCCGTCCGAGTGAGAATTACCCACGGTTTTATTCTGATCAAATTGAAATTAAAAATATCGAAATAATAAATCCGTTAAATGCCAGAGCGCATGTGGTATCAAGCGGCGTTGGACTCCTGAATTATAATAAATATAACTATCCCGGTTGGGTTGTTGAGATTAATGGTGTAAATACTCCAATTGAGACCGGGACACCATATGGGCAGATTGCAGTTGTAGTTCCAGAAGGAGAACACCTTGTTGAAGTTCGTTTTAGCGAAACCCCTTTTAGGACAGTATTTAATTTTATATCGGTAAGCGCATTGATTGTTGCGGCAATTTTGATAATCAAAGGAATTCGAAAGTAATGGATGCGAGTATGATTTGGGATATCGGTAAGTTCATATTGTTTATTCTGTTGGTTTTTTTAGTTCCGGGAAGCGTTTTAATAAAAAATTCTTCAAATAAATACCTACTTTCAACTGTTTTTACTTCTATATGTGTGGGTCTGGTGGCATTTACCGCAGCTTCACTGCTTGGGGGATACCTTAATTTCAGGCATTTAAACTTACTTGTAACAGTTCTATTTTTTTTGTTTTTTATATTTACCAACAAAGAAAGATTAGGCACAAGGGTCACTCCATTAGTAGAACTTATAAAGAAAAAGCATTTGTGCTGGTTGTTTGCAATAATTCTACTAGGTACGGTATTTCAAAATAATACAACCTTTCGTTCTGGGACTATTTATGATTTTGGTGTAGGTTATTGGGGACCTCTTGCAAGAGATGGTGTGTGGCATGAGGCACTTACAAACGAGCTTGTTGCAAAATTCCCTCCGGATAATCCTGGTCTATCTAGCGAAAGGCTAGTTAATTACCACTATCTTTATAACTTGTTGGTTGCTGAGACTCATAAATTTTCCGGTATATCAATTCCCGATCTAATTTATAGGTTATACCCGATATTATTTTCTATCCTGCTGGGGATCGGGACATATGTGCTCTCAATAAAGCTTTTTAAGAAGAGAGTAGTATCTCTGTTTGCCGTTTTCTTTGCATATTTCGGCAGTAGTTTTGGTTGGATAGTGGAATACATTCGTAGCGGGGCGCTGGGCGGTGAATCGACGTTTTGGGCGAATCAACCAGTGTCTTTTAATTTAAACCCTCCTTTTGCAGTATCCTTAGTTTTACTCATTAGTCTTGCTTACCTATTTTTACAACTTAAGTTTAAGAGAAAAGGGATTTATTTGTCATTCATCATGATTGGTTCACTTTTGATTGGGTTCAAAGTTTATGCAGGATTAATTTTTATAGGTGCATTGGCGGCAATTTCCTTGGAGGCGTTAATTTTTAAGAAAAGATTGCTTTATTTAAAATTATTAATAGTCATACTCCCATTAACATTTTTGATATTTGCTTTGCAGTCGCCTTTCGCAGGGGGGCTTATCGAATTCAGGCCATTTTGGTTTGTTGACTCTATGATGGATTTTGGTGACAGGGTGGGATGGCTTAGGATATCGATGGCCAGAGATGCATATTTTGAAGAAGACAGATGGATTAAATATCTAAGCGTTGAGTCCTTGTCATTTGCAATATTTGTAATCGGGAATATGGGAACACGTATTATCGGGCTTATACCTGCTCTTGGGATCTGGTGGAAATCCTTATTCAAGCTTAATGGTTTTTGCTTAATATTTTGGATGAGTTTAATAGCATTTGCGCTTCCTTTAATATTTGTGCAAAAAGGAAATCCTTGGAACACAATTCAATTTTTTTATTACTTCCTGTATTTTTCAGCACTTTTCGCAGGATACTCGCTCTATGTGATTTCAAAAAAGTTACCCCGTAATTTAGGATTAATTTGTGTGGTATTTATACTGCTTGTTACACCAATAAGCTCAGTCGGAACATTCAGGTCGGGATTTAACCCAACCCCACCCGCAAGTATTAGTGGGTATGAATATGAGGCTTTGAAATTTCTATCAAACCAGAAAAGGGGCGCGGTATTAACTTACCCCTACAAAGCCGGTTTAAGAGAAAAATTTGATGAGCCCTTTCCTTTGTGGGCATATTCCCCCAGCACCTATGTATCCGCCGTTTCCGGTCAGCCTGTATTTCTTGAGGACATTGAGCAGCAAACCATATTGCAGTATGACTTTAAATCCCGAGAAAACCAGAGTGTAAAATTTTTTACCGAGGCAGATATTGCCTGGTCAACGCGGTTTTTATATGGCAATGCTATTGAATATGTCTATATTCCTGAGTTTTTTAAGCTGCCAAAAGAAGAGGAAGCATACCCTATGATAAAAATATTTGAAAATTCAGAAGCTGATTTGTACAGAGTTGTGCGCTAGATAGTTAATATGAAAAAACTGTTAGTTTTGGCAATCCTAATTAGGATACTTTTGATGCCTTTTGTTTTTCATCCAGATATAAAAACATACCATTTTCAATCCTCTTTTTTAAGGGAAGGTGTTATTAACATCTATCCTTATCTGATAGAGAATAGAGAGAGGTTGCCATTCAAGGAAGAGTTTGTTTATTTCCCTTTAACATATTTCTTTTTAGGAACATATCAGGCATTAGCCTTGCCATTTTTGGGGAATGGTTTTAATTCCTGGCTTTTTGATGCATCTCAACGTGTTGTTTCTAACCCTAATATTTTTAGATATCTATTTATTCTCAAGCTCCCTTATCTATTAATTGATGTTTTAATAGCCTTTCTACTAACTAAATTCTTTAAAGACAAAAAGCTCAAAAATGAAGCCTTCACTCTCTGGCTATTTAATCCGTTCACGATAGTGCTTATATACTTTTTTAGTAATGTTGACATTATTCCCGTCTTATTAATCCTAGTCACAATAATTTTGCTTAACAGAAATAAAATAATTGGGGCGGCATCTACTCTGGCGTTAGCAACGATGTTTAAAGCTTTCCCCTTAGTTTTATTTCCCTATTATGTGGTCAAACTTACTGGCATTAAAAAGATGGTTACGATAATAATTTTATTTTCAACAATCGTTTTTGTTTTTCTAGCCCTTTTCTGGTCGCAAAATTTTGTCGATTCGGCTTTAGTTTCAGGTTTAACGACTAGAGTTTTGAATAACTCAGGTAACTTATTTGTTGTAAAGCTAATATCGCCCACTACTTTGGGCCTTTCACTGGTCGGATTACTATATTTGAAAAACAGAAAAAAAGTACAATTATGGGAAATAACCTTGGTAGTTTTTTTGGTAATGCTCATCTTTATTCGCATACACGTTCAGTGGCTTTTGTGGATTGCGCCGTTTCTAGTTTTATTTTATGTCAACAATAAAAAACATCTGATACCTGTTATTTTAGTTTCTGTTTTTTCTATCCTCATACCACTTACCTATAACGATCGTTTTATGAATTTTGCGTTACTGGGGCCAATAAGTGATCTGAGTTTTCAATTGCCTACCATATACACAGCAATCCAGAAGGTTGGGGATCCGTTAATATTTCGAAAGATATTTCAGGGCATACTTATTTTAAACACTGCTTTCGTAAGTTATGTTATGTTATTCAATAAAAAGTCATGAGATATTTGATTGCTAGTTCTTTACTCTTAATACTGCTTCTTTTGTCTTGGCCAGTCGTATTGTCTATCGTTGTACCAAGGATTCCTCAAAATGTGCAACCTGGACTAGACAGAACCGAGTATGTGCACAGTGAAAACATGATCGAATTCACTGTTGTTTCGGAGGTAAACAACCTTTCCGCAATTGGAGTTAGTGTTAAAAACCCTCAGTTATTAAACAAAAAAGATCTAATCTTAAGCATCCGTGATGAAAACGGAAACTCCATTGCGACCAGTGTTCTAAACGGCAGTGTGATATCGGATGGAGATTTAGTTAAATTTAAATTTGATCCAATTCCAGATTCTGCTAACAAATATTATAAAATGACCTTTTCTTCTCCCGAATCAACACCCCCTGATTCGTTTCAGATTTTTTTAACACACGACCTAGTACCAAGTTTTATTTTATATACAACACCGGAAAAAAGACTAAGTCTTGCTAAAAATATATACAAGGGATGGTTAGATCATTTATTGGCTGATAAAACATTTACAGTAGCTTATACTTTGTTGATACTTTGCGGTCTAATGTTACTTTTACGTTATCACTTGACTGAAAAACAAAACTAGAATGATCGACGCCGAGCTTATTCATCAAATAAATACAACAAGAGGGACATTGCCTGATTCGATAGGTATTCTCGGAAGATTTATATTTAATAAATCTCTTATAATCCCGTATCATTTTTTTGAAGTCGCAGAGTTACTTTATAGAACCTTCTTCTTGATCGGAGTGGTGGCAATCATTGTCCTGTTAATTAAATACAACACATCAAAACAGGCAATGGTAAAAGAAAGATTTAAAAGTACTAAAAAATATCTGACAATTTTAGCACTAATTATATTAATAGGATTTGGGCTTAGGTTTTATATGCTTGAGAAATACCCTGTCCACTTAGGTCATGACGAAGTTACCCAGTTGTATGATGCAATTTCCATAAAAGAAACAGGTAAAGATATTTATGGCAACAACTACCCCTTTATATTTAAGTCTGTAAATGATAATAAACCCCCCTTTTATACGTATATAACCATTCCTTCATTTATGATTTTCGGGTGGAGAGAGCTTGCAATAAGGTTTCCTGGAGCTATGTGTGGCACACTTCTAATACCGGTAATTTTTTATTTCGTCTACAAATTTACCCACAATTACAGATACGGCCTAGCTGCTTCACTTTTTACGGCAATCGCTCCATTCGAGGTTATTTACTCAAGAAAAAGTTTTGAAAATCAGGCTGGTATTTTACTGACACTTTTGGGGATTTCTCTAGTAAAAACGTATATAGATAACCCCAAAAAGCGCCTTACATTTTATATTGGAACAGCTACTATTGCGCTAGCGGCTTATACATATTTCTCGCATGCGATATTGATTCCGTTTCTTTATGTAGCTTTTTTGTTTTTGTACAAAAATGAAATAGGAAAAGAGTTCAAAAAAGGCCTGGTTTTGTTACTGCTATTATTGGCCCCTCTATATTATCTGATATCAATAACTCCGCAGGCCACACAAAGGAGTCGTGACGTGAGTTTAATTAAGGACCCGAAAGTTGCAAACGATCTGGCTAATGTAAGTGGTACAAGCTTTGAGGCAATAAAAGTGCCCTTTATATACATTAGCCATGCTTACTCGCGGGTTCTGAACAATTTAAGCCCGACGTTTTTATTCGTGAATGGCATGGATCTGACTAATTATGATTTTATAGACGTTGGTCCACTGTACGCGTTTCAATTGCCTCTGATGCTTCTGGGGGGATTATACCTTATTAGAAAGGGAGGAAAGTTTAGCGCACTTCTAATTCTCATCGGCACCCTATCATTTTTGCCGGCGATTTTAACTTTCGAAAACTATTCACCACATCGAATTATTGCAGTATTTAGTATGTTAAATATTGTAAGCGCAGTAGGGCTAGTACGTTTAATAAAGATATTGAATCAGTTTTCTTTAGTGAAACGATCCATTATGTTAGGTGCACTTGGTGTGCTAGCTGTTTATAGTATGTTCTACGTAGCATTGATTTACACTTTCCAGAATCCTACAGAAAAGTCTCACTTCCTGCACTACCCGTTTAAACAGGTGGCACAAAGTGCGTGGGAAAATTACGGCGAATATGACAGAATAATCTTCGATCCTTCATTTGGTCTAGAACAACCGTTTATAGGTACAGGTTCCCAGTACTACCTGGCATTCTACGGGCACCTACCTCCTCAGGTGCTTCAAACTGAGTACCGTATGGGTGACGAAACCAAACGCGAAACTCTGTTTGGTAAGTTTTCGGTTAAAGCTTTGTTCTGGCCGGATGATAGAAAGGTAAGAAACGCTCTAGTAATAGCAAGCCCTTGGTCAATTTCAAGAGACAGTTTCGATGACAGTCAGCTTATTAAAGAAATTAAATACTATAATAGCAATATAACTGCCTTTTACGTTGTTGGGACAGATGAATGAAAATTAATTTAAAGCCGGTGTTACTCATATATCTTCTTTTTGCCACGATTAGGATTTTTGCGTTTCAACACCTTCCTTTATACGACATTTGGGGAGGGGGACTTTACCCGACGACGTTTGATATTTTGCCGGCTGGCTACAAATTAATAACAGTAATTATTTTGGATCATGCCAACATCCTATTGATGTATTTTCTTGGCCTAGTTTATTTTAATAGAAAAACGGCACTTATAAGCAGTTTGATATATGCAATCTCTATGGGCCCTTTATATTATATTCTCGGCAACCTTGTGGTTGTGGGTTTAGTGTCTTTTTGTTCACTACTTCTTATTTCGATTAAAAAATTTGATGCTAACATTTGTTACAAAGTATCTGCATTAGTGTCCATTTTATTGCTTGCTTGTATATCCTTAAAAGCATTCTTGTTTGGCTTGCTCGCAGTCTTGACTTTGTTAAAAGGTAATGCTCTTCTTAAGATAGGTTTATTTGTATTCGGTGTTGTTGTCTGGAGTACTTTTCTTAGACAGGAGTTTTCAGGTACTGTAATTCGTGAGGATTTTTATTATTTGGTTGATATTGGGATAGTAAACGACGTGAATGAGTTTCGGGGAATACTATTATCCGAGAAGTTCTCAGTTGTATCAAAATTAATAGACAATAAATATTTCTATATGATACGTTTTGCGATAATAAATGCTTTTCGTAATTTAATTCCGGTACATTTTTTTACAGCACAAACTAAGATGTTGGGGTTTTCAAATAACCTTCCTATATACACAGTACTGCTTGCACCTTTATGTTATTCGATCTATTTGTTACTGCCTAAAATAAAACCAAAGCAGTGGCTAGCCTTATTGGCTTTATTGCCGCTTGCCTTCTCATCTTTCAATGAAATAAACCTTTTACTTATATTTCCAATTTTCGCAGTTTTAATTGCCAACGGTTTAGTGAGACTTGGATCCAATAAAAAACTATTGATTACTGTAGTAGCAATACTGGCCATACAGGTTCTTGTTTCATTTTCAGAAATTTCTACCCGGGAACCAGAAAGGTATAAAGATTATGTCCAAACAAAAAATTTCTAACCAGCTAATTACGGTTATATTATTAGGAATAATATCGATATCCATTTTTGTCAGATTCTATAAATTAGGAAGCTATCCGACTGGTCTGAACGTGGATGAGGTTGCATTTGGATATAATGCCTATTCGATTCTTGAAACAGGTAGAGATGAAAATGGGAACTTTATGCCTTTGTTATTTGAGTCCTATGGTGATTACAAGCCCCCCGTATATGTCTACCTAACTGTTTTGCCAGTTAAAATATTTGGATTAAATGAGTTTTCTGTACGCTTTATGTCTGCAATACTTGGGGTTGCAACGGTATTTGTGTCCTACTTTTTCTTTACTGAATTGACAGAAAACAAAAGAACAGGGTTGTTGGCTTCTTTTTTGTTAGCAATATCGCCATGGCATGTATTTTATTCACGATTGGGAATGGAGGCGCAGCCGGCCAACTTCCTGGTTTTTACGGGAATGTACTTTTTATACCGGCTTTCGCGTAATGGTGGAATAATTAATGCATTTATTGCTGCCTTATTAATAGTAGCATCCATGTATACCTATCATTCAGAGAAGCTTTTTGCCCCGCTCATTGTAATGGCATTTTTGTTAATTAGTTTCAAAAAGTTGGTGAAATTCAAAAAAGACATTTTAGTCTTTCTAGTTCTCTGCGTAATGCTTTCTGCTCCATTAATAATTAATTTTATTTTTGGTAATGATAGTGCGCGGGCAGAAACACAGTTTATGACAAAGGACCCAGCATTTGAGAGATTCATTTTTTCGTCATTACCCGAAGCAAACGCGTGGATGGTGGCCCTAAGTAACAAATATATATTAATGTTTTACTATGCTGTTCGAAAATTTCTTTCATTTTTTGATCCTCAGTTTATATTTTCAAATGGTCTGAATTTAACCAAAGATGGCACATTAGGCTTGGGAATTGTGTACCTGTTTGAACTGCCCCTAGTTGTCTTGGGTATATATTCATTAATATACAAAAAATATAAGGATAAGTTTTTTATTGGCATTTGGATATTATTAGGATTGATACCCGCATCCATAACTATTGGTGAATACCACACAATTCGTACACTTATGTTGGCTCCAATTGCTAGCTTAATATCAGCGGTGGGTGCGATGCACTTAGTGGAGCTGCTTGGTAAGCAAAAGAGAATATTTACTATATCTCTTTATGTCCTTTTTACAATTTTTGCAAGCTGGAATTTGATATATGCCGCAGTTGTATACTTTAAATATTATCCCCATCAAAGAGGCGAGTGGTACATGGAAGGAACAAGAGAAATAATAAGTTATGTCATTGAAAATTATGACAAATATGAAGAAGTAGTTTTTGATCCATCCCGTGGCCTGACTGGGCCATACACAATTGGTGTTCCGCACGAATACTTTTTATTCTATTCTAAATTTGATCCAGAAAAGTACCACCAACTTACAAAATTTTCTAACGAAGGAGCATTCACGTTTGATAAATTTACGGTAAGACACATAGATTGGCAAACTGAAGACCCCAAAAAAAACATTTTGTACGTTGGAAGCCCTTGGGGGCTACCTGACGAATCAAATGAAAACGCCGAAGTCTTAAAAAAGGTTTATTTAACCAACGGAGGACTGGCGTTGTTGGCAGTGAGGACAAAGACGGATGATACCAGTAATAAGTAGGTGTATGATTATCTAAATTATGAAAAAGCCCAGAATTGTTATAGTTATGCCTGCTTACAATGCCGCCAAAACGGTTAACGATACATACAAAGAGATCCCGCAGGAATACCGGAAAAACATAATTCTTGTTGATGACCAAAGCACTGATAACACTGTAACGCTAGCAAAAAAACTTGGTTTTAAAGTTTTTACACATCCAAACAATTTGGGCTATGGGGGAAACCAGAAAACATGCTATTGGGAAGCAATGAAGCTAAACCCGGATGTGGTGGTTATGCTCCATCCTGATTACCAGTATGATGCTAGCCTAATGGGCGAGCTTATTCGGCCGATTATTCAAGGAAGGTATGATTTTATGTTTGGAAGCAGAATTTCAAGCAAAAAGGGAGCTTTAGAGGGCGGGATGCCGCCTCTTAAATATTATGTTAACAGGATTGTCTGTCTGATCCAAAACATACTTTTAGGGACTAATTTTACAGAATTTTTTTCAGGTTATCGTGCATACTCTAAAGCCCTCCTAAAGAAGGTTCCTTTCCAGAGATTCTCAAATGACTTTGTGTTTGATCAGGAAATGACAATTTCTGCCTTAAGTTATGGTTTAAGGATTGGAGAGGTTGCGATCCCTACAAGGTATCACGAAAAAGCATCTTCAATAGGTTTTCTTAAGGGCGCGAAATTCGTGTTTGACAGTTTTGTTGTGATTGCCAATTACTATATGTATCGGATGGGGGTTACACGCGACAGACGGTTTGGTAGAGATTAACTTTCCTACTTTCCTAAAGCTGCAATCCTTGCTTCATTCTGATCGAAGAAGTTATTTAGATAGTCAATATTGGTTTTCAGGTAAAGCTCATTCATTAACGCCCTAGCCTGTAGCTGGCGAATCCTTGCTTTTTCCAGGTGTTTGTAAGCGAGCTTAACATGCCCTTTTTCTTTCATTATAGTAGCCTCGGTGATCCTTTTTGATGATATGGTCAAGTGCCAATATGCCCAGTCTTCCTCACCCAGTACAAATAGTGAGGTGAAGCTTTCTCTGCCGACTTTAAGTAGATGCAAGGGTGAAAGAGACACCGCGCCTAATCCATGAACGACTGCTGTGTAGATAAGTATTAAAAACATAGCGATAACGCCAAATTTCCTTTTGTGTAGCATGGCCATTCTGTCCATGTTAACATAGGTTATCATGTTATTCACCATACTTCTGGCCTTATTCACCTCAGTTAGGGCTTATGGGCTTCTTGAATATCCAATTTACTTAGATGAAGGTGTTTATATCTGGTGGGCATACCTTTTCAATATTGATAGTAACTTTGCCTATAATTCTATGCAGGATGGGAAAACGCCACTTTTTATTTGGCTGACTGCAGCACTTCATGAATATGTAAAACCCTACATTCTCTCGGGGAGATTGATTTCAGTTTTCTCAGGCGCAATAAGTGCAATTGCCTGGCTGTCAATCTTCAAGCTGGCTTTTAAAAAATCCAGTATATTTTGGCCGTTTGTAATATTTATAGTTGCCCCGTACGCGTTATTTGTTGAGAGGATGGCGTTTGTTGACAGCCTTCTTGTTGCTTGCGGAAGTCTGTCTATCCTTTTCTTTTACGCTAGCAGCAGATTTGTGGATTCACGGCGATATAGGCTTTCTTTATTAGCAGCTTCTGTAGCTGGAGTGTTTTTAGGGCTTTCCTACTTGACCAAAACTTCCGCAGTAGCTTTTTTGTACGCAACCTTTGCAGTCGGTACGCTTTGGGTTATAAGAAAGCTATGTTTAAGAAAGTATCTGGAGTCAGCTTTTTTGGTGGTTAACACAATTATCTTGTATTTGGTGTACAACGAGTTTCTGGTGGCTCTAAGGGTTGCTGCACATCGATTTGATAATGTCGGAGTAAAAGAAGCTGGATTGACGTATACGTTGCCTGAAATATTGTCTAGTTTAACTACTGCCGCAGGGAGTAAGATTTACCTATCTTCCTTGAATGTGGTTTCTCAATATTTTGTGGTTTATTTGAGCAGTTTTTTGCTACTTTTTTTGTTGGGTGGGGTCTTGATAGTGAGATACCATAGGAAATCCGCCTGGATTCTGCTTTACATGCTAGTGATTTTTGTTGGCACTTTTCTTTCAGCCAAAGTTACTGCTACTCGCTATTTTTATCCGGTAGTTCCTTCGATAATTATTATTGCCGGCTTTGGGGCTGGGTGGCTTTGGGAAAGAAGGGACAAAGCGCTGAGAGTAATGCTAATTGCTGCATTCTTTCTACCTGTCTACCAAGCGGCTCGGGTTGTTGTCGATCCAGTAAATGCAACTCACGCTTCTCATGAGCAAAACTTCGTGTCTTCGGATCTTACCGCGATTGGGCTAAGCGAAGTAATACAAATTTTACATGATACTGCTGATCAGTCAGTTGTGGGTGTAGTTGGTGTTTGGGGGATAGGAGATGGGGCAGCACTTACTTTGAATGAGGCGGGAATGGAGGCGTACCCTGTAAACCTTTTCGTATTTGAAGGTCCAGGTCGCGAAGGTAGTTGTACGTTTGAAAAGAAAAAGATTGGTGATGTCTGTTATCAACTGACTATCGACCGAATAATTGATAGCACAAAACCTAATAAGTATTTGTATATCGTACCCAGGAATGTTGACTTATCAGTTTTAAGGCAGCTTATTGATTTTGAGCTGGTAAGGGAGTTTGAGAGACCTATGAGTGATGCACGCGTTTACTTGCTAAGGCTGCACGGAACTCCTTAATAGCAACAAGAAAAGGTAAAGCAGCAAAAAAGATTAGACTAGCACTTTGCCCGTAAGACGACCAGTATCCGCTGCCGACAAAGTTTATATATTTATTAATAATAAGCAAAAAATGGGAGACGAAGATTAAACATAGTGAGGTCATTTTTAGTTTGGCAAAAGGTAGTGCGAGGTATATCCAAGTAAAATACCATGCTTGTGAACTTGCATACTTTAATCCCAGAGAGAAAAGCAATATCAGGACAGCAAATTTGAAAAATACCTCTTTCTTCTCTATGATAAAAAACACAGGGAAAAGCAGTAAGCTTATAAATTTTGTGAGGACAGACGTCATAAAAATAATAAATGCAGCTAGCTTTTTGTTTCTCAAAAACAGAAAGTAGGATAATACAAACAGTCCGATCATTAGTGTTTCGTTGTGAGCATTTACTAAAAGTTCAAATATAAGTAGGGGATTAAAAAACCACAATCCGAAAACCAATCTATTATTTAATATTCTAAAGAGCAGAAATCCTGTTACAAAAAAGACGATTCCGTTTAGAAGTTTAGTTGCAAGAAGTACGGTTATCAGTTTACCCGCTGAAAAGATGGCAAGAGGTATGGTTGAATAAATTAAAGCAACCGGTCCGTAGACATACGGCTTATGTGTCCAAAGAACAAAGTTCAACCAGGAGTCGTGCTCACGAAGTACTTCCGGTATGACGATGTAAGGGTTTAGTTTATACACCCAGGCCATTTTGGCAGAGAAGACATAGCTGTAAATGTCACTGGACAAAAATGGATATGACAGGCTGCCGACAATGGTAACTATCGCTGCTGCAATAAACATCCATTTCATTGAAGGTTTTTTTGAAAGGAGCGCGTAAGCCTGGAGGGCAAACAAGACGGTTATTAATGCGATAAATAACCGCCTGAACAAATGCCGGTTGTAGATCATAAAGGCGCGGTAAGTATCAATCGCAAGAACCTGAGGATGTGATTCTGATATGACTGTCATCAGTCCGTGATCAAACCAGGCGTAGGAGAACACTAAAAGAGCTAAAGAGACAAAGGATACGAAAATGACAAATAGCATCGTATTTATAATGTTAGACTCTATCAGTTTACTTGACAATGGCAAACTGCTACCATTCTTTTAGGTAATGAAAAGGGCCCATTTACTTCTGTTTTTGATCGTACTGGCCGCATTCTTTTTGAGATTTTGGCGGGTAGTTGAGATTCCCCCCTCACTTAATTGGGATGAGGTATCAATTGGATATAACGCCTATTCAATACTAGAGACTGGTAGGGACGAATGGGGTGAGTTTATGCCACTTCACTTTAGGTCTTTTGGTGAATACAAACTACCTGCGCAAATATATGCTTCCATTCCGGGAATATTTGTTTTTGGCTTAAACGAATTTGGCTTAAGAATTACACCCGTATTTTACGGAACCCTAACGGTTTTTTTACTCTATTTTCTTGCTAAAAAAATTACAAAAAATACAGCGGTTGGTTTATTATCTGCATTTTTCCTTGCTGTATCCCCCTGGCATATTCAGCTAACTAGAGCATCCTTTGAATCTTCTTTTTCTGTTTTTTGGGTGGCTTTGGGGTTGCTCCTACTTGTTAGGGGTTTTGAAAAGCCTAAGTACTGGATACTTTCTGCGCTACCTTTTGCAATTGCTGTTTATACGTATAATAGTGCTCGCGTGTTTGTGCCACTTTTTGCGGCGATAACTTTTTTAGTATACAGGAAAGAATTTTTAAAATTCAAAAAAGAAACGCTCTTTACAATATTATTTTTTGGAATACTCCTTTTACCACTTGTCCCATTCGTTTTAAGCGGTGAGGCTGGCGCACGTTATAAACTAGTAAGTATTACTGATGAAGCGGGGCTTGTACCCCGCATTAATGAAAGAAGAGGGGCAACGAACTTACCTGCACCTTTGCCAAGACTTATACATAACAAAGTAACTTATGTTTCATTTTATTTTGCTAAAAATTATTTGGCCCACTTTTCGCCGGACTTTCTTTTTGTAAGCGGTGCCGGACACAGTCAGCATCATGTGCAAAATATTGGACAGCTATACCTTATCCAAGCACCCTTTTTAATAATTGGGCTACTGGCATTGCGTAAAACCAATAATAAATTTTTAGCTCTTATTGTTGGTTGGATCTTGTTAACTTTTGTACCAGTGGCGGCCACTCAAGACAGCATTCCTAACGCCTTAAGAACTGTCATTGCCGCCCCTGCATATCAAGTATTAACAGCGCTCGGCATTGTATTTATTGCCGAAAAATATAAAGACAAGAAAAGCGTGTTGTATACCCTTTTCGGAATTGCCGCTATTTTATTTGCTTTTAGTTTTGCAAAGTATATAAATAATTTGTACTACAATTACCCGATAAAATACTCCCGTGACTGGCAGTATGGCAACAAACAAGTAGTTCAGTTAATTAAAGAGCATTACAACGATTATGATCTGATTGTATATACCCGACACTACGGCGAGCCACATATATTTACGTTATTTTATCTGGGGTGGGACCCGGAAATGTTACAGAAAGATTCCCAACTAGTTAGATATGAAACACACGACTGGGTGTGGGTCGAAAATTTTGATAAGTTTTATTTCCCCAATTTGTCCGACAAAGGTACGGGATATCTTGATATAGTAGCCCAAAACTCCGGGAAACGCATACTTTTTATCGGCAGACCTGGTGATTTTGGGAACGAGAAGAAATTATATGAGATAGACTTTTTAAATGGAGAACCTGCTTTTGAGTTAATAGAAGTACTATGAGTAGGAAACTGATAATCGTTTTAATTATCGCACTTGCAACATTTGTCAGATTTTACAAGCTTTCAGAGGTGCCTCCTTCATATAGCTGGGACGAAGCGGCAATAGGATACGATGCCTACTCGATAGCCCAAACCGGGAAAGACCAGTGGGGTGAGAAACTTCCTTTGGCATTCAAGTCTTTTGGTGAGTACAAACTACCCTTTCATATCTATACAACAGCAATAATTTATAAGCTGTTCGGATTTACTGTAGTTGGGGTAAGATTTGGCTCCGCAGTGTTAGGGGTAGTTAACGTCTATTTGTTGTATCTAATAGTCAAAAAGTGGACAGCTAACGTGAGGCTGTCGTTGGCTGCGAGTTTTTTTCTAGCCATATCCCCTTGGCATATCCAGTTTTCCAGGGTTAGTTGGGAAACTAATTATGCATTACTATTCTTTTTACTTGGGCTACTAAGTTTTATTGGCTTCGTTAAGTACAAGAAACGTTGGTATTTACTACTTTTATCATCATTATTTTTTTCTTTAACCCTATTTACATATAATGCCGCAAAAGTTTTTGTTCCATTATTCTTAACTGTTGTTGGGGCATTTTATTTTAAGAAGCTAAAAAATAATATAGCCCTTTCCTTAACCGCCTCAATAATAATACTTATGGCAATTGCAGTAAATCTATTTACACCAGAATTATCGGGTATGTCCAGGTTAAGCCAATTATCACTTGACCCTAACCGTGTCGTGTCAACAAAAACATATTACTTAACTAACTCGGTACTGCTTTCAAAGTTTCAAATGGTTACAGAGCAATACATCGCGCACTTCGATCCCGTTTTTTTGTTTATTTCCGGAGATCCCAACCCAAGACATTCATCCCAAATAGTGGGCCAATTCTATATATTTGATTTAGTTTTTATTCTTTTGGGTGTTGTCCTGCTTGTAAAGCGAAGAAATAAATTTGCATTGATAGTCCTTGCATGGTTTTTTATGGCATTTTTGCCGTCTTCAATAGTTCGTGAATACCCGCATGCCTCACGCTCAATGTTTGCGCTTGGAGGTTGGCAGATAGTGTCTGCTTTGGGATTGTTATCAATATTGGATCTAAAAGTAAAATTTAGACTTAACCAACTCGTAACATTCTTTGTTATCCTGGGTGTGTTTATTAACTACTTTAATTATTACGTAAACGAATATCCCAATAAGTACTCTCAGTATTGGCAGTACGGGTATAAGCAGGTGTTTGAATTTATAAAAGATAATTACGATAAATATGACAAGATAGTAATAACCAGAAAGTATGGTGAACCACAAATATTTGCTCTTTTTTATATGCAATATAACCCTGAGAAATATCTCGCCGACAAAGGATTAGTTAGGCAAAAAGTAGGAGATTGGGTGGTGGTTGGAGGATTTGATAAATTTATTTTCATTGAGGATTCTGAAATGTTAGCTACATATAATAAACTTTTACAGGAGCACAGTAGCAATACTTTGATGGTCGGCGGCGGGGACACTTTCCCGGAAAATGTCCCCAGGGAATCTGTGGTTAGGTTTTTAGATGAGTCTGTAGCATTTGAAATAGTTAAAATATGAACAAGCTTGTGTTGGTTGCGATAATTACACTTTTTGTAATCACGCGGTTCATGGGAATTGAGCAAAACCCACCATCAGTTTACTGGGATGAGGCATCGATTGGTTATAATGCATACTCAGTATTGACTACTGGTGCGGATGAGTGGGGATCAAGATTTCCAGTCCATTTTAGAGCCTTCGGTGAATTCAAACTTCCGGTTTATATATATTCGGTTGTGCCTTTTGTTGCAGTTTTTGGCCTAAACGCATTTTCAGTGAGAGCACCGGCAGTTTTATTTACTCTACTGACATTGATAATTACGTATTTTCTCTGTCTTAAAATAACAGACAACAAAAGATTGTCCTTATTTAGCTCTTTTTTTGTGGGATTTACTCCATGGCTATTTATTTTTTCAAGGACTGGTTATGAGGCAACTGCGGGTTTGATGTTTTATTCATTAGGCATAGTAATGCTTCTTACTTATAATAAAAGCTATTGGTATTTTCCTTTGTCAATAATAAGCTTTATTATCGCAGCTTATAGCTATAATAGCTTTAGGATTATTCTTCCACTAATATCATTAGTATCCGTAGTTTTCTTCTATAAGACTAATACACTAAAACTTAAAAATAAACTTGCACTAACCGTTGTATCCTTTATGTTGATTGTCTTGGCAATCATACCAATTGCCAGACTTTATTATCAGGATTATGGTTTGGCGCGAGCACAGGCGGTTGGTTTAACGGGAAATGCTTTTGAAAGGACAAGTCAGTTTTTGGAAAACTATGTCAAACACTTTTCAATTGGCTTTTTATTTACGAATGGCGATGAAAATTTAAGAAGTCAGATGCCCGGATTTGGTCAGCTTTATATTATTAGTCTGCCACTAATAATCCTTGGGTTTTTAGTTTGCTTAAGAAGTAAAAATATATACTATTATCTGGTGCTACTGTTGATTTTAATCGGTCCCATACCGGCGGCACTTACCAGGGAATCCCCTCATGCACTCCGGAGTTTAAGCGCAGTACCTTTTTATGCGATTATGGCTGCCTTAGGGCTTGAGTACACAATAACAAGATTTAAGAAAATAAAATCTGTGATCTTTTACTGCACAGTAATCCTTTATGTTGGCTTTTTTGTAAAGTATTACCATCAGTTCTTAAACGAGTATCCGATTTTGGCCAGTCAAGAATGGCAATATGGGTATAAACAAGTTTTCCAAAGATATGAAGATAGCTTTAAAGAAAATTTACAAATATATGTTGACGATAAGTATGCTCAACCGTACATATTTAGCCTTTTCTATACCGTCAAGGACCCCAGGAAATTTCAAACAGAAGTTACATATAATTCTCCTGATCAGTGGGGTAAGTCCCTGGTGGGAAGGATTGGTGGAAAACATATCTTTGACTCAAATCGGTTAAATGAGCTTAATGTAGATTTAGTTTTTTCCGCTAGCAGACTAGACAACAGCCAACTTAGGTTTTTGGAAGAAATCAGGTTTTTGAATAATGAAACGGCCTTTTTTGTTTATGCTAAAAAATAAATTTGTACTATTTTCGCTGCTGGTAATAATCATACTTTCAGTGTTTGTTAGAGTGTATAAACTAACAAGTGTTCCACCTTCTTTGAATTGGGACGAAGTTGCCGCTTCATACAATGCATACACCATAAAGAATTGGTTTAGAGATGAGTACGGGAATTTCCTACCTCTAGTATTTAAATCGTTTGGTGACGACAAACATCCTGTGCATATTTACTTTACGGCACTTGTTTATACAGTCTTCGGTGTTTCAGATTTTACTTCCAGACTGTCCTCGGTGTTAATTAGTGTGGGTGCCGTTATCGGAGTGTTATTGTATTGTAAATACCAATTTAAAAATCAGTGGATAGGGCTTGTTTCCTCACTTTTAATTGCCATTTCTTTTTACCACATTCACTACTCAAGAGGGCTTTGGGAAGCCAATTTCGCCATATCGCTATTTATACTTGCGGTCGGTTTGTTTTCTTATGGAGTTTCGAAGAGTAGGTTTATACTACTTGCTTCGTTTGGAATTTTCGGACTGAGCCTGTTGTCGTATCATTCATCAAAAGTAGTGGTTTTTCCGCTTGTAATATTGTTGGTTATTCTTAATTTCGACAAAGAAAGAATAAATAAATATCTACTATTAGGTTTAGCAATCTTCGGGTTGTTTTGTAGTCTGCTAGTCATAGAGCCAAGATTACTAGGGATAGAACGGGCTAAACAAACAAGGTTGGATCCCAGGTTGGTTGAAAACACATTTTTATACAAAAAAACCGGCAATGAGTTATTGGGCAGAATAGAAGCGTCCAGCGTATATTATAAAAATTATTTCACTTATAACTACTTATTTGAAATTGGCGATCAGGAGCCACGCGGGTCAGCTAATGTGGGTGGACAATTTTATAAGTTTTATGTAATTCTTGCGCCATTAGGTTTTATAACACTTTTTATTAGAAGAAGGTTCAAAGAATTAATTTTTCTAACAGTTTGGCTTTTATTTGCTCCAATACCGGCAGCACTTGCGGGAGCTAACCCCAATGCAACGAGGGCAATATTTATGTTGGGCCCATTGGAAATTTTGTCTGCCGCAGGTATTGGAATTTTAATATCAAATCTCAAATCTCAAGTCAAAAGCGGATTTGCTTTCGTTATACTTTCACTAATTTTAGCGGTTTCTTTTTACCCTAAGTATTTAAAGTATATAAATACGTATCCACAGGAAGAGGCAATACAATGGCAATATGGATTAAAACAAGCAGTTGAGCATGTTAAAGATAACCCTGATTATAGGCGCATATATGTCACAAAAATTAGAAGCCAGCCATATATATTTTTTCTAAATTACCTAAACGTTCCATTACCTGAACTATTAGCCAGTGTGAAATACGACAACTCTGGCAGTAAAAGCTATAATACAATAGAGTCATTCGATAAATATAATTTTGGTAATTGGGATTATATTGAAAGCCAGCCAATTGATGGAATCCTTTATATACTTACACAGAGTGAATACACTGGATTAAGGCATATGAACGACTTTACAATAAAACAAATAATTAATTACCCGGGTGGAGACGTTGCGTTTTATTTAATCTCATCCTATTAAGAGAAATATGAATTTATCAGTAATTTTGGCAGTGAGAAACGAGGAGGAAAATATTGCACGCTGTCTTAAATCAGTTAAATCGATAGCAAATGAAATAATAGTTGTTGATGAGTACTCCGAAGATAAAACCCGCGACATAGCCCGAGATTTAGGTGCAAAAGTGTACTTGGAGCCACATCATGGAAATTTTCATATAACAAAGCAAAAGGCTTTAGAAAAAGCAAAAGGAGAATGGATTTTGCAACTTGATGCCGATGAGGTTGTAACAAACGAGTTGGCAAGTGAGATTGCTAGGGTTATAAATATGAGTGATGAAGAAGTTGGTAGTAGGGTTCTTCCTCCTCGTAAAATTAAATTATTCCAAAAACATCAGCAGTTAATTGAAAAAAGGGATGGAAGAATTGGGAAAAGGGGTGAAATTACGGCATTTTTTATTCCACGATTAAATATGTTCCTAGGAAAACCATTAAAACATGCAGGGGTTTATCCTGATGGAGTTATCCGGCTGATTAAAAATGGCAAGGCAAGATTTCCCCAAAAGTCAGTTCACGAACAGATTGAGGTAGATGGGCAAGTGTCCTGGCTTGAAAATGATTTACTGCACTACGATTCGCCAACATTCAGAAGATATTTAAGGCGTGCGAACAGGTACACTGATTTAACAGCAGAAGATTTTAAGAGAAGGCGATTGAAAAAAAACCTGTTCAATCTATTGAAGTTTACATTCATTAAGCCGGTAACTGTGTTTTTTATGCTTTTTATTAGACATTTAGGGTTTCTTGATGGCATTACAGGGTTTCTTTGGTCAGCTTTTTCAGCAATTCATTTTCCACTAGCGTATTATAAGTACTGGACAAGATGAAGGTAGCAATTGATACTGGACCTCTAACAACAGGACACAAAGTTAGGGGAATAGGTGTTCACACAAGAGAGCTTTTAAAAGCTTTTGTTGACGCTACCTCTAAGGGAATTCAAATAAAACAAGTTGATTTTGGGAGCGAGGATTTAAGTAAATTTGATTTAGTTCATTTTCAAAATTTTAATCCATACGTTGTGAGTTTACCGGCAGAGAAAGTTTGTAAAAAAATGGTAATTACTATACACGATCTCATACCATTGGTGTTTCCAAAAAAATATAAGCCTGGCGTAAAGGGGAGACTTAACTTCATAAAGCAAAAAAGCAGGCTTAAGAATTTTGACGCAGTTATAACCATCTCGCAAACCTCAAAAAACGATATAGTTAAATACCTGGGAGTAAGCCCTGATAAAGTCCATGTTGTATATTTGGCACCAAGAAATTTATTTGTAAGTTTACCCAATTTATCTCCGCTCCTAAAGCAAGTCAAGAAAAAATTTAACTTGCCGGATAAGTTTGTTTTATATGTGGGGGATGTAAACTACAACAAAAACATTTCTACACTGATTGACGCTTGCGAAATTGCCGGTCTCCCTTTGGTTATTGCTGGTAAACAGGCGAAGGAAATTGACAGCTTAAGCACCCACAACTTAAAAACAATAAAAGGCCCCAGGGATTATGTAAGATTTTTGCTTGGTAGACCTCACCCCGAGCTTGCGCATTACAAAGGCCTTCTAGAAAAGTTTAAAACCACAAGTGTTATTAGGGTCGGTTTTGTGAGCGATGAGGAATTAGTGGCAATTTATAATTTGGCAACTGTTTACTGCCAACCATCATTATACGAAGGCTTTGGACTGCCGGTTTTGGAAGCTATGAAAGTTGGTTGTCCGGTGGTTGCGTCAAAAACTCCTGCTTTGGTTGAAATTGCCAAGGGTGCTGCCCTTTTTGCTAATCCAAAAGAGAAAAATGATCTTGCGAAGCAACTCACAAAAGTATGTCAGGATGAAAGTATAAGAAAAGAACTTTCAAAAAAAGGTATTAAAAGAGCAAGTAATTTTACCTGGAGCAAAACCGCTAAGGAGACTGTGGCTTTGTACAAAGCGCTTCTTCAAGGATGAAAAACACAAGCAGTGCCATTATATTTAAGTATTTTGTAGCCTGGAGAGTTACTTTATTCATTGTTGCATTTGTTGCGATAATATTAGTGCCGCTATTCGGGGGGAGATTTCCTTATTCTGATACGGCACTTCAAGTGACTGGTTTACCCGCTTGGATTTGGGGTTTTGGTAATTTTGACGGTGTGCATTATTTACGAATAGCCCAAAATCTGTATTCGGACGCATTTGTGCAAGCTTTTTTCCCCCTTTACCCGCTACTTATAAGAATTTTTTCAGTAATTCTCCCAAGAAACCCCGTGCTTGATCCACAAGTTTTTGTAGATCCATCGTACTTTTATTCTGGTTTAATTCTTTCCAACACATTTTTCCTACTAGCCTTGTTCGCACTTTATAAATTAATTAGGATAGATTTTGATAACAAAACGACTGTTAAATCAATAGTATTATTGCTAGTTTTCCCGACATCGTTTTACTTTGGGGCAATTTATGCCGAAAGTTTGTTTTTACTATTGGCTATTTTATCAATCTACTTTGTCCGAAAAGAAAAATACAAATTATCTGGGGTGTTTATAGCCTTAGCCAGTTTAACAAAAGTTTTTGGAATTATCTTAGTGCTAATTTATTTGGTTGAAGCGCTAAAAGGCAAGTTGTCTTTTCCAAAATTACTTGGTGCAATCATTGCCCCTCTAGGGATATTAGCTTACATGTACTATTTATATATATCCTTCGGCGATCCATTCCATTTTGTTAATAGCCAATATGCATTTGGGGCAGAAAGATTGGCGGACGGCATAGTTTTGTTACCACAGGTTTTATATCGCTATATTATGATGCTAATCTCTCTACCGCCTGTTTCTTTGTCTTATTTAAATGTAGTAACCGAGTTAGCCTTTACATTGATACCATTAGCCTTTTTGGTAATTGTTTACAAAAAAATGCACTTTAGTTATTGGCTATTTTCAGTTATAGCTTTACTTATTCCTACATTGACTGGAACCTTATCCTCAATGCCCCGTTATGCTTTAATAGCTTTTCTGGCATTACCGTTAATTGCAGTTACAGGTAAGAAGTATTACAAGCCGATAGTCGTAATATTTGGCTTACTGCAAGTTCTGCTCCTGTCTTTATTTATTCGAGGATATTGGGTAGCATAAGTATGAACACACCAGACGTGTGGCGTTCTCAGTATATTAATTGATTATGAAACTAAGAGAAGTAAAAATATTACTAATTATCTTTTTGATCTCAGTGTTAATGTTTTTTCCTACTCTAAATCTCTTCTTTACACACGATGATTTTTTCCATCTTAAGATATCTTCTCCCAAAAATATTTTTGAATTTTTGAAATACTTCGATTTATTTAGTCCGGCTGTAACAAATTCATCCTACAGGCCTTTATCAACACAATTGTTCTTTTTTATAGGTAAAAGTGTTTTCGCTTCAGACCCGTTAGGTATGAGGGTTGTGCTAATGCTTCTTTTTACTGCCGTAAATTACTTAGTATATAAAATTTCTGACTTATTACTCCAGAATAAGAAAGCGGCACTACTAGCAGTATTTTTTTACGCGACATCTTCAACTCATTTCGGCAGATTAGCCTTTCTTTCTACTCAGGAGATCTGGTTTGCTTTATTTTTCCTGTTAACAATATATTTTTCAATCAATTATATAACCTCTAAATCTGCAAAACCTTATTTTGGGTTGGTGGTCAGTTTCATATTAAGTTTAATGACCAAAGAAACAGCGATAGTGCTGCCGGCCACAATGCTGCTGGTGTATGTGTTTTTATATCTATCCCAAGGTAAGGAAAAGGTTGTTAACATCAAAACCGCAATAATCTCCTTCATACCAATAAGTTTGCTTAGCTTAATTTACTTATATTTCCATGTATTTGTGTATGGCTTGCAAACGGGAGACAGCTATATCTGGGACTTTTCTCCGAGAGTTATAAATACACTGTTTTGGTATGGTCTTTGGTCAGTCAACATTCCAGAAATGCTGGTGGATTTTATAGGCCCAGGCTTGAGTGTGAACATTGGACCATTGGTTTATTGGAGTAGGTATCTGTTAACCACGATAACTCTCGCTGGTATATTTTTGGCCTTGGTACTGTATTCGGTTATTCGAGTGAAAAAAAGCTCGCTAACGACAACCATCAAGGTTTTTACGTTTGGATCCCTGTGGTTTGTTGGCACACTTTCACCTGTTGTGTTTTTACCGTGGCATAAGTTTTCTTTTTATTTAACAATACCTTTAGTTGGAGTTGTATTGGCAATTTCGTATATACTCACGAACTCTAAAATTGGTAAGCCAGTAATAAGTTTAATCTTAGCAAGTTGGTTAATTGGTTCATTTGCAAATATATTGCTTTTAGAAAGGACCAGCTGGATATCACAAGGGGGAAAAACTGCCAAAAAGGTGTACAACTTACTGAACTCGAAATATAGTTACACTTCAAAGCATTCCATATTGTTTTATGACGAGGCAGAAGACGCAGGATTAACATGGAGTCCAACTGATCAGCTGAAAACAGTGCTTTCAAATAAGAACTTTTTTGAGGTATATTTTCCCCAAATGACCGTTTACTATCAGGATCCAGGTAACAAGGATATGGAGCGAATTCACTCTCGTCAGTTTTTTGAATA
Organism: uncultured Gammaproteobacteria bacterium; assembly: GCA_964540475.1. GTDB lineage: Bacteria > Patescibacteriota > Microgenomatia > UBA8517 > UBA8517 > CAZIMC01. The sequence goes on from CAZIMC010000001.1 coordinate 418,389, forward strand.
TTAATTATGAAACTATCAATCTTAATACCGGCAATGAATGAGGAAGGCGTGATTGCGGATACACTTCGTAAAATCAATGTATATGCCAAATCTAAGCCAATATCATATGAAATACTGGTTATTCTGAATGGGTGTACAGACAAATCCGAGGAGATAGTAAGCGAAATTGCACGAAAAAATAAAAACATCATAGTGCTTAAGTCAAAACCAGGTTATGGGTATGCATTGATTAAGGGTTTAAAAAAAGCCTCTGGGAATTATATCGTTGTCTATAATGCAGATTTTTATGACCTGCTATTTATGGATCTGGCAATAGCAAAGCTTTTGGGAAAGGATATGATTTTAGGGTCAAAAGCAGCCGCGTGGTCGGTTGACAAAAGAAGCATTATAAGAAAGCTAATTACAAAGTACTATAATTTATATATCAAATTAGTCTTAGGCTTTAAGGGCAGCGACACTCACGGCATTAAGGTTATGAGAAGGAGGGTTGTTGAAATTGTACTACCAGAGTGTAAAACAAGCGGGGGAATATTTGATACGGAGTTTGTGATTAGAACACAACGAAAGGGGTTTAGTATCATGGATTTTCCGGTACAAGTGGAGGAAGTTAGACCCTCAAGGTTTACAAGTTACATAATTAAGACTTTTTCGGATATATACATACTAACAAAAGTGTTATCAAAATAGAGTTGATCTATGGAAAAGCTTGTTAAACTTAAAGACAACCCATTGGTTAAGGGCAGTGCAATTCTTATTGTTGGAACAAATATTGCCAGTTTTTTTGCCTACATTTACCACCTGATTTTCGGCAGAATATTAGGTCCTTCTTTGTATGGGGAGATTGCTGTTTTTATATCCCTGGTGACACTACTTGCAGCTTCTTTTGCTTCATTAGGAATGGTTATTATGAAATTTGTAGCTTCCGAAGAAGAATACAAAATATCAGTCTTTTACCGGTGGGTGGAGAAGCGCATTTCTATACTTGCAATTGTGCTATTGGTAATATTACTTCCTGCCTCTATAGTTTTAAGTAAAAGTCTTAACATGCCGCTTTCAGTAATGCTTCTTTTTCCTCCAACAATTGCAGGCCTATTGTTTTTTAATGTCTACAGGTCGTTCTTGCAAGGATTATTGAAATTTAAAGAAGCGGTAGTTGTAATAAATCTCGATTTAGTGGGCAGACTCCTAATTGGTTTAACCTTGGTATATTTAGGGCTGTCGGTCTTTGGTGCAACACTGGCAATATTGCTGGGCGTTATGTTGGCTTTATTTTTAGGGAGAAGGTTTCTTAAGCGATTTAACATTAAAGGTGTAAACGAATTCAAGGACGGTAAAAAGATTTACAAGTTTGCCCTCCCAGTACTTTTGGTAACTGTTGCATTTAGCTCCTTTATTACAATGGATGTAGTTTTAGTCAAGAAATTTTTTGATTCACATGAGGCAGGAATATATGCGGCACTGTCTACACTTGGGAAGATTATTGTGTATGGAACTATACCGGTTGCAACAGCAATGTTTCCATTAACAGCAAAAAAATTTAGTCGAAAAGAAAGTAACAGGAAAGTGTTTTTATTTAGTGCAGCGCTAACACTCTTAATTGGAAGTGCCGTGTTGGTTGTGTTCTTGTTTGCACCTCAGTTTACTGTCGGGCTACTTTTTGGAGCAGCATATATTGAGGCTAGTGTTTTGCTTTTTATGTTCGGGTTGTTTGCCGTTTTATATACATTAAATTATCTGGTCGCCAGCTTTTATTTGTCAGTTGAAAAGATGCGTGTTGCGTTTATCGCACCCGTTGGGGCCTTGCTTCAAATTGCAGGCATAATTATTTTCCACAATACCCTCATGGAAGTTATTGTGGTATCAATAGTTGCATCGTTAGCGTTTTCCGGAATTCTATTTCTTTATGGCCTTATAAGCTTCAAATACATAAATAGGCTGTTACCTTAATTGCTGGTATAATTTCTAAGAATGGGAATACTTAAAAGCATTTTAAGAGTTTGGAAATACAGAGAACTGTTACTAGAATTGGTCAAACGGGAAGTTAAGGCAAAATATAAGCAGTCTGTATTGGGTTATGCTTGGGTGGTTCTGGTTCCCCTAATACATTTAACAGTGCTAACAATTGTTTTCTCGTTTTTAGTTCGCATTCCCACAGGAGGTATACCTTACCCGGTATTTCTATTTGTAGCCTTAGTTCCCTGGATGTTTACAGCAAATGCAATTTCTGCGGCCATTGGCAGCCCACTTGCTAATAGCTCACTTATTACAAAAATCTATCTACCAAGGGAAATATTCCCGTTATCAGCGGTTCTAGCAAAAATGATTGATTTTGCCTTGTCTGCGGGAATACTTGTAGGTGTATTATTAATATTTCAAACTCCAATTTATTTGACGTTGGTCTTTGTTCCTCTCATTCTTGCAATCCATGTGCTTTTAGTCTTGGGAATTTCATTTATATTGTCATCTGTGAACGTGTTTTTCAGGGATGTCGAAAATATTATCGCCGTACTACTTATGGTTTGGATGTACTTAACACCGGTAATTTATCCCCCAGAACTTATTCCACCTCACCTAACCCCTATTTTTAATTTAAATCCCATGATGGGGATAATTAATGCTTACAGAAATGTAATTTTGCACGGAGTAATGCCGCCCGTCTCTTCGTTTGCTTATGCTGCTGTCTTTTCCGTGGTAATTTTTCTAGTGGGGTTTGTAGTTTACAGGAGTAAATCCCGTTACTTTGCAGATGTTATCTAAGGTGTGTATTAGAAATGATAACAAATAAATCATGAATGACATAGTAATTAAATTCGAGAACGTTTCCAAGCGTTTTAAGCTCGGACAAAAGCTTCTGTTAAAAGAAGCCCTTCTTGAAATGTTTAACTTTACCTCTTCTGATTATTTCTGGGCACTTAAGGATATAAACTTCGAAATTAAAAAGGGAGAAACAGTTGGGATAATTGGTCACAATGGTTCCGGAAAATCAACCATCCTTAAGCTTATTGCGGGAGTGATGGTTCCTACAAAAGGCCGGGTTAAAGTAAAGGGTAAAATTGCCCCACTAATTGAATTAGGTGCAGGTTTTCATCCCGAACTAACAGGGAGAGAGAATATCTATATTAACGGTGCGATTTTGGGACTCAATCGTAAGCAAATTGATGAAAAGTTTCAAGAAATTGTTGATTTTTCAGAACTTCAGGAGTTTATAGACACCCCGGTCAAACACTATTCATCGGGTATGTATGTTCGTCTCGGTTTTTCAGTAGCTGTACATGTTGAGCCAGATATTTTACTTGTGGATGAGGTTTTGGCAGTAGGCGACACAGCCTTCCAAATTAAGTGTATGAAAAAAATTGAAGAATTTAAAAAGAAAGATGTTACGATAATTATAGTTTCTCACTCAATGATTTTGGTTCGCAGTTTCTGTAGTAGGGCCATTCAAATTGATAGGTCCAAACTGGTTGCTGATGGACTATCTGGAAAAATTATTAAACGCTACAAAAAACGTTCAATATAAGTGGTTTACCAAAGAGAACGAAATATTTTCAGGAAGCCAAGCGGGTCTGTTGGTTCCAGATAAGAATTGGAACTTAATTTGTTATATGCATCTTTGAGAACTTTCTTGTGATAAGAAGGCAAATTATTGTTATTATTCCAATAATTCAAACAAGAGATGTTGCTTTCTTCGTACTCCACAACAGTTTCAAGCAATCGGAAAGGTGTCTCATTTTCTATTGCTGCCTTCTGCCTGCACATAAACACTGCAGCTTTAATTTCGCTGATTGTTGCTACACATTCGAAAGGTTTTACATACCCCCCTACATTCATTAACCCGTATAGAATGGGCAGCAAGTCAAAATTATCAAGAAACCTCTTGCCGAATATGGGGTGCAATTTTTTACCCATAAACGGGTACAAAGTCAAATAAATTGAGAGGCATTTTGCACAACTCAGACACCAGCTTCCCGCTGCCATCCCGACATTGCAGCTTCTAAATGTATTGTGGTATTGTTCCATGTTTGCAAACAGCCTGCATATCTGTAGCTCTTTCAAAGGCTTCAAAAAGCTAAAATAATTTGTGGTGTGTGATAAATATTGTGTTAAATAATTTCGAAAGTCGTTTTCATATTCTGTTGTTTTACTGTACTGATGATTTATTGGCATGCCTAGATATATAGCATTGTTTTCGTCGGAACTTTCCTCGTTAGATACTATTATGTTCTTGTAGTTATAAAGAACACTAGCTGTGGTTGATAACAGTGACAGATATGCTATCCACGGTGTGTGCCCGTTAAAGTATTGTTGCTGTAAATTCGGTAGGCGAATATCTTCTTTTCTTGCGAGTTTAATTGTTCTTACCCCCACTTTCTTGCATGCCTGAAGTGCAGACTGTTGAGGATCAAGAAGCAAGCAAGCTACTTTTCTCGTACTTTTATGCAAGATATCAATTGTTACGGCAGAGTCTTTTCCGCCGGTTGTTAACAGCAGGTCTCTGTCCAATAACGCCTCTTTAAAAGGTTTTTGTTGTTTGGATTTATTAAATATACGAAAGCTCAAAAAATTCTTTGTTCTAAAATTAATACTTTCCCTAAAGTAAAATTCTCCAAAGCCTTTTGTAAACAGCTTTTTCCAAAAGCGAAGTTGTTTCTTGTTTATTTTGCCAGCCTTAACTACTATGTTTTGCGGGCAAGCAAATCTCCACATTAGCATCATCTCCCCTAAACCTAAATGGAAAAATATATTTTCAAGTTCAGGTCCTTTTATCTTGTGATACCTTTCAATATGGATATCTGGGAAGATAACCTCATTTCTTATCTTGTAGCTCGGTCCGAGAGAAAAGGAAAACTTTAGGATGAGTAAATTTCTTTCTATAACCACATCAAATTTTTCGTATACTAGAGCCTTATGCTTGCTTCTTAGTCTGTTTAGTTTTGTTTCTTTTCTCCTTACCATTGGTTTATAATAGCACAATGAAGTTGTCCAAAACGCGTGTAACACAAAGCGGAAAGCAGATCCGACTTTCTGCATATGTTACTAGCCCCTCACTAGACAAAAAATACAATGTTTGGTTCGAAACCGACGTTGTAAACAAAAAGCTACTTGCGCTAGGGCCTGAAGTGTTTCTTCCCATTCTTTTGTTTATGTCTATGCGATTTAGGGAAGATCTTGTCGTAGAAGAGCCGATACGAAAAGATGTGCATAGAATTTTGAATAAAGTTACGGAACTGGTGAGTTCATGGACGGCCACAGACCAGTGGCAAAAACTTTATCCAGTCGGCATCATTTCTCCCATAGTAATCGGGTTTCCAAAGTATAAAAATAAAGGAGGTAAAGCTGCCTTTTTTTCGTTAGGAGTTGACTCTTTCTATACCTTAAAAAAAACAGATAGTAAATTGTCTACTCAACTTACACATCTGATACTCGTTCATGGATTTGACATCGCACTGGATAACCAAAAGCTTTTCAATATCACACTTAAAAACGCTAAAATAGTCGCAAGTGTTACAGGCAAGAAGCTAGTTGTTGTGAGGACGAACCTTAAAGACATAGCACAGAAAGCCAATAGTTGGGACCAGGCTCACGGGACTGGTCTGGTAGCTGTATCATACTTCTTATCTCGGGGGATTGAAAAAGTGGCTATTAATTCAGAGGATGCACATGTCTCCAATGCTCCGTATGGGACAAACCCCCAACTTGACCCTTTGTGGTCCACTAAAATGGTTAAAATATATTCGTCAGGATCAGGTCTCAAGCGATCGGAAAAAACACGTTTTATTCAGGATTACACGTTAGCGCAAAAATACTTGAGGGTGTGTTTTGAAAACCCAGGAGGGGTGTATAACTGTTCTAGGTGTCAAAAATGTTTAAGAACTATGTTGCAGCTTGACTCCTTTGGTGTCCTTGATAAATTTGAGCATTTTTCTTCAAAACCTCCTTATCACTTACTCACCAGTATGACAGAACCAAAGCATAGACTTTTCCTCTGGCGAGATTTGCTAAGGAGTTTACCCCTGCCCCGACTGCATGCAAGGTGGTTAATTGCCAAAATGATCATAAGGAGTTATAAAAAGATTATTTTTCAGTTGTTTTACAATCCAGCTAATTGAATTACCTTAGCCAAGTCATGTGCACCATTACGTTTAAATAAATTACGGTTTGCTCTTATTAGTATTCTGTTTTCAGCAGATTTTTTGTTCAAAATCGTTTTTGCTTTTGTATACAGACTTATATATATTTCTTCGTGGTCTAGATCCACAAGGTACTTGGAATAATTGTTTTTGTACCAAAACATCATCGCTTTTTGGTTTTTGCTTTTGTAATATTCCCCCATGGTGAAAGCTATGCAAGGGACGTTCTGTGAGAGAGCAAATATTAATTCATGATATCTTGAGGTGATCAAAAGATCTACACAAGATGTGAGATATTTCACAACAGATGCTGGTTCGTGACCTTTTTTTGATAGATCTTTGTGTTTGGTACTAATGACATGAATGCTTTTATTAAGCTTTGGAAGAAGATTTTCCATATATAGAACATCCCAGCCTTTATCATCTGTCTGTATTATGTGGGGAATTAATATAACCTCAAGTTTGTGACTCTCTGACAATTTGTTCAAGGAGTTGGAAACTATGTCCTGAATTTTATGATCGACACCTTTCCACCAATGAAGACTTAAACCTATACGCAATCTTTTGACATGACTCAGCTTATACACAGGGGTTGACGGAAGAGTATAGGCTGCATCTATCATGGATACAGACTTTGGGATGTAAACCCCCATATTTTTTAGTGTATTGTTTTTTAATGGTTCTCTTACCGCAATCAAGTTTGGTAGATTCAAAAAAATTGGCGCAATCAACTTGTCGATTCCCCAGAATGGCCCAATAGTCTGGCTAGTCAAAATGATTTTCTTGTTAAGTAACTTACCCAAAAAAATTATATAGAATGCATAATACAACCATGAAACACATATGCTGTAAAAATTACCACCTCCCGAAAAATGAATAGTGTCAAATCGTGTAATGGTGTTTATAAATTGGAGTTGTTCATTGTTTAAACCAACACGAAGGAGTTTCCAGAAAAGCGACTTTACTATCAACTTGGCTAAGTAGACCCTAGCATGCCAACCATTGACCGGAAATGGTAAATGTAAATACTCACTTATGCCCAAGTCTTTATGGGATATGGATCGGGAGAGGGCCCCCATTTCGTAGTGGGGACGGTTTTTTTTATACCACATAGCTGTTTCATAAAACATCGCCTCATCACCTACATGATAAAAACCGTCGTTTGTCCGGCCGATATCAGCTATCAACAAAACCTTCATTTTTTTATTATATCTTTAATGGTAAACTAAGCCCAGAGGAATGAAACCAAGATTAGTGATGACACTTTTAGTGAGAGATGAGGTAGATATTGTTGAAAAAAATATATGTTTTCATCTTAGTCACGGTGTGGATTTTATAGTAGCTACAGACAATGGTTCAACTGACGGAACCCTAGATATCCTGAAAAAATACAAGAAAAAAGGAGTTTTAGATCTGATTGAAGAGAAAAAGCACACATATGAACAAAGTAAATGGGTCTCTACGATGGCAAAACTCGCGGTTAAAAAGCACAAGGCCACACATTTATTTCATTGTGATGCTGACGAGTTTTGGTATCCAAGCTCGGGTGATCTGAAATCCGAATTACCCAAGAAAGGTTTTATATATCTAGTGTCTTTAATTAATTACTTACCTGACAATTTATTGTTCATACCACTAAGCAAAAAGTTAATCGTTTCTAAGCCTTATAGTCGCATTGCTCAAAGAGGGCAAGATGCCAGTTTTAGACTACTAATGTATACATACCCGCCTAAGATATTGACTTCTAAAGAGTATACAAACGTCCTTCAAGGGAATCATGGAGTTAATAGCAAAACAGACATTAAATACGTCAATATTAATAATGTTTTTATTCACCATTTTCCTGTTAGATCATATCGGCAATTCTTGAGAAAAGTGAAAAACGGCGGCTCTTCTTATGCTAATAATAAAGATAAAAATCCAGACATGGGATGGCACTGGAAAGAGTGGTATTCTCTTTACAATATGGGGTTACTCAAGGAAGTGTACAAGACTATGTGTATAAGCCGCAGTGAAAGAAAAGTGCTATTGAATCAAGGAGTGCTGAAAAGAATTCGAGTACCCAAGTCGATTTTGTATGCGGCAGTTAGAAAGCGTCTTGGGATACCGTGAGGAAGGGTAACTGCTAACTATTTCAAATCTTAGTTATTTATATTGTAATATAAAAGCCATGAGCAAATACTCCGAAATTTTTAGGAAGTTTGAACTTAAAAAGAATAACAACACACATCGCAAGATACTTGATTTGGTTGGTAAGAAGAAAAAAGTGATTGATTTTGGGTGTGCTGCAGGGTATTTGGACGAGATCCTTGTCAAAAAACACCACTGTAAAGTATGGGGGGTTGAATTAAACGAGAGAGATGCTTCCAAAGCTGCGAAGATTTGCGAAAAGGTAATTGTGGCAGATATTGAACAGACAGAAAAATGGGCGGAGAAGCTGGGTGGCGAAAAATTCGATGTTGCAATTTTTGCTGATGTTTTGGAGCATCTTAAAAATCCTCTTGAAGTATTGAAAGCAGCCAGGAAAGTTATTAAGAGAAACGGGTATTTGGTAACTTCTATACCGAATGTGGCGCATTTTTCTCAAAGAATCGAGCTTTTATTGGGGCAATGGAGGTACGAACCACTTGGTTTGATGGACGATACCCACATCCGTTTTTTTACCCACGCTGAAATCGTAAGCATGCTTCATTCGGCAAAATACTATGTCAGAAAGGTAGAATTCAAAACTGAGAACATACCCCGCAAAGTTATAGAGAATTATATGAAACGTTATGGGTATAGACTAACCCCGGAGCTTGAAAAAATGATATTTGCTCCAGACGCATTAGTTTACCAATATATTGTGAAGGCAAGTGTCAAAAAGCCCAAGAACTACAGAAAACCTGGTGTTAAAATTTACCCCAAGATTGTAATGGAGGAATGGGGCGGTATAAAGTTTGAGACGCAGTCGTACAAAGACAAGATAAAACTATTAGAGGAAGATTTGCGTCGAATTAAAAATTCTAGAGCGTACAAGCTATGGCAGTACTACTCCACAACAAAAAGAAAAATTATAAACGTGTTCAAATGAAAAGCAATTTCGTCTCCATCATAAGCGTAAACTATAACGGTATAAGATATTTAAAGACTTTTTTAGAATCGTTGCAAAATTTAGACTATCGAAAAAAAAACCTAGAAGTTATAGTGGTAGATAATGGCTCAAATGACGGGTCGGTAAAATTCATCAACGAAAATTTTCCCAATGTCAAAGTGATTGAGTCTCCTACGAACTTGGGTTTTGGGAGGGGAAATAATTTAGGAATAAAGCAAGCAAAAGGAGATTTAATCTTTTTAGTTAATAATGATACTTTGATGGATAGAGGCTCACTGAAAAATGCAGTTAAGACTTTTAATAAATGGAAAAAGTCTAAGAAGATCGGGGCAATAAATGCCAAGATGGTACTTGTTGATAAGTATTTACCCTTCAAAATTGAAGAGGCGTTCTTCTCAGGTTATAAGGTTTCGGAGAAGTATGAAGCTATTAACCTACAGCCGTATGTTTTACCACACGAAACCTCAAAATTGTTTACGGAAAGAGTATTAGTACCAATTAACCACAATATGTCAGGGGATATGAATCTTAGATTAACATTAAAGCCTTTCCGCAGAAGCAACTTCTACATTTATCTGGGTAATAAGATTATTTATAAAGGTAAATTTGACGACTTGGGAAAAGAAAAAACAGTAAATTTTTCCCTAAGCCACAATCAGTTAAAAAAGGAAACACTAGACTTAATCCAGAACGCAGGCAACTACTACTTTCGTGATGGCTTTGGAAGGGACAGGGGGGCATTGGTATTTAAACATAAACAATTTTACGAGGAAGATAAAGGGCAGTATGACAGAGAAGAATTTGTGCCTGGTTTTTGTGGTGCTGGAGTTTTACTTTACAAGAAAGCACTAAATGAAACCGGGCTTTTTGACGATAATTTTTTTATGTATTATGAGGACGCAGATTTATCCTTTAGATTGAAGAGAAAGAAATGGAAGATCCTTTATTCTCCATCTGTTTCGGTAAGGCACATTCACTCAGGTAGTAGCAAGGAATGGTCAGATTTCTTTACCTTTAATGTAGAGAGGGGAAGGCTTCTATTTGTGTCAAAACATTGGCCGAGAGATATTGCGGTGACGGAACTACTAAAATATGTTGTTAAGGATATGTTTATCGTGCCAACATATTATTTGTTGCATAAAGACATAAAAAATGCACGGAAACGCTTGGCAACGAGATTAAGGGTAGTCTTTTCATTGGTACCGGCATTTTTAGCAGGCTTATTCGAAACAGGGAGGCTAAGCAAAAGTGAGCTAAAAGACTTTATGTAGACTATGAAAATTGCAATATACGATAAATGGTTAAACGCTTTGGGTGGCGGTGAGAAAGTAGCGACAGTTATGGCGGAGGTATTGTCCAAAGATGGCCATAAAGTAGATCTAATTTCCAATTTTGATGTTAATAAGAAACAGCTGGAAAGCAAAATGGCTGTTGATTTGTCTAAGGTCTATTTAAAGACCTGGTACGAAAGAAGTTACGAAAAACTTTTGCCTAAAACCAAAAATTATGACGTTTTTATTAATGTTAGTTTTTTGGATCACCTACCTTCAGCTGCTGCGCATTCAATATACTATATTCACTTTCCTACACCCTTAAAAACCACATTACTTGGTTTTATTAAGTACGATAAAATTTTACCGTTTTTAAGAAAATTTCTGATTATACCAGAAGTGGCAGGCGGACTATATCCAATAGATGATGTTTATACAAGAGGGGGAAGGTGGCTTAGTAAAGAGAACGCAATAGTGTTCTCAAACACACCAAAAAGATTTGAGCTGAAAATTAGAGTATACGCAGAACAGTTAAGTCTAAGCACACTCAATAAAGTTTCGTTTGAGTCGCCAAATTCTAAAATTAGACTAGTTGACAAATTTATTGACCATGATTTTAATGTTCTGGTTTATAGGTTAAATGTACATACGGTTAATCAACATCCTGCTATAAAAATACTTTCTCAAGAAGACATAAAAGTTAACGCTTTGGGGTTGGTCAGTATGACTATAAAAAATTACAGATTTTTCCTGTGGAATATAATCAAAAGATACATGCCAAGATACGAAATGGCATTATATGGAAGCTCTGGCTTTAAGGTGGCTGAGGGCCTTGATACCTATGGGAAGTTGTTATCAAATTCTAACTTCACAAGTCGTTGGACAAAAAAATATTGGGACCGTGACTCAACGGTCTTATACCCCCCAGTTGATGTACAGAAATTCAAGCCCGGTAAAAAGAAGAACATAATTTTAAATGTTGGCAGATTTTTCGTGGGAGGGCATTCAAAGAGGCAGGATGTGCTCGTTTCAGGGTTTAAAAAATTAGTTGATAAGAAATTGATAGATGGCTCCTGGGAACTACATTTGGTGGGTGGGGTTGCAGGAGGGAAGGATCACACAGATTATCTTAACCAAATCAAAGACAGTGCTAAGGGTTATCCCATATACTTTCATCTTTTTGCAAATTTTAAGTTGCTGAAGAAATTATATAGTGAGGCAAAAATATACTGGCATGCCACAGGGTTTGGTGTAGATCAAAATCATGAACCCATAAAATTTGAACATTTTGGAATTACGGTTGTAGAAGCAATGTCAGCAGGGTGTGTACCTATAGTCTTTAATGGAGGCGGTTTGGTTGAGACAGTTGACCACAATTGTGGTCTGTTGTGGGAAAGTGAAAGCGAACTTATCAAAAAGACTTCCATGCTTTCCAAAAACAACTCTCAAGTTTCTAAAATGTCGAAGGAAGCGGTGCTTAGATCGAAGGAGTTTTCTAGACAAATCTTTGCCGATCATCTCTTGCGTGCCATATATCAACTGACAAAGTAGTATGAACAAAAAGACCTTCATTGTTATGCCTGCATTTAATGAGCAGGGGCGCATAACGGGTGTAATAAAAGGGGTCAAGAAGTACAAGCTACCTTTAGTTATAGTTGACGATGGCTCTACGGACTCCACCTACTCGATCGCAAGAAAATACACTAAATATGTATTAAGGCACAGAATCAATTTAGGGAAAGGCGCTGCATTAAAGACTGCATGTGAGGCGGCCTTTTCACTGGGTGCAGAGTCAATTATAGCTATAGATGCTGATGGGCAGCATGAACCCCGATATATTCCCGATTTTAAGGCAGAGTTGGAGAAGGGTAAAGAAATGGTATTTGGAACGAGAAAGTTGCGGACCGGAACCCCCTTTATTAGGCTGATGGGAAACAAAGTGGGATCATTTATTGTGTGGGTATTATTTGGAATAAAGCGTAGAGATTTGCTATGTGGGTTCATTGCGCTATCAAAGAGGGCATACACTTTGTTGGCCTGGGAAAGCACAGGCTATGGATTAGAAACTGAATTAGCTGCTAAAACTGCTTTAAGAAATTTAACCCATTCAGAAGTTTTAGTCAGCAATATTTATCTCGACAAATATAAAGGGGTATCAATTTTAGATGCTTTAGTTATTTTACCTTCTGTACTAAAATGGAGGCTTCTCGGTTAATATGCAAATATTAGGAATACAAATACTAGCTCTTTTTTTCGCTCTCTTTATGGTGTATGTCACGTATCTTCATTTCAAAAAGGGCCGTATTAGCGGCGGCAATACTTTTCTTTGGATTACGATGTGGGTTGTTTTTACCTTTTTTACGCTATTCCCTCAAATACTGGAACCAATTATTAGACCATTGAATGTAATTAGGGTTCTGGATTTATTAATGATTTTGGCGTTTGTGGTATTAACATACTTGTCTTTCGACAATTACATACGAAATAAAAACCTCGAGAAAAAAATCGAGCACATTGTTAGAAAAGATGCACTTAATGACTTAACGTTAAACAGAAAGGCTTCAAGAAAAGTCTCCAAATAGTAATAATCATGAAAGTGGGAATAATTGGTGCAGGGTATACCGGCGTGCAGTTTTTGTTTACGTGACAAAGTAACCAATTATACAATAGAATTAAGACAAAACATTGGCGATCTTAATTAATAATGACAACACGTACACCAGTAAATTTCAATGTAATATTAGCCTCTATTATTGTGTTTATCGTTTCTTTTTTTGTCTTCACCTTCTCCATGCGTTACTATCCAACAACAGACTCGTTGCCAAACAACTATATTGCTTTCAACCTTTTATTTGAAGGGCGTATAGACCTATCCAACTATGAAGACATCTTAATTAATCGCGATTTGATAGGCATTGCAGTTAAAAACTCAGAAGGCAAATTGTTTTCTAAAACATCTCCTCTGGTTGGGATTTTGTCAGCACCAACATTCTGGTTAATAAATCAGTATTATGGTGTATCATATCTAACAGAAAAAGAAGTTGTTAATACCTACTACAATCAATATGTTGGTAAGATTTCAGCTTCTATCTATTTATCTCTATCTGTTTTGTTTATATTTCTGCTTCTTTATAGATTAAGCAAAAATATAAAATTTACTTTATTTTCCACTATTATTTATGTTTTTGGTACAAATATATTTAACACGGCAGCTCAAGCAAACTGGCAACATGCCATATCTCTTTTTTTAATTACATTGTTTCTGTTGATATTTGCTGGTAATGAAAAAAAGTCAGCTTATGTTTTAATTACAACTGGTATAATATCCGGTTTGTTTTCTCAGTTAAGGATCAGCAATACCTTTTATATAATTTTTCCGATACTCTTCTTTTTATTTTCTACTAAAAAAGAAGTAAAAAAATTAACGATATATCTGTGTTCCACAGCTATTACCTATTTTTTGATCTCGAACATGCTTCAACGATTCGGAGTACCGTTCGGCTATGGTGGCGAATTAACCCTTTCTCTTAAAGAATTTACACTACTGACATCTATAAAAAATTTAACTTCTTTGTTGTTTAGTTTCAATCATGGTCTGTTTACCTTCAGTCCAGTATTATTGCTAGTAATACCCTCAATTTTGCTATTGTTCAAAAAATCGAGGAAAAATGATAAGGAAAGACACTTTTTACTATTACTATTGCCAGTACTCTTAACGTATCTTTTATTTTCTTCTATATGGTGGATGTGGACAGGGGGTATATCTTTAAATGCCAGACTGCTAAGCGAAGCAGTACCGATTTTCGTTCTTTTAGCAAATTATTCTATTAAATATTATTGGGAAAAGAGTTTGTTTTGGGCTTTCACACTGCCTTTATTTTTAATTAGCTTTTATACGAATTATCTAACAACCTTTGCATTTGACTACGAATGGCACGATAAATACATTATAAAGGGTCACCACAATCAGTTCCGAAATGCATGGTATTCGCATCCACCACTGCTTGTTTTGTTGGCTAAGAGAAACTACATTTTTTACGAAAAAATATACAGAAAGGACGGATATATATACTCTGATAAATTCGTTTTCAGGCCCTCGATTAAATACGCGAATATTGTTAAATTGTTTAGTTCAAAGGAAGAAGTGCTGAGAATCCGTTAATTATTTTTTGCATACACAAGCAATTAGATATCCACTGCGCGCAAAAATCTCAGATGCATTTTCTAGATACTCGAATGGCCTGGATATAAGCCCAAAAAACTTACTCGCAAGAGGAACTTTCTTGAAAAGTACAACATCAGCCATTCTAATAAAACCCGGTATAAATAATACACCTGTCTTGTGAAGTACCTTAAATCCTGCTTTTCTTACTTCTTTTTCGAGCTCTTCGAATGTAAAAGACTTTTCGGGGGCATAAGGGTATTTATTCAAAAGTGTTGCTACCCAAACCATAAACGGTCGTAAAAAAGGGTCAAATTTATTAGGAACACCAATTATGGCTATCCCTCCGGGCTTTAAAACCCTATAGATTTCTGATATCGCTTTATCGTAGTCTGGCACATGCTCTATGGTTCCCATTGTGTAGATAAAATCAAAGAAATTGCTCGGATACTTAATCTTTCTCATATCTGAAACAACGAACGTTCCATCGAGATCTTTATTAGTGAAAAGAGATCTTGTTTTATTTACTAAATACGGAGAAATGTCCAGGCCGTACACCTTGGCGTTCTCTCTAGCTGCCCAAAAAAGTATCTTTGTGTTGTTGACTTCATTCCAGAGATCTAACTTAAGCAATTTTTTTGAAGCAATATTGCCGAAAAATTTCTTAAACAATCTTTGCTCACTTCTTTTATATAGCTGTGTTGTGGGTGCGTTTGCGATGGGCCCAACCTCTTTTGCTCGCTTGTCCCAATAATCAGATATTTTCTTATTACTCCATTGGAGCGAGGATATCTTCATATGTTTCCTCCCTTCTAATTTGTTTAATTTGCCCGTTATTTGTAATAAGTAATACTTTCGGATTTAATATAGTAAATCTGTTTGCCCTGGATATTGAGTAGGCTCCTGCATCCAAAACAATGACGATATCTCCGACGTTTGGATTACCAAGAGGGATGCCTATTACGAAATTGTCTGCCGTATTTAATCCGCGACCTGCCACATTATATTTTTTGGACTCACCAGATTTGGACGAACCCAAGTGTAAGACCTTGCGTTGTCCGAAGAACAAAGATTCGGGAAGTGAGCTTGTGGAAAGATCAATAAACACCCATCCGTCTTTTACCGTCATTATACGGCCGACCGCTATTGCACTGTTTGAGACAAGACTTCTCCCAGGTTGGATTACTAAAGTGGGTGTGGATGAAAGTCTCTTGGTTTCTCTTGCAAATTCTTCCGAAATCAAGTTACCAAAAGAAGAAAGCGGTTCCGGCTTGTTTTGAAGATTGTATCCAAACATGGAAAGGGCGAGACTAATAGTTGTTTTCCGATTGAGAGTGGGCGACGGATACCCTCCACCTATACAAAGTTCTTCAATTTCATAACCAAGCTCTTCCAGGGATACAGCAAGGCGGAAAAGTTTCTTAAGTGCACGTATATGATTTTTTGTATTAACCTGTTGTGACCCCACATGAGTTGAGAGGCCAATTAATTTCAAATTGGGAGTGTTGTTTTCCATGAAATCCACGAGATTTGGCAGCTCGTTATCATGTACCCCAAATTTCCCCAAAAATCTTTCTGCAATATCTAGAAAAGCCATGTCGAATCCTGGATTTATTCGGATGACCACCTTAATCTTTTTATTCAGGCTACCCGCAACGTTTTGAAGTCTGTTGATATCGTCAAAACTGTCAGCATAAAATGCATGAATCCCCTCCTTAACAAGTTTTTTGATTTCATCCTCCTTTTTAATTGGGGTATCAAGCACTGCTTGATTACTTGTAAATCCCGCCTCCTTTGCAACTTCTAGTTCTTGGGGTCCTGATATTTCTAAATTTGCACCCAATCGTTTCAGGATTTTTAAGACCCCAACTTCCAGGTTTGTTTTTGCGGAGTAATCAATCCTCAGCTTTTTATAATCACTCGAAAAATATTTATTTAGATTAGTGAAATTTTTTTCGAGTTGTTTTTCGCTAAAAATTAAAAAAGGACTACCAAACTTTCTTACTAGAAACCCGATGTCCTTACCGTCAAATTGATATTTATTCATTCTTACCTCTAAAGCTGTAGTATTCTACTAGCAATTGCAGATAACTTTCAAGAGGCGGGGCAACGCTTTTTTTACCCAAAATCTTTTTTGAGTTCAATGTGAGAAAAATTTGTCTTTCGTTTAGCATCATTATTTTATGTTTAGGTCCTATATTCGGAAGAAATCTGAAAAGAAACGTCGGAATTGAGAAAAGTGGCTTTCTTTTTCGCAGCAAAACACTAACCTTATTTATAAACTTCTTGGCAGTCATGGGCTTCTGGTCTGCTAGTTGAAATATCATTCCATTTGATTTTGGGTTGAAACAAATATCCACCATCCGATCAATCAACCAATTTATTGGCACTACAGAAAGTAAGCCATCACAATGTCCTGGGTAAAGAACCAGCAACCCTCTATCTATGAGTTTAATTAATTGGTAAATACCACTTTTTGAAAAATTATCAAACTCTCCGTTTTTAGAGCTTCCTACAACCATAGTCGGTCGAATAATTGTGTAAGGAAAGCCTACATTTTTAAATAACTTCTCGCTTTCATACTTTGCTTTCTCGTAAGTGTTATGGAAAAGAGGTTCATCGTTATTAATTGTTTCATCTATTTCCCCTTCCCTATTACCCGCAACGTGAGCGGATGATACATAGCAAAACATTTTCAGTTCCTTAGATTTCTCGGCTAGTTCTATTAAGGTTTTTGTACCATCGATAATTGTTGTGATGGTCCTATCTCTAGAAACTCGCGGATCGTAAGTTGCTCCTAGGTGGAAGATGTAATCAAGTTTTTTGAAGACATTGTTAACAGTTTTAGGAGACAAACCGAGCTTTTCTTGTTCGAGATCACCTGTGATAATCTGGAAATTTGTGATGTCATGTTCTTTAACATATCTTATTAATTTTGGTAGCGATTTCTTTCTGGCCATTAACACCAGATGATGCTTCCCTGAGAGTTTGAGGATAAGTTGCTTACCGATAAATCCGGTGCCACCAGTTATTAGAATTTTATGCATTTTACTTTTATGACCATTCAAAGCGAAATGGTTTAACTATCTTTTTTGAAATACCCGACCTTGATTATACATAATACGCATAGGATAAAAAGAAGCATTTGGGGTTGGCTTGCGTATTCAATAGTTTCGAGATTGGTCTAACCTTTCCCACCTACATTTATTCAATATTGTGCTTCTCTAACCAGTTACTAACATTTTGATCAATATCACTTTTAGGTTTCATTGTATTTTTCAAAATATCTTTGCAATAAATAAAGTCTATTTTGAATATTTACAGCTGATAAAACAAGCTTTAAATAATCGATAGTGCTATAAACTCCTCTCATGTGTAACGCCTCCTTTTCTCGTAGGTTTTCTGCTTTTTGCCAGAGTCGAATTTTATCTTTCTGTTTGAACACTTCCTTATTAGGTTGAGCAATAATGTATGAAAAAAGCGATGGGGTTAATTTGAGATTTGTGAATAGCTTGTCATACTTTAAGACTGTTTTAACATGTTTATTAAGGAAAGACGAAGATAAGTTATTAAGTTTTTGGTTGTGAGTCAGTATTTCGTATGCAATACCACCTCCCGTACCTTTTAGATGTATAACTCTAAAGTACCTTTCAATATGGTCAATAATTAGTTCGGAGTGTATTGCTTCTGTGGGGTCGGTCGCTAGCATGGTGGGGATGTGCGGGTAGTTCAAATTTGGTTTTCTAAATTTTTCAGGTAGTTTTGAGTTAACATACTTGGTTAACACCCATTGTACAAATGGGTATTGGTTTCTGTGAGGGCCGGTATAATCAAAATTTACAAAAAAGCCGTCTGATGTTAGCGAGCTGGCAATTATTCTACACATCCTATTAATATACTGTGTATGATGAAGTGCTGCGATATTAACTACAAGATCAAATGTATTCGCAGCAAAGCTTATTTTGTTAGCATCAGCAATTAGATATTTAATTCTTCTTTTGCCCTTATCTCGTTTTGCTTTTTTTATAAGCTCAGGAGAGATGTCGAAGGCGGTTACCTTTTTTACAATGTTTTTGTCTACAAACTCTCTTTCAAATCTCCCATCTCCACAATTAAGAAAAAGTGCGTGCTTGAATGGCTTGGAAGCATACTTTTCCTGAAAATCTGCAATCCACCACTTTCTGGGGTTTCCAGTAAAATTTTCACATATATACTCGCGCACAAGCGGAATATCATTCCAGTAGTTGCCCGTGTAGTAAATTTTGCTGTTGAGATTTATAACAGTCTTTTTAGACATCATTTAACCTCATAGATATTTTCGGAAACAGCTTCAATTTTTTTTAACTTTTCTAAATTTGATAAAACAATCGGTAAATTGGGTTTAAGTTCGTCTAATATGTATTCATAATTTATGACGATAACTTCAGCCTGCGCGTGGCGCACGGTATCGTAAAAAAGTTGGGGCTCATTTTCGTTTATGGAATCATATACACCTTCTTTTATATTTTGTATCGAAGGCAGGTCAAACCCGCTATAGCCGTTTACTATTTTACATTTGTGAAATGAACTAGCGAGCTCTCTTCTTGCAATATAGCTTAGGCCGTTTACTATCCCCCCTGATGCATCGAAATGTGTTACTGGAATTTCCAAAATGACTAATGGGTTATTTTTACAAAGACTCTTTAGTGCAATGTCTTGTGGAAAGATGTAATCGCTTTTTTCGTTGTGAATGGTTAATGGAATATATTCTAAAATTATCAACCCAACCACTGCGACTAATGCCACCTTCGACTTAATTTTAGCAAAACCCTTGAGTGCAAAGTACGTTAGTCCTAGGAAGAAAATAAATGACCACCTGGCGGGAACTCTTACCGAATCGATAAGAGGAACAAACTTCACAATGAAATGATATGGTAAAGGGATTCTGTCGTAACTTCCGTTAAACTGAAGCCGTGGTCCCAACGAAAAGACAAACCCAGTAATGATTAGTAATACAAAAAACACCTCCTTTTTATTGAATTGAAGCATTAAGCTGAGCAATTTACCGCTTTTGAATTTAATAAGTGCAAATATTGACAATACGATCAATCCGAAACCCGGAAAAGAAGAAAATTCACCAAATCTCCCATTCCTAAAGCTATTCCATTTGTTAAATAATGCAGTTGTGTGAATGGGTGAGTTAATTGACGTGGTGAACAGGTAATCACCTAAATGAGCTGAATAGGTTACATATTCAGTGTAGGGCCGTCTAATATCAAAATATTTACTAGCATTTAAGTAACCATATATAAATATCCCATCTAACAACAAAAAGATACCAAATATAAGTGTAAGATGTCGCAGAGGTTTAGGGTTTTTTGAGTGAAGAACCTCTAATATAAAATATACGCAAACAGAAAACAGCAGGAATATCCCCAAGTAAGCATTGGCCAGAAATTGTATTGAAAGGGTTAATGCGACAAATAAAACTTCCCTGTTTCTGTCTTTGACCTGCAACAAAAAAAACAAACAAAGATAAAATGGCCAGTATGTGATCATTGTGAAATGGCCATATTGTGTGTAAAAAAAGGGCGAGAAGGTGCTAAGAATACTTCCAACAAATCCTGTTAAAGAGTTTTTAAAAATTTTTTTCCAGAGCAAGTAGGCGGTAAATGCATTTAATACAATGGTTGTTAGAAAAGTAATGTTAAAACTAAGGATGATGTTGTTTGTCATATTGACGAAAGGGAACATGATTATAGACTGTGGTAGCGCTACTTCAGATAATAGCTTGGTGTAAGGGTGGGGGTAAAAGGCGTTAGTATTAAAAAAGTTGAGGAAGTCTAGAGCTTTAATATTCTCAACATTCTGGTTCATAATCCACACAATGAATGCGTAATCACGCCAGTCAACTAAATTTGTTCTAATATTTGTGATAAGGGACCAAAACGGAAGTAAAACTAATATTATGAGAAGCAGGAGAAGACTTTGTCTCTTGATCATGTAAAAATGTTATATTTAATTATTTCTATTACTGCCAATACTCCATCTTTCCAAGTGATTTTTTTCCTTGCTCGTAAGTTCTACCAGAGTAGGATACTCCTACCTCAAATATTTTAATACCCTTTATCTTGGAAATTCTTGCTGTTATTTCAGGTTCAAAGCCAAACCTTTTGCTTTCTAGCTTGGGTGCAATCTTTCTAATCAAATCCCCTTTGAACGCTTTATAACCAGTCTCCATGTCGGTGAGTGTTAGGTTGGTTAAGACATTTGAAAAGGTGGTAAGTAACTTATTTATAACATAGTGCCAGTAGTACAGCACTCGATGAGGTTCTGTGGTTGACAAACGGGAACCGTAAACAACATCTGCCCCACTTTTTATAAAAGGAGAAATCATGAGATGAAGGTCGTCGGGACTGTACTCCAAATCAGCATCTAAAACGATTACAATATCTCCAGTTGTATTCTGAAAGCCCATTTTGAGCGTTGCTCCCTTTCCTTGGTTTTTCTTTCTAAGAAGGGGTTTAATTATTGCATTATTATTTTTGGTTTTAATAAAATTTTTAATTATTTCAACAGTACCATCCTTTGAACCATCATCAACCACAATAATCTCCTTTCTGAGACCAAGTGAGTTTGCGGTAGTAATTTTCTGAAGAGTATCCTTGATAAAATTCCTTTCGTTGTAGACGGGAATGACAATCGAAATAGTTTTAAGCTTTTGCATGCAACAAATTATATATCAAATCATTAGAATTAATAAGTGTGCTAAGTGCTACAATTTACCTTAGTGTATGAAGACCCTGTTTAATGACATTGCTGAACGAAAAAACGTGCTATTTATTTTAGCAACCTTCAGTTTGTTGGTTTTCTTGTTATCAAAAGATGCGTTTGGTGTACGCACATTAATACCTAATTTTGAACCATATCCTGACACATTCCACTATGTAGTTCCGCCCAGAAGTTTTATAAGTG
>CAZIMC010000002.1:0-217748 GCA_964540475.1 uncultured Gammaproteobacteria bacterium
GGTTTCCTATAATGCAGTGGTGGCGGGTGTGGGCCCCCAATTTAATGATCCAGTAATTGCAGTTAAGTCATATTATGATAGGCAAATTACAGATGAATTCATTGAACCCTCTGTCATCACCGGTAATTTGGTATCTGGGGCAAACTCAAGAGGCCCAATCGCCACTGTAAACGACAACGACGCAGTTATCTTTTTTAATTTCAGGGGGGATAGGGCAATACAAATGAGTCTGGCGTTTACCAAGCCTGACTTTGAGAATTTAAAAGCCTTCCACTTTGGTCATACACAGGGCGTTCCACGAAAGCAGGAAGAAAAAGAGGCAAAATTTAGCTCCACTTTCAAACGCATCAAGGTTCCCAACAACCTTTTCTTTGTGGCAATGACTCAGTACCACAAAGATATACCTTTTTCGGCAGTAGCCTTTGAGCCAACAGTAGTTGTTAAAACTTTACCAGAAGTTCTATCAACAGCAGGCCTTAAGCAAATGCACATTGCAGAATCAGAAAAGGAAAAAATGATTACCTTTTATTTTGACGGTATGCGAGATGCCACATTTTTCGGAGAGGAAGTAAAGATTGTTGCTTCACCTAAAGTGCCCACTTATGACAAAAAGCCTGAAATGAGTGCGAAGCATATATTGAATGAGTTTAAAAACCAGCTCTATAAAGGTGTATATCACTTTTTTGTTTTGAATTTTGCAAATCCGGACATGGTAGCTCACACCGGAAATATCGATGCAGCCATAAAGGGTATTGAGACCGTCGACAAAGTGTTGGGAGAAATGGTAAAAGAGGTACTCTCCTTTAATGGCTGCATGCTTATTACGGCAGACCATGGTAATGCCGAAGAAATGCAAAGTTATAAAACTTCAACCTTCTTTTTTACAAGCGAGGGGGGAAGTGTGAATACAGAGCACTCAAATAATCCTGTACCCTTCATAGTTATTGATAAGAAGCTTGTTGGAAAGCAGCTGGCCAAGGGTTCACTTAGCGATGTGGCACCCACAATATTAACTATAATGGGACTGCCTAAGCCCTCAGAAATGACAGGAAGGAATTTGATCGTTGCGCCATTGAATAATAATGGTACAAAAGCGGTTGGTTAATGTTTATACTGAAATGTTAGTGACATGATGATTAATGTAAATTTCTTTTTAATAGCCTTAACTGTAGTTGTTTCGTTGGCATATTTGGTATTACTTAATAGTTACCAGGAACTTAAAAGAAAGAGGAGAGATTACGAACGACAAGCCCTTGCCCGTGCGCAGAAGATCATAGATAAGGCCATGGTTGAAGCTTCCTCAATACTGAGCAAGGCCCAAGTACTGGAAGGGGAAATACGGGCAAAAATTGCGGAAAGTTCCCAAAGCATTAGCGAGAACCAAAAGGATGTTTATTCTCGTGTTCTTGAAGAAGTTAAAAATCAACTGTCACTAGTGGTACAAAAAGCATCAGACGATATAAAACGGGATGCAACAGAAGAAATAAGCGCTTTTGCCAGTTCAATACGCGACGAAACTATATCAACAGAAAAAGAAGTCAGGGAAAAAATATCCCAAGAATATTTAAAGCTTGAGAATGAACTAGCTGAGTACAAAAGACAACGGCTAGCCCAAGCCCAAGTTGAAATAGAAAGAATCATCACTCAAGTTACAAGTAAAGTATTGGGCAGAAGTTTAACCCGCGAGGACCATAAAGAGCTTATTATAATAGCCCTGGATGAAGCAAGACGGGAGGGGGTTTTGTAATATGCAGCCTGCCCCTTCTGGAGATATGGCTAGTTTTCTTTCTTTTGTTAAGACGCGGTATGATCTTCAGGTGCTATTGAGAGAGATTGATATGTTAAGTAGCAGTTTATATATGGCTGATAACAATGCGTATGAGAATGTTTTGTCAAAAGATGTACGTTCGGATGTGGCAAGTGCATTTAGAGCGGCTAAGCAGAAACAGAGCAACTTCGTTGGTTTTTTAAAAGCATTAAGACAGGTGCTCCTGGATTTGCCTGAAGTTGACATAACAGTCGCAGTCGATCTACCAGAATCTGATTTAGGTGAGATATATGAATGGTATGTAACCAACTTGAGGAAAAATGCGATATTAAATTTCAAAAAAGATGCCACGTTAATAGGAGGCGCACAGATTGCCTATAAGGGTAAATACCATGAATTAAGTCTGAAAAAGGAGCTTGATAAGGCACTGGTGTTACCAGCTGTGGCTGCGAAACAAAATAATGAAATCATTTAACGACTACCTGAACAATATTGGCGAGGTGGGCTATGTGGAGGAAGTTGTTAATTCTGTGGCATACGTATCGGGACTTCCTAAAGCAATTTCAGGTGAGGTTTTACTTTTTGAAAATGATGGATTGGGAATGGTATTAAGTATGGACGAAAATTTTTTAGAAGTACTTGTCCTTTCCAGTGCAGATTTACGGGTTGGAACGAAGGTGGCACGTACCCAAACTCGCTTGAGTGTGGGTGTTGGAAGCGGTTTACTCGGTAAAAGACTCACGGGGTTGGGCAAGATTGTAGGGGGTACAGGTGGGGTAAGTGAATATCGGGAAATTGATAGCCCGCCACCATCGATTATTCAAAGAACAGCAGTAACCAAACCTCTAGAGACGGGGGTGGCGGTTGTTGACTTAATAGTTCCAATTGCTAAAGGGCAAAGAGAACTAGTCATTGGCGATCGCAATACAGGGAAAACAAGCTTTTTGCATCAGGTTATTCTTAACCAGGCCAGGAAAGGAACCATCTGCATTTATGTGGGTATCGGCAAAAAGAGAATTTCAATAAAGCGTTTTCAGGAGCAATTTGTAGCGCAGGGTATTGTTAATCAAACTATTATAATTGCAGCAAGTGCAGCCGAGCCTGCGGGTGTTGTATTTATGGCTCCTTATACTGCAATGACCATTGCAGAGTATTTCCGCGATCAGGGGCGGGATGTTTTGCTGGTTTTTGACGACATGAGTAGCCATGCGAAATACTACCGGGAGATTTCGCTTCTAACAAAGCGGTTTCCAGGTAGAAACTCATATCCTGGTGACATATTTTATATTCATTCACGACTTCTTGAGAGGGCAGGTAGCTTTGCCCGCGGCACGATAACATGTCTTCCAGTTGCCGAGTCGGTATTAGGCGACCTTTCAGGGTATGTCCAAACAAACCTTATGGCCATGACTGACGGACACATTTATTTTGATAGCGATATGATGAACGAAGGTAAGTTCCCACCAGTTAACCCGTTCCTGTCCGTCACTCGTGTCGGACTTCAGGCGCAAACTCAGTTAATAAAAGACACCAGTAGAGCACTAACCACTTTTCTTGTTTCATTCGATAAATTGCGCCAGTTTTTGCATTTCGGCGCAGAACTAACGGAGGCTGTGCGTAAAAATCTTGAGTTTGGGGAGAAAATAGAGAGTTTTTTCGGACAGAGTTCAAATGTTTTATTCCCTACAAACTTAAGTGTTTTTATCTTGGGCTGTATTTGGGCAGACACCTGGAAAGGCATAACGACCGCAGAGCTTGAGAAAAAAATATTGCAGTTCATTGAAGCCTATGACAAAAATAAGGATTTTAAAGAAATGGTAGATTCTGTTATTACAGAATCTACTACTTTAAATGAATTAATAAGAAAGATTAAAGAAAAGGGGGCAATTGGTTAAATTATGGTAAATAAAAAAGCACTAACTAGAGAGATAGCCGAGCTGTCGGTATTGCAGACACTTAGCCGAGCATATGCAGAAATAGCTTCCGTCAGGATGAAGAAGACCAGAAGCGGTGTTTTGTTAAACCGAAATTTCCTTGATTCGATCAGTAAAATATTTCAGGAGGTTTTGAACTCCTATCGGGAGGAAATACAAACTTTGGCCAAGAAGCGAAATTTTTCCTTGCCATTTGGTAAGCATTCTACCAAGAAAGATATTACTTTTCTGGCGCATAACGGCAAAACTGTTGCGGTTTTTCTTTCTGCTAATGTGGGGCTATACGGTGATATTGTGGGTAAAACCTTTGAGGTGTTTGCCAGGGATGTTGCTAAAGGGGAAGTCGAAGCAACTGTAATTGGTAGGCTGGGCCTGGCTATGTTTAGACAGAGCTTCCCGAGCTTAAATTATACCTATTTTGATTTTCCGGACAATGAGGTAAGAGGAGATTTGCTGGGTGAAATAATGAGGCATCTGGTGCAGTATGAGGAAATACATGTTTATTATGGTAAATTCCAGAGTGTGATCACACAGAACCCCAGTGTAAGTAAGATCTCTGCTAAAGTTATAAACTTGGAAGGTAGTGGCGAGGTAGACGTAACTGCCAAAAAATATCTGTTTGAACCATCTTTAGAAAAAATACTTATGTTTTTTGAAGGGGAAATATTTACCTCGCTTATGGACCAAGTGATCAGGGAGAGTCAGTTGGCAAAATTTGCGTCTCGAATTACAGCAATGACTAAAGCTGGAGAAAATATAAACAGGAATTTAAAGAAAATGGAGATAGAAAAGCTAAAACTTACTCATGGAATAGCCAATAAAAAACAGGTTAACATGTTAGCAGCAATTTATTTAAGATGATTCCAGTTCGAATAGTGTTATGAACAAAGATTCAAAAGGAACAGTAAGAAGCGTAAAAGGTCAGGTTATTGGCGTTGAATTCTTTGGCGATAAGCCGAATATTCACGACATTTTGATACTGGAAGAAGACCCCCGATTCAAAATGGAAGTATATTCGAGTTCTGGTGCAGGAGCATTTTTTTGTTTAGCCCTCAATGACTCAAGCAAGCTCTACCGCGGTGCGACTGTTATTAATACTGGTAGTCCAGTCATGTTTCCAGTAGGACCGGAGTTAATAGGCAGGGCAGTTAACGTATTCGGAGAGCCGTCAGATGGATTGGGTGAGATTAAAACAGTCGATTTTGCCCCTATACACAAAACCAACCTGGTGCCTGAGGACGAAGTTGTAAGCACAAGAGAAATAATTGAAACAGGAATAAAGGTGATTGATTTCTTTGTCCCACTTTTGAAGGGTGGCAAGATGGGGCTCTTCGGCGGTGCGGGTGTGGGTAAAACAATTCTTTTGAACGAACTCATGCACAATATTGTTACAATTCCTGAACAAAATGCGGTATCTGTATTTGCGGGTGTGGGGGAAAGGGCGAGAGAAGGTTTAGACTTATACGAAACCTTGAAAAGAACTGGGACGCTTAAATCAAGCTCTCTTATTTTCGGTCAGATGGGAGAGAATGCTACTGTTAGATTTTTAACAGCTTTTTCGTCGGTCACACTGGCAGAATATTACCGGGACGTGCTTAAGAAAAACGTTCTTTTTTTCATAGACAACGTTTTTAGGCTTGCTCAGGCAGGCAACGAGCTTTCCACACTGACAAGCACACTTCCTTCCGAAGATGGTTATCAGGCAACACTAGAGGCTGAGATGGCTGCATTCCACGAAAGGTTAATTCCGACTAAGTCAGCCATTGTGACAGGAATTGAGGCCATATATGTTCCGGCAGACGACATTTTAGACCACGGGGTGCAGGCTATTTTTCCATATCTTGACTCTATTGTGGTTTTGTCAAGAAATATTTATCAAGAGGGGATACTCCCAGCCGTTGATGTAATCAGCTCTGACTCATCCGGGCTTAATCCGAACCTGGTGGGAGACCTTCACCACAAAACAGCGATTGAAGCAAAGGCAATGCTTAAAAAAGCACAATCTCTTGAAAGAATAGTTTCGCTGGTGGGAGAGGCTGAACTGTCGGCTGAAGACCAGATTGTTTATAAAAGAGCAAAAAAGATTAAAAACTTTATGACGCAAAGATTTTTCTCTACTGAACAGCAAAAAGGGAGGAAAGGCGCGTTTGTCCCCGTAAAAACCACTGTAGTCGATGTAGCGGCCATTTTAGATGGAAAATATGATAATGTAGCTGACGAGAAATTCCTCTTCTTAGGAAGCGCTACAGAGATCGAGAACTTGTAAATATGTGCACCAATTCAAGTTGGTTTTATAAGAGCATTCATAGGCAAAAGTAGTATGGTCAACCGTAAAATCAGTTTAATAATAAAAACCAGAGAAGCGACACTTTACCAGGGAGAGGTGCGAGCGTTAACTTCGCATAACGCAGTCGGACAATTTGACATATTACCCGAACATGCCAATTTCATTTCATTGATCGAGAAAGCAATAATAGTACATGAGTTGTCTGGTAAAAAGCGCGAGATTCGGTTTGATGTGGCCCTCCTTAAAATTGTACAAAATAAAGTAGAAATTTATCTTGGCGTTAAAAGTTTAGCTGTACCTTCCAGGTAGTTTATTCCTCAGGTTCCACTACTGTTTCCGGCGGAGAGGAGTCTTCCGGTAGGTCAAGCGGGGGAGTAAGGACAGGCTCTACCTCAGTCGGTGGGGTAAGATTTTCACCTGCCGTAGGCTGTGTGCCTGCTTGTGAAGCATTTTCCAATCTGTTGAGCTCATTTCTTGCTAGATCGTAGTCTGCTGTTCCAGGTGTCAAGAGAGCCAGGGTATTTCTCATTGCGTTTGCTGCATTCTGGGTATCACCTTTCTCCCGTAGTGCGACGGCCAAATTATAATGTGCATTAGCCAAATCATTTTTTGCAACTACTGCTAATTCAAATGCCCGGATGGCATCATCGTATCTTCCTTGGGCGTATAAAACTCCACCCAAAGCGATTCTTAAGTTGGGATTATAGGGATCAAGAGCGATTGCCTGGCTATATGACTCTAAAGCAAACTGGTCGGCACCCTCAGCAAAGGCAATTATCGACTGATAAGTTTGTCCGAGAAGTTCCCAGTTACCGGCTCGGAATTGATTGAGAAGTACTGTGGTCTTCGCTTCTCTAATTGCTTGCTGAATGAGTTGTGCAATTATGTTTCTATCTTCCTCTGTTATATTTTCATTTTGCGCAATCACATTTGCCAATGCCAAGTTTATTTGAGTGTAGCTCGCATGGTAACGATCAACATATGGATTAAGCGTTATTGCCTCGCGCATTAAGTCGTAAGTAAGCCTGCCATCATTTGTGGCTGCCGCATCAAGTGCTTGCTTAAACTTATTTTCAGCATAGACGGCTCTTGATCCAAAACCCAAGAAAAGTACTACGAGGACTAATGCAGGAGCTGCAATCAAAAATGAGGGAGCCTTTGACGACTTGGTGGATGACTGACTATACATAAAAGCTGAAAGTTGTATAGCTACTGGTTCTACTTTCATATTTATCGCCAGAACCACAAAAAGGACAAATAAAAGCGATAAGTTCGCAGGAAAGAGAAGTAGCAGTACAGAAATTAGAGCCAAGGAGACAAGGGGTAATTCATTCCTTCCTAACTGATATCCAACCCTTTCTTTAAAAAGGCTTCTGACCATCTTGAAAACCTTGAAAGCAATAAGAAGAAATGCTGCAAATCCCAGTAACCCAACTTCAGTGAGAAGGGTAAATGGCCAATTTCTTGCAGTCGTAAATCTAACTCCCCACATATCGGTGGAATTATAGGTAAAAGGTCTAAACCTGTTAAAAGCAGTAAGATAGTTTCCTGGTCCAACTCCTAATACAGGAGTTTCTTTCAACGCATCAACTGATACACTCCAGGAGGTTTGAAAACTTGCCAAGGCGGGTGTAGCACTTTTTCCGGGTAGCATATTAAATACCGAGAGAGCCAGACTTCCTGCAACTAAAATCATTGAAAGTGCGGCAACAGTCTTTTTGATAGGAGTTTTTTCCCTTAATACGATTTGAACCCCGAAAGGTATTATTGTTGCAAGAAATATTGCTTCGGGCAACTTACCTTCAAACAAGCTAAACTGTGGACTTCGTAAAAAAGCGGGTAGCTGGGGAATAGCAGAAAAGACATTAAAATATGTAAATATCGAGACTAACGAAACAAGTGCACCTGAGAAGAAAAGAAGAGTGGAAATCTTTTCTTTGGTAGCGGTGGCATTTAAAAGGAAGTATAGAAGTATTAGTGAAATAATTGCAGTTGCCGTCCCTGGGAACAAAAATGCCTCCATTTTGTTTGGAGTCCTTAGTAACGCTGAAATGATATAGGAGACCGCAAGAAGTAAGAGGGGGAAATCTATCGGACTTGTGCCAATCTTAAACTCTCCTTTTCTTAAGGTTATTATAGCTTTTGCTAATACGGCCAGGCTGACACCAAAGCTCAAAAGTACAAGCTTGGGGAATTCAAGAAAATTAGTGAAGGCAGTGCTAACAAACAAAGGAAGCAAAAAAACAATTGCTAAAAGTATATACTCCTGGACAGTTTCAAGTATTTTAGTCATTAGATCAGTTTATATTTTTAGTTTCTTTTTTCAATATGTCAATAGGTATATGCTACGAAATAATATTATATATATGAAATTATATAAATTGACATATTTATATAAGGTAATGAATCACTATTCTTCCGCCGAGTCTAGGTCAATTACCCACCAATTAAATTCCACATCTACATCAAGAACGTTGCTAAAGCCTACAATGAAAAAGCCTTCGCCCTTGGCTTTTACATATAGTACTCGGTTTTTTGTCGTAGAGGTGGGAGTTACATAGACTAGGGTTTTATCACTGACGTTTTCGTTTCTTACGATAATTTCATTAAGGCCGGCTGCGACAGTTGCTTTTCCGGCGGATGCATTACTTTCTATGATTTGTTTTGTGGCCAGGGAGGCAGAGGGGCTAGCAATATCGGCCGCAATAATGAGTTTTTGGGTCTGAACTTGTCTGAATTCAGCAGAACCGGAAGCATCGATTGCTGCATCGGTCCCAAAGAATGCATTCTGTGCATGGATATTTCCGGTTAAGTATAGATTGCCAAAGATTTCTACATCACCATTTGTGTTTATTCTTACCTTACCTGCCATAAGGTCGATTGGAGCAAGAGCCAGGGATTGTAGTGATAAGGGAGCAAAAAGAGTATTAATACTATTGTCCTGTGAACTTATTACCATATCCGTACCGAAGGCTAGTGAAGTAGAAACTGACATACTGAAAAAAGCCGCCTGATCTGTAACAAAGAGGTGGTTGAGTGATAAGCTTGATAAATTGTTATATGTAGAATCAAGGTTGTTGTCGGTTGCAACCTCGTCAGTACCCACTTCAGTGGTTTGTGCCAATCCAGACAGAAGTTTTTGATTAAATTCTATCTCCTTCAGTAGATTTTCGATCTCCAATATTTTCTCCTTGGTAAGACCATCTGGGCTTTCAACAAAATTTGCAATAACCCTGTCAGCATAAATTGTTCCCGCAATTGTGGCGTCGTTACTTACTGCTAACTGGTTACTGTTTACAGTTCCGGAAAGTGTCGCGTCGGCTGCGGATATGCTACCCGCAAAATAGGCGTTACCCCGTGTGTCTATGCTAGATACCTCCACTTGGTCAGTATTTTGAACTACAAACCTTGACTCAGGCTCTAGTTCAGAAGATTCCAATCTGACTACCAAATCCTGACCACTGTTGGGGGTTATGAGTGCTGTTTTAACACTTGGCGTAACAAGACCGGAGGAAATAAGCAGATTATCAACTGTTGCCGTTGCTATATAAGAAGACTCGGCCACTAATTTTTTTGTCACCAAAGTTCCCGCAGTTATATTGGTGGTTATGATATCCAGAGCAATCAGGCTTTCTTCAATCGCTATTTTGGTTGCGGTGATTGTGCCAGCCTTAATGTTCTCAGCAATAAGATTCGCCGCAACCACGCTTGCAGCGATTATCTTTTCTGTGAATATGTGAGAGGAAGCTATCACTCCCTTTTCCACCTTCTCATCCAGCTCCTGAACTGCTTTTACTAATGGGACTACTAAAGACGCATAATCAACCCCCTTTATATCGTGAGCTATATATTGGACTGCTTCCGGGAAAACATTTTCTACATTTTGGGCAATAAGCCCTAGATTGCTTCGTTGGTTTCGTGTGGGATCTATCCAGCTATAAGTAACTGCTTCCAAAGACTTAATTTTGGTTAGAGCATCCTCCACGGGTGCAATATTTTGCTTAAGCCTGGAATCCGAGGCACAAGTAACTCCAGCCCCATCTCCAATTACGCAAGTTGTTCCCGAACCATAAAAATATGCATCTCCGTTATTTTTTATTTCGAACTTTGTCTCACCGGCTACCGAGGCGGTTAGGGGAGAGTTACTCCCAGTTTCATTAAAGACAGCCAGTGCAATGCTTTGTGTGGCAGTTCCCTCTATTGTGATCGGGTTTAGAAAGCTGGAAGTTGCTCTTATAGTAAAGTTGTTCTCGATTGAATTTCCCAAAGTCACATTTCCGTTTGCCTTGAATGTTTCGCCAACTGTCAGGTTATCTCTTATTAATACATTACCTTTGGGAACATAGATGGCATAGGAGTCAGGCAAACCACCACTTCTTGTTACCACCAAAGTGTTAGTTGCAGAACCCGCTTCCTGTTCAATCTCATTTAGATCAAGAACTAGAAGGTCGGATGTGGAGGGGTTCATATCCTTTGTTATATTTTTACGTATTAAAGCATAGTCGTCAGCCAGTTGATTTATTTCAAACCGCCCCTGGGTTTGGTTATAGCCGGTAATATTTGCCAGCCCGCCACCGCTATCGAAGCGAACACTTTCTCCAATTCTCAGATCTCCAGTAAGGTTGACATCAAAAACTCCTAGGATGCTACCAGCCATACTCGTGTTTCCATTAGCATCGATTTGAAACTTCGTTTCGGGATCTGACCCGGTTTGGAATACTAAGAGATCGTATGTACCACTGTCGTTGCCAACATATCCATAAAATAAGCTTCCGGAATTAAGATTTGCCGCTGCAGCTCCAAATAGATTACCTTCTTCACCCTCTAAAATAACATTCAGTTTACCCTTCCCATCTGGGTTTAACGTAATATCACCGTCCGAAGCATCAGGGGTTGACAGAACGAGTTCTTGCCCTTGAAGAAGAAGGGCTTGATCGCTTACAATTCCGGGAGCATCACCTTCTAATTTGATTACACCTGCCTCAGAATAAACCCTAGTAAGCGCTTCTTGGTATGCACCCAAAACACTTGTAGACCCAGACGGTATTTGCTCAGAGCTTAGGATGTCTTCAGGTAGAGTGGGTGTTGGCGTGAAGAAATTTTCGTTATCAAGGAGTATAATTCCGGTTCCAACAATCAGCACCAAAACCCCGCCGCTAAAAAGAGCCTTAAATAAGCTTGACGCCTTTTTCCTGCTTTCCGGAAATACCACTGTGGCTTGTGGTGTAAGCTCAGGTTTAATTACCGCGTCTCTTGCGGTTATTTGAAGTGTAATGTGATTTTTTCGTGCCCAATCTAGGAACTTTTTGATGGACACGGCTTTTCGTTGGGCGGTCGAAGCAGAGAAGCTGTTTTCAAGATATGCCCTGTAAGCTGTAAGCGTCCCCTCTGATACTTTCAGATGACCCAGCCAGGCGAGGAAGTGGCGCACATCCGAAACGTAATTTTTAATTGTATTTTTAGAAACACGAAGTAGAGTTAAGTGGGTCTTAAAGCTGCCGATAATGCTCTCAAAGTCGTTTTTGTGCGGCAAGACGCTTAGGTTTTGTAGTCCTTGCGTAAAATCTGTATCCACCAACTGTCTGTTTACCAAAAATCGGGACAAAGCTCTTAGGGTTGAAAGTCTCCGGTTTATGGTTTTAATGGGGGTGTTAAGTGTAAGTAAGTGCTGCTTGTAATCCTTTGATATGTTTGGGTGTATAAAGGGAATACTTTCAGTAAAACTGTCTACAAAGACGCCATCCTGTCTTATTTTGTCAACAAACCACTGGGCGAAATGGTTTGCGTCCGACTTGTAATTTTTAAGTGTCATAAAACTTCTACCCGAGTTATCCAAGTCGAGGATAAAGTTTGTTAGTGTGGGGTCAATTGCTGAATTTTTCATTTATTATTGTCAGGCACGAATTACACAGATTACACTGCTTATACCATTAAAAATTGACGGCTTAGTTATGTCAATGGTATTTTACACGCACGGGGCTAGCTTGGACTAATTACTGTTTTCATGCATCCTTATAACACAATTACCGCATAAATGTCACGCACGAGTAGGCTATTTTTACCATGACAGATTCGTCCTATAAGAACGTAAGATTGCAAAAGTGAGCTAATGTTTTCGTGCCTATTTCTACCATTGCGGAATATTGCGGTAAATGATTTCCGCAGGCATGTTGAAGCTGCAATCCGATAGCTATGCTACTAATTGGTGTGCTAAAGTGTAATTAGCAGACTGCTAATTTGAGTGATAGGAATTTTAACCAGTATTTTGGCCCGTGTGGTGGGCTATTTGTATTGCTGCTAGTTACTTATATTTTATTACACTAAAGACGTTTGCTTGAAGAGTTTACAGAACCTGGCTACTGGTCAAATAGTCACTATAATTGCTATTATTATTTTAATCCAGGCTCTACACTTTCTAATTGCCAGCTAATAATCATACTTGTATAATTTACAAGTATGGTGAGCAAAAATATTACCTACGATCATAGGTCAGTTGAGGCTAGATGGCGGGATTACTGGGACAATTCAGGACTATACAAAACTGATCTGAATGCTTCGAGGGGACGTTTTTACAATTTATGGATGTTCCCGTATCCTTCCGGGGAGGGTCTACATGCCGGGCACGCTTTTGCTTCAACAGGTAGCGACATTTACGGCCGTTTTATGAGAATGAAAGGTAGAGAAGTGTTTCAGCCAATCGGCTACGACTCATTTGGCATTCATTCTGAAAATTTTGCGATCAAGACAGGTGAAACGCCTCAAATAATGCTTACACGCACAACTAAGCACTACGAAGCACAGTTAAGAAGCCTGGGCCACGGCTATGATTGGAGTAGAGTGTTGAGTACTTCTGATATAGATTATTATAAATGGACACAGTGGCTATTTGTCGAAATGTTTAAGGCTGGCCTTGCATACAAGAAAAAAGCTAGCGTTAATTATTGTCCTTCGTGCAAGACGGTGTTGGCAGACGAGCAGGTAATGACGCCAAAGCAGGCTGGGAAAGAACCCAAAGACGCAAGGGGTAATAGGGTTTCTGGAACTGATGATACCCGAGTTTGCGAGCGATGTGGTACGGTGGTCCAAAAAAAAGAATTGGATCAGTGGTTTTTTAGGATTACCGACTATGCAGACCGGCTACTTTCTGGTTTAGATAAAATTGATTGGAGCGAGCGCGTTAAGATTGCTCAAAGAGAGTGGATAGGGCGGTCCGAGGGGCTTCGGATCCAATTCCAAATTACAAATTCCAAATTACAAATTCCGGTGTGGACTAAGTTTTGGGAAACAATATATGGGGCTACTTTTCTGGTTGTTGCACCCGAATACGCACAAAACGAGCTTGTCCACTTGATTCCCCAGGAAAATAAAAAGAAAGTTCTTGAATATATCAAAATGTCTCTTAGTAAGTCAGAACAGCGGAGGAAAGAAGAGGCAAAAGAAAAAACCGGAGTGTTTACAGGAATTTACGCTGTAAATCCGGCAAATGGTCAAAAGATCCCTGTTTGGGTTACCGACTATGTGTTATTGGGTGTTGGAACGGGTGCTGTAATGGGAGTTCCTGCGCACGACAAGCGCGACTTTGAATTTGCAAGAAAATTCAACTTGAGACTTCTCCCTGTTGTCAAACCTAAAGATAGCGCATATAGAAGCTATTTGATGGGTGCAAAAGATATATCAGATAAAGATCTGGAAGATATCAAAGTAATGCTTGTCGAGACCGATAAAGACGGAGACAAAAAGCTTATCATACCTTCGGATTCACTTGCTGAATATAAAAAGCTTATAAAAGAGAAGTTAGACTTTGGATTTTGGAATGAAGTGGTGGGAGATACTGTATGGTTTTGCTTTAAAGATAAAACTGGTAATACAACAGAATATATATTATCAGAAAATAATATGTCAGAAATTGCTAAAAAATGTTCTGAGTTTAACAACGATCCGCTTGAAAAAACAGAGAACCTGTGGCTCTATTTAGCAGAGAATGATTGGTATCAGCCACTCATTGTTCAAGAAAATGGCGGGGAGTTAATTAACTCAGGGCGGTTTGATGGCATGTCCGCCTGGGGAGAGGGTAAGAAAAAGATGGCTGAGTGGATGATTAAGGAAAGTTTTGCCGAGTGGAGCACGACTTACCATTTACGAGATTGGTTAGTAAGCAGACAGCGCTACTGGGGGCCTCCGATTCCAATGATCTACTGCCCGAAATGCGCCAAGGAGGGCAGGAGCTGGCTTAGTCAAAATGAAGCTAACGTTAGGAAAGATCAGACAGACTGGACTCATGCGGGTTGGTACCCTGAAGAAAATTTACCTGTCATCTTGCCAGAAATGGATAACTATCAGCCCTTAGGTACCGGCAAAAGTCCTTTGGCATCTGTGCCTGATTTTTATGAGGCTAAATGTCCTTACTGTGATGGCGATGCTACTCGCGAGACAGATGTTTCAGATACATTTGTTGATTCCGCGTGGTATTTCTTAAGATATCCGAGTGTTAATGCAGAAAGTAATAGTAAATTACCCTTTGATCCAGGAATAACAAAGAAATGGTTACCAGTTTCACTATACTTTGGCGGTGCCGAACATTCAGTGCTGCATTTGATGTATGCCCGTTTTGTAACAATGATGCTTTATGATTTGAAGCTAGTTGATTTCGAGGAGCCTTTCCCGAAGTTTTTTGCCCACGGTTTAATGATCAAGGACGGTGCAAAGATGAGTAAATCCAGAGGAAATGTGGTTAACCCGGATGAGTATATTGAAAAATATGGCGCAGACACCTTGAGACTTTACACCATGTTTATGGGGCCAATGGATGGATATCCGGATTTTCGTGACAGTGGGATTGAGGGCATGAGGAGATTTATTAATAAGGTTTATAAACTTTTCGGTGAAGCATTGGTGGAGGAAGAAGCGAATGAAGTAATCACAAAACTGCATCAAACCATAAAAAAGACTACCGAAGATATTCAAGGTTTTAGATACAATACCGCAATTGCGTCAATTATGGAATTGGTAAATCTTATCCAGGTCAAAGGTACTTCAGAAAATACACTAAATGTACTAGCCAGACTCCTGGCGCCATTCACCCCGCACTTAGCCGAGGAATTATGGCAAGAAGTGTTGAAGCAGAGCGGGTCAGTTCACAATGCAAGCTGGCCAGAACACAATCCTGAATTGATAAATGTGGATCAAGTTGAGCTTGTAGTTCAGGTAGACGGAAAAGTTCGTGCCCAATTAATGGTAGGCATTAATCATTCCAAGGATCGTGACTTTGTATTCGATTTAGCCAGAAGGGAGCCTAAAGTCGTTAAATGGCTAGAGGGTAAAGAGGTCAAAGATGAGATATTTATTCCTGAAAAGCTCATTAACTTTGTTACTAAATAATACCGATTGCGTGGGCTTAAATCTTTCCTATATGATGATAGTTGATGGGAAGTTCCGAATCGGGCTTGAGTGAACTTTGGGAAAAGCTTCAGGGTATATTCTTCAAATTCAGGTTCTCCATCATTGTAACATTCATGGGGCTTATCTTGGTGGGTTTGGGGACGTTTTTCGTGAAAACTGAGGGTGAAGTATCGGGCGACCGTGTAGAGGTCCTTAAAAGTGCCACAGAAAGTCAAGAGAGGCAAATATTCGTTGAGGTTTCCGGTGCTGTTCAAAAACCTGGCGTTTACAGTTTTGACGGGTTGGCTAGAGTAGAGGATGCATTGGTGGCAGCGGGCGGGTTTTCAGAGAAAGCCGACCGGCAGTGGGTTGATAGAACTTTGAATCGAGCAAGTAAGTTGGTAGATGGTCAAAAGATCTACATACCTCATGTTAGCGAGCAGTCTTTGGTTTCAAGTGCTAATAATCAGGTGGTATATCAAAATGGATCATCCACTTTTGGAGCTTCCGATGGAGGACTAATCAATATTAACACTGCGAGCTCAAGTGAATTACAATCATTGAATGGAATTGGCCCTGCCTACGGCCAAAAGATCATTGATCAAAGACCTTACTCAAATATAGATGAGCTGTTAACTAAAAAGGTTATCCCTAAAAATACTTACGAAAAGATAAAGGATAGAATTTCTGTTTACTGATTGCAGTTTGCTGTTTTAATTGAGTAAGTGATAGCCAGCCGACAGTTAATAAGTATATTATGTACCGCATTTTCTTCTATGCATTTTTACTTACTATCATTGTAGTCAGATTTATAATGGTTCGGCCGGTTTATAAGGACGGTGATTTTGTGCGAGTTACCTCAAAGGTTAGGACACCTCCGACATACTATGAGGATTTTCAAGGCGTGTCTGTCGCCGGGTTAAGGACCTATCTGCCGCTGGATCAGGAAATTTCATATGGCGACTTTATAGTGATAGAAGGTTTAGTAGAAGATAACAAAATCAAAAAGCCTCAAGTAATTAGCATTAGAAAGGCCGAAGGATTTTTAGTTGGCTTAAGAAGCTTAATTCTTAACTTTTTTAACAAATATTTGCCGCAGGATCATGCGGCATTAATTGCAGGCATAGTATTGGGGGATAAAGGAGGCCTAAGTGAGGGTTTTTCCGACAAACTAAAAGCAAGTGGCACCATACATGTAGTTGTAGCATCAGGTCAAAACGTCACATTTGTGGCAGCATTTCTTGTTGCAATAATAACAATTGCACTAAAAAGAAGCATTGCTATACCTTTTGTTATAGGCGGGATTTTTATCTACAGTGTTTTGGCGGGTTTTGAACCACCAATTGTTAGAGCTGCCATTATGGGAACCTTTGCCTTTGTTGCTCAGGAATTCGGGCGTATATATACAACTTGGCACGCGCTTGTTTTGACCGCATTGGGTATGTTGGTAATAAACCCGCTCTGGTCAGTCGATCTTGGTTTTATCCTTTCGTTTGTGGCTACAGTGTCAATTTTACTGTTCCATTCACGAATTAATAAAAAACTACTTGGACTGCCCAACTTCTTTCGAGAAGGTCTATCATCATCTTTTGCTGCTCAAATTGGGGTAACACCAATTCTTTTTGTCACTTTCGGTAACTTCAACATTCTTTCGCCAATAATCAATGCGCTTATTCTTTGGACTATTCCACTGATAATGAGCCTCGCAGGTTTGGCAGCCTTAACTTCTTTGTTGTCGGGTAGGTTGGCTAGTCTAATTCTATATTTAACATATCCTCTGACAAGCTGGTTTATATTTATTGTTGAACTGTTTAGCTAGAGAATGGAGAGATATTGGAAAATTGTCTTTGGGTTATTATTGCTCACGGCCAGTATGGTCTGGATTTCAGTATTAGTAGTTCCAGACAAAACATTTAAACTTATTGCCTGCGATGTAGGACAGGGTGATGCCATTCTTGCTGTTTACGGAGCAAATCAAATATTAACAGATGGGGGGCCGGGGAGTAGCGTAATTTCTTGTCTAGAAAAATACATGCCGTTTTATGATAGAAAAATCGAGCTTGTGGTTTTAACACACGCAGACCGTGACCATTACGGGGGATTGGTACATGTGTTTAAAAGATATGAGGTAAATACTTTAGTGGTAAGTAGTGTTGATTCTGGCAGTAGTGGATATGAAGTGCTAAAAAATGCCGTAGGGGGTAGTGCTACGCGAGTTATATACCCGGAAGAAGGGATTACTGTCAGGTTGGGAAAGATGCATTTAGATATAGTCTATCCAAATGATTTGGCGTTGCGAGAAGAATATTCGCAAGTATTAGGTGCATCAGTACTTGAAGGAAAAACAAACGAAAATTCGATAGTTACTTTACTCTCATTCGGGGATTTTGATGCCTTATTAACAGGGGATATTGGTCCCAATGAAAACGATATGGTTGCCGATAGAATCTTAAATAAGTATGCAAGCAAAACGCTCGAATATATCAAAGTGCCTCACCATGGCTCTAAAAATGGTTTGACTATCAAACTACTAGATGCAGTGAAGCCTAAACTAGCAGTAATTTCATCTGGTAAGGGAAACTCCTACGGTCATCCACACGCGGAGATTGTGGATATGTTAACCAAACATAGAGTTCAGATATTAAGAACAGATGAACTTGGCGAAATTGTGTTGGAATCTGATGGAAGGCGAGTTTGGCTATCAAATTAATTACCCACCCTCCAATCTTTACGGGAAATAGAAACATTTTTGCTAAATTGCTTCCTTTACACCTCTCTTTCGACTTAATTGTTTCGTTTCTGTATATAAACTGCTGGCTATCCAGGCTGACATATATTAAAATATCTATTATGGGGGAGCGAAAGGAATATTTTATTTCAGATCTGACTGATTCAGAAATTGAAAGGTTAAGAGGCGTGTTAAGCAAGAATTGGGTGAGAGCGAGCCCCTGCCGTTTCGTGCTACTGATGAGGCAGCGGCACCGGCTGTGGGGGAGGCTGATATTTGGCAACCGGACGAGAGGTGTGTAACAATTTACAAACAAACCAGCGCAGTTCACGCAAGCGAAATTGATATTGACTCCCGGCTGGGAGTTCTTCTTGAAGAACTTTCAAAGCTGCATCCTTCTAACGACTAACAGTAACACCAGGCTGTTTTAGCGGTTTGTTTAAACAAAGATTAATTTGATGTAAAATTGGTTAAATGCCAAAGAAAGCTATTGAAAAAGCAATAAAAGATGTGACTGGAGTTACCGACATTGAACTTTCTATTCCTGAAAATGAACTGCATGGGGATTACACGACAAACATCGCCATGATCATGTTTGCAAATTTTCAAAATCCAAATTCCAATTTTCAATCAAGCACCAATAATCAATTTTCAAAATACAAAAACCCAAGAGAACTTGCGAACGAATTAGTGACGGAACTTCAAAAAGACAAAGAGCTTTATAAAGTTGTTGAGAAAATTGATGTAGCAGGACCTGGGTTTGTTAACTTCTGGCTCAAGAAAGATGTGCTGTTTGATACTCTACTTAATATTAACTCACATATTGATACATTTGCAAAAGTAGATGTATTGGCTGGCAAGCGGATAATGATTGAGTTTGGTCAGCCTAACACTCACAAGCTTCCTCACATTGGGCATTTGTTTTCTTATATTTATGGTGAGAGTGTGGCTAGGCTACTTGAGGCTAACGGAGCCGAGGTGTTTAGAGCCAATTATCAGGGCGATGTAGGGTTACATGTTGCAAAATGTCTTTGGGCCATAAGAGAAATTGGGATGGAAGAGTTTAGGAAAGTGGAAGCCAAAAGCTTACCAGAAAAGGCAGCCTATCTACAAAAAATGTATCAGGAAGGCAGTAAAGCTTATGATGAAAATGAGAACGCAAAAACTGCGATTCAGTCGTTAAATAAACAAATTTACGAAAAAGACGTTGAAGCTTTTCCATTATGGGAGGTGACTCGTGGTTGGAGTGTTGAATATTATAAAGAATTCGAAAAACGTTTGGAGATTAATTACGACCGGTATTTTTACGAATCTCAAGTCTACAAAGAAGGTGTTGAAATAGTTGAGCGTAATTTAAATAAAGTATTTAAGAAAAGCGAAGGGGCAGTAATTTTTGAAGGGAGCAAGCGCGGCCTTCATGATCGGGTTTTTGTAACGCGGTATGGAACTCCTACTTATGAGGCCAAAGACCTCTATCTTGAACAGCTGAAATATAAAGAGTGGCCGTTTGATCTTTTGATAATCACGACTGCCAATGAACAATCCGACTACTTTAAGGTGGTATATAAGGCGATTGAGGAAGTGGAGCCAAACCTCACAGGGAAATTAAAGCATATAGGGTTTGGAATGGTTAACTTAAAGAGCGGAAAGATGAGCTCCCGAACGGGTAATATCATTAGTGCTATTGAACTGGTTGATGCAGTAGTTGATAGAGTGAGACAGTTAGGTAGTACTGGCGAAACTACAGAGATAGTCGGGATCGGGGCAGTTAAATATTCATTCCTGAAGAACAATCCTTTGCAGGATACCAGATTTTCCCTGGAAGAAAGTATTGCAGCAGAAGGAAACAGTGGACCTTACCTTCAGTATACATACGCTCGTACGCATAGCGTACTGGCAAAAGCAAGGGCAAATGGCAAATGGCAAATGACAAATTCAGCATTTAGCGTTGAGCATTTAGCGTTGAGCGCAGAAGAACTCGTTCTTGTGCGAATTTTATCCCAATTTCCTGAGATTATTGCCGCTGCCGCCAAAAATTACTCACCAAACACACTCTGCAATTATCTTTTTAATTTAGCCCAAAAATACAACTCTTTCTATAATAGCAATAAAATTCTCGGGGGTGAAAATGAGGAATTTCGGTTAATACTAACTTCGGCAGTGGCAAATATTCTTAAAAAAGGGCTTTATCTTCTTGGGATTTCGTCGCCTGCGAAAATGTGATTACTTAAAGGTTACTGTTTCATCTGTTTTGACAGTTATCTTCTTGCCACGGCTTTTAAGCTCTTTGTGATATTTATGGTGAAGGTTCTTAAATTGCTGATGGAGTTCTTCAAGTTCGTCGTCGGAGACATCCTCAATGTTTACAAGGCTGGTTCTTGCCCCCTTAACACCTTTTAAAAGTTCATCGAGTTTGATGTGGATTGCTTTGGCGTCTCTATTTTGCGTGTTCTGAATTAAAAAAACCATTAAGAACGTGACTATTGTTGTCGAAGTGTTAATTATTAGTTGCCAAGTGTCTGAAAAGTTAAAAAGTGGGCCGCTTCCTGCCCAGACCAAAATTATTAAAATTGCACCCACAAATGCCGCTGGCGTGCCTACAGTTGTAGAAATTTTCTCAGAAACCTTGCGAAAAATGTCGGACAGAGACATGACCTAAATATAGACCTAAAATTTTTCCTTGCCAAGGGGATTTTATTACCGGTTTTGCCTTTTACACTTACTGCCACTTCTGTTAGAATCACAATATTACTTGTAAACCATGAAATTTGAGAAGAGCAATCTTAAAAACGGCCTCACAATTCTAACTGTTCCCATGCCATCCCTCGAATCTGCAACTGTGACAGTATGGGTAAATACAGGTTCCAGAAAAGAAGAAAGGAAAACAAATGGCATTTCGCACTTTTTAGAGCATATGACCTTCAAGGGTAGCAAAAAGCGCCCCAGCGCGAGGGCTATAGCGGAAGCTGTTGATTCATTTGGCGGAGAATTTAACGCAAGTACCTCTAAGGAGTGGACAAACTTTTATATAAAATCCCGAGCCGCGAATTTAAATGTTGCCTTTGATGTACTTTCCGATATGGTTTTAAACCCTATTTTGGACCCAACCGAAATTGAACGGGAAAAGGGAGTGATTGTTGAGGAGATAAACATGTATGAAGACACACCACTTTGGAAAGTATGGGAGGTGTTTGAAACACTTATATTTGCAGGCAATAAGCTTAGCTGGGATATAGCAGGAAGTCCTGAGACAGTTCGCGCCACAAAGCAAAAAGACTTTATTAATTATAGGCAAACGCATTACTATCCTAAAAACATGCTCGTTAGCGTTGTAGGGAGTGTTACCCAAAAACAGGTTACTGCACATGTCGAAAAATACCTAAGCAATCTTAAAAACGGAAGAAGCAAGTCCGAGCCTCAAAAATTTGTGAGTAAGCAAAAAGGGGCCCAACTTAGGCTTCATGCGAAAAAGAAAGAACAGGCGCATTTTGTCCTAGGGTTCCCAAGCAGCCCCTTGGGTGATAAGAATAGATTTAAAGAAACTTTGATCGCAGCAATTCTTGGCGGCGGAATGAGTAGTAGGCTTTTCACTGAAGTACGCGAGAGACGGGGACTAGCATATTCTGTTAAAACAGACGTAGAGCGGCTTACAGATACTGGTTATATTGCAGGTTATGCCGGGGTTGATCCTAAAAAAGCAGAAGAAGCTATAAAAGTAATGCTTGATCAATTTTATGGGTTAGCTGAAGGCCGATATGATATTGGAGAAATCGAGCTTAAAAAAGCAAAGGAGTATGTTAAGGGGCATTTAGCACTTTCACTTGAAGACACACACGATGTTAGCAGGCTTTTTGGTGCAAGACAACTTCTGACAGGTAAAATCGATGCACCTGAAGATCTTTATACAGGAATTGATGCAGTTACCAAAGATGAGATTGTTGCCCATGCCAAAAAACTATTTGTGCATGAGAAGCTAAATTTAGCTATAATTGGGCCATACAAATCCGAAAGCAAGTTTGAGAAATTGATTAAATGAAAACAAAACTACACGAGCAAACTTTGGTTCTTCTAAAGCCCGATTCCGTACAAAGAGGATTGGTGGGTGAGATAATTGGTCGTTTTGAAAGGAAGGGCTTAAAGATTGTTGCAGCAAAACTTGTAATGGCAGATACCAAACGTGCACGAGATCATTACGACATGCCAGAAGA
This sequence comes from uncultured Gammaproteobacteria bacterium, assembly GCA_964540475.1. Lineage (GTDB taxonomy): Bacteria > Patescibacteriota > Microgenomatia > UBA8517 > UBA8517 > CAZIMC01. Next base: position 22,304 of record CAZIMC010000002.1, read on the forward strand.
GGATAAAATTAAGCTTGGAATGAAGTCGATCGAAAGCTATAAAGAACGCGGTATAACTATTGAAAAATCGCCAATGGAAATTGCGCAAGATATTCAAAAAAGGTTAGTGAGATATTTAACGAGCGGCCCAGTTTTGGCACTGGTTATTGAAGGCGCCCATGCCATTGAGCATGTAAGGAAAATACGTGGCAATACAAGTCCGTTGTCTGCTGATGTAGGAACAATAACGGCAGACCTAACAATTGACTCATACTTTCTATCCGACCCTGATGAGCGGGCTGTTAGAAACCTTGTTCATGCTTCCGGAAGTAAAGAAGAAGCAGAAAGAGAGATAAAGCTATGGTTTAAACCCGATGAGATATTGGAATATGACTTGGCGATTGAAAAGATCCTATACTCCAAGGAGTGGGAAGAAACCCGAAAAGAGCTTACTAAGCCTGAATAACTATCTTCTAGGGAGGAAAGCAGAGCTTGGCCATTATCAAGGCTAATGGTAAGGAAACCTTAGCCATTCTCAGTAGAGAATGGTAAAATACATCTTAAGCCCTCGTAGCTCAATGGACAGAGCATACCCGTCCTAAGGGTGTGATGTCAGTTCGATTCTGGCCGAGGGCACTAAAAAATCGTAGATTTTCAGTGTAAACACTAAAGTTCTTAATAGCATTTTAGAAGTAAGATTTCGGGATGTAGTGAATCGGTATCACGCTGCTTTCGGGTAGCAGAGACACTGGGTTCAATTCCCAGCATCCCGACCCTGGGAGAATAACCCTCGATATGATCGATGTTAATTCCTGAGTACCGACCCATTACTTCACAGTCAAAGAATACAAATTCGGGGGGTTTGAGTTTGCGCCGAGATTGGTCAGTATAAGTAGCCTATTGGTATTTACAAACGGATATGCAAAAGGTGCTGAATAGACCCCAGAATAAACCACTTGGCTGTTGGTGCCATCATAATCGGCAATTGCAACTTTGTCAGGTTCGGTAATTACTACATGCCTGGAAGTAGGGAACCAGCGAATTGCCAAGCTTTCTCCTTGCGGTTGGTCAGAAATGAGAAAATTGCGATCCTCTTTGATATCGTACACATAGGTGTTACCAGGTTTGATATCCCTGTCTTGGCGTTGAGTTGAAGAGCCAGGAAGCTGTTTTACCAGGTCCTCCTTAAGCGAAGCGGATGAGCTGGCGATATATAAAATCTTATTTTCGTCTGGTGAGAAACTTATACTTGTAGCGTTATTGGTGAATATTTCTATGAGCTCGGGATGGAGAGGCCTGAGTTGAGCAGTTAACTTGTTGAGTTTTTCCTCTTCCCATAAATCTAGCGTTTCCTGCTTTTTTACGGCGGACAGGCCCGTGAGTTGAGCCTGTGGGGTAAATGTGGTTGCATCTAGAAGGTATGAGACTTCGGTTGCTGCTAATGTGCGCGTTCCTGCTGTGGTTTTGGTAAGCATAATTTGCCTGCCATTGGGTGAAAATTCATAAGTTGTATTTGACAGGTCACCATCTGTAATTCTTCTCGGGTCTCGGGAAAAACCAAGTGGAAGGTTGATGGTCTCAATTACCCACAAGCCACCTTTTTCGGGATCTTCCTGGTTAAACGGAACTGTGTATGCAATTTTTGTGTAGTCTGATGTTGTAATTGGGTTAATACTTGGCGAGAAGGTGGCAGGGGAAAGGGCCGGTGCTGTTCTAAAAAGTGTTATGTTTGCTTCAGTAACAATTTCTTTTTCAATCACTAATGTTTTTTCCCAAGTAAAATATCCGTCTTTTCGTATGCTAATCTCATATTCACCCGGAGGGAGAGAAAGCGTTGCATTTGTGGCTGTCTTAAGCTCGCCGTCTATAAATATTTGTGCTGCTTCGGGATCACTCCTTATAACCAGGATACCATTCGGGGCGAATTTAAATGTTTTAGGATCGAATCGGTATCCTCTGGCATAAAAGCCAAATAGAGTGCCAAAAGTGATAACCACAATGATGGTTAGAAAGAATACAAGTACGCGAAGCCTGGTCATTCGTATATTATATAACAGACTGCAGAACTGATAAACTGTGTAACTAGTTTATAACTGAGCGAACTCAACAGTTTTCCAGTCAATCCGCTTCTCAATTAGTCAGTTGTCAATAGTTTTGTGCTAAAATGAATTCTTAGGATATGTCGAATAGTATATCAAAATATCTAACTAATATATAAGAGTATGTCACTTCGTAAACGGATTGCTATAGATTTGGGTACAGCCAATACAGTAGTGTGGTTGGCCGGCGAGGGGATAGTCGCAAACGAGCCTACGGTTGTCGCCATATCGGCTGATGACAATAAGGTTGTTGCCGTTGGCGAAGATGCCAAAAAGATGCTTGGAAGAACCCCTGAAACGTTAATTGCAAGCAGGCCAATGCGTGATGGAGTTATTGCCGATTATCAAGTAACCGAGGCAATGCTTCGCTATTTTATTGGCAAAGTAACTGGCAGATTCCAATTTATTAAGCCTGAGGTCATGGTCTGCGTGCCTGCAGGCTGCACACAGGTTGAAAGGCGGGCTGCGCTTGAGGCAACGCTTGCTGCAGGAGCAGGACATGCATATCTAATTGACGAGCCCCTGGCTGCGGCAATAGGAGCAGGAATTCCGGTTTCGGCTCCTTCCGGCCATATGATTGTTGATATTGGTGGTGGTTCAAGTGAGGCAGCCGTAATTTCACTGGGAGGCGTTGTAATACACCGCTCTGTTCGTGTTGCGGGTAATAAAATTGACGAAGCAATACAAAACTACATGAAGAAAAAGCACAACCTGATTATTGGCGACCAAACAGCAGAGGAACTTAAAATTAAACTTGGATCAGCTATAGATCTTCCTAAAGCGGAAACAATGGAGATTTCAGGCAGAGATCAGGTTTACGGATTGCCCCGTACTCATATGGCAACTTCAAAGGAGGTTACAGAAGCAATACGACCCATATTATTACAAATGATAGGCGCAGTTAAGGCTGTGCTTGAAGATACACCTCCGGAGCTTGCTGCTGACATTATTGATAAGGGGATAGTTATGAGCGGGGGGACAAGTAGCCTACGGAATTTTGAAAAGCTGATGACCGAAGAAACTGGTGTCCCTGCCCATGTTGCAGAAGATCCACTGTTTTGTGTGGTTAAAGGTACAGGTTTGGTACTTGAGAACCTGGAGCTTTGGAAAAGAAGCGTGACCACAAAGGGCTGAACCTACGCACCTTATCAATCCCAATAACGCTTATCTGTAAACTTTAAATAGATCCTATATTTATATCTACTATAATTAATATTATTTGAGGACACATTGAGGATAAATGAAATTTAATGAAGCTGTTAAATGAATCAATAATTTATACAAAATGTGTGTAATATTATCAAAAAAGTTACATCGCGGAGTCCTGTAGTAAATTTGACAAAATCAACTGTTTTACTGGTAAACAGAAATACTAACCAAACTGGCTGTTATAAGAGTAACCTTTCAGTTTAACTGCGTTTCAGTCATTCAGTTGTTGTATTTTTTCTGCTAATATGGGTTCTAAGGATAATTCAGTAGCCTCAAATGAAAAATCAATTGTATAAAACGTCCCAAGATATAGCCACTATATTGGGAGTAAGAGTTGATAGCACTTCGACAATCAAAGTGCTAGATAAAATAATTGAAAAATTGCGCTTTAGCCACGAAAATAGCAAGTTTTATGTTGTTACGCCCAACCCGGAGATAGTGTTACAGGCACAAACCGATGAAAAATTAATGGACGTAATCAATAAAGCGGATGTAAGTGTGCCTGACGGGGTGGGTTTAAAACTTTTTGGTGATTTTACAATTAATATTATTCCAGGTAGGAAGCTTATGCTTAGTCTTTGTAGAGTGGCTACGGAGCATGGTTACCACTTATTTCTACTTGGTGGTAGCAAGAAAGCAAATAGAAAGGCAGTTATTAACCTCCAGACGCGTTTTCCTGGATTACAAATTGAAGGATATGAGGGGCCGGTTTATGACAGTGAAGCAAATCCTGTATCAGAAGTTGATCTTGCGAGACACTTTGATACAGTTGAGAGAATAAATAAGTTTAAACCTCACTTAATCTTTGTAGCATTGGGTGCACCCAAGCAGGAAAAGTGGATTGATAAATACTTGCCGGTTGTAAACGCCCGGGGTGCGATGACCGTTGGCGGAGCAGTTGATTATTTATCAGGCGAGGCGAGCTTGCCGCCAGCTTGGATGGAAAACTTGAAACTGGAATGGCTCTGGCGTTTTGTGTCTCAGCCCTGGAGAGTTGGGAGAATACTAAATGCCACGTTGGTTTTCCCAGTACGGGTACTACTTAAAAGATACAAATTTGCATAGGCATAATATAATTTTAGAATGCCTGAGAAATTAAGTTACGTACCAGATTCACACTCTTCGCTTTTAAGGGCTGAAAAAGTATTGAAGCCACTAAGAGGCTTGTATAGCTGTGTACCTCTTTCAATGCGCCAACCTATTGCCAGAATACTGCGAGGAGGTAATTTGCGCTTAAATACGGTAAGGCACATATCATTTGGTGGTGCAGAGGCCGATTTCCTTGTAAGAAGACATATTGAAGCTTTGCGTGTGCAGGTCAACTACGAACCAGAGTTGTTGCAGTCAATCCTAGTAACACTTAAAGATTATAAAGACGCGGGTTGTGATTGCAATTTTGTTAATGTTGGAGCAGCCGAGGGGCTTTATACAGTTTTAGGGGCAAGGTTTGCCAGCAAGGTTTACTCGTTTGAGCCTGATATCGAATGTCTAGCCTCTTTGTATCACAATGTAGAGCTTAACCGGTTGAATAATGTTACTATCTTCCCGTTCGCTTTGGGATCTTATGATGGTGAAGCTAGGTTTTACATCGACCCAAAACGGGGAAATGCAGCAAGCCTTCAAAGAACTTATGATCAGGATTGCGAGACACTGGTTGCCGTAAGAAAATACATTAGTCTCAACTGTGAAGGTGTTATAGAAACTCCCGACGTAATGTTAATTGATGTAGAAGGTGCCGAAGCGGAGGTATTAAAGGGGATGGGCGAAGTTAGGCCGAATCACTTGTTTATTGAACTGCACCGAGATTATTTGCCAGTTTTTGGAAGTTCAGTGGATGAAGTTATGGATATAGTTGGCAATTTGGGCTATTCAGCGGACTTTGCTGTCCGCAGGAAAGCAGAGTTGCAAGTGCATTTTGTACACAGAAATGGTTGCAATTGATGATTGTGTCAAAGCGCGTCTACCAATCTTAGCAACTGATTAATACCAAGAGCTAATCGCTCTCAATCACTTTCAATAGTCGTACTGATTTTAAGTTGGATGGTTTTTGAGTTAAGGCCAACATTAGCGATTCTTTAAGAAACGCTTTTCTTAAAGGGTATTTATCTGCCATCAAGTTTTCCAAGGAAGCCCAAGCAAAGTTTCTGACTTCAGATTCTTGAATCGTTATTTTACTTTCATCATCAATTTCAGCATAGAAAAAGGCTATTACATAGTCATTGTCTTTGTAGTGTGCGATATTGGTTTGCACAAGGCCAGTGAGATTTACTTCTAAGCCTGTCTCTTCTTTTATTTCGCGTCTTGCGCAGTCAATTAAGCTTTCTCCTGGTTCTGCGTGGCCAGAAGGCGGTCCCCATTTGTTTGGTTGTTTGCTTTCTTTTGTGGTTTGGAGAAGGAGGATTTTATTGTCTTTAACAATACAACCTCCGGCGATAAATATCATTATGGTAATGATTATACAGGGTGTGATACAATTTTTCTCACTGTGGGTACTAAATTAAGCCTGCCAAAAGGCACACAAACACCCAATCACATAGCCATTATTCCAGACGGGAACAGGCGTTGGGCCAGGGCTCGCGGCCTTCATACGCTAAGGGGACACAAAAGAGGCTTTGAAGCTGCTGTCAAAATTGGTAGGGCAGCACGCGATTTGGGGATTCACACCATCACTCTCTGGGGGTTCTCGACCGAAAATTGGGACAGGGATAAATCAGAAGTTGACTACTTAATGCGCCTGTATGTAAAGCTAGTGGACGACTATTTAAAAGAAGCAATGGAGAACAAGGTTAAAATAGTACATTTAGGAAGAAAGGATAGGCTACCAAAATTCCTTTTAAAAAAGCTTTCATACGCAGAAGAAAAGACAGCCCATTTTGACAAATTTATAATGAATATCGCCATAGATTATGGGGGGCAAGATGATATTATTCGAGCAGTAAAGGCCATGATTGCAGAAGGGGTGAGTGGGGATGAAGTGGAAAAAGAACTGTTTGACAGATTTGTAGATACAAAAACCCAGCCATATCCATATGTAGATTTAATGATCAGGACTTCGGGCGAGCAACGCACAAGTGGGTTTTTATTATGGCAATCTGCATATACTGAGTATTATTGGGAGAGAGAACATTTCCCGGATTTTACTCCTGAAAAGTTTAAAGAGGCGATAATGGATTACTCACGGAGAAGAAGGAGGTTTGGTGGTAACGATGCCGTTGAGCACTTTACATTTAAACCGGAAATTGCTGCTAAGTTTGAGCTTGCGTGGTGGCGTCTTGCTAAAATCCCGGAAGGAACAAAGTTCGTTGACTATGCAGTTAACCATTTAAAGGAGCAGTACGGCCTTAGCAAGAAATTTGCTAAAGAGGCGGCTAAATTAATGCTCGAGGCAGCACTTCATGAAGAAGATGACAAATGGGAGAAAGCTAGAATCAAGCTTAAGAAGTTCTACGGCATAATTAAAGAGGAAGTTCAGCTTGCGTTTGAGCCGGAACTGGTCGCTCACCTAGAAGTTAAGTTAAGGCGGGAGATTGAAGGGAAAACTGAAGTTGAGGGGGTCGGGGAAGCTGAGGAGACTGCAAAAAGCTTATACGCAGAGGTTTACAGGATTTCGCTTTTCCAGGCTGCCAAACTGGCGCACCTTCGAGTTTTGGCTTCAGTTGAGCGTAATTTAGCAAGACGGGGTTTTGGAGATCATCATTGGGACCGCGCTCAGGACTACCTCGAAAAATTCTACTATGCGCTGAAGGAACGCGTAGCGTGACGACTGCGCAGAGCCAAGCTACGCTTACCACGCACTCAAAGAGAGAGTTGCTTAAAGATAATGCGTGGCCAAGCTCTGCTTACTATGCGCTGAAGGAACGAGTAGCCTAGGTAAAAACTTCAATATCCAAACTTCAAGAAACAAACAAATTCCAATTACTTAAAATCCAATCCACTGGCATTAGTAGTTATGAATTACTTGTAACTTGGTGCTTGGTTATTGGAATTTCCCTTGAAAGGGGCTTGACACTCTTGTACTGCTTTGATATGTTGTGATTAACATAGTTAGCAAATACGCTCAAGGTAATATAAAAGAGCATACAAATGCTTAAAAGTATATCAGCGTGAAAACTAACTCAGTTTAGATAACAGCTAGACAATGGACGAAAATAAAAAGAAAAAAGTACGGCTTGAGGACCTTCCAGACCTTTTGACAGTTCGTGAGGTCTCAGACCTGCTCCGAGTATCTCCGCTCACAATAAAAAGATGGGGAAAACGCGGCAAACTTCCCGCAATTCGAATAAATTCTAGGGGCGACAGAAGATACAAGAAAGAGGCAGTACTTTGGCTTCTCGGAATGCAAGAAAAATCTTCTTAAACGATTTTTGTTTTCTCGCTGCTATTTTGATAATATATTATTGTTGACAGCTAAATAAATGCGTTAATATCGGAGTCGCGATCCGAGAGCAGCGGTAATAAATAACCGACGGATGCAAACCGTAAAAAGTTGCTAGAGTGTGTCGGAAACGGAGCACTCGAAATAATTGAGGGTTTAGCCCGCGTTTCGAGTCCCGCTTAGGCGGGTTTTTTAATGGGATAAACTAATAAAGGGTGGTACCGCACGTAAGAAGTGCCCCTTCAACGGCTTAAATAATTAGGCAGTTGGAGGGGCTTTTTTGTTGCCTTAAAGGGAGTATGTTAGATGGAAAGAGAAACAACAAGAACAGAATATGCAAACCAGGACTTATGGTCATTGATGGAATCTTCATGGCCGGGAGCCGTTGTAAAGAATAAGGAAAATTTTAAATTTGGACCAGTATCTAATGTATGCATTGTACTCTGTCCTTTATACAAAAAAGGCGATATTAAGAGAACCGACATTCTTGATGTCGGTGAGAGCTTGGAAGAATCGCGGGTTTTTGGTAAGACGAAAGCATATGAAGCTGCTTTACGAGCGTTGAGTTTTTCTTTACAAAAAACGAGCTCGTCGTTAAGGGTGAATTTTGTTATTGCCAACAAAGGAGTTTTGCTTGAAAGAAACCCTGTTGCTGAAGATTACGAAAAGCTTAAGTACCACAACGAACTTTATACCAGATTGATTGACGAATGGGCTCAAATAATGGGATTTGAGTATATCTTGACTGATTATTTTGAGAGAGGGATTGATTTCCCAGAGTTTGTGAGGGTGACCCAAAAGATCCCGAAAAATACTGAACACAGTGAAGATATCAATAAAAATGAACCCTTTTTGCTGATAGAATATCTTAATAGATATCTGAAGCCAGTTGAGCTGATTCAAAACAATGGCAATAATAGGCATGTTGCAAAAAGTCTCATTAAGGCGTTCGGATTGAATGCAGCCTTTTGGCTGACTGCCGGATATTTGGTATTTGACCATAAAATCCCCGAAATCATTGGAGAAAATGGAATTTACATTGTGTCGGAGAGATTTGACCCTTTATATTCCATTGTTAAGTTTACACCAAACCTTGAGAAACTAACCAGAATCCAGTTAAAAGCATGAAGTTCAAATTTTTCTCATTCAACAAGATAGGGGGCACATTTTATGATAGTGAGTCAGGAAGTAAAACCTTGGTTATTTATGCCATGGGGGCACCGACAGTGCCTGACAATGGCACGCTTACCATCGCACCTTATATTTTAGATAAGAAAATTGACTTGTTTGTTCCCGATTATATTGGATTTGGCAGAAGCTATGGAAAGTTTACTCCGAAAGGTTGCATTCGAACACTCCTCCTTCTTTATAACAGTTTTAAGAGAGGGGTGTTTGGGGTCAATCATTATGAGCTTGAGAAAAGGTTTTTCAAATACAAAAGAATAATTTTTGTAGGCAAAAGCTTGGGTGCTGTTTATGTTGTCCTCCTTCCAAAATATAAAAGGGAAATTAAGGAGATTGGAATATTTTGTGGGTCTATGGATCAAAGCGAGCAAGGGAAAATTAAAGGTGAAGAAAGCAATAAGAGTTTTATTGAAGGCCTCTCAAAGGATTTTACCTTCTTATACAGGGGAATGAATCCCGGCATTTGGTGGAAGCATGTTGAGGATGGGGATGGACTATCGCCAATGGATAATATAGGTTATCTCGAGAATACAAGGGTTTTTATCGCTCATGGCGCAAAAGATACATGTGTTCATTACTCAAAATCAGTAAAATTTTACGAAAAGTTAGTGAAAACATTTCCCAACAAAGTATCCAGTTTTAAGCTTAGACTTTACAGAAATGGTGACCACGGAGCCTCTACCACAGACAACGCGATTAATGATTTTCTTAAGTGGATTTCAGTTTAAAGTAATTGATTTTGACTTATTGCTTTACAATAATGTTGCAGAAAATAGTTAACTATCATTCATTGGGACTCTATGATTGAAATTAAATTTAACCAGATGGTTTCAGGGCTAACTACTGAAGATGAGGTTAACAGGTATGCACAAGAAGGTCATTGCAGACTTTGGGTACTTCATGCTGCCGAAACATTGATGCGCGAGTTTGGTATAACTAAAAACGAGATAGAGTTTAGGGAGGTGGAGGTTTCGCCTATGTTTTTCCACACCTTTTTAAAAGTGAGTATTGGAGAAGACAATTATTTTTTGGATGGAGCGGGAGTCAACGGTTCAGGTAGTTACTTCGGTTTAGAATGTGAGGCGCCTGTTTACTTGCAAAACAGTAGGCAGGATAGTCTCAATTTCTATATTTGACAATTAATACCTGTTGCAAGTAGAATAGTTTTACTTTAAAAAGTTAATAGGATTGCTGAGAAGGAGCACAGTAGGTTTTTCTGGTGGCCATAGAGAGAACTGGTGGTTGGTGCAAACCAGTCGTACAGAAAAAAGCGAATTACACTCTGGAGCTGGTTTAAAGTAAATTAAACCCGGGTCGCCCGTAATAGCAAAAGGCGTGTCGCGCGAGTGATAAGCCCGAAAAGGTTAAGATGGTAACATTTTAACGAATCAAGGTGGTACCGCCTTAGAATGAAGGCCCTTGTTTGAACCTAGCATGTGGGTTCAAACAAGGGCCTTTTTTGATTTTATATGCCAGAAAGAATAAAAGACAAACAGGAACTGAAAGATATGTTTGTGTCTCAACCGACAATTGGGACAATTCTGCGTGTGTTGGATAATGAAGTATACAGAAATTCGCATTTAGAAGAGCGTTTGGGATGGGTGGGAATATCTGGTAGTAAGGCTAGACATGCTGGGCTTGAAGGAAAGAACGGGGTGGTGAGTGACGAAGACTTGGTTATTATCCTAAAGGGATCTTCACAAAATGACCCATTAAACATGCAAGCTTATGAACAAGTCCTTGATTGTATTAATCAGGCAACGAAAATTATGGTTGAGGAAAAGGGTATTATTCCTGTATATGCATCAACAATCAGACTGGAAGATGCGCAAATGGCGCTTGCTAGACTGATTCATGCAAGTGGTCAGATAAGGATGATACACTCTCTAATTTATCCGTCTCCTGAGGCAGTGGTTGCGTTTGAACCGCCGCTTCTGGCACGCAATCTAGTAGGCCAAGCCCTGACTCTTTGGGGTGATGAAAGAATAGCAGAGGATGTAAACCGATCAGCCAGAAATGGTGCACGCGTAGAAAACATAAACTTGACGATAGGTGGACTTGATGGAATCAGTGATAATTTTAGAATGCTCAGAACAAATAGACATGTCCTGCCGGCTCTATTCTTGGGCCCGCAGGCCGTGCATGTTCTTGACTACAGTGTAAAATGGGCAATGGCTCAAGTTGTAGAAAAAGCTGGTGGAGCAGAATGCGCAACTTGGGGTGAAATAATAGATAATTTTCCCTCTGAGGAGGGCGGTCAATTGTTGATAGAGGTAGTAAAAAAGATTAGACTGCTTCGGGCCCAAGAGGAACATGTCGATTTGGATGAATTAGAAAATCTATATAGAGAGGTAATTTCCTTGTGGCCACTATTTACCTCTATTAGAAGCGGAAAGTGAAGATAACTTTTCTTGGAACAGGTGGTGACGGGGGTATCCCGCAAATCAACTGCAGGTGTATAAACTGTCGTAAAGCTCTCAATAACACCAGGCTTCGACGTTTACGTAGCTCGCTTATGGTTGTCCGAGATAGCAAAATGATAGTGATGGATTGTGGTCCAGACTTTAGACAACAGCTATTAAATGCTAATATATGGCTTAAAGATATCGCCCTTATTGTGATAACACATTTACATTTTGACCATGTAAATGGACTGATGGAGCTGTCAACTGGAGCGCCTTATAACACCCCTTTGTATACATCAGAAAAGAACAAGAATTTACTTCTTCAAATGTCTAACATTTCATATCTTGTAAAAGCAGGATATGCCAGATTTGTTACCCCCAAGCAAGCATCGGAATTTGGAGTAAGTTTGTTTGAAATTCCGCATAGCAAAAGTTTTCCCACAAGCGCGGTAATAGTAGCAGAGAAAGATAAGTCAGTTTGGTATTCACCGGATATATCGGATATTACACAAGAGATCAATAATAAGCTGACAAAAATGTCCCTGGTCATATTTGACTCCACTTTTTTGAATGAAGATAATCTACCAGCGCATAAGTTGGGTCACATAACCGTGGAGAATTCCTCTATAGTACTTTCCAATCTAGGAAGAAAAGTTTTGTATACACACATTAATCATACAGAGGATCAACGTGACCTAAATAGATATTTGGAAAAATTTGGATTCAGGCTTGCCCATGACATGTTATCATTAGAAGTTTGACAGAACGATACCCCGGGGTTTATGCAATTATTGACAAGAATGATTGGTTAGTTTATCATCACTTCAATAACTTGAATTGATAATGACAATTCTTTATACATATTTAATTTCGAAAGCGGAGAGATAAACGCGCCACAAGCGCGTTTTTTTTGTTTTATGGCAGTTGAGATTGATATACATCCACAATCAAACGGAGTTGTTGATAGGACGGATTGGGCTCGAGAAAACCTTCCGTTTCTTGATGCAAGAGGGGAGCTTGTTTATTTGAAGGAATGGCGAGATTCAAAAAGCTCCGCAGTGGGGTGGTTGGCAAGATGGGGTGACCCAGAAGTAAATGTTTCTGGTGGAGGTGTGCGTATGAAAATAGGTGGACAACCTCATGAAGCTGTATTTCTTGCATCAACAATGTATGAAAAATTCGGCATAGCAGGACCTCAGATTAACGGATCGAAATTTGTTATAGATTATGATCCCACTGCACCAGACAAGTTGGATGTACTGGACAGATTTCTCACAGCATTTTTGCTGGATCTTGAAAATGTGGGCACTGCTGGCGACTTAAATGTTTCTGAAAGTGAGGTGGCAGGTGTTTTGGGAAGGCACGGTATAGGCAATCCACAGCAAGGAATTCTTAAGTCCTTGGGTATTGAAGGCAACCTGGGAAGGTTGACTCAACTTATGAGAATGCCTTTTTCTGAAAGTTTTAGTCCAAAGCACAGTCACCTAATGGATGTTACGGCGGGTTGGAGCACGTACATTGCTACTGAAACGTACTTTAGAAAAATGGGTATGGATTTGCATGGTCGCACAATTGCAATTCAAGGGATAGGAGCGGTTGGGGGTAGCGCGGCTTACTTTTTCGAAAAAGCTGGCGCAAGGGTCGTTGCCGCTGCTGATGCACAAGGATCCTTCCGTATCGGCCCCGGGGGATTAACGTCTTGCCTTAGAAACATAGATACGGTAACAGGATGTGTGCCTCGAGAGAAAGGGCTAGAGGTTGCGGGAGATTCTCAGGCAATTCTTCAGATTCCAGTGGACGTTTTAGTGCTCGCTGCGAAATCGGAAGTTGTGGGCCTAGAAGAAGCAAGATGTATACAAGCCCCGCTTATAGTAGAAGGAGCAAATCATCCCATCCTGCGTGATGCCGAAAAGTATCTCACACAGCGGGGGGTAAAAGTTTTGCCAGACTTTATTGCTAATGCGGGCACCGCTGAATTTTTCACTATTGGTATGTTGGGAAGCGAGGAACTTTCCGAACAGGGCGTATTAGACCAGGTTGCGCAGATTACTATAAACGCTATGACAGAAACCATTGAAACCGCTGACAATTCGGGATTAACGTATAGACAGGCAGCTCAGATAGTATCTACCAATAACTTGTGGCAGAAAGTTGTGAGATAATTTATGACAAAAGAGATTTTAGCTTCCTTACTTTCTCCAGAGAGGGCTGCCACTTCCATAAATGACGCATTGACAAGGGGTGTGGTGGAAATCTTACCCGATAGGGAGAGTTTGGAAGCTGTTATGCGTGGGAATAAAATCCGGCTTTATTTAGGAATCGATCCCACAAGCCCCGATCTTCATATTGGCCACACAGTACCCCTTCGAAAGCTTAGGCAGTTTCAGGATCTTGGACACGATGTAATCCTTTTGTTTGGTACTTTTACTGGTATGATAGGCGATCCTACTGACAAATCTGCTTCCAGGGTCCGACTAACTCGAGAGCAAATTGAAGGAAACGTGAGTAGTTATGCTGACCAGGCAAGTAGAATATTGGACATGTCAAAAGATGCTCCCAACCCGGTTACCATACTATATAACCACGAATGGCTGGGTGAATTGAAATTTGAACAAGTTGTAGATATTGCTTCGAATTTCACAATTTCTGAAATGCTTGATCGATCCATGTTTCAGCGGAGGTTAGAAGAAGGTAAACCTCCCAGATTGCATGAAATTTTATATCCATTGATGCAGGGCTACGACTCTGTTGCTATGAATGTAGATTTAGAAGTGGGAGGCAGTGACCAAACATTTAATATGCTTGTAGGGCGCGATCTAATGAAAGTTTATGGTGGAAAAGAGAAGTGGGTTATGGCAACACGACTAATTTCTGACCCTGCTGGAAACAAGATGGGTAAAACCGAGGGAAATATTGTAAACGTTCGTGATTTGCCGGAGGTTAAATACGAAGCCATTATGTCTTGGCCAGATACTGCAATTGGTGTCGGGTTTGAGCTATTAACAAATGTTCCTATGTCAGTTGTAAAAAGAATACAAGACGAAATTTTGCCACAATCGATTGAAGGAGGTTCTGAGATTGGCATCGTTGCATTAAAGGAGGCGTTGGCTTTTCGGGTGGTAGCTGAATTGGATGGGGAGCCTGAGGCTCGTTTTGCAATGGAGGAGTTTGATCGCGTAAAAAGAAAGAAGAAGTTCCCAAGGCGAATGAGGGAGATCAGTGTACCTCGTGGATCACTAGTTGAAGATATATTAGTTGCGTCAGGTTTAGTAAAAGATGTTGATGAAGCGAGGGCTCGCATAGCCCAAGGCTCTGTTGTCCTTGGTGAGCAGCCGGTTAGAAGGAGTATGTATGCTAATTTTGATTCGGCGATAATCTCAATCGGTAAAAACCCTATACGCTTAATAGCGCGTGTGAACACAAAGAAATAGCTTTGTTTATTGTGAGGTTTTATTTTAGATACAAATCTATTTAACGAGCCTTGAGAAAACGACCAGGCGGTCGGTGTAGTTTCTTTCAGTTCTGTCAAAAACTCCCTCGCAGGTAATTAGAATTACATTTGACTCGTTGTTTGGGCCAAACACCAAATCTAAGGGAAAACTTCTGTCTTCAAAAATAGAAACTCTATAAACTTCATATGTCAATGTGTTGCCCGAAGTATCGGTGACCTGAATAGCATCGCCGATTGCTATCCGGTCAAGGTTATAAAACACAGCAGCACCACCCGAGCTGGTATCTAAGTGTCCGGCGAAAACGGCATTTCCTGCTTCACCCGGTTTTGCGCCGTACATATACCAGCCAACATTCTCATTCAGTTTTGGTACATCCATCTTTTTTTCGGAATCTAACCCCACTTCCTCAACTGTTGCCGAAACGTTTATCTTTGGAATAGTAAGTTGCCCAGGATTTGAAAAAACTACCTCTGGTGATGGGGTCGGGAGGGGAGTTTGGATTTGTGTAACCTGCGCGGTTTTTGGGATTGAGGATGGGGAAAATTGCGCCAAGACAACACGAAAAGCCAAAAAGGCTGATATTAGTGCAATTGGGATCAAAAGAAATATTTTTTTCATCTTACACATGGCAAGTGCCTAAGCGTGTTGTACCCAGACACTTGCCTCCTCGGTGATCTTCAATTTTACCACTCGCCTGCTACATTCCCCCAAAGCCGGTTGCCGGTGCTCCCGCTGGTGTAGGGGAAGCTGTTGGGCTAGGCGAAGGCGACGGGGATGGCGACGGGGATTGCGCGTACGCAACTCCGGTCATTAAAACTACCGCACCCATAATAAGTGAAACAATAAACACTGCTATTTTCTTCTGCATATTATTCACCCCCTTCCAATAAAGAAACTACTAGGGAAATGTTATGTCGGAAGAAAAATAGGGTAAGAGAAAAGTAAGATGTAGATCTAAACATGCCCATCGGGTGTTGGGGTTAAGTTAAATCAACTTGAAGGTCCCAGAGATGCTTATATAAGCCATTTTCCTTCATAAGTAATTCTTTGTGTGAACCAATTTCCTTTATTTTTCCATCCTGCATGACAACAATTTTGTCCGCCTTCATGATTGTTGAAAGACGGTGGGCGATAACAATTGTTGTTTTGTTTTTAGCCGTTTTCCAGAAAGACTCCTGAATAAGGCGCTCAGATTCAGAATCAAGGTGGCTTGTTGCCTCGTCAAAAATGATTATAGAAGGATCCGCCAAAATTACTCTTGCGATTGCAAGACGTTGTTTTTGGCCGCCAGAGAGCTTAACTCCACGTTCGCCAACTTCTGTTTTATACTTCTTGGGTAGACTTTCAATAAACTCATCAATATTTGCAAGCTTGGTCGCCGCTTTTATTTCTTTTAAGCTAGCTTCCGGCTTGGCGTAGCCGATGTTATAAGCAATAGTGTTGTTAAAAAGTATTGGCTCCTGGGGGACAAGGCCAATGAAGCTTCTTAAATTGCTTTTTGTAACATCCTTAATGTTAACGCCGTCGATAGTAATTTCTCCCTTTTGTGGATCGTAAAAGCGCATTAAAAGCCGAATCATCGTAGTTTTACCGGAACCAGATCTTCCAACAAGTGCAACGGATTGTCCCTGGCGGATATTTAGAGATAGGCCATTGATCGCATGTTTGGTACGCTCTTTATATGAAAAGGAAATATTTTTAAATTGAATTTCACCACGAACTTGCTCCAAACCGACCGGATTGTCAGGATCTTTAACAGATATGTTATAGTCCAATACACCGAAATATTTCTCTATATCCGAGTAATTTTTAGCAATCTCTCTAAAGCCCCATACCATGTCCCACAGTCTAGGGTAGAAAATCCCAATAAAACCCGTAACTAGAACAAAGTCTGCGATAGTCATTGTACCCGTGACGGTCTCCCTAAGACTTAATAGAAGTATCGCAAACATACTAATGTTTATTATTGAGAAAACATCAATATCGATATATCTGAATGAATATGTATATCCCCAAAGTGCTTTAAGCCAGGGGACGAGGCTACCACTCAAACGGTTTCTTTCCCAGGATTCTTTTGCAAAATATTTAACAGTGTCAAAGTTTATTAGATTATCAACGATTACTCCTGAGACCTTATCCTCCTCGGAATTAAATTCATCGCGACGTTGAACATTTTTCTTGATTAGAAACTTCATACTTACAATAGTTACGATGAATGAAAGCAGTACAATTCCAGCAACCATAATGTTAAGGCTTACGAAAAAACCGAACATTACAATGAAGCCAACCAGAACGTTTAATAAATTGTGGTGAATTGAGTGAAACAAGTTATAATATGCCCCATCGCCTCGTTTGAAAGTTGAGATCAGTGAACCGGTGCTTTTTGATGAATGAAAAGCAAAATCAAGGTCCTGGACGTGGTTAAAAATTTCTCGTCTAGCGTCGGTTGCCGCGCTAAAGAGAACCTTGTCTCCAACTAAAAACGAACCAATATCCAAAGCTTGACCAACGATGCGAACCCCCATAAAAACTAAAAGAATACCAACAAGTTTTTGGTAATCTAAGGAAGGGATGTTTTCTACAAAGAGCTTATAAAAGTATGGGTTTAATGAAAATATAACTGCGGTTCCAATAACCATAAAAAGGAAGACAATAAAAATTGCCTTTTTCTTAAAAACAAAGCTATAAAATACTTTTAGAACTTTAAACATAATTTTTTTATTGTTACTTTCTTGCGTCTCCAAGAAAGTAACCAAAGAAAGAGCCGCCAATAAAAATTTGAGTTCCTTCAGCTTCGTTCATGCCCTGCAAAATAACTTCCTTCGATACATATCTCAGTCGAACATATTTTGCTCTGATAGAGTATTCACTCAGCCAAATGAAAGCAAATTTTTAAAGGCGATAAAGCACTAACCCATTGCTGACTCGCGTGCTCGGAACACTATTTGTGGCCGCGATCGCTAGTCAGCAGGGACCCGCAAAAGTGGACGCCGACGCGAGAGGCAGTAAACGTCTGCCATTTGATTGCTAAGGGAAGGCTAATTATTGCATATTTAAAACTTAAATTGCTAGAGGTGGCGGAAAGCGCACTGAAAATAGTATAATATGGCTACTTTCTTTAACTTAAATCCCATGCGTAAACCTTTCATATTATTGGCGTTTTTAGTAAGTCTTTTCGGTAGCTTTTTTGCAAGTACGGCAGTTTTTGCGCAAGCTCAGGTTACTGAGGAGAAAGTAGAATTACAGCAGCAGGTTACAGGATTAGAATTGCAACTTGAAACTCAAGAATTAGGGCCAGTGCTGCCATTTAACCCAGTTAAATACGCTATACGCCGTGCGGTGTCTGCAGGTGTTCCAGCAAACACAATTGTAATGCTACTCCTTTTACCATTAGTAGCTGCCATCATAGCTGCAACACGGCATATTGTGGGGCTTCGGGGGTTTGGGATTTTTCTTCCTGCCGCTCTGGCCGTAACATTTCTGGCGATTGGTCCGCTTTTGGGAATAGGGTTATTTTTAATAATTGTTACTGTTTCAACAATTTCAAGAATTACACTCAGGCGTCTCAAGTTAAAGCTTCAGTACTTGCCCCGCATGGCATTAATTTTATGGTTCGTGTCATTTGCCGTTTTGGTGGTACTGTTCGCTGCACCACTGGCTCCGCTTTTGGGGTTAGCGAACATTTCTATCTTTGCTGTTCTAATATTAGCCCTGTTGGCCGAAGACTTCACCCGGGTTCAGTTAGGCAAGAGTGCCAAGGTGGCTGTGAATTTAACGATTGAGACTATTATTCTGGCTTTAATCTCATTCTTCTTCTTGACCTTGCCTGCTATCCAAGCATTTGCACTTCTGCGACCAGAAATTATGTTACTTGGCATATTTGCTTTCAATCTATTACTTGGTCGTTACACGGGTCTTCGACTTTTGGAAATTTGGCGGTTCAGGAAAATGATTTTTAACTTGAAATGAAGTTAGCTAATGTCCTTGGTCTAAACGCAAGATCGCAATTGTTTGCCTACAAATACAATAATCTGCGTAGTAAAAAGGTGGCAGATTCAAAAATCCAAACTGCACGGATATTGGCAAACGCCGGTGTTCCGACCCCTCAACTTTATCAGAAGTTCAGAAATGCAAGAGAAATATTTAATTTTGATTGGCTTACATTACCTGATTCGTTTGCTCTAAAGCCAAGTAAAGGCTTGGGAGGGGAGGGTATCATTGTCATAAAAAAACGTAGCGAAGGCGGAGAAGGCTATATAACTACACAAAGGAAAAAAGTTACTCCAGATGACTTGAAACTTCACGCATTGGATATAGTAGAAGGTGCATTTAGTATGACGAGTGAGCCGGATGTTGCTTTGGTTCAGGAGTATGTGGGAAGACATAAGGCGTTTAGAAAGTACGCCTATCGCGGCACTCCGGATATAAGAATTATAGTTTTTAATAAAGTGCCTGTTATGGCTATGCTTCGGCTTCCAACTAAAGAATCAGGGGGTCGGGCGAATATGTTTCAAGGAGCAATTGCGGTTGGTGTTGATATAGCCACGGGAATTACCACCAGGGCAGTTCTTCATGGTGATTTAATTACCTATAAACCTGGAACTAAACGTAAACTGCGAGGAATTAAAATACCCAACTGGACAGAAGTATTAGAAACCGCAGTTAAGGCCCAGATTGCATCGGGACTGGGATACTTGGGTGTTGATATCGTATTGCACCCGGAGAAGGGACCCCAGGTTTTAGAATTAAATGCCCAGCCGGGGCTTAAGATTCAACTTGCGAATATGGCAGGGCTAAAGAAGCGTTTAGAAAGAGTTGAAGATTTAGAAGTACGCGATGCCGAGCATGGTGTTAAAATTGCAAAAGCTCTTTTTGCCTCTTCATTTGCCACCAAGGTAAAGCCGGATGAGTCACTGAAGATAATAGAGCCAGTTGAAACTGTAAAAGTTTTGTCGGCCAGCGGGAAGAAGGAAGGTGTTTTGGCGAGGATTGATACTGGCGCTGTAAGAAGTTCAATAGACAAAGGCTTAGCAGATAAGCTTGGACTAATGACTAAGGAGAACATACTTTGGAAAGATAGATATGAGTACAGGTCGGCAACAGGTTTACAAACTCGTCCAGTAATCGGTATAACCTTTTGGTTAGGAGGAAAGAAAAAAGTTACAAGCGCTTCGGTTGCCGACAGATCGAAAATGCAATACAAGATGTTGATTGGAAGAAGGGATATGAGTGGTTTTCTTGTAAAGCCGGAATTTACCGGCCAATCTCCTCTAGGTAGTCAATAATCCTGGAAGCAACATTTATACCGGTAGTCTTTGTAAAGCCTTCCCATTGCGGAATACTGTTTGTCTCGATCATATAAACCTTTTCTTTGTTTTGCATAAAATCTACGCCTGCAATTTCTAGGTCAAGATTTTTACATATTAGTTCAGACATGTTAAAAAGTCTCATTCTCAGGTCGGCATTTTCGACTTTCTCACCGAAACCTCCGAGGGATATATTGGCCCTAAATTCTCCCTGTTTCGGCCTACGCTTAAAAGTACCCACCGCCTTGCCCCCCACAACTATAACCCGATAATCTCCGTCGTTTTCAAGGAATTCTTGAAGGATAAAACTTGTCAGGTTTGTGGATTCTATTGTAGCTTTAAGTTCATCATTATCTTTACAGAGGAAAACGCCTTCTCCTTTAGCGCTTATATTACTTTTAACGACGAGGGGAAAGCCTAGAATTTTGGAAGCATTTTCAATTGCATTTCTCGAAGATTTAATGAAAAATGTTTTAGGGGTCGGTATACCCAGCTTTTGTGCTTCCGAGATTTGGTAATATTTCCTTCCTATTAAAGGTTTCGTGGCATACGCAGTGTTGATAAACGGAATACTGCGCAAGAGTGCCTCCTTTGCAACAACACTTCTTTTTTCTGGATGCCCAACGCGCCAATATATAGCCTGGTGTGACTCAAAAAAATTGCCAAAGGGCACTGGGATGATATCGGAATTGATAACATCCAAGACATGACTCCTTCTCTTTGCCACTTCAAAGAGATTTTTGTCTTGGAAAAACTGACCCGTCGAGATTAGTGCGAATTTCATATCGTAAGTTTTGGTCCGGAAAACAAGCCGTTCCACTCCGCCAGTAGCATTATAACTAAAGTATTGGCGTGCTCAAATAAGGCGTCCTTTGATTCATTCAGATCGAGTAGTCCAGTATCCTCGTTAACTTTTTGGTAAATTAGCTCTTTATAACCTTCTAGCTCCGTCTCGTAGTCTGGATTTAACTTAAACACTACGCCGGTTTCAGCAATCAGGTCAAGATTTTGTGAATTAAAGATATAAGACCTATTAGATTTAAAGTATTCATAAACCCAGCAATACTCTTTGTTGTTAGGGTATTTTTGGTAATAACCAGAATCAGCAATAAGGATGTGTGTGTACGCATAAATGTTATTCAAAAAATTAAATTCTGAGGTGGTATTAATTTTAGTGGCAGGGTAAAGGAGTTTGAGAGATTTTATAACGCTATCGGTAATATTGGTTATTTCCAAATCTTTTAACCAGAATGCTAAATTTATATTCTGAACAGGATCAAAAAATAGTAGATCATTATCTGAGAATATTTTTTTCCAATCAATTCTGCCTAATCTTGTGATGGCCACTTTATATCCTTGTGAGTTAAGATATTTGCTAACTTGGTAATCTGAAATTTTTAGCATTAAATAAATCAAACTTTGATAATATTTTATTTCTGGATGTTTTTCGTAATACTCCCATCGTATTTTTTTGAGGGGGGATAGATCTTTAAGAAGATTTAGTTTTTCTAACCCTTCCCGTTTCTCTTTACTTATATCTCCGGCAATTTTAGCTTTGTTCTCAAAATCCCGCATTAATTCCTGGAAAGCACTGGAAAGTGGAGGAATAAACCGTGCTTGACCTGTGACTCTATACATACGCTCATAAAAGTGAAGTTTTCTGTTAGGCCTAAAGCTTTCTATTCTTTTGGCTAGATTGGTTATGGCCCGCTCTGAAGCTTTCTTGTAAATTGGGTTTGCTGTCATTAAAGTTGTGAAAGCCTTGCCACGATTTTTTTAGCCACACTGACTCCGGTTATTTCTTCTAAAGTTTTAAAACCAGCGTCTATGTTTATCTCCAATATCCTGGGCTTTCCGCCAATATGGATGATATCAACACCCAGACAGTCAGCTTCTAGATGTTTTGAGGCAGAAAGAGCAAGAGAGACCTCTTCATTTGTGGGGGTATAGTTTTCTGAAATACCGTCAATGGCAGATTTAAAACTATTAGTTGCAATCCTCTTATACGAGGCAACAACGCTTTCTCCTACAACAAAAATTCTTAAATCATACCCAGTATCAATAAATGGTTGTATAAACACATTTGCTAAACGATGTTTTTTTAACTCAAGACTTAAATCTTTTTCGGAATTAACTTTCCAAACCTTCTTGGACCTATTTCCTTTGGTTGCTTTTAATATTACAGGAAAATCAAAAGGGGATTTGAAATTAGATTTTAAGGATTGAAAGCTTGGAACAACAGGAATCCCGGCCTCTTCAAGTACTAAATACTCGATTAGTTTGTTGTAATCAGGTAATTTAAGAATTAAGTTTTTGTTAAATGTCTTTACCCCAAGCTCATCTGCTTTTCTCACAAGGATTGTTCGTTGATTATAATATCCGTCGCTTATTCTGGTTAGCAGGTGTGTATATTCCCTGAGTGGTTTTTCCCCAAGCTCGATTTGTAAACCGTTTTCTCCCCAGTGAAAGCAGACCTCTTTCCAGTTATATATGTCAATTACCTGAAAATTTTCTCTTGCCTCTTGGCAGATTCTCTTGATTGAATATAAGCTTTTTTTATTACCAATAATAGCCAACTTCATGATGAGTTGTTAAATTATATCAAAGAAGCTATTCATTTGGTAAAATAGGTAAGATATGAAGTTATTGGTATTAAACCGGAGTAGGAACGATTACGCAAAAGGGAGGTTTTTAAGTGAAGCGAGAAATTTAGGAATTGAGGCAAATGTTATAAACTATTCGCATCTTCATATTTTTCTAAAGGAAGGCCGGTTAAGCGTCACTGCGATGGATGGACAGAACTTAGAAGACTTTGACTTGATGGTTGTAAGAAGCCCGGGTTTGACCAACCGTTATACTTGGCAGGAAAGAGTAATTATCGAGTGGATGCATGGTTACGGGAAAAGAGTTCTTAACTATGATTCTTTAACAACTTACCCGGGAGAATTTGATAAGCTTTTGCAAACGCATATATTCCTAAAAAACGGTATTCCTTTTGTTGAAACCCACAGTTTGGGCACTTCCACCTTTTTGGAACAGAATGTACTTACATATCCATTTATTTTAAAACGAACAATGGGAAGTTTGGGTCGCGACTTTATAGTGGTTAGAAGCAAAGTCCAGTTAGATGAGTTTTTAAGAGATAAGAGTTTGTTCGAGTTTATTGCGCAGCCATTTTTGCCTACAGGCGCGGACTTTCGGGTTATTGTTCTGGGGGGGCAAGTTCTGGGAGCAATGAAACGAAGTACCGATTCTCCCGACAAGCCAACAAATGCCGCGGCAGGCGGACGAGTTGAAAAGGCAGAATTAACTCCCAAGCTTGAAGAACTCGCCCTAAGAGCGGCAAAAAGCCTGAGTTGTGAATTTTGCGGGGTTGATATTATGCATGACCTGGAAGGAACTGCATACGTATTGGAGGTTAACAGATATTCTGTCTTTAAAGAGTTTGAAAAAGTTACCGGAGTTAATGTTGCAGGGAAAATCATTGAGTATTTAATTGCAACTGTTAAAAATGACGGAAAATCCTAAATCACCGGAAGTTTTGTCGCGGGGGAAAGTTTTAATAATAAATGCTTCACCCGGCAGAAACGCCCATTTTGAAATAGCCGAAAGACTTTTTGATATCAAATCCGATACATTTGATAGTTTCGGAAACGCTGTAGTAAATCAGATAAAATCTCCGCCAAAAGAGGCTGGAATAACAAATACTCAAAGGTCAAATCAATCAGAGCTTGCTTTACCAGATTCCGTCGATGACTTTAAAGCCATAATTGTTAGCGGGAGTCCATATTCAGCCTATCCTTATGAAAGGAAAGAAGGGGGATATAAGCTTGCTTGGTGGAAACACGATCTTTTGCAGTTTGTATCACAGGCTGTTCGTTCTGGTAAACCCTATTTTGGCATATGTTTTGGTGCGCAGATTCTAGCCGAAGCAACCGGTGGAAGGGTAGTTGAAATGCGCTCCGTAATGGGTAAAAAGCTAATCGAAAAGGGCTATAGCATGGTCAACAAGTCTGCGGGTGCATTTAGTGATTCTGTGATGCGCGAATTGCCTGATAACTTTGTTGTAGACCAGAATCACTGGTCAGTTGTTGCAAACCTTCCCCCTGGTGGTGTTTTACTTGCTGAGAATAAATATGGAGTACAGGCCTTCAAAGTGGGGAATGCATATGGGGTGGAATTTCACCCAGAAAGGGGTACGCCCGTTACAGACTCACTGTTTAGGAATTTTCTCCAACTGGCTTGGAAAGAGTAGTGCTTTAAACCAAAAATCCGAACCTTGAGGTTCGGATTGCTTTGGGCACTTAAATGAGTTTTATCCTCACTTAAGTTCAACTGTGGTTTACTGCGTAGATTGAGGTTTACTTCAACTCTACCGTAGCACCCGCAGCTTTGAGTTTCTCTTCAGCAGCTTTTGCATCTTCAGCTTTTGCATCTTTCAAAACCTCTGCAGGAACTGCTTCGGTCATTCCCTTGGCATCCATAAGAGTTAAGTTTTGATTAATCTCACGAAGTGCTTTGATAACAGCAATTTTGTTAGCTCCTGCATTGGTCATAACAACTGTTTGGTTTGCGCCTCCAGCTGTTTCAGCTGCAGGTGTGTCACCATTTGCTGCAGGTGCTGCAACGGTAGGAGCGGCTACTGGCATCGCAGAAACTCCAAGTTTGTCTTGGAGCGCATTAACCAATTCTGAAAGCTCCAAAACTGAAAGTTCTGAAATTGAGTCTACTAATTTAGAAACATTTGAAGAAAGCTTTTTCTCCTCTTTTGATTCTTCCTTAGCTACTTCTTTTACTTCTTCTTGATTTGTTGGTTCATCAGCCATTATTTTTATTCACCGCCTCTCGACTTCTGATCTAAAATATAAACTAATTTCTGCAAATTTCCATTAAGCGTTCCCACTAGACCATAAGTGGGGGACATTAAGGCCCCTAAGACTTGGCCAAGTAGAGCATCCCGTCCTGGTAACGTTGAAAGTTTGGTTAGCCCTGCTTCGTCCTGGAACATTCCTTCGACAATGCCAATTTTAAATTTGGGAATTTCGTTTTCCTTGGCAAATTTACCTAATACTTGAATTGGAGCAATTGGGTCTTCATCTGCCAAAATTAAAGCGGTCTGGCCGGAAAGAACTGTATCTGCAAAATTAGTTGTATCCAATTTTGCTTCCTTTGCTGCAAGTTTTAGCAGTGTGTTTTTAACCACCAGCATACGCCCATTGGCTTCTTTAAGCTTTTTTTTAAGATCCTGTTGAGATTTAACTGAAAGCCCTGCGTAGTTAACCAATACGAGAGCTTTAGAACCTTTTAATTCCTCTCTTAAATTTTCCACAAAAGCTTGTTTGTCTGTTTTGTTCATTTTTACATTAAAAAAGGCACCATCGAGGTGCCAAAATCTAGTGCCTAGTTTCTACCGGTGAAACCGGCCAAGCTTAGCTTATTGCCTAGTGCCTAGTTTTTTACCCTCGGTACGACTTATGAATGCGTACTGTCTTCGGACAACTGTTAATATATCAAAACTCTAATATAAACGCAAATACGCCAAATACCCTAAACTTATTTGACCTCTACCTTAACAGACGGACCCATTGAGGCCTTGGTGTAAACGCTAATAATCTGCTTATTGCCCCCCAAAGCCTTGAAAATGCTTTCTGCATTTTCCACCAACTTTCCGGTCTCCTGGCTTACTTTACCAATTGCAGTGTGAATTAGGGGAGCTGACTTTTCGGTTTTCAGAGTTACCGAATTAGCAGAATAATTTTTAGCTTTAGAGGGGTCAGAAATAAGAGTTTCATTTTTTGGATTTGGCATCATACCCCTGGGGCCTAGGATTCTTGCAAATGGGACTAATTTTGGCATCATGTCAGGGGTTGCCAAAAGTACGTCAAAGTCAACTTTTCCTTCGCTTAATTTTTTAATTGTTTCATCGGTCGCAACCTCAACTCTTTTTTCTTTTCCTGTTGAGTTGGGGAGAGTGACGTTTGCGCTCGTACCAACCCTCTTAACCATTATATGAAGCTCAACTGAGCCGTCAAAACTTGAATATGATGTTTCCTGAGCCAGTTTTATTGCCTCAGGGAGATTATATGCCTTGCCTTGCGCGACTTTGGCCTTTGCTTCATCGTATTTCTTTGAGCGGGTTCTTGGCTTCGTAGCTTCTTTGGTTTTCTTGGTATCTTTATCACCCAGTTTCTCAGTATCTTCTGGTAGTTGTTCAGCTTCTACAATCTTAACCCTCCTTTGTCCGCCTTTCAATCCTGCCACGCGAACCCTTCGGCTTTGCTCAGGGCCTTTAGCCTTATCCTTATTTTTATCTTGCGTTTCTTCGCCAATGAATGCGGTTTTAGTTTTTCCCATTTTATTCTGTCTTGACCCCCATGCTTCTTGCCACACCTTCAACAACCCGTTTGGCAGATTCTAAATTGTCTGTATTAAGATCGTCAATTTTGTCCTTAGCGATGGCTTCAACCTGATCTCTGGTAAGTGTTCCAACAATTTCTTTGGGAGTTGAACCTGAACCCTTCTCAAGACCCAGTGTTTTCTTAATCATGTCCGCAATTGGTGCTTTTTTGATCTCAAAATCAAATGTCCTGTCTTCATAGATTGTGATAACAGCAGGTACGACTTGCCCGCGCATATCGGCGGTTTTGTCGTTATACGCCTTAACAAAATCCATAATTGCAACACCGTGCTGCCCCAATGCCGTTCCTACCGGAGGAGCGGGAGTTGCTTCTCCTGCTTTAAGATTAATTTTTACGACTGTTTTTATTTTTTTAGCGGCCATATATTAAAGAATTATAAATTACATATGCTAAATTAAGAGCAAGAAGAAATGATAGAAGAAATTCTAAAGATTTCGACTTGCGTCTCCCTCGCAATTTACGAGGTATAGAAATTATAACACCTGACTGACAAAAAGTGAATAGTTGACACGGTGATTTCTACAAACTAACATAACTGTATGGGTATCGAGGGTGACAGCGGTTCGACAGACGATAAATCACCGCGTGCAAATTGGGAGACGCCACCTAGGCACGTCAGAGATATTTCGCAAGTTCCAGTTGGGAAATTGGAGGATGCTTATAATCGCAGGGGTACTCAAGTAAATTTTGGTGCTCCCCAGAAGGACGGCAGTATTCCTGCAGATGTAAATAGGGTGAGTGTTGAGGGAATGCCCACCAAACGTTGGTGGCAGTTTTGGAAAAAGTAACCGCTCACTATTCTTCCGCACCTTCTGGGTATCTAGCGGCAATTACTCCGTCCATGAATGCGTTTACAACTTCTGGAGGAGTCCGTGGGTCTTGAAGCAGTCTCTTCATGTTATCGCTTACCTGATTTAGCGAACCAGCTATTCGGCCGGCGATTGTCGCTCCCGCAATTATGTGGTCTGATTTTCCTGGGTTATCTTCTATTGACATTAAACCTTCTGAATTTGCAAAAAGTCTAGTTCTACCGGAGTCTCTCTTCCGAAGATGCTAACTAAAACCTTAACTTTTCCTTTTTCCTCATCAATTTCATGAATTGTTCCAAGAAAGTCTGCAAAAGGACCATCTGTGATTTTGATTGCCTCTCCAGTTGAAAACTTAGTTTTAAATCTTGGTGCCGGTGCTGAAATAAACTTTTGAATATTTAAAACCTCAGCTTCTGAAAGGGGGGTTGGTTTATTGCCAACGCCAACGAAACCGGTTACTCCCGGAGTAGTGCGCACAGCTAGCCATGCCTCATCGTCAAGGATCATCTTAACTAAAAGGTATCCGGGGAAAATTTTATCTTTAACTGTAGCTTTTTTACCGCCCCGAATGACAACTTTGTCTTGAGTGGGGACAAGAAGCTCAAAAACTTTGGCTTTGTAACCCATTGTCTCAACTCTTTGCCTTAATGTTTCAGAAACGCGGGCCTCGTGACCGGAAGCTGTATGCACAACATACCATTTTGCATTTGGGTCTTCAGTTTTACCTATAACGATGTGGCCCGGAATTTTCTTTTTTCCGGTTCCGCGTTCATTTACTGATTCAGGGTTCATATTGATAATATAGTTTCTAAAAGCTTTGTAAGTGTAAAATCTACAGCTCCGATATAACTACCAACTATTGCTGCGATTAATACAACCACGAAAGTAAGCCTAACGACTTCCTCTCTCTTGGGCCAAGTTACTTTGGAAAGTTCTAACCTAACCTCAGAGAAGAATGAGATTACTTTGTTCACAGAATGAAATTATATCAGATATTTTTTGGGATTGCGAATGTGGTGTAAATCGAGTGATATAATTTCTATTATGCCCAAAGAAAGGCTATTTAATAAAAGATTTGGTTTTGAAAGGAGGGCGACATACCTTCCTCCCGAAGGTACTTTTGAATCCGCATTAATGGTGGTGAAAGAAGTTTTTCCTGATCAAACCCTGGTGTGTCGGACACTTCATTTTGGTCAGAGTTTGAAAACAAAGCCACAATGGATCCCAGGGCTGCTTGCCTTCAATATTTTCTGGCAGGTAAGGGTCATAGGAAATTAGCGTCTGAACTTTTAAATCACTTTGCAATGTTTAGAGAGGGAGTTCAAACTGGAAAGATTAGTAGATCAGAGAAGGATGAAATGACAGGCAGGCTTTCTAATAGACTATATCGTTATTATCCTGTTAGGTATAAGGAAAAAATAAAAAGATGAATTCTCCAACTTTTTCTTTCGAACAAGGACTTTGGGAAAAAGGCTTCAAGCATATTTGTGGGGTAGATGAAGTGGGAAGGGGAAGCTTTGCCGGTCCGGTGTTTGCGGGGGCGGTTGTTTTTGCTCCCTTTAGTAGTTTTCAGTTTCCAATCTTCAATAAATTTTCAAAAAGGATATTAATCAATGATTCAAAAAGATTAACTGCAAAGCAAAGGGAAGCTGCAGCCAGCTGGATCAAGGAAAATGCGATTGGCTGGGGAGTGGGGAGTGCAAGCGTTGGGCAAATAAATCGGTTGGGCATCAAGAAAGCCACGGAAGTTGCATACCGGCGAGCTATTAGAGGTGTTGATGTTTTAGTCTCAAATATCGAATATCTGCTAATCGATGCTTTTTATATCCCCAATGTGCGCGGACTAGGTAGGGGTAAACAGCTTCCGATTGTTAAGGGAGACAACTTAAGTTTTACAATCGCCGCAGCATCAATCATTGCCAAAGTGGCAAGAGACGAGTATATGTCTGAACTTGGGAAACAAGCAGAATACCGGAATTATTATTGGGGCAAAAATAAAGGTTATGGAACAAGGGATCACCGAACCGCCATAAACTGTAATGGGGCCACGGTGCATCATAGAACCCAATTTATAAATAATTATTTACCAGATTCCAAAAGTCGAAGAAATTAAATATTAATAGCTTCTTTTCTTTTCCATCTCCCTGAGGTATTGAATTCTGTATTTTTTCTCTTTCCTTTTCTCCGCAGGCTTTTTATAGCGTTCGCGGTCTTTAAGCTCCAGCAGAATCCCCTCGTTTAAGACCTTTTTCTTGAAACGAGCTATCAACTTGTCGTCTGACTCTCCCTTTTTCTTTTTGACAAAAAACATAATTTGTCATCGCCTCCTTCCAGATTGTATATGTAGTGAGTTTATTAAAATAAACCATTTAAAATCACCAGACCTATATTTTATCAGGTTACTGCAATATATTAAAGTGGATCAGCTAGTATTAGGTTGCTTATTTCTAAACGAGAAGCCTGTTGTCTTATTAAGCTTATTTGCCTCACGTTTTGCCCGTTCTTGCTCTAGCTGTTTGTCTAATTTTTTCTGACAAAGCGGGTCTTCACACCTCATCTCCCTGCTTGTAACCAAACTGTTCCCGATAAGTTCCTCCGTTTCCGATACAACAATACGTTGTTTACCGCAAAGAGAGCAGGTATTGGAAACACTGTCTGGTTTTACCATCGCTTAGACCTCCCGCCTCGGCTAAAACCACCTCTTCGGTTGTCATCTCGTCTTCCGCCACCTCCGTGACCACCTCGACCTCCTCCATGAAAGTCGTTTCTGGGCCTTTCTTCTAATGGTCTTGCTTCGTTAACGATGATTTTTCTTCCGTCAACTTCGGTGTCGTTAAGTTCGTCAATCGCTTTTTGAGCTTCTTCTTCGGTTGACATTTCAACAAACCCAAAGCCCTTGCTGCGTCCGGAAAATTTGTCAATTATTACATTAGCAGAAACTACTGTACCAACTTTAGCGAAGATTTCGTTTAATTGCTGATCATTTACTGCCCAGGGAAGTCCGCCTACAAATAATCTTTTATTCAATTTAAATCACCACCATTCATATCTCTTGCTAACCAGTTAGTGGTAATAATAAAGTCTTTTGAGAAGTTTTATTAATTAACCGATACCGTTTATGCAAACACGCTTATTGCGTAATTTATTTTACCACAATATGGCTTAAAACTAAATCGGTAAATATTGATGAAGAATCTGGGTAGTTAAAAAGACCAGATAGACAGCCATAAGGATTAAGCCTTCTTTGCGCGAAATATCTCTATGTGATCTGGAAAACCGGTAAAATATTGTTAGGCCTACAATTGCTAGAATTATTGTAAAGAGAAATCCGTTTTCTGCTTTTACGTCACCATTATTTATAAGTGTTAATACTCCAAAAAGAAAAGTGGTGGACGAGGCTGCGCCAATATAATCACCAAAGGCAATATCCTTTTTTCTAAGATATATCGATCTTATCGCAAGTGATAATTCTGGCAGGTTAGTCCCGACAGAGAGGAAAAGCAGGCTTATTAAAAAGGGGGAAATGCCAAGAACGATTGAAAATTCTATTGTCTTATCAACGATAATGTGCCCCGAAACGAAAACGATTGCAACACCGGCCATTGTTTTAAATATATCCCAAAGTGAGTATGAACGGATTTGTAGAAGTTTGTGATTTGAATTGTCAAAGATGCCCTTATCAAGCTGAATCACAACAAACAGAATCAGGTACAAAACTATACAGATAATACCTTCTGTATTTGTTACCTTCCGGTCAAGCACAAAAAACAAAGGAGCTGTTGCAACAACGAGCGCGAGAATTAGTTGGTGGCCTTTGAGATCCTGGCCAATCTTTATCCCACCTCCCAGAATAGCTAGAATTGGTATAACCAGAAAAAACAGCACTATTTTTCCGCCTATCAAATTTCCAATAAATATTTCTGGCAAACCTTCGGAAATTGACGTAAGCCCAACAGCAAGTTCCGGTATAGAAGTCAAAATTCCTAAAATAAAAAATGAAATTGCAAACGCCGAAAGCTTAAGTCGCCGAGCAAAATCATCAACTGCATTGACTATCAAACCCGCACCAATCCAAATGGCGAAGAATGAGCCTATATAAATGACAGCATCCTGGGCAAGCATAATATCCAGCACAACAAAGTATATATGAACGGTGTAAGTTTGTAATCCGTGAATTTGATTGTTATACTACGGGCTATGTCAGAAAGAATAGCACGGTTAGCGGCACTTGGTGCTTTTGCAATTGGTACATCAGCCTGTAGGGCAGGGGTTGACATAGAAGCAACTCAAACACAGCAATGGGACTGGGTTGAAGGCACTGCTACTCAACTAGTACTTTCCAGGACTCCTACACCAACTATTACACCTACTCCAACACCAGATATGACAATGGTTGCAGAGGTCAACAACCGAGTAATAAGAGCATTAGCTGCCTCAACTGGAACACAAATGAGAACTAACACAATTGCCACAGCCACGCAAGTTGCAAAAATTCATGCACAGCAAGTGCGTAACGAACGAAGTAAAGATATGCTTGTTAAAGGAGCCTTGGCAACAGCCATCCTCGGAGGAGCTGGTTACATAGTTAATCGCAGGATGCGAGTAGGCAGAAAGAAGTAACCTTCAATAACAGCTTTGTTATGACTAAATACGCCACACGCGTGGCGTGTTTGATATAATACCTGAACCAATCTGATAATTATGTCACAAGTTGAAGTAATATTTTATTTTGATCCTAAAATTCAAGAGCATGCCAATGAACGGTTAACAAAGGCAGAAGACATATTAAGTAATCATGGGACAATAACAGGTGGAAGCTACAGATTGCTTAAGAGGGGAATTGAAGAGGTCACACTGCTTTCGAAAGCAAGCTAAACAGAGCCTGGCCTGAGGGCTGTGGTGCAGGCATTGTTCAGGAAGCTTAGGGTATAGAACAGCAAGACATAGAACTTAACACTGCACTCCTCGTTTACGAAGCATTTGATAATAGTACCCACAATCCTCACGGCTTAAATAATACCGAAACCATTATGGTTGAGAGAAAACAGGTGCGAGGATTAAAAACGAGCACAACACAATAAAGTATGTTTTTTACTGCCTAAAATATAGCATAAGGATCGCAGCAGTAAGGAGGATTAGTAGTACTACAATTCCAGCAAAAATTAAAGTAAGCAGTGTAGAAATTTTGTTCAATGAATTAGTAAAGTTGTTAAACCAACGAAGCACCGCTTCCATCTTCGGATAGTTTTTCTCCATCCCAGATAGTCTGGTGCGCAGTTTGGGTAGGAGAAGTGGGCCCAAAAGGGCAGCAGCAATGATTACTAATATCTTCATCACAATATAATTATAACATTGGGTCATAGAAGTTTTTGTATTTTAATTAATATGTAGACAAGCTGCTTATTGACAAATGCAACCCTGTTGCATTAGTATATTCGAATGATAAATTTGGTTCAACCAAGCCGAATTGAGCAAATTTACACAAGCATATTAGCTTTTAAGTCGTTAAAGCCTAACAACGAGGTAAACACAGCGTTTGAAAACTTAGTTAGATACTCACTTAGTCAACATAAAATTGAACTAGATGTTAGAAAAATAAGTCGCCTTCAAAAAATATGCAGCAAAGCAGAATATGAGCTTGAGCTGCACTGGAGTAAATTAATAGCAAAAAGTGATAATTCCTGGGAAAAACTGCGACAGTTTCCATACCACAAGAACTATCAAGGTCTGACGAAAATGGAATGGCTCAGTTTACTTGGTTGTACGAACCATAAAAGTCATTCTGTACTTTTTATTGGTGGCGGGCCACTTCCGCTTACAGCAATTGAATTAGCTAAAAACTACAATATTCCAGTCACAGTCCTCGAGAGAGTAAAAGAGGCTGCAGTTTTATCTAATAAATTAATTACCAAGTTGCAGCTTGGCGACAGAGTTAAGATATTACAAAGAGACGCGGCACGTTTTCAGGATTATTCAAAGTACAACGTCATATTTTTGGCTGCATTAGCGGGGGTTAAGGCAGATGAAAAAACTAGAATATTATCGCTTTTTAAAACACATGCAAAATCCGGGACACATATTTTAGCAAGAAGTAGTTGGGGTAATCGCAAGCTACTTTATAAACCACTCAACGTTCGGGAAATAATGATGCTTAAGCCGATTTTGGAAGTCAGGCCTCATAATGACGTGGTCAATTCTGTAATAATTTTCCAAGTATGAGAATTATTATTCCATCTGAAATGAAACTCTCACTTGTGAGGGATTTTATGTTGTTTATAGTTGAGGACGATTTTAATTATAAGTTTAACCCGGAATGGCACTGGGATATTGCGTCACTTAAGGAGACTTACTTAAATTCCAAGAGCTTACTGTTGGCAGCAGAAGAGAAAGGTGAGATTATTGCAACTATTGCCGGGCGGCCATACGACCGGGATTATAGAAAACTAAAAGGAAAATATGATAATAATACGTTGGGAGTTTGGAGGCACTATGTTAAAAAAGAGTTACGCGGCAACGGAATTGGGACAAAATTATTAGATGAGTTTGAGAAACAAGCAAAGAATAAGGGCTATAAAAAGCTATACCTTCATACACAAAAAACAATACCTGGTTCACTTGAATATTGGCTCGCCAAGGGTTACCTGATTACAAATGATACTAATGATCGGTTTAAGACCGTTCACTTAGAGAAAACTTTTTAAGGTTTAGTTTTCGTATCGAAAGCTTTCCAGAAGTCGATAATAAATTTCTCTGTCGGAATCTAAACTATCTGGAGAAGAAAAGAGCCTGAACCAGAAAGTTTGGTTGTTTGCTGTAGCTACGAATTCAAGTTGGCTTTCTGGCATTTCCGGGTTATGGGAGGTTTCTTGCGTGGTTGCTATAAACAATTTCCCTGTTAAATTGCCGAACTCTCGTTCTTCTTCCAGTTGTCCATCAAACTCAGTTATAATTTTATCTTCAATCGACTGGGGTGATTCTTCTGTCATAATGACTGCAATGCTTGAAGCGGTGAAGTTGTTTTCTTCAGTTTGCTCAACAACATCAACCCGGTTAACTACTGGAGGGGTGGGGGGTTGGCCAATGGTCAATATCCAGTCTGCAGGGTACAAGAACGAAAAGCCGTCTTCGTGGCCATACTGTTGCCATTCATTCTGGGATTCGGGTGTTGGTGCGGGGGCGGTTGGTGCAAGGAAGTTTCGGAGTCCGCCTGTCCTGGCTGCAAAACCTACCAGTATTATGAGAAGTATTCCAGTTACGATAATTAATATTCTATTCCTGTTCATATAAAAGGATTATTTCAGAAGCTTGCTACAATATCAAGCGCTAGAGCTGGAAGTGTGCAGCCTGCGAGTTAGCTAGGAAGCGTAGGATCCGTATGCACAAAATGCTCCCTTGCTTGTCACGCAGCTCTCCTAGAAAAGCGGCAGGCTCGCTAGGATTCGAACCTAGAAAAGCGGTTTTGGAGACCGCTGTGATACCATTTCACCACGAGCCTATGGAAGTATTATATCAGGAAGAGACTAGGAAGAAAAAAATCGGGCGCTTCTTGTGTCTGGTGTTACTGGTTGTCGCGGATGCGACTGACACAAAAAGCGCCCTTGATTTGGCTAGAGTCGGATGTTTAAAAACTTGAGCAGAGCTTGAGTGTCAACGTTTGACCCCTCGTAAGCCTTTTTGATGCGCTTTTTAAGCATCTCCAAGGCTTCCTTAGCCAGCTGCTCTTCCGTCTTGGCCGAATTGGTGGTCTCAGCTTCAGCCCGAAACGGTGTGCCATTACGATTGAAATCGGCGATGGCTCTCCGTACCGGACCCAAAGAAGTCGTTCTCACGATGAGCACGACATCCTTTCCACCAACATTTCCCCTCTTGCTCTTGTCAAGCATTGCTTTGCCTCCTTTAAGGCTGGTATGGGGGATGATACGGTAGACTTTTGAGCGCAATTGCTCTTAGTCGATCAATTATACATTAACTATTCAAGTCTTTTGAAGAAATGCTACTTTAACTTCGAAGATTCTTTGTGTAGCTGAACCTTTTTGCAAACATTGCAGAACTTTTTGGTTTCGAGCTTTTTTTCCATGTTAACCTTGTTCCTGGTTGTAATGTAATTTTGGCTTTTACAAACGGAACAGATTAAAGCAACGTATTCTCGTGCGCCCTTTTTTGCCATATTTAGTTATTAGTTACTTAGTTATTGGTTACTTAGAAATGCTTAAACTTTGGATTTAAGTTTGCTAAGCTGTTTTGCCAGGATAACCAGTTGATTATACCAGAATTGATATTGATTTCCAGTAATTAGATTATTTGTATGTGCTAGCTTTAACAGTGGCACACATTCGTAAACAGACCCTCTTGCAATTCCAATAAACCGCTTAAATTCAATTTTAGTTCTACTACTGCCTTCGGCGATGTTAAGTGAGATTGATAAAGATGCTCTTCTAAGTTGATCTGCAAGGGAATACTGGTACTTAGAAGGCCACTTTATAGTGTTTTTATATATATCATCTGCGAATTTCAAGGAAGAGTTGTAAACATCCAGTTTTTCAAAATTAAACATAATTAATTTTACTTACTATGTTTGGAGTTTCCAAGTAACCAATTAACCAAGGACGAAATAACCATTGCATTCAATATTTCAAATTGACTAATATAAATGCAATTGTGAAGGTTTTTATATTGGCTACGCGTGTGGCGGGAAATGATGGCGTGTCTCTTGAAGCAGTTCGTTGGGAAGAAGTGCTTACAAGAATGGGACACAAAGTGAGTTTCATTGCAGGACAGTTAGATAGAAAAGGAGTACTTCTTCCAGATCTTCATTTCCAAAATTCAAAGATTGTTAGGCTTCATGACAGCGTCGTGTATGGAAAAAACAATTATCGTGATATCGAAAAAGAAATATTTACCATTGCAGGAAAAATTGAAGGGCAATTGAGAGAGATTTTTAATTCAAATGGAAAGATTGATCTATTAATAGTTCCCAACGTGTTATCTTTGCCTGTGCACTTTCCACTAGCAGTTGCATTAGCACGGGTTATCGAAGAAAAAAATATTAAAACAATTGCCAGGCATCACGATTTCTGGTGGGAGAGACAAAGATTTCTTAAGTCCAATTTATTTCCCTTTTTTAAGAAATGGTTTCCGCCGGATCTACCCAGTATATCGCATGTAGTTATTAATTCAGAAAGTCAGAGTGAGCTAAAAAGGAGAACTGGTTTGGATGCAGAAATAATTTGGGACTGCTTTGATTTTAATGCTGACAAGAGCATTGATTCGTACTCCAGGAATTTCAGGAAAGACTTTGGGATCGCAGTGGAAGATTTTGTTTTTCTTCAGGCAACACGGATAGTTCCAAGAAAGAGAATTGAGCTTGCAATTGAGTTAGTTAAGAAATTAAACGACCCCAGGGTGGTATATGTTGTTGCAGGAAGAGCTGGAGATGAGGCGGGGGATTATGAAAAGTATGTTCGCAGATTGGCAAAAGAGAGCGGTATTAGATATAAATTCATAGGAAACAGGATTAATTCCCACAGAAAAATTATAGATGGCAGAAGAATTTATACGCTTTGGGACGCGTTTTTAAATTGCGATTTTGTGACATATCCAACGGAACTTGAGGGGTTTGGTAATCAATTTGTTGAAGCGGTATATTTTAAAAAACCAGTAATTATTACTCCTTACCCTGTATACGAAAAAGATATTAGACCTTTGGGTTTTCAATCGATCGAAATGACTGAAAAGATTTCTGGCAGTGTCATCCAAAAAGTGCGGGATTTAATGGAGGATAAAGCCAAAAGAGAATCACTAGCCTTGCACAACTTTGAATTGGGAAGAAAATATTTCTCCTACGAGTGGGTGCAAAATAAACTCGAGAAACTTTTAAAGTGATCCTGAGATGGGAATATGAATTGCAAATTCATATGACTTAGCTTGCTTTATTTCAATTCTTAAGAATTTTCAAGTCGCAAGATGCGTCATTGAACCCATATTGTTTGGGAGCCTGGATCGGGAGTCGAACCCGAGACCTCATTCTTACCAAGAATGCGCTCTGCCAACTGAGCTATCCAGGCTTATCTCTTCTAAGGCGCAGGGAAATTATACCAGAAAACACTGCTATAATTTAAGCGTGAGAAGGGTAATTCCTTTACTAATTATCGGGTTCATGCTCATTGGTGTTGGGGTAGAATTTTTAGCTTCGCGATATACCAAGCAAACAGGCGGTATTACTACAAGTCGTAAACCCAAAGCGGAGGTCGAAATTATTTTAGCCGGGGATGTGATGCTTGGAAGAACGGTTATGAGCCGGAGCTTGGATATGAGCGATCCTGTTTACCCATTCAGAAAAGTAGGGGAGGTGCTTTCTCAAGCTGATATTGTTTTTGTGAACCTAGAAAATCCAATTCTTGAAAATTGCCCTAGGCATTATACGGGATTTACTTTTTGCGCAGAACCCAAAATGATCGAAGGACTGGAATTTGCGGGTGTAGATGTGGCGACTTTGGCTAATAATCGCTCAAGAAATTATGGAGAGCGAGGGTTGTTACGAACAAAAGAGCTATTGGAAGAAAAGGGAATTTTGGTTACCGGTTTGGGGAATTTGGCAGTAATTGAGAAAAGTGGAGTCAAATTTGGCTTTTTGGGATTTGATTATGTAGATAAAAACATAACTGATGAAGATTTGGAGTTAGTGCGTGAATCAGATAAAAGGGTGGATGTTTTGATTGCCGGAGTACATTGGGGGGCGGAATACCGGGACACGGCATCGGCGAAGCAAAATGAAATTGCCAAGAAATTGGTAGAAAACGGAGTAGATCTAATAGCTGGTCACCATCCACATTGGGTGCAAAATCAGGAGACCATAAACGGGAAGCCAGTTTATTATTCACTAGGAAACTTTATTTTTGACCAGATGTGGAGCGCAAAGACTCGCGAAGGGTTGGCAATTAGGATTATTTATAACGAAAAAGGCGAGATTGTGAGGGAAGAAGATCTGCCAGTCTTTATGTACAGCTGGGCCCAACCCGAATGGGTAGAGTAGAATCTAGAAATCTTCACCTCGTTGAGTACTCAAACGGAACCTCTCGAAAGCTGCCTTTCTGGATCTATTAACTTGCCCACCCAGCAAGGTGATTCTGTCGAATATATCATGGTAGGTAGGCATTGGAGAAGGAATTGTAGCAGGGAGGTTTCTTCGATCCCATAATTGTGGTTTATGGCGAAGCTCATTTATAGACTTGTGATATTCATCTGCCATAAGCAAGCAGTAGTTGCCAATGGTTACCACATCTTCCTCGATGCGTATTCGGGTTTGTTCGGATAAATTAGAACCACTTAACAATTTTAATGCTTGCATAAGAGGTTTAGTAAAAAGATTAATTTTTTGATTTTCAAAACTCTGTGAGGGATTGTACTTTGGTGCGGCTTTAAGCAGTTCATCGATTTGTTCATTGCTAAACCCTCCCCGTGTTGTAATGTAGTTCATCAGCACGTCTCGGACATGCTCATAGACTTTTCCCGGCATGTAAAAAATTTTATCAGCCGGAAATTTTTTACCAGATTCTGCCACTGCTGGTATACTTTCTGCGTAGCTAATAAAACTGGCAACCATTTCTGGCAGATATAATATTGTGGGCCAGTTCTCTTCAGTTTTGGTGCCGGGAAATTTTTTCTCGACTTGATGAATTATTCCTAATGGGTATGGGTTAGTAAATGTTCCAGGATTTCGAGACCTTTCCAAGGCCAGCTCACTAAGCCATGACGCGACTCTCGAGAAGAATATGTCAATATCAAAATTAGAACCAGTATTTACAGAAGACAGGTCTTTAAAAATCTTTTCATCTACGAGCAACAAAAATCCACCGTATAACGCTTTGATGTTTAAATCTAAACCATTTCGTTGTGTATGCTCTTTAAGTATGTGAAGATTTGAGGCGTTGTGCTGAAAGCTTTTGTCTGTTACTAACTTATATGCCAGAAGAGCATTCATAAAATTATCAACAAAGCTTTCCGGCCCAAATGGATCGTATGCAGTACGCGTATCGACTACTTTATCGTGTTCGTCAAAATGTTCTGCGAATATGCTATATGAGTATACTTTTAAGGGATCAGTACCGATTATTCGGCGTATATCCGGTATGACTTTGTGACCTTTAGACAAGAGTAGTTTTGATCTTTGTCTCCATACAAGTTCGCGAAGACTGGTGCTATTGTCATTAAGTAATGCAAGAAAGTCTTCGCGAGATAAAGTCGAGAACTTATATACCAAAGCGGAATATTCTCTTTGTTCGCGGGGTGACAGGGAATTAAAAGTAGCTCTTATATCGGGTCTGGATGAAAATATTGATTCTAAGAT
This sequence comes from uncultured Gammaproteobacteria bacterium, assembly GCA_964540475.1. Lineage (GTDB taxonomy): Bacteria > Patescibacteriota > Microgenomatia > UBA8517 > UBA8517 > CAZIMC01. Next base: position 61,888 of record CAZIMC010000002.1, read on the forward strand.
TTTAGACTCGGCTAATACAGTACCTCTATGAGGTGCGATTGGCAGTTTTGCCGAGAGAGTAGAGTTTTCGAACTCACGCCAAAAATTGAATGGTTTATTGTCTCTTTCTGTAGTCATTTATCATATTGGCAGGTAGTAAAGCAGTAAGTTGATAATGTTGAGGCAAGCCTGCTTACGCAGGCAGGAATACGCCTTAAAAAACTATTCCATCTTGGCACTATCGAACCTAAGCTCAAAGCACAAGTTTTCGTGTGCTGGGGGAAGGATTCGAACCTTCGTAGCCCTTTCGAGCGACAGTTTTACAGACTGTTGCAATTGTCCACTCTGCCACCCCAGCTAATAATATTTATTGGGAGCCGTCTTAGGGACTCGAACCCTAGACCTGCTGTTTACAAAACAGCTGCTCTACCACTGAGCTAAGACGGCTAAGTTCAAAATGCTCGGTGGCCAAGCTTTGCTTACCACTGAGCTAAGACAGCAACGTTTTGGAAATTATACCAAAAATGGGGCATTCCGTGAAGCTAAAATGGTTTTGCCAAGGAATGACCCTGCTTCAGGATCGAGCAAACTTTCCTGGAAAATCCAGGTGGGTGAGCTGATTTTAACCCCACGGGGCCAAAATACTTCGCCCTCCCAGTAAACTCAACTAGTCAGGAGAGTTTACCTCGAATCCCTTTAAACAGGGTCATATATATTCTAACAAAGCGGGTCAAGCAAATAAAAGCACTAAATTAACGGGTTTCCGGGGACTAAAAGATTTAAAAGGAAATTGATTATGGGGGAGATAATCATAAAGACAGGCGATACTCCTCCTAAAATTGGGAAAATAAGGAAAAATAACATTATTATTCCAAACTGTCTCAAAAACATGTCAACCTGGTGCGATTCTTTTGGTGGTAATATTCCAACCAATATTTTTCCTCCATCAAGTGGGTGAATAGGGATTAGGTTAAAAACCGCCAGAACAACGTTAAGTAGAATGAATGGGTAAACAACATTTGTAAGCGCGTTAATAGGTGAGAAAGGTGTTGAAAATACTCTCACCAAAACAGAAAGAACAGTCGCCAATATAATATTAGCAGCTGGCCCGGCAAGTGAAATCAAGGCTGCGTCTCGCCTTGGATTAGTTAAATTGTACGGGTCAAATCTAACTGGTTTTGCCCAACCGAAAGGTATAACCGGGACACCTAAAGACCTTAGAATTACGAGTACAAAAAGAAGCGTTGTACCGACAGGGTCATAATGCACAAGAGGATTTAATGACAACCTTCCTTCCATCCGCGGTGTGGGGTCACCGAGCCTGTCAGCCGCCCAAGCGTGCGCTGCTTCGTGAATCGTTATAGCCACTGCAAAAGCTAAAAGCCAAAAAACTATTACCATAAGTTTGATAATCTCTCTCTTTATTAGTATAATCTACCAGAGCTAAAAGCTCAAAATATATGGCATATATGTGCGAAAACTGCGGTAAAACTTTAAGTGTAGGGCGAACCCAACGCCATGGACGTGGTGTTGCCGGAAAACGCTGGAGGAAACGTGCCCAAAAGACAGTCAAGATTATTAAACCAAATATCCAAAAGATTGGGGTTTTGGTTGATGGTAAGAAAGTTTCCCTTAACCTTTGCACAAGCTGCATCAGAAGATTTAAAAAAGACGGGAAGTTAGGCTTTTATTCCTCGGTATCTGCTTCATAAAAAACGCTTTCTGGATAGGCATCTTTGAATTGTCCCCAGGAAACTGGGTTTTTGCCTTCAAGCTGTACAGTATCCAATACTAAGCTCACAGCAGACGGACTACTGTCTTCCGTGTGAGACTTTAAGAGTTTAATTCTCTTTTGAGCAGTAGCCTGTAGACTGTTACCTCTAAGCGAAACATGTGTCCACGCAACAGGCCAAGGTTGCATAGCACGAATAAATTGCTCAAGGGAATAGGCACTAGGCACAAGTGAACAGTTTTTAATAAAAGAAATTTCTAACTCGTCTTTAATAGATTTTCCTTGAAGGGCGGCATTTAATAATTTAGGTTTAATGAATGCGTGCTCTTTTTTAACCAGAATGGTGAAGGTTGCTTTTGTGTCGTCCTGCGGTTTGGGTCTGACCTTGCCTTTTATATACGGGGTTAAGAGTTCTGAAAGTACGTCAGCGGATCGTTCGAATAATCTGTTCCTTAATGTTTCGGTAGTGTCAGAATGCAAAATATCCTCTTTAAATTGAGTTATTATGGGGCCGTGATCAAGTTTCTCGTCAAGTTTGATTATTGTTGCTCCGGTTGTTTTTTCTCCCGAGGCAATAGCTGCCTGGACCGGCGAAGCTCCCCTGAACTTGGGAAGAAGTGAAGGGTGGATATTTAATATGCCGTGTGGAAAAAGGTTTAATACTTCTTTGGGGATAATTTCGCCAAAGCTCGCAAGAATTCCTAGATCGGCCTCAATATCGCTTTTAAGAATCTCACGGCTTGAATAAAAAACTGGTATGTTCCTGTCATGTGCCCATTCGTCAATTGGGCTAAATTGCCTGTATTTTTTTCTTCCAACTGGCTTGGGGCTTTGAGTGACAACGGCAACAATAGGAGACTTACCTGGGCCTGTCACGAATCTTTTGTGGATTTCATGAATAACAGGTACAACGTATGCTGGTGTTCCAAAAAAGACTATTTTCATATTAATATAATTCTTCGACTTCGCTCAGGATTTCGCTCTATACGAGCTCAACCTCCTCCCAGTCTTTGCCTTCAAACTTGTATAACGGCTTTTTTTGCTCAAGGAGTCTGTCAATAAAAAGTATCCCATTTAGATGGTCAATTTCATGCAGAATAATTTGGGCATATAAATTATTAAACTCTTCTTCTTGGGTCATACCTGCTTCATCCATATATTTAATCTTTATATAATTTGGTCTTTTTATCGGTCCATAATAGTTGGGAAGCGAGAGACAGCCTTCCAATATATCCTGATTTTTCGGCTTTTTAACAGCCGCAACTTCTTTAATTTCTATTACTTCAGGGTTGATAACGACCTTTTTTACATCTTTATGGTCTACAACAAATATTCTTACATTTTTGCCAATTTGCGGAGCGGCAAGCCCAACTCCTTCCGGATCTTTTTGAACAACCAATGTGTCTTTTAGATCCTGAATAACTTCAAGCACTTTCTTGTCAATTTTTTCAATGGGCCTACTAACTTCTCTAAGTTTCGCATCGCCGGAGTGGAGTACTTTTCTAATCATATCAATATTATATCCCACCTATAGTTATGATTCCATTACATATTTTTAATTTCTTCCAAAAAATCTTTAATGCCTGTATCTTTTGGATCAATCTCTGTTAGCACATATTCAAGAAGTTTTATGGCTTCAGCCCTTTCTCCTTTATCGGCAAGCAAGGCAGCAAGAGTGAAATATCCCTCTTTATAATTAGGTTTAATAGTAATAACTTCACGAAGTAATGGTTCGGCAGTATCATTTTGTCCAATCCTTAAATAACTTAATGCCAGGTTAAACTTAATTTTTGCATCGGTCGGTGCTAATCTATCAGCCTCCACCAATGTGCGATTGGCTTTTAGAAGATATGAGTTATCAACCATCGCGAGTTTGGTGAGCGAACCGGCTGTGTCTCTTTTGATATTCAAGTTGCGGGACGAAAGCCTTTGGGCGGTACTCATGTGCCTCTCAGCTAATTGGGCCAGTTCACTTGCCTCATCGCTTCTCTCGTTTTCGTGAAGGATCAAGGCAAGGTTTGTGTCTGCTTTTGCTAGCTCACTTATGTAAAGAGCCTCCCGGGGAGACAAATAAATTGCTTTTGTGAGAAAATTTCGTGCAGCCAGGTAATTTTGGCGCTCGTTTTCAAGTTTACCCTTGGCATACAAAGTGTCTGCATACCAGTATTTTGAAATTGCGAATAGTGCATAGAGCATAGTGCATAGGACGATAAGCAAGAAGGACTTTTGAGAGGCAGCCAAGCTGGAAATATTATTACTCTGCGCTATGGGCTTTGCGCTACTTTCTATAGTCGATGACATTGCCGGGAAAAGGAAAAACATTAGAGCTACGGTCACGACGGAGAAACCGAAAAAATTGGTAATTAAGATGCTCGCAAATCCCGCCAATAATCCTGCCTTCCAAATTTGCGAATCTTCCGAAGGATTGGTTGCAGATGGTTGTTGTTTCTTTCCTTTACTAATCTGGTATAGGCAAAATATTATTAATAATATGTAGCTTATAATTCCAACCGTGCCTGTTGTAGCTGCGAAGTTTAAGTATTCGTTATGGGCTTTGTTGTATAAGAAGTCCCACTCAGACACCAGGTTATGTTTTACTGGTCTGAACTGATAATAAGAAAAGGCAAAGGTTTCAAGGCCACTCCCGAAAATCGGATAGTTTTTCCAGACATCAATTGCTCCTTTCCATACAATTTTTCTTATTTCACCGGATTCGGTTCCGCCGGTTTCAAGAACTGTACCGGAAATTGGAGTAGCGGGCTGTTGTTTGTTTGTGACATTTGTAATTGATGGTGTCCAGGGGGTACCTATTAACAGTATAAGAATTATGAATGATGAATTATGAATGATGAAAGATTTGAACGCATGTATTTTGTCTTTCCAAATTACATACGGCCAGAATATAAGCCATGCCGCGGTTAAACCCAACATTCCGGAGCGGGACTTGGTGTATAAAAGTGTCAGAAAAAAAACTGCAGATAGAACTGTCCAGAGGTAATGCTGAATTTTCTTTTTGGAGCTCTTCATTGAAAACACCCAAGCAACAGGAATCAAAGAGACCAGCCAAGCAGCAAGCCAGTTAGGCTGACCCATGGTAGAAAAAATTCTGTTTTGTACGTCCTGAACCCACAAATTTTTATCTATACCAAAATGTTGTAGAACTCCATATGCACACACAACAAATCCTGATGCCAAAAGTGTCTTAAGCCCGGTTGTAGTTTTTTGCCTGTCGATATTACTTACATAAGCCCAGTATAGAAGGGAATAGACAATTACTGATGCGAGTCCGCCATGGAATCTGGAGTAATATCCTAAAAATGACGTGCGCGTGTCTATTGATAAAATAGCTGATATAAATTGAGAGACTAAAAATAGTAATAAAGGTATATCCAATATTGTGCGACGAAATACGAATTTATTCTCAATAACCATTATTCCTACCCAAGAAGCAACAATAACTGAAGTAAATGCATAAACAAGAACCAGTTTATTGAATTCAAAAATTTCAGAGCTAAAGGGATACAAAATTAAGGGAACAAAAAAAAATATACCCAGGTAGCAATAAGTAATTACCTTTTTGAATAACATTACCATACAATCTTTAAGCAGATTTCGTATATACTGTGCTTGCTATACTACTCACTACTTAGCTTAACAAATGAAAATAAAAATTGTAGACAAATTGTTCGGACTTTTTTCCCACGATGTGGGTATAGATTTGGGTACTGCCAACACATTGGTGTGGGTTTCCGGCAAAGGTGTTGTAATACGCGAGCCTTCCGTCGTTGCTAGACACAAAAAAACAAAGGAGATTCTGGCAATTGGTGCGTCAGCTAAAAAGATGCTTGGACGGGCCCCTGCGACAATTGAAACCATCAGGCCCCTTCGGGATGGTGTGATTGCGGATTTTGATGCTACTGAAGCAATGCTTACAAAATATATTAAGAAGGTTCATGAAAGTGGGACTATGTTACCCAAAATTCCCAAGCCAAAAGTGGTTATTGGTATACCCTCGGGTGTAACAGAAGTAGAAAGAAGAGCTGTTTCTGATGCAGCAGTAGGAGCAGGAGCTCGGGAAGCGTACCTAATAGAAGAACCATTGGCAGCTGCAATTGGAGCAGGCTTACCAGTTGAATCGGCAGAAGGGGTTTTTATTGTTGATATTGGTGGAGGAACTTCGGAAATCGCTGTTATATCTCTTGGCGGTATTGTTTTGGGGCGCTCTGTAAGGACCGCGGGAGATGAGATGGATGAGGCGATAATTAATTATGTAAGACTTAAGTACTCACTACTTTTGGGGCAGCCGACAGCTGAAAGTATTAAAGTCAATATAGCTTCTTTGACAGGTGGTAAGGAAAAATTTACTGTTGTAAGGGGGCGAGATTTAGAGAGTGGGCTACCTAAATCTGTAAAACTGGAGAGTTCTGAAATCCGTGAGGCTTTGGCCCCAACCATTCAAGAAATAATTGTGAATATTGCACAAGTTCTAGAAGAGACTCCGCCAGAACTGGCTTCAGATATAATGGAAAAGGGAATATACTTGGCAGGAGGTGGGGCTCTCCTTCCGGGCATTGACAAGATGGTATCAGAAGAGACCAAAATGGATGTGTGGATTGCGGATGATCCACTAACATGCGTAGTGAGAGGCTGCGGGAAAGTCTTGGATGATTCTACCCTGGTTTCCAGAATAAAACTTACAAAAAATTATTAGCTATGCAGACCTTAGGGACAACCAATAAAGGAGGATGGCTTTCATGGTTCTTAAGGGGTGTTTTGTTTCTGGGTTTTATTATACTGGTTGGCAGACTTGGTGAACTTCAAATAATAAAGGGAGAGTATTATAAAAACCTATCTGAGGGTAACCGTGTAAGAAGAGTTCCTCTACCTGCCCCGAGGGGTCAAATTCTGGCACGAGGCGGCGAGGTATTAGTTGGGAACACGAAAGTAATGAGTAGAGTTAAATATGATCCGGCCAGGGGATATGAATTAACAGATGATTTGGCAGAAGCAAGCGACGACGAAATAATTATTGATTGGTCGCGGGATTACAAATTGGGAGACGCAGCCGCACACGTAACCGGGTATTTGGGGGCGGTTTCAGAAAAAGAAGTTGGGAAAGTTGATCCATTATGTCCCGACAAAGGTCCACGTAAAGCATATTCCCTGGTGGGCAGAATGGGGTTGGAAGAAAAATATAATTGTTTATTATCAGGGGTAGATGGAGAGGAACTTATAGAGGTTGATACTGTGGGGAGAAAGGTGCGAACCATTGGGAGGAGAGACCCATTACCAGGTGCTGATATACGTGTAGCCATTGATGCTGGGTTACAAGAGACTGCATATAAGAGTTTGGAAGGAAGGAAGGGTGCTGTGGTTATAACTACTCCTAGAGGAGAAGTGATCGCGTTAGTTTCATCCCCTTCATTTGATCCTAACGAATTCAGCCGTAGGCCTGATGCCAATAAGGTCGCAGAAATTTTTGAGAATAAAGATTTACCGCTTTTTAATAGGGCAATAGGTGGCCTTTATCACCCTGGATCTGTTTTTAAGCCGGTAGTAAGCATTGCTGCCCTTGAAGAGGGTAAGATTAGTAGGGATTTTATATATCATGATACAGGGATTATTACAGTTAATGATTTCTCTTATACGAACTGGTATTTAACACAGTATGGTGGAGTGGAGGGTGATATAGAACTAACTCGTGCACTTGCACGTTCAACAGATACATTTTTTTACAAAGTGGGTGAATTTTTGGGACCTAATAAACTAGCAGAGTGGTCTAGCAAGTTTGGCTTTGGTAAAAAGACTGGCATAGATATACCGGGGGAGGTTTTTGGTCTAGTACCTTCACCTGAATGGAAGCGGGAAGTTAAAAAAGAAAACTGGTTTTTGGGTAACACATACCATTACGCTATTGGGCAAGGGGATTTGGCTGTGACGCCACTTGAAGTGAATATGGCAATTGCTTCTTTGGCTTCAGGGGGCTGGTATTGCACTCCCACTTTGGTCATTGGCGAAGCGAAAACACATTGCAATGACCTGCACATTAGTGCAGCAAATATAAATCTAGTTGAGCTAGGTATGAAAAAGGCTTGTGAGGAAGGTGGAACCGGATTTACCTTTTTTGATTTTGAGCCGCAAGTTGCCTGTAAGACTGGAACAGCTGAAACAGATGAAGAAGGGGCAAACCATGCCTGGTTTACACTATACGGCCCCGTCGCGGAAGGATATGAGACGGAGTTGGTTATAACCGTCTTGGTTGAAAAAGCCGGAGAAGGATCTCGGGAGGCAGGGCCTGTGGCAAGAAAAATTATGGACTTTTGGAAATCGCGTCTTCCATGACCGAAAAAGAGACACTGCTTGCACTAACGACTTTCGTACCCTTTGGTCCTGCAAGGCTGGGCTTGCTTATTAATTATTTTGGCTCTGCCAAACGAGTGTGGAAAGCTTCTCGTACACAGTTACTTAAAGTTGGGTTGAGCCCCAAAATTGTCGAAACATTTCTGAAACATAAAGAAAATTTCCCGCGCGACTATTTTGATAGTTTAAGATTGAAGAACATTAGCTATATTACACAAGCGGATGATGCGTATCCGGAGAAATTAAAAGCGCAAAATGGCTCACCCGTTACTCTATATCTAAAGGGAAATGTAGATTGCCTCTTAGAAAAGTCTGTTGCAATCGTGGGAAGTAGAAAAATGACATCCTACGGAAAGGAAGTGGCCGATATTTTTACACGGGACCTGGTTTTGGCTGGTGTGGCAATTATTTCAGGTCTTGCTCGTGGTATAGATACTGTTGCGCACAGGTCAACTGTTGATAGCGGTGGAAAAACTATTGCAGTGTTGGGTTGTGGTCTAGATAGCATTTATCCTCCTGAAAACACCAATTTAGCTCGCGAAATTGTCGAAAAAGGTGGGTCGCTAATTTCGGAATACCCCTTAGGATATCCGGCTTTCCCTGTAAATTTTGCAAATCGAAATAGAATAGTATCGGGGCTATCAGATGCGGTACTAGTAATTGAAGGTGCTGAAAAGAGCGGCACACTATTAACTGCTTCCCACGCGGCGGATCAAGGAAAAACTGTCTTTGCGGTACCCGGGCAAATAACCTCACCCATGTCGGGGGCGCCACATTTTCTACTTAGGAACGGAGCTAAAATGGCTCTAACGCCAAAAGACATCTTAGAGGAATTAGGCTGGCAAAATATAGCCGAGTCGGTACATTTAAGGGAGAGCTTGCCACAAACACCTGAAGAGAGTAAACTTCTGAAGATTTTAGAAGGCGAGCCACTCCATCTTGACGAACTTGTTAGAATATCTTCACTTACATCCTCTACGGTTTCTGCTAGACTGGTTATTATGGAGATGAAAGGTTTTGTTAAAAATCTGGGAGGAGGAGTTTATAAAAAATGCTAAATGCTAAATTACAAATTCTAAATGAAAGCAATTTGTGGGAAACTTGTCCTGAGCGACGGAAAGGGGTCGAAAGATGAAATTAATTATTGTTGAATCACCAACCAAGGCAAGGACTCTTGGAGGATTTTTGGGCAAGGGCTATGAGGTATTGGCCTCAATGGGGCATGTTAAGGATCTACCGAAAAGCAAATTAGGCATTGATATTGAGAAGAATTTCGAGCCGGATTATATAAAAGTCGATAAGAAAAGAGAGGTTTTGGAAGAAATTGTTAAGTCAAGTAAAAAGGCCTCTGAGGTTTATCTGGCAACGGATCCCGACCGTGAGGGCGAGGCAATCGCAGCGCACGTCAACGAGGAGATTACAGGGAAAAAGACTTCGCGAATAGTGTTTCATGAGATTACTAAAGAAGCAGTTGAGCATGCATTGGCCTCTCCGAGGAAAATTGATAAAAATCTTGTTGAAGCGCAAACCGGTAGGCGCGTACTAGACAGACTGGTTGGATATCAACTTTCACCCCTTCTCTGGAGGAAAGTCAGACGTGGTCTTTCCGCAGGCCGGGTGCAGTCGGTTGCTGTTCGGCTGATCGTTGAAAGAGAGCGGGAGATCGAAAAGTTTGTTAAGGATGAATATTGGGAAATTTTTGCTGAAGTAGAAAAAGTGAAATCAGTTGAACGAGGGAAGTTTGCTGTGCAGCTAACTAAGATAAGCGATAAGAAGGCGGAAATAAAGAACAAGGAGTATGCCGACAGAATCCTGGGAGACCTTAAAAAAGCAGATTACAAAGTTTTAAAAGTAACCACTCGAGAGGTAAGAAAAAGGCCATATCCGCCATTTACAACCTCCACCATGTCTCAAGCGGGGGCAAGGCTTTTTGGGTGGTCGTCTAAAAAAACCATGCGAGTTGCACAAAGCCTATATGAGAAGGGCTATATAACATATCACAGAACGGATTCGACAAATATCGCAAAAGCAGCTCTAGTAAGGGTGCGTGATTATATAAAGGTAGAGTATGGCGATAAATACTTGCCAGAAACACCCAGGCTTTATAAAACTAAATCTAAATCCGCACAGGAAGCGCACGAGGCCATTAGGCCAACAAATATTAAATTACTTAGTAATGATGGCAAGGTGTTGCGTTTGGGTAATGATGCTAAAAAACTTTATGACCTGATTTGGAGGAAATTTATCGCAAGCCAGATGACAGAGGCTCTTTATGATGAGACTGTGATTGAGGTTTTGGCAAATCCCGGGGAGTATCTTCTCCGGGCCAGTGGGCAAATAATTAAATATGATGGTTGGAGAAAAGTAATTCCTGCAAGTAAATCGAGCGATGAGGTGGTGGTAATGCTACCCCAGGTCGAGGAAAATGAACCGCTTAATTTAATCAAAGTAAATGGTTTGCAAAAATTTACCGAACCGCCACCTCGCTACAATGAAGCTTCATTAATTAAGACCTTAGAAAAACTAGGTATCGGAAGACCTTCAACTTATGCGCCAACTATCTCAACCATTCAGGTTAGAAATTATGTTGAGAAAGAAGATGGTAAGTTTAAACCCACAAATGTTGGTGTTGCGGTTAACGACTTTTTAATTACAAATTTTCCAGATATTTTTGAATATCAGTTTACGGCCGAAATGGAGGACAGTTTGGATAAGATTGCAAGCGGTGAAGTCAATTGGCAAGAACCAATAAAGAAGTTCTGGAATCCGTTTTCCAAAAAACTTGATACGGTTGCCAAGGAAGGAAAGAGAGTAAAAATTGAGGTTGAGAAATTAGGCAGGAAGTGCCCGAAATGCGGTAAAGGGGACCTAGTTATACGGATCGGCAGGTTTGGTAAATTTGTTTCGTGTTCAAATTTTCCGGATTGTGATTTTACCGAGAAATATATAGAAAAGATTGGAGTTACTTGCCCCGAATGCAAAAAGGGTGATGTGATTATCAAAAAGACCGGCAAGGGAAGAAAATTCTTTGGATGTTCCCGCTACCCGGATTGTAAATTTGCCTCCTGGAAAAGCCCAAAAAAATCAGAAGGGACAGATATAACAGATGAAGTGGTAAGAAAAACTGCTAATTGAAACTGACAACTTAAGCTGCTATTTTTTATTGTTATGGTTGCAACTCCTCAAATAAAAGGTGGCTCACTACTTTCAAGAAAGACATTGATTTTCCACAAGAAGATTGGCAATGTTGTTATTGATCCATATAAGTCTGCGAATTTAAAGACAGTAAGTTATGACGTAACTTTGGGGCCATGGTATTTTAGCTCAAGACCCACTAATCCTTCGTTAATATATAACCCCTGGAACGAGAAAAGTGTAAGAGATTATTGGGGAAAGCCGCTTAAAGCAGAGAAGGCAAAAGACGTATTTGATGGGAATATGCCAAAATCGCTAAAGCCAAATGACTTGGTGATAGTGCTGCGTCCGGGAGAGTTAATTCTTGCCCACACACAGGAATTTATAGGGGGGAGAAATATTGTTACTACCATGATGAAGGCGAGATCGTCTATGGGGAGAAGTGGAATTACAGTTTGCAAATGTGCAGGTTGGGGGGATGTTGGTTATATAAATCGTTGGACTATGGAAATACAAAACGAGCTGCCGGTGCCTAACCTGTTAATTGTTGGCGAGCGTATTGCGCAGATTGCTTTTTTTGAAGTGGGACCTTTGGAAAATGGAGACTACGCATTAGAAAATGGAAAATACCAGACTGAAAGTGATATTCGTAAGCTTAAGAAAATTTGGAAACCTGAAGACATGCTTCCAAAGCTTTGGAAAGACAGGCTGTAGTTCCTAGCCTTTTCTTTCTAACCTTCTAAATTCGTACGATGGTTCACTGTTGCCTGAGTGGATTTCGTGCTGAAGTACACACCATGTGTCTTCGTTAAGCTTGGGAAAGAAAGTGTCACCCTCGTATTCACCTAGTACACGAGTCAAATAAATTCTATCTGCCCTTTCTATGGCATGTTTATATATTTGTTGACCACCAATAACCATCAGTTCTTCTTCACCTCGTGAACGTGCGAAATTAACAGCGCTTTCGAAATCGTTAAAGGAAAAGCATCCTTCGGGTAATGATAGTTTTTGACGTGATAAAACAAGACTCGTTCTTTTTGGAAGTGGTCTGCCAATTACGTCAATTATTGAGTCAAAAGTTTTTCTCCCCATCAACACATGATGGTCTTCAGTTATCTTTCTAAAACGTCTCATGTCTGAGGAAATATTTTGCCAAGGAAGTTTGCCTTCATTTCCAATTACATTATTTTGCGATACCGCTACAACAATGGAAATTTTCATACCGATATGGGGGCCTTAATAGCTGGATGGGGGTTGTAATTCACTACTTGTATATCTGAAGCAACGAGACTGTCAATATTCGAAATTGAGTCGGGTAGTGATAATTCAGGAAGTTCTTTTGGTTCACGGGTTACCTGGAGACGTGCTTGCTCTAGATGGTTTAAATATAAATGTGTGTTTCCCAATTGATATACGACTACTCCAGGTTCTAAACCTGTATGTTTGGCAAGAACGTGAGTAAGGAGTGCATATGAAGCAATGTTAAAAGGTAAACCTAAAAACACGTCAACAGATCGTTGTGTCATAACACAATTAAGTTTATTATTGGTTACATCCAGCTGAAAAGCGTAGTGACATGGGGGTAGAGCACAATTGTCTACATCTTCAGGGTTCCAGGCAGTAACTATCATCCTGCTGTCGTACGGATTAGTCCGAATTGTATTTATTGCTTTTGATAATTGGTCAATTTCCCCACCATTTCTTGTCCTCCAGTGACGCCATTGATAGCCGTAAACTGGCCCTAAGTCTCCCCATTGTTGCGCGAAATCCGCATCGTCCTTGATTCGTTGAATAAAAGTGTGCATTTCTCGATCCCAAGCAGGAGATCCAGGTGAATAGTCGTCTGCGACACCACAAGCCTCAAGATATTTTTTAAACGGCCACTCATCCCATATATGAACATTTTGTGTGACCAGACTTCTAATGTTTCTTTCACCACGCAGAAACCACAGCAGCTCCTTTTTTACCCCTTCGAACCACACGCGTTTTGTCGTAAGGAGGGGGAAACCTTGAGACAAATCAACTTGAAGACTTTTTCCCAAGACCTTTTTTCTACCAGTACCAGTTCTATCTCCATAATCCCATCCATTAAGTAATATGTCTTGTACTAAATTGTTGTACTGTATGTCAATACTTGTGTGTACTTCAGGGGTTGGTTCGAATTCTTTTCTCATTGATTTTCTAAAGATAATAATCTATAACCATTAGTTAGTCCATAGCAAAATGAGAGGTAGATTTATAGTTTGTGAAGGTACCGATGGGAGTGGAAAAGCTACACAGGCAAAGCTTCTGGCCGAGCGACTCAAAGAAAATGGTATACCGGTTTTATATATGGATTTCCCAAGATACAGCGAATCTTTCTTCGGCAGAAAAGCAGGACAATTTTTAAAAGGGGAATTTGGTGGTATTAAAGACGTTCATCCTTTTCTTGCATCCTTACCATTCGCATTTGACAGATGGCAGGCAGGGCAACAAATAGATGAGATGCTTGAGAGCGGGGGGTGGGTGATTGCAAGCAGATATACATTATCTAATTTAGCCCACCAGACAGCAAAGCTACCTCACGAGGAGAGAGAAGAGTTTGTATCGCAAATTATTAAGATGGAATATGAAGTTTTGGGAATACCCGTTGAGGACCATAACTTTTTTCTTTATGTTCCAACTGATATTAGCCAAGCATTGGTGGATGCGAAAGGACACAGGGATTATATAGGCAATGGCCGTGACATACATGAAGCAGATTTGGGACATCAACAAAGCGCAGCTCAGATGTATAAATATCTCGCAAGGCGTTTTGAACACATTACTACCATCAATTGCTGTAATGATAAAGGCGATTTGATGGGAATCGAAGAGATTCACAGGGCAGTTTGGGAACATACAATAAAATTATTCGGTTCAGAGTTGGTTGAAGGCGGGATCCATAAAGAAAGGAATTAATGAGATTTTTTCTTCCTGGTTCGGAAAATAAATTAACTGTCATGATAGCTTCATATCTCACAAAAAATGGACACGAGGTTGTAACTCCAGATTTCAGCAAAGAAAATGAAAACGGTTTGGATGAATTTGCAGGATACGCTTCTCGCAAAAGCTTAGCAAGGTCTTGTGACCGAGCAATCGTAGTGATAACTGAGGAGAAAGCAGGAGGAATTGAGGATTATCAGTCCTTTATAAGTATTCGGCCGTTAACTATTATTCAAAGAAGTGGTATCGACCTTAGCAATTGGCCTAGTTCAATTAATTCAGAACATGCTCCAACCGGATTGTCCCACAAAACTATCAGATTTGAAGATTCTGATCAGATGCTTCGAGAAGTGGATAGATACATCGAAGAGACTAGTGGGCTATTAGGCAAGGAAAGAAAGTAAAACCTAATTGACAGGGAAATAAAAAAAGCATATACATACGTAAACCAAAATGACCCACGCAGAACAACCAACAGATGGCTTGGAAAGAAATGAGACTCCACGAATCCAGAGTGCAATAGACAGATTAAGAGAGCAATTAAAAGCACCACACGTTTTTATTGCCGGTGAGCAAGTTACAATAGAGGATCCGCCGTATAGGGGTATTGCAGAGACAGTGGAGTTTTATGTGTCGCCGGCAAGTCCCACCTGGAAGCCCCGTGAGTTGAACAGATTTTTGCGAGAAGTTACGGATTTAAATCCGACAAAGCTTGATAGAGCTAGTGAGAATACCACTTCACTATATTATCCGCATGCTTCCTTCTCGGAAGTTATTGGGATAGAAATACGAGAATACACCAGGCATATAATAATAAACGAAGGAGAGGGTAAGCAGATTTATTCCGAAAGTACGCGTGAAGTTCCAGTCAAGAGAATTTTTCGGCTTAATGTATACCCTTCCCCGCAAATTGCCAGAATTGCCTGGGCATATTCACAACTAGACGAAGACGGCAAGGCCCAAGTCAACGGGGACAATCTTCGGGTAAATAGGATTCGCTACGGAATCGATACATCTTTGATTGACCAAATTGAAGCAGGGAAAAACCCACTCGCCGAAATCGAAGAGCTACTGGGAATTACTTCATAAAATTTTACAGAGAGTACGGTGTTTGATTGGCTAGCCTCTTAAGGCTATACTTTACACAAATGGACAAGGTTTTTGGTTTAATTCGGTCGGAAGAAAAGCGTCAACAAGAAACGTTAATGTTGATTCCTTCCGAGAATCATGCTTCAAAAGAAGTTAGGAGTGCTTTGTCTTCTGCTTTGTCACACAAATATTCAGAAGGGTATCCCGGCAGGCGTTATTATCAGGGGAATCAGTTTGTTGATGAGATTGAGAATTTAGCGATTGAAAGAGCTAAAGAGCTATTTGATGTTGCACACGTCAACGTCCAAGCTTATTCCGGCTCACCAGCAAATGCCGCTGTTTTAATGGGGTTATTGGAACCGGGGGATAAGATAATGGGTTTGGCACTGTCTTCCGGCGGGCACTTAACTCATGGACATCCCAAAATCACTTTTTCCGGGAGGTTTTTTGAAAGCGTCCAATATTCAGTTGGTGCTGATGGGGTCATAAATTATAACGACTTAGAAAGGCTGGTAAAAAAGGAAAAACCGAAATTAATTATTGCAGGGACCACCGCTTATCCGAGAATCCTAAACTGGAAGAGATTTGCTGAAATTGCTGATTCTGTAAATGCAATTTTACTTGCCGATATTGCGCATATTTCAGGTTTAGTTGCGGGTGGGGCACACCCTTCGCCATCCAAGTATGCACATGTAATTACAACAACAACCCATAAAACATTGCGAGGGCCAAGAGGAGCTTTGATAATGGTGACACGTAGGGGTTTAAGGAAAGACCCTGAAATGGCGAAAAAGATTGACAGAGCAGTTTTCCCTGGATTACAAGGTGGGCCACACAACAACCAAACTGCGGCAATTGCAATTTGTTTGAATGAAGCGCTTAAGCCTTCATTTAAGAAATACGCCAAACGAGTGGTAGAAAATGCAAAGGCCTTGGCTCAAGAGCTTTCGGCTTTAGGTTTTCAGCTGGTCAGTGGCGGCACAGATAATCATCTAATGGTATTGGACTTAAGAAGTAAGGGAATCAGCGGAAAGGATGCGGCAATTTTACTTGAGAAAGCAGGAATTATTGTTAACTATAATACTGTTCCCTTCGACCCTAATCCGCCAATGAACCCTTCAGGTATAAGAATTGGGACTCCTGCAATCACAACCCGGGGAATGGGAAAGCGCGAAGTGAGGGAAATTGCCAACCATATTTCACAGGTCTTACAAAATCCCTCTACTGCTAGCAAAGTTCATGCCCGGGTGGTTGGGCTTTGCAGTAGGTTTCCAATCAGTGTTTAAATATTATGGCTATTGTTTTTGATGGGAAAAAATTTGCCGCTCAGAAAGAGAGTCAACTTAAACATAAAGTAAAGAGCCTCAAAAATGAGGGAATAACTCCACGACTAGTGAGTATACTGGTTGGTAATGATCGGGCAAGCGAGCTTTACACTTCACTTAAAAAGAAAGCCGTAGAACGAATTGGGGCAATAATGGAGATTAAAAGTTTTCCGAGCAGTGTGTCAGTTGAGCAGTTAAGCCAGTATATTGGCAGTTTGAATTCTGACATTTCGGTACATGGAATCATGATTCAAATGCCATTGCCCACGAACTTAGAAATTAATACCGAAGACTTAATAAACACGATTCAACCCAATAAAGATGTTGATGGAATGAGAGAGGATGGTCTGTTTTTACCCGCTACGGTCAAATCCGTGATTGAAATTGTATCACTGGGTGAAGAGTATATTAAGAGTGATAACTACCCATATAAATTCGTAGTTGTTGGAGCAAAAGGATTTGTTGGTAAAAGACTTGTTAGATATTTGCTTAACGACTTTAGGCGCAACACGTTTTTGGTTGTGGGACTGGATTTGGAAACTGCAGATTTGAAAGAAGAAACAAAAGAGGCGGATATTCTTGTTAGTGCAACTGGAAAGAGTAAATTGATTAAAGCAGATATGGTAAAAAGAGGAGCAATTGTTATTGATGTTGGTGCTCCACTTGGGGATATAGATTTTACCGAAGTTTCAAAAAAGGCCGGATTTATAACCCCCGTTCCTGGTGGAGTTGGGCCAGTAACTATAAGTTCGCTCTTAGAAAACCTTGTGATTGCATCAGAGAGAAGTATTTGATAATATATCTCATACACACATCAGTTATGCCTTCTGGATTCTTCCAACTGATGGCGGTTTAAGAAGGCTAGTCAAATGACAGACATTTCACTTAAAACACTGCTTGAAGCAAACGCCCATTTTGGCCACCAGATTAGAAGGTGGAACCCGAAGATGGCTGAATATCTTTATGGACAGGACCAGGGAATCCATATTTTTGATCTGACTAAAACCAAAAAGTCCCTCGAGGAAGCCCTCAGATTCTTAAAGAAAACAAAAGAACAAAATAAGTTAATTCTCTTCATTGGCACCAAAAAACAGACGAAAGCCAAGTTGGAAGAAGTGGCCAATGCCACTTCTTATCCATACGTCAATGAAAGGTTCCTTGGTGGAACTTTAACGAATTTCGATCAGATTAAAATTTCCACCCGAAAACTATCTGAGATGAAAGAAAACATGGCTTCGGGTGTTTATAACAAATATACAAAAAAAGAAAGACTCCTTATTAAAAGAGAAATAGACAGGCTGGATAGGTTCTTCGGAGGCTTGAAAGGGATGGATAGACTTCCTGATGTGTTGTTTGTTGTTGACACCCATAAGGAAATGGGGGCTGTAAAGGAAGCAGTGAAGAAAAAAATCCCCGTGGTTGGTATTGTAGATTCTAATTCGGATCCTACCCTTGTTGATTACCCGATTCCGATGAACGACGATTCGTCAAAAGCCATTGATTACGTTCTTGATATAGTTAAAGACACTTTAACTGGTAAAATCGCAGTCAGCGACAATAAACCGTCTGCTGCAAAAAAGACTAAAGCCTCGAAGACTGAAGAGGTAGAAAAACCTTCAGTAAAGTCTGCAAAGAAGAAAAGTTAATATGACAAAAATTACAACCGACTTAATTAGAAAATTAAGGGACGATACAGGCGCACCTGTTATGAGAGTTAAAAAGGTGTTAGAAGAGTTAGGCGGAGATGAGATGAAAGCCTCGGAGATTCTAAGAAAGGAAGGATTCGAAAAAGCGGCAAAAAGAGAGGGTAGGGAGACAGGACAGGGTAAGATTTTTACATACGTTCACCACACAGGAAAAGTCGCCAGTTTGGTTGAGGTTTTTAGTGAGACAGATTTTGTTGCAAGGAATGAGTTATTTGAAAGTCTAGGAAAGGATTTGGCACTGCAGATTGCTTCCATGGGTGCAGAGGGCCCTGATGATTTGGTGGCGCAGGAATTTATAAAAGATCCCAGTAAGAAAGTGGCCGAATTAGTTAAAGAGGTTATTGCAAAAACCGGAGAGAATATTAAGATCGGAAAAATTATCCGCGTGGAATTGGGCAAAGTATAGTTTTGACATTTTTGAGTTTAGCCTTAAGATAAATTATGGATGAATCTTCAGTGCGTTTACGTATGCAACAGGTTCTGGATCTGGTGGCAAGTGATATCGGTGGGATTAGAACTGGCAGAGCAACACCGTCTTTGGTGGAAAGTTTAGAGGTTGCAGTCTATGGTGGCACACAAAAGCTTAAGCTTTTGGAATTGGCCTCAATTACAGCACCAGACCCACAATCGATCACAATCGATCCTTGGGATAAATCTATCATTGGGGAAATCCGCCAAGGAATACTAGCAGCAAATATCGGGATGAACCCGTCAATTGATGGGGAAATATTGCGGATTGTGCTTCCGCCATTAACAACAGAAGACCGCGAAAAGTATGTAAAACTTCTTTCAAGCAAGCTTGAAAACGGTAAGGTGATGATTAGACAAATTCGAGGTGACGCTATGCATGAAATAAAGAAAAAGTATGAGAGTAAGGAAGTTACAGAAGATGAAAAATTCGCACAAGAAAAAAAGCTGCAAGAGATAACTGACGAGTTTATCGGTTTAATAGATTCTGCAGGTGAGAGAAAAAAATCTGAACTACTGCAAATTTGATAATTCAATTTTGCCATGCTCGGCTAAACTTAAACTTTTCTGGGCTCCCATATTTCTAGAAAGAATGCGTTTTTTCGCCAGGGCTTGGCATATATGACAAGGTTTCTGCTTGCGTACCTAAAATAGTTAATTCATAATACGTAATACATGGTTGTTTCTATAATAATTTTCTTCTTAGTTTTGTCCGTACTGATTCTCATTCATGAACTTGGACACTTTATAACTGCAAGGCGTGCTGGGGTTTGGGTTGAGGAATTTGGATTTGGACTTCCACCTAGAATATTTGGAAAAAAAATAGGAGAGACTTTGTATTCTATAAATTTACTCCCGTTCGGGGGTTTTGTAAAACTACACGGTGAGGGTAGCGAAGATGGAGTAACAGCCCCTGAGAGGGCATTTGTAAATAAAAATAAACGTTCCCGGGTTGCAATAATAGTTGCCGGAGTAGTTATGAACTTTCTGTTGGCTATTATCGCATTTGCAGTAGTATATTCATTTCAGGGAATCCCAAGAGATACAGGTGAGGTAAAAATTGTTGAAATCTCAACCTCATCGCCTGCGCAAATTGCCGGTTTAATAGTTGGGGATATTGTTAAAAAAGTTGACACCGAGGATGTGCATAGCGTTTCGGACTTTGTAGCTGAGGTTGAGGAAAGGAAGGGAAGTAGGGTTAATTTTGAAGTTGTCAGACAGCAGAATGGTGAAACTTCGACAATTCGTTTGAGCATAACACCGAGAGAAGATCCGCCAGAGGGAGAAGGTCCACTGGGAGTTACAATCACAACAACAGAGGTTTATTATCCGCCATTTTGGCAAAGGCCGTTTATTGGAATATATTATGGTTTTCGGGATGCACTTTTTTGGGGACAAACAGTTTTGCTGGGGCTAGGTAGAATTTTTACTGACCTTTTTGGCGGCCAGGCACCCCGTGATCTTGCTGGTCCAGTCGGAATATTTGCGGTGACTTCGGAGGCTGCACGCTTTGGGCCATTGGCCTTAATTAATTTGGTGGGGATTTTGTCTGTTAATCTAGCAATTTTAAACATTTTGCCGTTTCCTGCACTTGATGGTGGCAGACTACTATTTATAGGAATTGAAGCAATAATTGGCAGGAAGATCCTGCCAAAACTTGAATCAATGGCGCACACAGTTGGCATGGTACTTCTTCTTTTGGCGATTTTTGCAATTACCGCAAGAGATATTCAAAGATTAATTCAGGCAGGAAGTATTCGGGGATTTCTGGAATCCGTTCTTGGGCAATAACTTCCTAATTCTTCATGACAATTAAGCTTAAAATGCTACAATAGCTGTATGAGGCAATCCAAACTTTTTCCTAAAACCAAAAAGGAAGCTCCTAAAGACGCCGAATCCCTTAACCATAAACTTCTTGTACGCGGGGGGTATATAGACCAATTAATGGCAGGCTCATGGACGCTGCTTCCTTTGGGGTCTCGAGTAGTAGATAAAATAAATGAAATAATAAGAGACGAATTAAACAAAATCGACTGTCAGGAAATTTTAATGCCACTTCTTCACCCGAAGAATATTTGGAATGAAACAGGCAGGTGGGATAAAGCCCACGAGATTATGTACAAGCTTAAGGACAGTCGTGACAAAGAATATGCACTGTCTTTTACACACGAGGAGATCTTTCTGGATTTAATTAGAAAACACTTAATGAGTTTTCAGGATTTGCCAATCGCGCTTTATCACTTTTCCACAAAGTTTAGAAACGAGCTTCGCGCAAAAAGTGGAATATTAAGGGGTCGGGAGTTTATGATGAAGGATTTGTATAGTGTACATGAGAACGAGAGTGATTTTTGGCGTTTTTACGAAGAGGTAAAAGTTGCATACAAAAATATTTTTGAAAGAATTGGTTTTGACATTAAAGTAACCGAAGCAGGCGGGGGGGTATTTACAGATAACATTACTCATGAGTTTCAGGTAATTGCTGAAGGGGGAGAAGATACAATTTATTATTGTGATAGTTGCGCTTGGGGCGCGAATCAGGAAGTATTTGAAGGAGACGAAGGACAAACTTGTCCAGCGTGTGGCAAGGGCAAGGTCAGAAAAAGCAAGTCCATTGAGGTTGGTAACATTTTTCCTTTTGGTACATATTATTCTGAAAGAATGAAAGTTTACTATTCGGACCGAAGCGGTACTAAAAAGCCGGTATGGTTTGGAAGCTATGGAATCGGTTCGACCCGTGTGATGGGGACTTGGGTTGAGGTTAGTAATGACCCCAAAGGCATTATTTGGAGTAAGGCAATTGCTCCCTTTGACGTTCACCTGATTGAACTCCCGGGCGCACTTAAGGCTCAAGATGTTTATGAAAAAATTAAATCTGATGGCAACGATGTTTTATGGGACGATAGGTCGGTTGGCGCAGGAGAAAAACTGGCAGACGCCGATCTAATGGGAATACCTGTGCGTTTGGTTGTCTCAGAAAAAACGGCAGATAAGATAGAGTGGAAGGAAAGATCTTCTGAAAACCCCGAGATTTTAACTATTGAAGAGACTCTGTCACGACTTTAAAAAACTTTAAAGCAATTCTTGCCACTTGCCCTTAAAATCTCAACTATCTATACTAAATCCACAATGAACGGTTGTGTCTTCTGTAAAATTGTTACGAAAGAAATGCCAGCAACTATTCAGTTTGAGGACGAAAAAGTTATTGCCTTTGAAAGCATCGATCCGGTTGCTGAACTACACATTCTAATAGTACCCAAAAAGCACATACCTACGTTCACTGACATCAGAGTCGCGGATTTTGATGTGTTAGGGAGTATGATTAAGGCATCACAAAAATTAATAACCGACAAAAATATAAAAGATGGCTATAAATTGATTTTTAATGGTGGCAAATACCAGAGTGTTGCCCATTTGCATTGGCATTTATTAGGGGGCGAGCTTAAGAAAGCGGCAATTGAAAAAACATGATTTTAGAAAATTTACAAAAACAGATTACAGATGCGATGAAAAGTAGAGACGAAATAAGGCTTTCTACTTTAAAGTTGCTATTAACGGCTATTACATATGAAAAGATAGCCAAGCAGCACGAACTAAGCGGCGAAGAAGAATTGGCTGTTGTGAGGAGGGAGGCAAAAAAACGTAAGGATGCGATCGAGGTGTATGAAAAAGCGAAAGCTACAGATCGCGCTGAAAAGGAGAAGCAAGAACTTGCTATTCTGGAGGAATATTTGCCGGAAGAGATCACAAGTGAGGAACTCACTAGGCTGGTAAATGAAGCAATTAAAAAGGTCGGTGCAAGTACCATTTCGGATATGGGTAAAGTAATCGGTTTGGTTATGAAAGAGGCTAATGGAAATGTCGATGGAGGAAAGGTTTCTGCCGTGGTAAGGCAGAAACTAAATAATCAGTAAGAATTACATTACTCTACATGATTAAGGTTAATGTTAATAAACAATCAAGTTACCCAGTAAGTGCACCTAAATTAAAAAATCGCTTAAGAAAATTTTTTGAAGGTCGTGGGATAGTCTCAGATGCAGAAGTTTCGGTGGCAATTGTTGGCGAGACAAAAATGATGGAAGTTGGCAAACGTTATCTTAAAGATCGTGAACTGCATAATGTTTTGTCATTTACCCCCGATGAAATTAAAGGACAGTTTATTGATCCTCCTGACGGTATTATTCACTTGGGCGAAATTATAGTTTGTTATCCTAAGGCATTTGATGAGGCAAAAATGGAAGGAAAAAGCATTGAAGAAAAAGTATATGAATTAGTAGAGCATGGCGCACTCCACCTATTGGGTGTGCACCACGAGTGATTTATTTTTCAATTTACAATTTTCAGACATTTCTCATTTTTTCCTTAAATATACGATATCTAAAATATGAATAAATATTTAAAATTATTAATTGAAAACTAGTGTCATGACTTTATATTTAAAATATCGTTCCCAGTCGCTAGAAGAACTTGATCTAACTGAAGTACGGGAGACTCTCAAAAAAATTGTTAGGTCTGGCAAGATACCACACGCATTTTTATTTGCAGGCCCCAAAGGTACTGGAAAGACGAGTTCTGCAAGGATACTTGCCAAAATTATTAACTGTGAAGAACAAGGTTCGGAACCTTGTAATAGGTGTAAGCAATGTATATCTATCACTAAAGGAGCAAATATCGATGTAATTGAAATGGATGCTGCAAGCCATCGGGGAATTGATGATGTTCGCAGCCTTAGAGACGCAGTAAAACTTTCCCCAGCTTCTGCGCGCAAAAAGGTCTATATAATTGACGAAGCACACATGCTAACCACAGAGGCATGCAATGCGCTATTAAAAACACTAGAAGAGCCGCCCCAACATGTAGTATTTATTCTAGCAACGACAAATCCTGAGAAGCTACTCCCAACGATACTTTCGAGAACGACCGTGGTGAATTTCCATAAGGCCACTACAGATGAGGTGGTAAGGTCCTTGACTAGGATTGTTGCTGCTGAAAAACTGAAAATTGAAAAAGATGTGCTTGCCGTTATTGCCCGAACTTCAGGCGGGTCTTTCCGAGACGCAGTTAAAATCCTCGAACAGCTCACTTTGGAGAATAAAATAGATTTAAAGTCTGCGGCAGACTTTCTATTAAATACCAGCAATCTCGACACTGCAAAATTTATTAAGCTTTTAGCTGACTATGAAACACAAGCGACCTTGAAATTGATAGAAGAGACTGTCCAGAAAGGGGTAACAGCGCAGGAGATCATTGATTCTATTGTGGTTAGTTTAAGGCAGGAGCTATTAAGTCTCGCAGGAGTTGGTAAAAGTAAAACAAATGAACTGGAGAAGGAGGATTTAATTGAGTTGATAGAAGCTTTGATTAAAGCGAAAAGGGATGTTATTGGTTCTCCTATTGAACAGTTGCCGCTTGAGATTGCTGTAATTGAGTGGGGAGAACGCGGGAATGTTCAAAGCCTATCACCTGCGGCTGAGGAGAATGATTCTACAGATAAAACAACACAGAGTACCCGACGCAATACTGCATCTGCTACCAAAGCACCCTTTAAAACCAACAACAAACCAGACGAAGCAAAGTCAAACTCCGCAAAAAGCACTCCTATATTGACCAAACCCGATGAAAATCAGTTGCTAAGCGATGAAATCTGGAAAAAAATATTAGTGCAAATTAAGCCGATCAATGCATCAGTCGAGGCACTTTTACGCTCTTCCAAACCGCTTTCATTTGACGGGAGTACGTTGCGTTTGGGTGTATTTTATAAGTTTCATAAGGAGAGATTAGAAGACAGTCGTCATAGAAAAATATTAGAAGATATGGTTTCACAAGTCCTTGGTACCCAGTCAGTTCGCGTTTTCTGTGAATTAACGCAGCCAGAACCTACCCATGCTGAAAAAAAAGAGAAGGGAGTGGTTTTGACCGAGAGTCAAGATAACGATATAATAGATATTGCTGAAAAGATATTTGGGAGTTAAATATGTTTGACAAATTTAAACAAGCAGGCGATTTAATCAAAATGCGCTCTGAAGCGCAAAAGATCCAGAAGGAGCTTAAAACCATTATGGAAACGCACGAAAAAGGAAGTGTACGTATTAAAATGAATGGTGCACAGGAGGCCGAATATGTTGAAATTGACGGTACAGCTCGGGATGATGTTAAGGATGCTATAAATGAGTGCATGAAGAAAGTTCAAAAGAAATCCGCACAGAAAATGATGGAAATGGGCGGTGGCCTTTCGGGTCTTCTTGGTAAGTAAGATAACTCCTAAAGCGTACATACATCCTGTATAATCATTGATACATGAGGATACCGAAATCTATACAGAATTTAGTGGATTCTTTTCAAAAGCTACCTGGCATTGGTCCTAAGTCGGCACAGAGATTAACCTATTATTTACTCCATGTTCCGCAAAGGGAGTTGGAAAGTTTTGCGGATGCGTTAAGTAAACTTAAAAAAGAGACAGTCCTTTGTTCTGTTTGTAAAAATGTTGCAGAGAAAGATCCTTGTCCTATTTGTTCAGACTCGGGTCGGGATTCATCCGTTGTTTTGGTAGTTGAGCAGCCTTTAGACATTTTAGCTTTTGAGAGAACAGGTAAATACAAAGGTTTATATCATGTCTTGCATGGGGCAATTAATCCACTTGAGAATATCGGCCCTGACGAGCTTTTTATGGACGAGCTGTTTAAGAGATTTTCAAATGGTCATCCTGTTTACGAACTAATTATTGCTACAAATCCCACAATGGAAGGTGAGGCAACTGCCATGTACATTAATAAAAAAGTTAAAAGTCAAAATGAAAAAGTTAAAATTACAAGGCTTGGCATGGGCGTTCCCACTGGTGCTGATCTGGAATATGCTGACGAAAACACCTTAACTCAGGCTTTGGAGGGCAGGCGAGAAGTGCTTTAGTATGGCAGGACCAATTTCAAACACCAAAAAGACCACACAACAAATAGCTCAACAAGTGGCTAGACAGATGGCCCAAGAGCCACTGGAGGTTTTAAAGGATGCTGGAAAGCAGCTTATTGGTTCCCCTGAAGTTTCGTCCCATCCTAATTTTGAACAACCGACTCAGCCCACTCAGCAATCTGGCAGGGATTTGAAAGAACACGCACAAAAGCTTAAGCAACGAGATACTAGGCTTTTGTCAGCTTTAGAAAACGAGGTGAAGGATATTAGGAAGCAAGAACTTCTTAAAACTCTACAGCAAAAAATTGCAGCAGGCGACGAGGTTGCATTACAGGAGTATCCGGAACTCACAGACCAAGAGAGACAATACTTGGAAACCCAAATTCAAATGGTTGTGGCACAAAAACAACAGCAAGCAAACCAGAATACAGGGATTCCACTTCCTGCCTCAAAGCCTGGTAGGAGGATGGGTGCGGGTCAAGGGCAAAAAGCCCAAGCCGAAAAACAACAGACACGAGTTGAAAAGCCGATGCCACCCTCTGGATAACTCCAATTAGCAATTCTCAATTATCAGTTTTCAATGTAGAATACGGTTGTGGCATCAATTAACCTAACTAACTCATTAACACGCAAAAAAGAACAATTCAAACCAATATACCCCGATAGTATTGGAATGTATACATGTGGCCCAACGGTTTACGACGTTAAGCATATTGGAAATTTTCGAACATACACCCTCTCTGATTTAATTTACCGTGTCCTGAAATTTAACGGCTACAAGGTTAACTACATCATGAATTTTACGGATGTGGGACATCTAACGGGAGACAACAATGGTGATGCTGACGCCGGTGAAGACAGGCTTGTTAAGGCGGCTAAGCGGGATAAAACTACTGCTTGGGATGTTGCAAATAAATATACCGAAATCTTCATAAAGGATTTTGACAAACTTAATTTGGTTAGACCCGATAAGTGGACGAAGGCAACGGAGCACATTCAGGAGCAAATCGATCTAGTAAAACGCTTAGAGGAGAAAGGGTTAACCTACAAAATTTCAGATGGGGTCTATTTTGATACCCAGTCTTATGAAAAACTAGGCTTTAAGTATGGTGAGCTTTCGGATTTGGATAAGTTGAAAGAGGGAGCAAGAGTTGAAGTTAGCGCCGAAAAGAAAAACCCGAGGGACTTTGCCCTTTGGAGATTTAGTCCCAAGGAAGAAAAACGCGACATGGAATGGGAGAGTCCCTGGGGGGTTGGCTTTCCTGGCTGGCACATTGAATGTTCTGCAATGAGCATGAAATATTTAGGAGAAACTTTTGACATTCATGTTGGAGGAGAGGATTTGCGCTCGACTCACCATCCAAACGAAATTGCTCAAAGCAAAGGGGCAACAGGGAAAGAATTTGCAAACTTTTGGATCCATGGAGCCTTCATATTAATAGACGGAGAAAGAATGTCTACCTCGAAGGGGAATAATTACAAAGTTAGAGATATCGAGGAAAAGGGTTTTGATCCGTTGGCATTAAGATACTTATATTTTTCAACGCATTACAGACAGACACTAAATTTTACTTGGCAAGGATTGGAGTCTGCCCAAAATGCGCTTAATAAACTAAGAGGCATAGTGGGAGAACTTCGGAACATGAACCAGAGAACACAATTGTCTCACGAAAAGTCCGACAAAATTGATGCGATCAAAGAAAACTTTTTGTCGGCAATTAATGATGATTTTAACATGCCAAAAGCTTTGGCTATTATGTGGGACATGTTTAAAAGCAACATACCGTCACCAGACAAGTATGATTTATCAATTTTATTCGATGAAGTACTGGGATTGAATCTAAATCAAATAGCACCACAAGTACAGCAGGTGGGACAAGTAGAGCCTGAGATGGTTAAGCTTTTGGAAAAAAGAGAACAATTAAGGAGGGAGGGTAAATTTGTGGAGGCCGATGAAATAAGGCGGCAGATTGCGGAGAAAGGATATGTTCTTGAAGATACAGCAAAAGGAATTACGTTCAGGAAAGGTAAATGAAACTTTCAGCTGTTATTTTTGATCTAGACGGAACAGTTTTAAACAATGAAGATGCATACGCTGAGGCATTCAGGAAAGTGCTGCTAGACGCAGGCATTCAAACAAGCGAAAAGCACCCACACACACTTGGTATTGGAGTTCGGGAAAACTGGGTACGGTTTCAGTCTAGGTACCAGTTTAAATCAAAGAAAAACGTAGAACAGCTGACTGATGAAACCCAAAAGCATTATCTGGTAAATCTTGATAAGGTGGAAATAAATGAGGGCTTCGCGGACTTTGCTAACGATCTTAAAAACAGCGGGATAAGTGTGGCATTGGCCACGTCTAATGAGTGGTTAATTGTGGAAGAGGTTTTAGATAAACTTAGTCTTCATCAATACTTTGACGTAATTACAACAGCTGAGGAAGTTATGTTCAAAAAGCCTGACCCGGACATATTTTTACTGACAGCGGATAAATTAGATGCTAGGCCTGCGGATTGTCTGGTAATTGAAGACTCACCAGCAGGAATAGAAGCTGCTCACAGAGCTGGTATGAAAGCAGTTGCCATGAGCCACGAAGAAATAGGAGAAAACCTGGAGGATGCAGATTTAGTCGTTGAAAGTTTTAGCGAAATTACTCCCAAAGCAATTCTTGAAATATAAAGCCGAATATAACCCGCATATTGCTTGAAGAAAACCCGAACGCGTGTTAGGATCTTTTCTACACAGAATGGAGGTGAGAAAGATGTCTAAAAGCGGAATTGTAAATATTCACGGAAAAGAGTATATGACAGTAGCCAAACGAGTCGAGATTGCACATGAGCAAAAGGCTCTAGAATCTGTTGAAACTGAAGTTATAAGTCACACTCCAGTGGTTGTGAAAGCAAAAGTTTCAATTAAAGGAAAAATGTTCACTGGCATTAGCGCAGTTAACCTCGATAATGGGCGGGTGATTGAAAAGCAAAATCCCTATGAAGTCGCTGAGACCTCTGCTGTAGGGCGGGCACTGGGGTTCGCGGGGTACGGCCTAATTGAGTCAGTTGCCTCAGCAGATGAAGTTGCTCGTGCTAATTCAGAGAAGCTACAAAATAAGGAAATGGGTGCATTGACTTGTGAGGTCTGCGGAGCAGAGACTACGGAAAAAAACGGGTTAACAAAGGACGGGCGAATGTATCATGGAATTTTTTGCTCAACAGGGGATAGAACTCATACAAAATGGTTATCTATCCAATCAAATTTACATAAAACGTACAACTGATTAGTGTAAACTAATTTTCTTGATCTGAAAGGTGGGTTTACTCGTTGATTTGACACCAATCCAGTCAATCATGGTAAAGCGTTTTTTTATTTCAGCACGGAACTTTTCTGCGAGGCCGCCAGTGTATGTTCCGTAACCGGCCTTTTCACTGGTTCTACAAAGCCTGCTTTCCCAATCCTGTATAACTGACAGTATTTTCTCTCCCTGTTTGTTATATTCTTCTTGCCAGTGGTCTTGATCGAGATTGTACTTGTCATGTAGCTCCTGGAAAGAGTCAAATAACATCTTCTCAGCTTCGTACATGCGTTTGACATACTCTTGATACTTTGTCATTGCTAATAAATTCAAGCAGGAAATTGCCAATACTACAAGACCTAAATTCCCTGGAATTAGCCCTAGCGAATTGCTTGACAAGCTTTTAAATGCTTGTTAGTATTGCCTTCGCTTAATGAAACGCCTGCCAAAGTTTTCTGGAAAAGCACTAACATTATTAGGAATTCTAACAACACTAGTTAGTATTTCTTTTTTTAACCTTTATCGCTCCCTTGTTGCCTCTAACTCGACACTAGACATCTATGACGAAGGAATTGCTGCTGGATGGAATAACTGGTCTTGGGGAGCTAGTATAAATTTTGAAAATCCTGCGCCTAATAATACGGGCAACAAATCAATATGGGTTTCTCTTTCTCCGTGGGGAGCAGTATATTTTAATTCCGATAACCAAATAGATACTACTTCTTTTTCGCACTTAACGTTTGCTATTCAGTCCATGGCGCCTGACCAGCGTTTTCAGCTGTTAATTTATGGGGGAAATAACGAGCATGTTAAGACCTTACCAATAGAGCAGTATGGTGGTTTACCAACTACCGACAGATATACAGTCTACAATATTCCTATGCATGACATTGGAGCAGCGCACATTAAGGGTGTAGCAGTTCAGGATATGGAAGGTGTTTCCCAGGAGCCAATATTTATTGATTCTGTCAGGCTAGTCAGCAAGCACGAGACATTAACTGAACCTAAATTTCAGGAGGCACGTATCGGCTCACAAGAGGCGAGTAAATTAACAGAATCAAGCTTGGGCGGGGGTACTTATACTGTTTCTAAGGGCCAGATCTTTCAGAACGGTAACAGAATTTTGCTGCGGGGGGTTAACTGGTTTGGTTTTGAAACAGAAACCAGGGTTCCACATGGACTATGGGCTAGAAACTACAAAGATATGATTTTACAGATGAAATCCCTCGGATTTAATGCAGTCAGAATTCCAATCTGTCCGGCTACACTTAGGGGTGAGGGTGTAAGCTCGATCGACTATTCTCAGAATGTAGATCTTCAGGGGCTTACCAGCCTGCAGGTTCTGGATAGAGTCTTGGGGGAGATTAACAATCAGCAAATGTATATTTTGCTTGATCACCACAGACCCGATTGTGAGAAAATTTCTGAGCTTTGGTACCATGGTGCATACAGTGAGGAAAGTTGGATTTCAGACCTTAAATTTATGGCTGATAGGTATAAGAATTTACCTTACTTAATGGGCATTGATCTCAAAAACGAACCACACGGGGCGGCTACGTGGGGAACTGGAAATGCAGCTACTGACTGGAATACTGCCGCAGAAAAAGCAGGTAGGGCAGTTTTAACATCCAATCCGAATGTATTAATCTTCGTTGAGGGGATTGGAGAGAATCCGGTATGCTCAAGCACAATCGGTCATGGATGGGGAGGAAATCTAGAACCGCAAAAGTGTTTTCCAATTTCAACTAATTACATTCCTGAAAACAAACTAGTTTTATCTCCCCATGTGTACGGCCCCGACGCATACTTCCATACCTATTTTGGTGTAAAAGAATTTCCAAATAACATGCCCGCAATATGGGATACCCATTTCGGATTTTTAGTTAACGAAGGTTTCACCCTGGTTCCTGGCGAGTGGGGTGGAAGATATGCAACAGGTGGAGGACATGTGGAGGATAAAGCATTTCAGGATAAGTTGACTCAATATTTCACCTCTAAAGGTATTTGTAATTCATTCTTCTGGAGTTTTAATCCAAACTCCGGCGATACTGGAGGGGTTTTGCAGGACGATTGGCAGACAGTTTGGAACAGTAAGATGGAAATGATTCGAAACTATCACAACTCCTGTAGATAATTGCTTCTTTCGGATTTCTTACATTAGTCATATTGCCCTTTGCAGAAACAGCCATAACCTTCTTTAGTAGCCATGAAGTTTATATCAATTTTATACATTACTATTTCACTTTTACTGTTTCCTCTTTCAAAACAGGGAAGTTCACCTATTGCCGTATCTCAAAGCAGGGTATCAAGCGTGAGCCCAAATGTTTTTGAAAGGTTAAGAGAGGTTTTTGCAGGGCAAAACAGCATGATGATGGGGATGGCATCCTCTTTGCCTGAGGAGCCGGAGACGGGGAGTCCGACGCCATCCCCCACCCAGACTACCTTTCCAACTAGTTCGCCCGATAGTATTGGTGATGAAAACACTGAATCGGAGAGTGGAATTGGTGGAAACGTAACACCTTCGCCCACACCCAGCATGGGCCCTGACGAGCAGGAAAACAGGCCAAGCCCAACTCCCACACCGTCACCTTCACCAAAACAATCAAGTAGTCCTGAGCCTTTACCCAAGCCTTCACCTCCGGATAGGATTAGCAAATCGAAATCAGATGCTGACCAGGCTGCTATCGGTGGAGTTGGATCTGGGGGTGATGGTCCGTTCCCACCAGAAAGTGAGCAGCCATCATTTACCGTCGAAGATGACATAACAGAAGAAAGTCAGTCAGTGGTTAGTAAATACATTGAAGCTCCAGTTGCGATTTTGACGGGGAGAGAGTTATTGGATTACTATCAGACATCATTATCTGAGGGTATGGTTGGTTTGTTTCACAATTTGGCTTACTTGTCTATTGGAGCAGGGTTTTTATTGCTTTTGCCAGAGATAATAAATAAGAAGGTTATATTGAGAATTAAGAAATTGTTTGGTAGGCCGCAAACAAACTCTCAGTTTAATGAGGCCTACACCTAATACTTACTTGAATGTCAAAACGTTCGTATGAGAAAGATACTGGCTTTAATATTACTACTAATTGGGGTGGCGGTGCTTTTATATTTTAGATCCCAGGTAACACCACAAACTTTTTCGTCTTATACTCTGCTAACGGCCTCCTGGCAGGATTATAAGGACCGTTTTATTACTGATGATGGTAGGGTAGTAGATCACTTAGAAGAAGTGACCACATCTGAAGGGCAAAGCTATGCGCTTTTGCGGGCAGTGTTTATTGACGACAAGCAAACGTTTGATCGAGTGTGGGACTGGTCTAGGGTGAATCTTAAAAGGCCGAACGATGAACTCTTTGCCTGGAGATGGGGCCAGCGCTCAGATGGTACTTACGGTTTTATGGAGAGTGGAGGGGAAAACTCTGCCTCGGATGCAGATGTAGATATAGCACTGGCTTTAATTTTTGCATCTAGGCGGTGGAATCAACAGGTGTATTTGGATGAGGCAAGAAAGATTGTTGATGATATATGGGAAATCCAAACAGCGGATGCAGGAGGGGTACGTTACCTTACTGCGGGGAACTGGGCAATTGGGCAAGAAGAAATAATTGTAAATCCCTCCTATTTTGCACCATATGCCTGGAGAGTGTTTGCGGAAGTTGACACAGAAAATGATTGGAACAGCTTAGTTGATCCGGCTTATGACGTCTTGTTTGCCGCAACCAGTAGCCAGCTTGATAAGCAAAACAGTGTTGGTTTACCACCCGATTGGTTATCCATTAACCGTGAAAACGGGGTAATTTCTGCTACTGACATAAATGGTCTTACTACAAACTATTCATACGATGCAATGCGGGTTCCTTTCCGAATAGCCCTTGATTACAAGTGGAACAATGAACCAAGAGCCATGGAATATTTGAGTGCATTTTTTAAAATCTTAGAAGAAGATTTCAAGAATCATGGAAGAGTAGCAGTTACTTATACTCACGACGGGGTTGTTCTGGAAGATATCGAAAATCCAGCTATGTATGCCACTTCACTTGGATATTTTATGTTGACTAACCCGGAACTGGCTAGAACCATATACGAGGAAAAGATTATGCGATTATACGCAAGCGATAGATATACATTCCATGAGGACATTCCATATTATGAGCAAAACTGGCTTTGGTTTGGTGCAGCGTTTTATAACGACTTTTTAACTAATTTAATGAAATGAACAAGAAAATTGAAGCAGGAAAAGTAAGTAAGTTGTTAATTTTAATTAGTATTGCTATATCTATGCTTTACATGTCGTGGTGGTTTAGAATTTCGAATGCTGATAACGTGGTGTTATACACATTGCTTTTATTGGGTGAGGTATATCATGTGGGTCTAGCGTTAATGTTTTTCTACAATGTGTGGCCTAAGCGCGTTGTTCGGACGAGTGCAAAAAAGGGATATTATCCCAGTGTTTGCATTTTTATAACGGTCGCAGGTGAGCCAGTAGATATTGTTGCAAAAACTATAGCAGCAGCAAAGAATATAAATTATCCCAATTTTAAGGTTTATGTGTTAAACGATGGGTTTGTCGCAAAAAGCGCTAATTGGCGTCAAATCGAAGAGTTGGCCTTCGCACTTGGGGTTCACTGCATAACTCGTAAAAAGGCAGGCGGTGCAAAGGCTGGCAATATTAACAATGGATTAAGAAAAACCACCTCTGATTTAGTAGTAATTTTTGACGCAGACATGGTACCAAACCCACACTTTTTGGTCAAAACGGTTCCTTATTTTGCTGATAGACGAGTGGGGTTTGTACAAACCCCACAGTATTACAAAAATAATGGTGTTAACGATATAACCGAGAGTGCGTGGAAACAGCAAGAATTTTTCTTTGGTCCAATCATGCAGGGGAAGGAAAAAAGCAACGCGAGTTTTATTTGCGGAACAAATGTAGTAATCAGAAGAAAAGCTTTGGTGGAAGCTGGTGGGATGGTCGAGGATAATATTGCTGAAGATTTTTTGACCTCTTTGTTTATGCACCAGAATGGTTGGAAATCGTATTACTTGAACCAAGTTCTTGCGCATGGTTTGGCGCCAGAAGATTTAATGTCTTACTATAAACAACAACTTCGTTGGGCACGGGGATCACTCGAAGTGATGTTTAAGCATAATCCCTTTTTTAAAAGAGGTCTTACGTTTGCCCAGCGCATTGAGTACATGTCTTCTGCTTTGTATTATTTCGGTGGTTTGATTGTCGTAATTGATGCTGTAATGCCACTGTTATTTTTAAGTTTTGGGCTCCAACCAGTTCAAGCAGGTACCACAGTATTTGCCCTCTACTTTTTACCATTTATATTTTTTGTTCTATTTGTAATGTATCAGGCCAGTAGTGGTAGATTCACGCTAAGCGCTCTCTCATTTTCTTTTTCCAGTTGGGAAATTCAGTTGCGGGCATTATTTTCCGTTATTTTAGGACAAAAAATGGGTTTTTCTGTTACGCCCAAGAAAGGGCAAAGTGGTAGATTTGTCAATCTATTGTATCCTCATTTTGCCTATATTACTCTTTTTGTACTTTCTGCAGCAATTGGTATCATGCGTGAAGGGGTAAGTGCTGCTGTTACTACCAATCTTGCATGGGGTCTTTTTAACATAATCCTGTTTTTGCCTTTTATCGCTGCTGGGCTTAAGAGGCCTGGCTTTATAGGCAACACTAAACCTTCTGGAGTAGGACAATGAAGACTAAAGTAATACTTTTCCTTTTCGTGCTTTCTTCAGTTTTGACCTATGCTGTAATGTCTTTGACCGGCCAATCGATTCGGTTGGATGAATCTCAGTCAGTATGGGTTGCTGTAAAGCCCATTGGCGAACTAGTTGAATTTGTGGCAGAAGATGTTCATGTACCGTTGTATTTTATAATGCTTCATTTTTGGACTGTATTTTTTGGCACATCGACTACTGCCATAAGGGCATTATCGTTTGTGTTTTACATTTTAACTTTACCGTTTTTATACTCGTTAGTTAAAAACTTATCCGATAAACGTGTGGCGGTTGCTACAGTTGCGTTATTTTCACTTTCACCTTTTGTAATCTGGTATAGCTTCGAGGCTAGAATGTATACACTTCTGACCTTAATTACGACAATAAACCACATGTTTTATTTAAAGTTTTTAAAGACTTCCGGCTCGGAAGGGAAATTGGGTTATGTAATTTCGGCAATTCTGGGTACTTATACGCATTATTTTTTCTTCTTTGTTCTGGCTGGCCAATTCTTATACCTACTGTTTAGAACATCCTGGGTAATGTTTAGAAAAGATGAGACTTTGCACCCTGCATCTACCAGTGAGAAATACAAATTTAAAAAGAATTTGAAAGTTTACATTGGCATGGCGATTTCAGTATTAGTTTTTTTTATGCCATGGGCCACTTATGTATATTCATTAGAAGGTGCCTCATCTACGCAGCCTTTAATTCCAAATCCTACTGAATATAATGTTATACAAACATTCATTTATTTTCTTTTCGGACACCAAAGCCCGCACATTCAAGGTTTATTAGTATCGCTTTGGCCCTTGTCTGCAATCTTGCTTTTTCTGGTTTTCGCGAAAGGGGACAAAATTAAAGTGGCCTATCTGGATTATTTTGTCGTACTAACTTTTGTTCCGCTTATCATGATATTTACTATTTCTTTTATACGCCCCATATTTCTGGCAAGATATTTAATATTTATTACTCCGAGTTTATTCTTACTTTTATCTCTAGCTTTATTAAAAAGAACAGGTGGATTTTTTTCCTCGTCAATACCGGCCCTGCTTACTATAATGTTTATGTTTTTAATCAATCAAACGGCATCGTCTACTAACCCTGCTAAAGAAAATTATTTAGGGGTTGCTCTCTTTCTGAATGAAAAGGTTACTCCATCAGATGTAGTTGCAGTTAGCGCGCCGTTTACAATTTACCCGATTGAATATTATTATCAAGGTCATGCCAGAATTGACACAATTCCTGCCTGGAGTCGGTTCGAACAGGGTGCTATTCCCGCATTTTCAGTAAATAACCTTTCAGCTCAGTTGCTTGAATACAGGAAATACTACGACCGTGTTTTTGTCGTATTGTCGTATGATCAGGGGTATGAAGATGATATTCGGGAATTTTTAGATAATAACTATGAAATTATAGAGAGAATCAAATATTCACCCGAGCTTGAACTCACGATTTATAAGCTCAGATATGAATGACCACTCATTATCCTCTTACAAAAGATTGTTAATCCCTTAAAGGAAATTAAGTAACTTAGTTTAGTAGTAAGAAAGGGGGTGATACAGATGAATGGCCAGACCAGAAGCAGCCCAACACCGACAGCAGTTTGGGTAATACTAGGATTAGCTGGAATAATACTTTTAGTATTAATTATCTCGGCATTTACAAGGGATACAAACCTAGGTCAGACGGGGCAAAACGACCAACAGGTTCTAGGTTTGCAGGATGATGAACAAATAGATGATCAAAGTAGGCAAATCTTGGCAGGGCTTGCAGAAAACCCCGATGCCTATTTGGGTCGAGACATTGAGGTATCCTCTCAAGTTGAAAGTGTAATAAATCAAAACTCTTTTACCCTGGAGGGTCCTGGTTTACCTCCGGACTTTGATGTCCTAGTCCTTAGTGCGCAAGCAACTGACTTAACGGATGGGGATGTGGTGAGGGTTAGAGGAACTGTCAGGCGGTTAGATATAAATAACATTCAGGAGATAGAGAGGCAGCTGGGGGTGGATTTAGATGAGTTTAGGTTGTCAACGTTTAACGGGCAAGTGGTGGTTATTGCTGACACAGTGGAAAAAGTGGGACAAGAATAACAGGGAAGCTGCACGATGTGGTTTTAAGGTAAGCTATCCAGGGCGTTACGGGCCGCTTTAAGGTTGGTATTGTAAAAAACCGCCTTTTCAAACTCACTTCGTGCAGCAGCGGTTTTGCCTTGTCTGAGATATATATTACCTCGCACAAGGTAAGCTTCTGAATATGCCCGGTTACCACTACTTATTATCTTGTCAGTAATTGTAAAGACTTTTTCGTAATTTCCTAACTCGTAGTAACTAAGGACTGGTTCCAGTTGATACCACAGTGTTCTAAAAGGAAGAGCGTTTTCGATTTTCTCAAACTCGTAAACAGCATTTTGATAATCACCAAGGTTAAAATATGCGATTGAAAGATTAAATCTAGCTGCTGTATCATTTGGATTGTTTTGTAGCCTTGCTTGTGCTGCTGTTGCAGCTTTTTGCCAGGAGATTTGTGGGTCTATTTCGTCTCCCAAAATATCTTCGGCCAGCTCCACCTTGTCTGGGGGAATCAAAACCAGATATTCGTAATTAAATTTTTCCCACAAAACGTTAAATTCTGAATATTTAAAACGAAGATTTCTTCCCTGCAGAGAATCATCCTGCACAATTTGACTTGTTGTGTCATCATATCCTTTAATGACACGGTAGTGGCCAATGTCTTCATCCGGCTTAGTCCAGGTTTTGGCGATAACGGGCATGTCTGCTGCAATAAATTGTCTAATTATTTCCATATTCCCGTTGGGTCTATGAAATGCGGTGAAACCGTACTCGTTAGCCTTTGCAGCTAATTCTTCCAGCGTAGTTGATTTGTCATCGTTATCCCCTTGAGCATTTTGAAACGGCCGAAGCTGTCTTCCCAAATCCTCTTGACTTACGTAGACGTTAAAATAAGATAATGCCATTGAAAGGGCGGCTGGCCCGCAATTATTGAACGTTTGAAAAATATGGTAGTTATTTATCAATAATTTTTGTCTGGGGATATTGGTGGATTTCGTATTTTGCGTAGTATTTTTAACAATATCTTTAGGTATTTGAAGAATGGTAGCCGGTTGTTTTAACAAATTATACGAATCAGCCAGAAAGGTAGAGACGGGGAGACCCAGCATGAATGCAATAAGGAAATTAAAAATGAAGTCCAGCATGGACTTATTTTACCCGAGTTGACATTGTAATCCAAGAATACTGGTAAAGAAGGTGTGGCAAGTATCTGGACAACGGTCTGACGTAGGGCTTTTACCATTTGGCGGGGTTCGACTGACAATGCAATTGACCGTGGTAGTACAATAAGATATGAACAAGAAGCTGTTAATTGTTGGATTGGCGGCACTTCTACTGGCTGGTGTGTTTGGTTTTGGATACTGGAATAGGCTAGCTTCAAATAACCAAATACAAAGTTACGAAGAGTGTGTGGCATCAGGCAATCCTGTAAGTGAGAGCTATCCTCCAGTTTGCACTGCCCAAGATGGTAGAATCTTTATACAAGATATTGGGAATGAGCTTGAATATGCAGATGAAATTATAATTGAGAGTCCGAGGCCGAATCAAGAGATTGCTAGCCCTTTGGATATTGAAGGTCGAGCAATAGGCCCTTGGTATTTCGAGGCCGACTTCCCTGTTGAATTATTTGATGGAAACGGAAATAGATTAGCTATTGGTATTATGCAAGCACAAGGGGAGTGGATGACTGAGGATTTTGTACCTTTTCGTGGTCGGGTGGAATTTGGTGTACCTGATACCCCCAGTGGAACACTTGTAGCTAAAAATTCTAATCCTTCGGGTCTGCCGGAGATGTCTAAGAGCGTTACGATTCCAGTGCGCTTTCGAATGTAGCCCACTTCTTACCTATTTCTTACGGCTGTTTTGTCTTGTCTTAATGGCCGTTTATTAGCCTGAATTATGAAGAGAGATCTCGGTATATCAACAACTGCTTGGTTGATAATTGGTGCCGTAGCGTTAGTTATTATCTTAATTGTGGCATTACCATTACTAGTACGGTTTGGAAGAAGCTTACGGACTGCTGTTTCCCAAGCCTCACCAAGTCCTAGCGGACAGGTTTTAAGCATCACGGACGAACAGGATGTGGCCGTGGGAGTGCGCAGGACAGATGAAGATAGTCGAATGGTTGTTACTGGAATAGCAACCGATACAAACAGGTACTTGGGGAAGAAGGTTAATTTTAAAGGAAATATTAGCAATGTTATCGAAGAGCGTGCTTTTACCGTCGATGTTGGTGGCGATGGCCAACCATCTGAATTGCTAGTAATTGCCCCCAAATCAATGCTCGTAGCAGAAGGAAATCGGGAATATTATATATTTAATAGGGGAGATTTGGTCGAAATTGAGGGAACAGTAAGAAGTCTGGATATTAGAAATGTGAATGTCATTGAGAGACAACTAGGCCGCGGAGTTTATTTAAATCGGGGCCGTTTGTATTACTATGATGGGCAGCCGGTGGTTATTGCGAAAAGTGTAACAGCAACTACTCTAGAATAAAATGGAAATTTATTGAAATTAGTTATATTCTTTAATAGTGAGTATACTAAGACGGCTTCGTTCTGAGATCTTAAACCATACGAAACGCTACAGTCGACTTTTTGCTACTGGTTTTGCAATGGGTACGGCTGATTTGGTCCCTG
Source organism: uncultured Gammaproteobacteria bacterium (assembly GCA_964540475.1). Lineage (GTDB taxonomy): Bacteria > Patescibacteriota > Microgenomatia > UBA8517 > UBA8517 > CAZIMC01. The sequence continues at coordinate 101,285 of CAZIMC010000002.1, forward strand.
GAGTTTCGGGTGGCACCATCGCGTTTTTGTCAGGTATTTACGAAGAGCTTATTTATAGCATAAAGCTGGTGACAGGCGAGGTGATAAGGCTTCTTTGGAGAAGGCAATTTAAAAAAGCACTGAAAGTAATACCGTTTAGATTTTTAGTTCCTCTAGGTGTTGGACTATTTACTGCCCTCCTAACTCTGGCTCGTTTACTTACATGGCTTTTGTCGACCTATCCAGTGTTAGTTTGGGCGTTCTTCTTTGGGCTTGTTTTGGCCTCTACGTATATAGTTTTAAAAAGAGTTGTTAAATGGGATTTATCCGACAAGCTCTCATTTGGGGTAGCTGCTGTTTTGGCGTATTTTGTAGTCGGGTCTGTTCCTGTTGAGACACCACCTTCTTACTTTTTTATGTTTATATCGGGAATGATTGCCATTTGTGCAATGATTTTGCCTGGGATATCAGGATCATTTATACTGCTTCTACTTGGCAAATATAACCAGATTTTAGAGGCAGTTGTTCAACGTGATGTTGGCGTATTGGCAATATTCTTGATGGGGGCAGTTTTGGGTATAGCGGTATTCTCACGAGTATTAGGATACCTTTTTTCCCGCCATCATGATATTTCCGTTGCTATTCTGGCGGGACTAATGCTTGGCTCTTCAAGAAAAATTTGGCCATGGAAAGAGGCTGTTATTACAAGAATAAACAGTAAAGGTCTGGTGGTACCAGTTGTTGAAACAAATTATTTTCCTGCAACCTTAGATACGACAGTTTTCATAGCCCTTTTTCTAATGGCATTGGGGGGAATGTTTGTCTGGCATCTAGACAGGAAGGCACTTGTTAGAGAGCAGACAAGAGACATTGAGAGCAAGGAGTTTGTGAAAATTCACAAAAAGTCGCTTAAAAATCAGTAAAAACCCCGTTTCAAAATATTTGTGTTCTTGATGTCTACTTTTTGTTAAGTAAAATTGTCGAGGTAAGTATTAACCCAAAAGCGGTTAATGACATCATGGGAATTGTGATGTAGCCATATTCCATAACAAATCTCTGAGAGCACGATGTGGAGTAGCCAACTGCATCACAGACTAGGGATGGGAGGAGGCCAACTTGCATAAGATAGTGATACAAAGCGATTGTTAAACCTATGGAGGCAAGAAGAATTATATAGGGCATTACACTTCTATCCTTTTTCCTAAGAGCTAAGCCGGAAATAAAAGGGAGAGGATACATAAATATTCTCTGGTACCAGCACAGTTCACAAGGTTCATAGCCCAAAACTTCAGAATAAAAAAGACTACCAAGGGTTGCTGTTGCACTGACAATAAATGCAAATGTAAGTCCATATTTCTTGACAAGAACAAGAACTTGCATTGATAAATTTGATTTTATAGACAAAAGAGGCAAAGCTAGTATTAATAATGCTGTTTGCCCGAAAACTGTAAGTATAGGAAGAATCGAGGAGATTAAATTATTCATACTTAACTTTCTGGTAAATTGCAGCCTGTTTTATCGGCAAGACCTTCTAAAGATAGCTCACCAGTCTCGCGGGAGCCGTCAGAGAATTCCCAGGTTGGGTAGCTCTGAATGTTTTTTTCAATGCACACTTGGAGCTGATTTTGTCCATCAGGCGTTGAACACTCAACATAAGGAAGATATTGTTGGGCTGATCCAAATAACTTTTTTTGATTTTGGCAGTGCGGGCACCAAAAGGCTCCGTAAAAGGTTGCGCCCTTTTCCTTTAGACAGTGTGCAAACCCGTCGAGATTAGAGGCTTTATTTGCAGGAGAAAGTGCAAAAGCACCACCAACAATCAAAACTAAAATTATCACTATAAATATTCCAGCGTGTTTAATGCTCATTTAACAAAATAATTCTACCACAGACGAAAAACGTTTCAAATGCTATATAATATTTCGGTATGATTCAAATTCGAGACCTGCGTTTTTCTTATGGCGAAACTCCATTATATGAAAAGGTAAGCCTTATTGTTGGAAAGGGGCAAAAGATTGGCTTGGTGGGGCCGAATGGTTCAGGTAAGTCTACACTTCTTAAAATCATAACTGGTCGAGAGGTCGGATACTCAGGGAGAATAGAGGTATCAGGTAGTTTTGGGCTTGTTCCCCAGGAGGTAAAGCACGATCCTGTAATGGAGGTTTCTAGCAATGTTCGTGAATATGTAGACCCTGACAATATTCACCAAGACTTTCAAATTCACAAGTTATTTGATGGGTTAGAACTTATCTTAAAGCTTGATTCAGACCCAAAAATGTTAAGTGGTGGACAAAAAACTAAGCTTGCTTTGGCTCGCGCACTACTTGCTAATCCAGACATACTTTTACTTGATGAGCCAACCAATTTTATGGACGATGCGGGAAAGCGTTTCGTCATGAATTTTCTAAGTAGTTATGAAGGAACTGTGATTGTTATATCCCACGACCTGGATTTAATGAACAAAGCCATTGATAAGGTTTTGTCAGTTAACCCACAAACAAAATCAATCGAAGAGTACAAAGGCAATTACTCAGATTTTTTAAGACTTAAAGGTGAGCGAGATGAGCTCTTAAGGAAACAGGTTTTAATAAAACAAAAGCACATTAAACAAATGGAAGAAGGTTTACGGAAAATGGCCAGATTTACTTCCAAAAAGGGGGTGCGTGCCAGAGTGAGGCAGCAAAAAAGAATAGAAAAAGAAAAGACTAATTTGCCCGAACTACCTGCAGAAGTTAAAAAGATAAAAGCAACCCTTCCCGAGCCTGCCAATGTGGGTGAGCTCTTGATGCGAGTGAATAGTATTTCAAAGTCGTATGGGGAGCTAGAGGTGCTTAAGAATGTTAATTTTAGTCTCCTTAGGGGTGAGCGTCTGGCACTCATTGGTCCCAATGGGGCAGGCAAATCAACACTCATAAAAATACTAATGGATATTTTGCCTAGTGAAAATGGTGAAGTGTTTAAAAACCCGCAATTAAAGATTGGGTACTATTCCCAGGAGTTTGAAGGTTTTGACTTCCAAAAAACGGTATTAGACACTTTTATTGATGAAACCAGGAGAGAAGAAGGCTTTGCCAGATCCTTTCTGGGGCGATATATGTTTTTGGGAGATAAAGCCTTTCAAAAAATTGAGACGCTCTCAGGGGGAGAGAAAACCAGACTTTCAATTGCAATTCTTACTGGTCGAGACAACAATTTGCTGGTTCTTGATGAACCCACAACCTACTTGGATGTTGTAAGCCAGAGGGTAATATTAGAGAGTTTAAAAGAATACAAGGGTGCAATGATTTTGGTAAGCCATACGCCCGAATTTGTTAAAGAGCTAGCCCCGCAAAAAGCCATTATTTTTCCCGAACAAAAACTTACACTGTGGGATAATGAATTACTGGATAGGGTGTTGGAGGTGTGATGGTTATAATGTAATAATGAAGGGGTTTGCTACAATTCCTGTTATCACGGCTTTGGCGGTTCTCGTTGTTTTGGGATTTTATGTCTTATACACAAATGGTCGGACATCCGAAATAGAGACGCTTGTATCTGAGGTCAAAGAAAATCTTCCTAAACCTTCGCCCAGCCCTTTTCCGTTTCAGGAGCTAACCATTCCATATTTAAGAAACCGCGAATTTGTAAGCAAGCTAAATAATTTGAGTCAAGCAAGCGAAACTGCCGCGTATACCGCTTATTTAACAAGCTACGATTCCGATGGCTTAAAAGTTAATGGGCTTTTAACTCGTCCAAAAGGGAGTATGCCACAAGGGGGATGGCCGGCAATTGTTTTTGTGCATGGATATATTCCTCCGAGCCAATATCGAACCACTGAAAATTATGCCTCGTATGTAGATTACTTGGCAAGAAGCGGATTTGTGGTGTTTAAAATCGATCTTCGGGGACATGGGGACTCTGAGGGCGAAGCAGGCGGGGCGTATTATTCCTCAGATTACGTAATTGACACATTAAACGCCTATGCCGCATTGGAAAGAAGCGAGTTTGTTAACCCGAATAAAATAGGGCTTTGGGGCCATAGTATGGCTGGTAATGTTTTATTCAGGAGTTTTACTGTGAAACCAACAATCCCAGCAGTTGTGATTTGGGCAGGGGCAGTGTATTCATATAGCGATATTCAGGAGTTTGGTATCGATGATAATAGTTACCGACCGCCCCCGCAAAACACCGAACGGGCTCGAAAAAGACAAGAACTAAGAAATACATACGGGGAGTTTGACCCAACTAGCGATTTTTGGAGGCAAGTTGCACCAACTAACTATGTTGGTGATTTAAAAGGTGCAATTCAGCTTCATCATGCTGTTAACGATAATGTGGTAAGCATAAACTACAGCAGGAATTTGATGAGACTTTTAAACGGTACGTCAATAAGCCATGAATTAAATGAATATCCAGGTGGAGGTCATAACCTGACGGGGAGTACATTTACAGAAGCAATGCAGAAAACAGTTAACTTCTTTAAAGAACATCTTTAAGAGCTTCGGCAAGTTTCACTGGGTCGTGTCGAACGATTTTTGTATTTTCCCTAGGAATATCGATAATTCTAATTGCTTGGTGTGTAATAACCCGCACGCTCTCACTTTGGACACGATACAACTCTGTCTGCTCCCAGCCCAGAAAGTGAGAGTATTCAAGAGAATAAAGCGAAGCAACTTCTGGATATCGAGATTCAAATTCTCTTCTGCTAATTTCTGGTACAACGATTGCCGAAACATCAACGCCAGTGTATCGGCGTACTGTTTGTATGTATTGAAGCGGGTTAAAATCATGCGTTTCGTTCCTGGTACTTACCAAATTAGTTGTTAAAACTATTTTGGCCTCGGACTCAGCCATTGCCTGCCTCATTCCATCAGGCAGAAAATTACACAACAATGACCCGTGAAGACTCCCAAAAGACAGAAATATTAATTTTGCTTGACGAATTGCCTTAGTGGCTTCGGGGTATGCATTGACTTGGGGATCAAGAACCATATCAACAACCACATCCGGGGACATGTAGCGCGCGTCAAGTTCATGTTCGCCTTCGAATTTTCGACCAGATTCAGTTGTAAATATAAGGTTAGCTGATTGAGTTGTTGATGGTAAAACAGTTCCATGCAAATTATACCCAAGCCTTTTAAGTAAGTTTTCAATATTTTTATATCCATCGTGTTTATCGTAGAAGTGTTCGAAAACCGAATGACCCAACACTTCATCTTTACGGTTCCTGTGTGACATAACATCTTTCAATGCTTGAAAGCGGATCTGATCATCCTCACTATTAACCCTTACCAGGGAGAGTAAAATTCTCATCGCATCGCTATATGCGGGCTCATTTCCTTCAGAGTTGAGTCTTCTTCTTCCTGTTGCCCCTCCTGAATCAAATACCGCCGCGATTGCGCGTATAAAATCTACTTTGTTTGTTTGGAGAAGTGCCCGATTAAGTTCTGGACTTCCAGTACCGCCACCAACAGTTACAACTTCTTTTCCCATAAGCAAGCATTCTACCACAATATGCCAGATATCGGAGTAATACTGCATTTGATTTCATTGTTGGCAATTATTCTTACCATTCATTTACCTGGTTTTTTCAATATTTTGTATCTCAGGAAGTATGTTTAGGTCAATATGGAAGCATTGTTAAATGATCCACTAATAATTAACACTATTTCTTGGTTGGGATTTGGATTGCTAGTAGGACTAATGGCAGGCTTAATTGACCCCGGTAAAGTACGGGGAGGGATACTCGGAACAATAGCTCTTGGAATACTGGGTTCGCTTCTTGGAGTGTTTCTGGGCAGCTGGGCGCTAAATATGGACGTTGGGAGATTTAGCATTGAAGGGTTTCTGCTGGCAGTTGGCGGAGCATTACTGTTAATACTCCTGCAAAGACTTTTACTTAGAAAAGATGAGCACATAAAGACCCCCACCGGGCGCTTTGAATAATTATGATTAAAAGCAAAGACTTAATCGGGAAAAAGGTAATCAGCAAGTCAGATGGCAAGGAAATTCATTCGATCAAAGATGTAGTATATGATCCTAAGCAGCAGATGATCATAGCATTTATACTTGAGGATGAAGGAATATTTTCTGATGCTAAAATTTTGCCGTTTGAAAATATAGAAAGTGTTGGGAAGGATGCAGTTTTAATAGCCAATAAAAATGCCGTTAAAAAGCGATCTGAAGCCGGTACGCAAGTTCAAGATGCCGTTAAAAACGGAGGCTACCTGACAACTACAAAAATAGTTACAGAAGAAGGAGCCAATCTAGGGAGAGTAAGTGATGTATATTTTGAACCAACGACTGGAGTCGTTCAGGAATTAGAAGTTAGCCAGGGGTTAAAAAATATAGAATCGGGAAAAAAGACAGTTAAGGTAAGTGATATTATTACAGTTGGCGAAGATGTGACAATTGTTAAGGGGGCAACAGAAGGATTTGTAAAGAGCCAGGAAACAGACAGAGGGCTACGAGGGTTTGTGAATAAGGCAATGGATACTGTCGAGCAAAAGGCCCCTGATGTAGTCGAAAATGTCAAACAAAAATCGCGAAGTGTAGCAAAGGATGCGAAGGATAAGATTGAAGAAGTAAAGCGGAGTCCAAGAACTCAGGAAATTTACAACAGTGCCCAAGCGGATCTGGAAAGAACTGGTAAGGACTTACAAAGGAAATTTAAGAAGGCAAAAAAAGATCTACAAAGCCGAAGAGTTAGTGAGCAGCCAGAGGATTATCCATACCAAGGCAGAGCGGGGGGGAGAGTTGTTATAAATGCTGAAAACGTAACTATTGAATCAGAACCAGAAGATGTGGATACTACAATGCCGCGGCCGCAAGATTCTACCCCCAAGGCGAAGAAAAGATAAGGTATAATAAATTGTGAGGAAAGGTAATGTTACTGTTTTAGCACTACTCTTAGTGGGACTTTTGCTTGTTGGTGCAACTTATTTGTGGAGCCGACAGCGAGGGAGAATGACACTGCCCGTATCTGAAACTGTAACCCAGATTCCACTTAATGAGGCACCCCAGGAGAGCGAGGATATTCCACAAGTTAGTGTTGTAGCAGAGAATTTGGAAGTACCTTGGGCGTTAGCCATTTTACCTGAAGGAGGTATGTTCCTGACAGAAAGGGGCGGTAGGGTTAGGCTGGTTGACAGAACTGGAAGTTTGCAAAATGAGCCTGTTGCCCAAATTGATTCCGTCAGACAAATCGGTGAGGGGGGTTTGCATGGCATAGTCCTTCATCCTGATTTCCAAAACAATCGTTTTGTTTACGTTTACTATACTTATGCAGGCTCGGGGAATAATACAATGAATCGAGTGGTCCGTTACACTTTTCAAAACAACCGTCTGCAGAACGAAGAGATGATTGTGGATCAAATCCCCGGAGCCTCAACGCATGATGGGGGAAGAATTAAGTTCGGGCCAGACGGGTTTTTATATATAACAACCGGCGATGCGCAAGAACCATCATTATCTCAGGATAGAAATTCTTTGGCTGGCAAAATATTAAGAGTTACCGATACTGGTGAACCTGCCCCCGGAAACCCATTTAGAACAAGAATATATTCCTATGGACACAGAAATCCCCAAGGAATTGCATGGGATAATGACGGGAATTTATGGTCCACAGAACACGGGTCACAAGCATTTGATGAACTTAATAGAATTGCCGCCGGGGCAAACTATGGTTGGCCTACAGTTCGGGGTAATCAAAGTCAAGAAGCTATGAATCCGCCGCACATGCATAGCGGGAATGATACCTGGGCCCCTTCGGGATTGGCATATCTTGACGGATACTTATATTTCGCAGGGCTTCGAGGTGAAGCACTGTACAGAGTTAGAGTTGGATCGACAACCCAGGAAACATTTTTTAAAGGAGAGCTGGGAAGGCTTCGGGAGGCAGTGGCAGGGCCGGATGGTATGCTTTATATTTCAACCAGCAACCGTGACGGCCGTGGTAGACCAAGAGCCGGAGATGACAAAATTCTGCGTATTAACCCCGAGAAACTATAGAAATCATCTTCTTGCTTGAGACTCTTCTTTTGCCCTTCTTGCTGCTCTTTCAGTTTTACTAGCTGCCTTTTCTGTTAAGTCGTGAACCTTATCTTGAGCGCTATCAAGAAGTTCCTGACCTTCCTCCTTTAAATCCTCGAAGGTTTTCTTAACTTTTTCCCGGTTTTCTTTTCGCATTAAGGCAACCGCTGTTCCTCCAACAATTGCCCCGAAAAGCATTGCCGATAGTGTGTTCATACCATTATTGGAATTTGACATATATTCACCTCCTTCCTTTTCTGCTTAGTAAACCCAGTATCAAACTTGTCGCACTAAGCGCGCCTGCTTTAAGCTGATTTTTTAAGTTTTTAACATCATTTGCTGCGTCGTCTATGTCATCGATTAACAATTTCAATGAATCGAGCGTTCTTGCTAATTTCAAAGAGGTAAAGGAGACAAATCCGACAAGAACTAAAAACCCCAGAGATAGACTGATATATAAAACATCCAGAGTTGTTAACTGTGCGTTCATACTTAAGCAATACTAATTGTTTAGGGTGTGGATATTATTAAGGGTTTGTAAGGGGCATATAAGACACTATCTTCCGGAAGGCTTACGTTTTTCTTAAACATATCTTACCTCTTAGATCTAATATGTTTACAACTTAGAAAGGAGGTAGATTAAAGTATGGCTAATTTGATACCACGAAACCTGTGGGATTTGCAGGCAATGAGAATGCCCTCACTTTTCGAGGACGTAGACGAGTTGGTAAGTACGACACCCGTCGGTGTTGAAGACGGTATTTCCATTTCTGAGGATGCGCAAAATGTATATATTGATGTTGCGATGCCTGGAGTTGCGCCAGAAGAAGTGGAGATAACTTACGACCGTGGGCTTCTTTGGATAAGAGGGGAGGCGCAAAAAGAGGAAGAGGGGAGAAAATTTTACAGAAGAGCTGCTAGGGCCTTTTCATATAGGATTTCGGTTCCCGCGGATGTTGATCCGAACGGCCAGCCACATGCATCCTGTGAGCATGGAATTCTTTCGATAGCGCTTCCCAAAATTGCATCGCCTGAGCCTAAAAGAATAAAAGTTAATGGCAATAAGAAGAGTAGTACAAAAACATTAAAAAGAAGCAAGAAGAATGCCTAGTGTGTACGCAAATCATAAAGCCGGTTACTTTTTAGAACCGATAACATCGGTAGCCAAAACTACACCTGAGGAGACTATTGGCTCAATACTTCATTTAAGTGAGAGTAGCCATGAGCCAGTATTTGTGTTTGAGAATTTAAGTCCTCCAGAAAAGTTTGCTGGTCTAATTTCGCCATATTCTGCACTATACAAAAGCAGGCAAGTTTTTACTACTGAGGTATCTAAAGCATTTACTATTCCGTCAGAAATACAAGAACACACATCTATAGTTGTGTGTGTGCATAACATGCTTTCAACCCGGTTTTATTCCCTGCCGGTTTTTGATAAAGACATAAATGTAATCGGAATAATAAGAGCTAAAAAAATTATCAAAGAACTTGCTACCGATCCTGTTAATCTTTACGAATTGACAAAGGAACTTAAAGTTAACAGACCGATAACTATTAAAGCTGATGCTAAAGTCAAAGATGCGTATAAGAAATTAAGAACAAAAGGTATAACGCGGTTGGTTGTTGTAGGGGATAATGGGCAACTTATAGCAATTCTTACAAGAAACGATTTGAAAGATGCGTTTATTGATCCCTCACCTAGACAGAGATTTACCAAGGCCTTTGGTAATTTTGGTCAATTAATGTTTGATGGCGAGGAAGTTAAAAGAGGTGATTTACCAATCGCAAATTTTTACAAAAATGATGTTGTTAAAGGCGATATTAATGAAAATGTGTCTTCACTAATTCAAAAACTGATTAGCTCCGGGGCAAACAGTGTTGTTCAAATCGACAAAAATAATCAACCCGTAGGTTTTATCAGTATTCGTGACATTTTGCTTGCTATTTCGAGAATGAATCTTCCGATTACTGAAGTACCAATAGTTATGCGGAAACCCAAAGCTGTAAGCAATTTTATAATTGAGGAGATATATGAAATGCTTTTTGATATGGGAGACAAACTCTCGAGGCGCCTTCCTCTAAAAAGATTTGAGATTGGGTTTAAGGAAGGTAAGGTGGGGATTGGAAGACCGACTTTAGTCGAAACCACCTTGGGAGCCAAATTCTACTCGGGGGATGATTTAGTTGTTAAAACTGCATCTTGGGGGGTTTTGACTGGTGTTCGAGAAGCAGTTGACAGAATATACAAAAAAACGAGAAGAATGCTTAAGAAAAAGCATGATGCTAAAACGCACCTTGAGCTAGATAATTTTGGATAAGAATGGCTTTTACAGCTAAAAGAACCGACTTAATGATAGAATAAGTTATGTCAAGTCCGGCTCATGGAGACTACTTACCCAAAGCTAATAAAAATCAAATTAAAAAGTTCTCCCATTACTTAGCGCCTGGTGAAAAAATGCAGTATTTAACAGGTCTTTCGCCACTTCATTTATTTCGATTCGGAGTGCTTCGCTACCTAGTCCCGGGTATTCCGGTAATTATTCTTACAGTCATCTTTATGCAAATTGCAGGGGTACACCTGGTGTTTGGATTATTACTTGGATATTTTCTGGCTTTTATAGTTTCACTAATAATGGTCTATTTTGAGGCGGCAGGAACTCAGTATATTCTTACAAACAAAAGGCTTATTATGCAACTTGGATACTTCAATGTAAGTTTAACTTCCGCGGTGTATGACAAAATAACGCACGTTGAAGTGCGGCAAGGCTTTGTCGAGCGGGCAATTTATAAATTCGGGAAAGTGATTATCCACACGGCAGGCTCAAAAAACAAAGAAATAGTTCTTGATAACATTGCCCACCCCCTTAAATTCAAGAACCTAATGGAAAAGCTTATTGACGAAGCAGGACAAAAAGAGAAAAAAGCTAAAAATGAAAAATACAAACCAAAATGGCGCCAAACCAGAGGGTTTAAAAAGATACTTTAATAGTGTTTGACAACCTTTGGTGTATCAGGTATTTGTTTGAATGGCAGATTAGCCGTAAAATTGCTTTAATGGCTGAAATAGAAACACAGTCGGGCTTTCAAATTGAAACATATCGTCCTATATACGAAGACCAAGTGGTTGATCTTATCGATAATTCACTTAAGGAAATGGGAGTAATCAAGAAGGGTGAAGAAAAAATTGACGATCCGGACCTAAGGAGGATAAGCCAAGTTTATTCGGGGCGAGGTTGCTTTTGGATAGCAATTGATGGGAACAGTGTAATAGGCACGGTTGCTATCAGAGATTTGGGTGATGGTACAGCTAAGTTAAACAGAATGTTTGTTAAGAGTGATCATCATGGGAAGGGAGTGGGTCAGAAATTATTAGATCGCGCTTTACAGCATGCCAAGGACGAAGGTTTCAGTGAGGTGATTTTAAATACGCATGTTAATATGAAGCGGGCACACAGGTTTTATGAGAAAAATGGTTTTGTGCGTGTTGGCCAAGATGAAGAAAAGTATCATTATAGATTAGTTCTCCAATAACACATCTACGTCGGATTTGTAACGATTATCTAAAGGGACATTCAACATGCCACACATCTGGAGTATTTAGCAGTGGGTGTATAATGCTTACATGGATATAGAAAAGATGTTAGCGCGAGGGTTGCAGAAAGGATTTGGCGGAGGCACTGTTCGTCTTGGTGTTGGCCGAGGTGGTTTTGATGTGGAATCGAGTCACTTAGAGGGCGGGGGCAGTGTATATCATGACGAGTGGGTTGCTGATAGAGTAGGTGGTGGGCAAGAGTTGGTGCAAGTTGGGGATAGGATATATACGAGGGTGTACGCAGGTGGGACAATAGCCGAGAGTGAATTAAAAAGATTGGGGGTGACCAAAAAAGAGGTAATTGCTTATTTGAAAAGTCAGATATTGCAAAACGGAGACAAGATAAGACTTCACAAAGATTTTTATCCAGAACCAGAAGGTGATTGGGGATATACGTATAAAATTATTGATAGCGAAGAAGGTGTTCCAATGACCACTGGAAAGGAATGCATTTACTACAAGGGACAAATGGTTTTTACACACATATTCCTTCTTTGCCCAGTAGAGTAACAAAATAGTTATATGACTGAGAATGTAGAGCCAAGAGAAAATTCTGAGATTTTGCAGGAGTTTCGTATTCGGCGAGCAACTGCCGAGGAGGCTCAAATTGTTTGGGGAATAATCGAAACTTGTGCTAAATGGCTATCTCAAAGAGGGTTAGAACATTGGGCACGTTATTATACAAAGGACATGGTTGATAAAATGATCAAAAAGAAAGATGTATTCCTGGCACTTAGTGACGGCAAACCTGTTGGGACAATCACAACCGGAAGTAACCCTCCTAAGTATTATAATGAAGCCGGGTATGCGGGGAAATTTACAAATCCGGAAGACCCGGCTGTTTATATAACGGCTGTTGCAGTGTTACCCGCAGAACACAAACGGGGGTTTGCTGGTCAAATGCTTCAATATATTGAAGACGAGGCATATCTGGCTGGCGCAGACTGGCTCCGGTTAGATTGCCGCGCCGAAGTGCCTGGACTGGTTGGCTTTTACGAAAAAAGAGGGTTTGTTAAACTTGGATCTTCTCCTGTTGATGAAGGCGAAGACGGAACATACTGGTTGATGGAAAAGAAAATAGCTAAAGCTTAATTTCTGTAATATCCCAAGGATGTTTGTTGAGATCTGAATAGCGAATCCACTTGGGAGTGACTTTGAAGTAGGTAATACCTTTTCTTGATGCCCAACGCTCAGCCATTGGATTTTTCATCCAATACAATTTTTGGTACTTTTCTTTATTTTCACCAAACACCTCTTCCGCAATTCCTTCGTACTGAACTGTAATGTTTTCATCCCAACCAATGACAAATGAAACATTCCTATTTGTTTGTAGATTCTTAAATTTTCTTGAGTGATCATAAGTATCAAATATTAGCTCAAATTCACCAGACTCACCAAACTCCAAGACCGCTGATTCTGGTTTGTTGTCTGGACCAACCGTAGAGATGACGGCCAATTTTTGTTTTTTGATGAAGTTTAATATTTCTTCTTTCGTAACCACCAACCAATTATAACAATTTAAGAAATTATTTCTCATGTCTATTGATATTCGAACTGAAGTATTGTAACATTTGCTTGGTTTTACATCTTAGAATTGGAAGGAGAAGAACAGTGGGAAGAGGAGTTAGGATTACATATAATTTTTATAGGTTGACCGGAGGCATCTCGCCTACCGGTTTTTTTGTGGTGAAAGGGGGTGATTAAAGTGGGATTAAACATAATTGATGGCTTGAAATCAGCAGGCAAAGTATTACTCGAAGCTAATAAATTTGAACAATACCAACAAATAATTTTAGCCCAGCAAAAGATATTGAATCAGCAGGAAGAAATTGCTTTAAAGCAAGAAAAAATAAACTTACTTAAGAAACAAAATGAGAAATTGTCTGAAAAAATCAAAACCCAAAACAAGCTTATTTACGAGGAAAATTCATATTGGATAGTTGAAGACAATAACAAAATTGGACCATATTGTAGCAACTGTTGGGATTCTAACACCCGAAGAGTCAGAATGCATGACAGAGATGGCGGTTACTATTTATGTCCAAGTTGTAAAACGGGAACACATATGAGTCCAGAATACACCAGTGTTAGAACAGTAAAACAACCGGAAAATTACTTCTAGATGGTTTAATTGCTTTCTAAATTATAAAATAGTCTTATGTCCTTATCGGTTGGCACAAACAACGAAAATCCTCATATTTATCCTTCCATTTTAGCTTCCACCCACCACAGCCTAGAAAAGAGAGAGTCATAGTCAACAGGGATGTTCGCGGACGAATAATTTTATCCTTGCCTCCACCAGGAATTTATTAACCCTATAATCGTAGCAATCTGAACCTGAAACTGCTATAATTTGCTCAACAGAATAAGGATTTATATATGACTTTTGTTGAGGTACTGGACTGGGTAGGGCGGATTTCCACAATTGTATTCATTTTAACCATTATTGCCGGAATTTATGCTTGGTTTAGAGGAATTTTACCGGCTTTACTAAGGCTTGGTAACGGATTGGCTAAACGGAAAATTGCTATTTACGCAAAGGGCGATAACTTCTCAAGTCTTAATGATTTGTTAATTGACTCCAAATTGTTCCGAAAAGGAAATATAGTTAAAATTTCCAGTAAAAATGATTTGGGGAAAAGTGATGGCGCGACAATTTTTTTAGTTTACTGGCCTGACTGGAAACAAGAAATTTTAGATATACTGAAAATTAAGAGGGACGCTTCTGCTTTAGTTGTGTATGCACCCCAAGAACAGGGTTTTATTCCCAAAGAGCAAATGGACAAGCTGAATGAACACCGCTGTGTTACTGTTACAAATTTTAGAGGCAGGTTAATCAATGATGTAGTGGTAAGTATGATTACCACTGGATATGACAAATAATTACAATGACACCTTTGGAATATGTAAACCAAGTACTAAATAGATATAACACATTTTCTGCGACTTTTTTACCTCAAACACCCGTGTACCAATTAATGTTTCAGCTAATAAACTATTGGGTTACCATGCACAATTTACAAGGATATTTATATGTTTCAGGTTCTAATGCCAAAGGTACAGCTATTGCGGGGGAAGCTGATGTTGACTTGTTTGTATCGCTTCACCCCAATGCGCTAAATGCCCGGACACTTGCTGACATCTATAATTCCTTAGCACAATTTTTAAGGCAACGGGGTTATTCCGTGAGAAGACAAAACGTATCCGTAAGAATCAACCATGGTGGGGTTGAAGTAGATATAGTCCCTGGTGTTAAATTTGGTGGTAATACAAATGACCATTGGTTGCATGTAACCAAGTCAGGTCGGGATAGGATAAAAACAAATATAGATGTGCATATTACTAGAGTAGCAAACTCAGGTAGGATACCAGAAATCCGATTAACAAAAATTTGGCGAAGAAATAAAGGGTTAGATTTTCCTTCAATATATCTTGAGGAATGTGTTATCAATTGCTTATCAGGTTACAGATTTGGTAATACTGATGCTAACTTTTTGAGAGTACTAGAATACTTATCGACTAACTTTGTAAACGCGAGAATAGTAGACCCAGCAAATACAGCTAATGTTATTTCTGACGATTTGACATTACACGAGAAACAGTTAATCAGCTCAACTGCAAATTTCAGTAGATTTCAACCAAATTGGGGAACAATCGTTTGGTAAATGCTTGTCCTCGCTAGTTTAGTGGTTTAACCCGTTGTTAGTGCTTCCATATACTTTTACACGCTAGGGATTTCAAGGGTTTTTAAGGGTAATACAGGGTGTAACAGGGTATATCTAGGTTCTACACAAACTTCAATTTTCTATATTCTAGACTTTCTAGTTGGTTTTTACCCAAAGCAAGGATTAACCAGAGTAAATAGAGCGTAAATGAGATATAATTACAATATGTCAGAAACACCACCAAATGTAGATAATATACCGATACCTAATAAACCTACTGCTCCAAAAGAATTAGGGAGAGTTGATTTTGCAGAAACCCCGTTACCTTTTGATGTAAAAGCTGCACAAACCCTCTTTCCAGACTCAAAGCACCTTAAATTACCTGATGGGAATGAGTATATTCTCGATAAAAATGGGAGAACAATTATTCTTTTTGAGAAACCCACAGAGCAAGGATTTACTTCGGTTTACTCACCTTTACAACCAAGAGAATTACGACAACAAATCGCCCGTCTCCCAGAAGAGCAACAGCGTCAATTAGCACAATTACTTCACTTGCCGGATGTTGAGGCAGCAGATATTGTTTCTGCTGCTACCGAAGCAGGAGGTTTAGAAGATTTATTAGTAAAGTTAAAAAAAAGACCCGTGACTTCGACTGTGGCGCAACACCGAGAACCTCGTGTTCCTGGTTCAGGACAAGGCATACATACAGAAAGCTCTGTTAGAGCAGACTTGCCACCAGCAGATTTACCAGATAATCATTTTGTTCAATTAAGCCGTGAAGAGTTTGAAGCGCGCAGAAGAGAACAATGGGAAGCTATAAAAGAATTAGATGATAATGACCCTCGCAGAGTTGTTTATCTCAGACGATTTACAGAAGAGTACCGTTCATCCGTACCATTTAATCCAAAGCTTACAGCAGCTAGGGAAAACCCTTATCAATACTATGTTGTTGATACTTCAAAAATGGGTGAATTGCCGAAAGTGGAGCCATACAGACCATCTCTTGATATACCGAAAGGAGCAAAGGTTGGTATGGTAATTGGCTACCATCATTTAGAAAAACCGTGGGGTCATTTATTTACAGAGATGCTACAGCAGCAAGCTCAATATGACCCAAGTCAAATAGAATTTATTTTTATTCAAAATAAAGAAAAGCCAACGGGTGAGCAATCACCTGCGTCAGACCGTGAAATACAGGAAGCAGTAAGGACAAGAGGGATTACGCATGTAATTGATGTGCATGAGCAACTTGCAACATTAAATCATTATATGGACTCGCATGATAACCCTCAGTTTAGAGAAGCAAGAAAAAGTGGTTCACAAGGTGAATACACACTTGATCCGTTTGTTCCAACCTGGATGATTGAACAGTATTATCAAGGGCGTGTGTACCCACAATTACAATATGGTGTAAATGACCAAATTAAAAAGGTGGAAGCATTGGTCAAAGGTATAGGTAAAGAACCTCAAAAACAGTAAGTATTTTTTGCCCCAGCGATTTTTCAAATAACCATCCATCTCCATGATACAAAAACTTTTCGACTCCAATTAGATGCGTTTTATTTAGTTTAGCTGTATTTCACTTTGTCCCGTTATGTCGGTCATTTCTGTATTGACAACTGCCCATTTTATTTACTAATATTGTTACATAACAATTCAATAATTTGTCCGTTTAGTTTTGCCGTACAGTCAACACGTTGACGCTTTTTAAGGCAATCGGAGTAGGACGCATTCAGCCCTCAAGGCGATTGTTGCTTACAATTGATTGCTTTTTTATTGGCAAAATAAATATGGACGAAAAATCAATATACTTTATTACTGATAATTTGATACTTGCTTCTGTTCTCAAGAGCGAAGGTTTCCAAATTGTTGGGATAAATAAGAAAAATCCTCGCCACTCATATTTTGAATTCCTCAAGGATGATGAATTGGTCGAAGTAGTCAAACAATTCTGGTCTGACACCCTCTTAATTAGTCCCAAGCGTTTTGCATCTTCTATGAAGGAGCTTAAAACCATGCTGTATGACCAATCATTTAGCATGTAGGTTTGCTGGGACAAAATATGAATAACAATAACAATCGAAACCTCAATGTCTTTGTCAAACCCAATGGTAACAGAGGATTGAATTATCGTTACCAGAAACTATCCACTAAAAGGGATAGGTCAGACTTTGCCAACTTTTGGTATTGGGCTCATGCCCTGCTTGACTCAATTGGCAGGGAAAGATTTGAGCCTAGTAGGCATGTTTATAAACTATGAGAAGAATAAAACTAACCCAGAATAGATACGCTTTAGTGGATGACGAAGATTATGATTATTTGAGCCAATACAAATGGGCTTATAACCGAAATAGGGGTTATGCATTTCGAAATTTACCCAGAGGTAAGGGTATACGCAAATCAGTATATATGCATAGAGAGATTATTAGGGCTTTGCCTGGTCAAGAAGTAGACCACATAAATAATATCAAGTTAGACAACCGTAAAAAAAATTTAAGAATATGTTCGCACATAGAAAATCAAAGAAACCTACCCCTATCAAGAAATACATCTGGTTATAGAGGAGTCTCCTGGTATAAGCCTACAGGCAAGTGGAGAGCAACTATAAAAGTGAACAAGAAATTTAAGCATTTAGGATTATTTGAAAACATAATTGATGCAGCAAAGGCATTCGACAGGGCAGCAAAAATTTACCACGGCGGTTATGCAAGGTTAAACTTTGGTCAAAGACAAGAATATGCTATTACGTCTTATCTGACCTATGTTAATGGTTTATCAGCATTAGGTAGCTAACCAGACTAGCCTTATGTGATGTAAGGCCTTAATATCAATAAAAAATTATGAAAAGAGTGATGGAACCGAAATTATTATTCCGATATTTGGATAATGAAGATAGCGAAACTCGCCTTAAAACCGCATATTGGAGGATATTTCGACAGGCACGAAAGAACTTAATTCGAAGAAAGAAAATGTTGGGGATAGATTATCTCCATACATATGAACTAATACCCGTGAAGAAAATAAAAATAAGAATAATTAACCCTGTTTTATACGACAGGGACAAAATAAGAATTTATGGATAATCATCTATCAAATGTATCGGGTTACTATGCCCGTGTTTCAACAGGCAGGCAGGAAAACGAAGAAACAATAGAGTCCCAGAAAGCAGAAATTAAGGAAAGAATAAAAAAGGATAATAATTATATTTCCCCTGAACATGAATTCTTTGATGACGGATGGACTGGAACAATACTAGCCAGACCTGGACTCGATGCCTTAAGAGATACAGTAAAGCGAAAAGAGATTAAGTATTTATATGTTTACGATTTAGGTCGATTGAGCCGAGATTTTACTTATCAGTTATTGCTTCTAAAAGAGTTTGAGGACGAAGGGGTAAAGGTAATATCGCTACACGATATTAACCCTGAGAATGGTGAGCAAAACTTTATGCGTAATATCATGGGTGCCTTCCACGATTATGAACGTATCAAAATTGCGGAACGGTTCAGGCGAGGTAAATTGCATAAGGCAAAGAATGGCCTTCTAATCAATGGTCAAGGACTATACGGTTATACCTACATAAAAAAGACAGATAATAAACCACCCAAAATTGTGCTAAATGCAAAAGAAGCAGAGGTGGTGAAACTAATTTTCAATTGGTTAG
Source organism: uncultured Gammaproteobacteria bacterium (assembly GCA_964540475.1). Classification (GTDB taxonomy): domain Bacteria; phylum Patescibacteriota; class Microgenomatia; order UBA8517; family UBA8517; genus CAZIMC01. The sequence goes on from CAZIMC010000002.1 coordinate 120,198, forward strand.
GTAATGAAGGATATTCCATTAAGGAAATTGTCAGAAAGCTTTACGAGAAGGGAATACAGCCGAGAAAGAACAAAAGCGAGTTTTGGAGTACAGGACCAATTCTAAGGCTTCTTCGGTGTGACTCTTATATTACAGGGGTGATTTACTATAACAAATCAGAAGCGATTGAAACTAAAGTACCTCGAAAAGAAGAAAAGTACAGGAAGATAAAAAAGGGGAGCAGACGGGTAAGGCCAAGGGCAGAATGGTATCCCTACAAAGTACCGAAAATCCTAGATGATTGGGATTTATTCAACCGAGTCCAAAAGATATTGGACAACAATCGAAGGCATGGACCGAGAAGAAAATCTTATGACTATTTGTTATCAGGTCTAATATTTTGTGAGTGTGGTCAAAGGCGGGCAGGAAATGGGAAGAATAACGGGCATTACTATTATCGGTGTACTGACAGAATTCTCAGGCATCCCTTACCTCCTGAATGTAAATCACCGGCCTTAAATGCCAGAGTACTCGATAAAGTGTTTTGTGATGAGCTTACGAAATACCTCACAAATTCCAAGAACATCAACGAGATTGCAGAAGACTACCTCAAAGCTCAAGCGGTTGATGAAAGCGAGGAAAGAGAAAAGCAAGCACACCTTCATAACATTTCAAAGCTTGAGGAAGAAGAAAGACGCTGTATCAGGCTTCATGTTGAGGGAGAAATTGAGTTCGAGGAATTTAAGGAACTAAAAAGTGATATAAACAAACGAAGAAAGGATGAAGAAAACGAGCTAAAACGACTAAATGAGCTAACAAAGGATATAAATATCGATAACGTTGAGCTACAAGAATTCTGCCAAGAGGTGAAAGAAGTGTTACAGAGCCTCAATTACTCAAGTAAGTCTTTGTTAATTAGAGACGTAATTGATAAAATAGTCATGAAAGGAACAACAAATGAGGTTGAAGTTATGGGGCATATACCCATAAATCACCTAAATATCGGGTATGAACTTATCAGTAGGAATAGTGGGCCTACCTAACGTTGGAAAGTCCACACTTTTTAATGCGCTTTTGAAAAAGCAGCAAGCATATGTTGCTAATTTTCCTTTTGCAACGATCGAACCGAATATTGGAGTCGTGCCAGTACCAGACAATCGTCTATCGCAATTGTCGCAAGCGGTCAAAGGTTCAGAAGGGCTTGACGTTTTGCCGCCCGGGGTTCCTGCGACTGTTGAGTTCGTAGACATTGCAGGGTTAATCGCAGGAGCACATAAAGGCGAAGGTTTGGGGAATAAATTTCTAAGCCATATTAGGGAAGTTGATGCGATTTGTCATGTCTTACGGGTTTTTAGTGATAAGGATATTGTGCGTGACGGGCAAATAACACCCGACTTGGATTTTGAAACTATTGAAACTGAGTTGGCGCTTGCTGATCTGCAGACATTAGAAAACCAGAAAGACCCGGGAGGCTCGCAGGACAAAGAATTACGAAAAAGATGGGAATTAGTACTAAAATTAAAGGAATCGATCTCAAAAGGTAAGCCGGCAAGAAGTATTGTTTTATCGGATGAAGAGACAAAAATCCTAAAAGAACTCTCATTACTTACAGCAAAACCAATTTTGATTGTACTTAATGTCGATGAGGACGATTTAAAACGAAGAGGCGAGATCGAAGAACATTTTGCAATGCGGCTTAAAGTCAATAAAGAGCAGGTTGTTACAATTTGTGCAAAGACCGAAAGCCAATTAGCTGATCTTACTGACGAGGAGCAGGCAGTTTATTTAAGTGAATTAGGGGTATCTGACTCAGGATTATCACGACTGATTCAAAAAGCATTTACAACACTTGGACTTATTACTTTTCTGACAGCTGGTGAAAAGGAAGTTCGGGCCTGGACCATTAAAGCGGGAATTACGGCACAAGAGGCCTCGGGGGTTATCCACACGGATTTTATGAAAAAGTTTATAAAGGCAGACGTTTGCAATTTCAACGATTTTATATCTGCCCCGGGATGGAAGATTGCCCGAGAGAAAGGGCTGGTCCGTTCAGAAGGCCGGGACTATATTGTAAAAGAGGCGGATGTAATTGAGTTTAAAATTGGAAGCTGATATACTAACTCACATATGCAAAAGTATGAATTAACAGTTGTATTACCGGGAAAAACCTCAGCTGCCAAAAAGAAGGCATTTGTTGAAAAACTGGAAAAGACCGTTGATGCGATGGAGGGAAAGCTGGGCAAACTTGAAGATTGGGGAGAAAAACCTTTAGCGTACGAAATTAAGAAAAATGAAGTTGGAAATTATCTTCATTTTCCTTTAGAATTAATATCAACAAAAGCAGGGCAGATTGACGCAAAGCTTAAAGTTGATGACGAAGTATTAAGATATTTATTAGTTAGAGTTGAGAAATAAATGGCAAGAAGCTTAAATAAAGTAACCTTAATTGGAAATCTGACCCGCGATCCGGAGATGCGCTACACACCTTCTGGCAGTGCAGTCTGCACATTCGGTATTGCAACAAATAGGCAATGGGTTACCGAGTCAGGAGAGAAAAAAGAGGATGCAGAATTTCACCGGGTTGTCGCTTGGAATAAATTAGCAGAAATCTGCTCGCAACTATTAACTAAGGGTAGAAAGGTTTATGTCGAAGGGCGCTTGCAAACTCGAAGCTGGACTGGACAAGACAATCAGCAAAGACAAACCACAGAGGTTGTTATAACTGACATGATACTCCTGGATTCAAGGCAGGGTGGAGCAGGTCCGGCACCAGTTGATGACTTTGATATACCAGAAGAGTTTACTAACGAACCTCCGGTAGAAGCGGCTGGGGAAGAAGCGAAGTCTAAGAAGGATTCTGCAAAAAAGGCTGAAAAAAAAGAGCCTGAGGATGAGGAAATACCATTCTGATGAAACAAAAAAGAAGAACAATTAAATTAAAACCAGTTCCTGCAAACTGTCCATTTTGTAAGACAAAAACAGAACCGGATTATAAAAATTACCAAGAAATCAGTAAGTTTATAACTGAGAGAGGTAAAATTTTGGGTAAGGCACGTACTGGTGTTTGCACCAAACATCAAAGAAGAATAGCCATAGCAATAAAACGGGCTAGGCATTTGGCACTTTTGCCGTTCACAGGCGCGCTTCAATAGTATAAAATTCAACAAGAATGAATTTGCCCAGAATTAATTTTATAAAGTTGAGAAGGCTTTTGCTTTTTTCAATCATTGTATTGGGTTTATTTAGCGGTGGGTATTATGTTGGGATAAACGGCTATAAACTTTCGCTTACTCCTCAGTCCCGTAATATTGAAATAGTTAGAGATATACCTCCTGGTCGCGAGAACGTAAACTTTTCTTTGTTTTGGCGAGTCTGGGACACACTTTCAACATCATATTTTGACAAGGCTAAGCTTGATCCGGCAAAAATGGTGTATGGTGCAATCTCCGGTATGGTTGATGCACTCGGCGACCCTTACACTTCCTTCCTTCCACCTCAGGAAAACAAGGTGGTACAAGAGGACTTAAGTGGCAGTTTTGAAGGTGTTGGAATTCAAATCGGTTTTAAAGGGACTCAACTGGCAGTTTTGGCACCACTACCAGGGTCACCGGCCGAGGCGGTAGGTGTTCGGGCAGGGGACTACATTATTGGTATAAAAGATGAAGCCAAGAATATCGATCGCGGAACAGTTGGGATTAATTTAAGCGAGGCAGTTCAAATTATACGTGGACCAGCCAATTCAAGAGTCACCTTGACGCTTTTGCGGGACGGAGAGGAGGAGCCGAGGGTTGTTGATATAACAAGAAGAAAGATTGAAGTTCCAAGTTTGACACTGGAATATTTGGAGGATGGGACGATTGCGCACGTTAAACTTTTAAAGTTTGCGGGCGAAACTAAAGGCGAGTGGGATAAAACAGTGAGGGGATTAATTGGCAGGAATAATCTGCAAGGAATTGTCCTGGATCTTCGAAACAACCCAGGAGGCTATATGGATTCGGCGGTTGACATTGCCTCAGAATTTTTACCCAATGGTTCATTGATTGTAACTGAGGAGAAAGGGACAGGAGAGAAAATTGAATTCAAGGTTAGACGCCTTGGCTTACTTACAAAGACGCCGGTTGTAGTAATAATTAACGAGGGGAGTGCATCTGCTTCTGAGATTCTGGCGGGCGCATTGCGGGATATTGCCAAAATTCAATTGGTGGGTGAAAAATCATTTGGTAAGGGAACAATTCAGGAGCCGAGACAATTGGAAGGCGGGAGCGGACTGCATATTACAATTGCCAGATGGCTAACCCCATCGGGGTACTGGGTAAACGAACAGGGTTTAAAACCGGATATTGAGGTTACTGATGATGAAAACACAGAAGAAGACGAGCAGTTGCAGGAAGCTTTGAAAGTGTTAAAATCTTAAAGTACACATATTTTCTATTTGGTATTTATGAATAGAATTCCCTCAAGAGTATTGGTTATTTTAGTTGGCTTGGTTATTCTCGCCGTAGTCGCAACGGCTGGGGCGGTAGTTGACAGAATTGTTGGATTAAGACCTTTAGATAGATTTTTGGGACAGAGAACAAATTTGATTGGAGAAGAAAGACGGATATTGAATGAGGAGTCAGTAGTTATTGACGTAGCCGAGTCGGTCTCTCCTTCGGTTGTTACAGTAACCCGGCAAACCGAAGCAAGGAGGATTTTGGAATTTAATCCCTTCGGTGGGTTTAGTTCAAGAGTTGAAGGAGGGCAGGACAGAGACATTGGAACCGGGTTTATTGTTTCAGAAGATGGGCTAATCATTACCAATAAGCACGTTGTGAGTAATACTCAGGTTACGTATAAAGTTGTGACAAGCGACAATAAAGAGTACGAGGTGCAAAGCATTGCACGCGACCCATCAAACGATATCGCAGTTCTCAAAATTGATGCTTCGGGTTTAAAACCAGTGCAGCTGGGGGAATCGGATAATCTTAAGGTCGGGCAATTTGTTGTTGCAATTGGTACTGCCTTGGGAGAGTTTAGGCATACGGTTACTACCGGCGTAATTTCAGGGTTAGGGCGTGGAATAGTTGCAGGAAGCGTTTATGAAGGCTTTGTTGAGCGCTTGGACGGAGTTATTCAAACCGATGCGGCAATTAATCCTGGCAATTCAGGGGGGCCTTTACTTAATTCCGCAGGACAGGTGATTGGAGTTAATGTTGCTGTCGCAAGCGGGGCGCAAAACATAGGATTTGCAATACCCATTGAAGTGGTTAAAAACGCCTTAGATCAATATGGAGAAATGGGTGGAGTGTTTAGAAGAGCGTATCTCGGTGTTGAATACCAAGTAATTAGCGCACAAGCTGCAATCTTGAATGAAGTTCCCCAGGGAGCATACATTACAAATGTATTATCTGGTTCTCCGGCTGAAAAGGCAGGCTTAAGAACAGATGATATTGTAACAAGAATGGACGGGCAGAATGTTACCCAAAGCACAAATGGATTGGTTGATATAATCTCCAAAAAACGCGTGGGAGACAGGGTCGATATGGAAATCTGGCGCAACGAACAAACTTTTCAAATTTCAGCAACCCTTGAGGAATTCAGGGAGTAGTTAGACAACTAACTGCGATTCAAGTTGTGTCCTAATCCTGCCTCGGGATCCTGGCGGGATACTTTTACAGGTAAAGCGAATCAAAGCTTGCTTGGCTGTTCGTAAATCTGCATTTGTAGTGTGGTACTCCTCAATGATTGGTAACCAGAGAATCTTATTGTTGAAACATTTTATAACTGTATCAAGAAACGCTGATGTTAATTCTTGCGGTATTTCCTCCCCCTGGCCATAAGAATCTGGCAGAACACTTCTTCGTGCATGAGTAACCAGGGCAGAAGCCATGGGGGTTTCGTAATCAATCCCGGGTTCTTTGGTTAGCTTAACATTCCTCCCTAGCATTAAATTTTTATACAAAGCTACACTGAAATCTGGTGGTAATACAGTAGAAATGGCTGCAGCTTGTGCGTATGGGTTACCTGTGTCCCCCAAGACCGAATGGCTTGTTGGGCAATTGCTAAAATTTGGCGTCTTTCCAGGTCAACCGCGGATATTTTCATCAAAGTTTTATAATGACGGGCAATTTGCTCATCTTCCCGGAAAGTGTTTGCTGGGAAGTAAATTGCGTTGATAATATTGACCAATGCAAAATTGATATCTTGAGAATCTGGACTTTGCAGCAGATTAACTAGGGGAAACTCCTTGCACCATAAATATGCAGGTAGCTCAATTCTCATTTCGCCTCGAGCAGTGTGAAGAATGCCTTTAAGCATTTTTTCATTTTCTTCCAAATCACCGGGCTGTATTGCCTCATTTTCTACTGTTCTTAATATTTCAGGTTTATCAATAAAGTTACTGACTCCGTAATCTTTGTAGTCGTATCCCATGGCCTGTTGCCAAACGTGTATGTCTTCGTGCCAAACGGTTGTTTGATATTCTTTCCGCCTTTGGACAACCGGCATTCTCCCGAGTTCAGTAGCGAAAAGACCAATAAAACCCCGCGGTCGGGTTTTACGAGTATGTTTCTTGCCAAATGAGTACTCTAATATTTTATCGAATTCAGTGCCGTCGGCTACCAGTCCTACCGAGAACAAACTCCACTCAAACTCAACTTTTCTTGGGTCTAAATCTAACTCACCTTCGCTGGTAAATTTGATGGCACTCAACAGGTTTTTCTTAACCTCGATAGGATTTCTCCCCATTTTTGCTTGGCAAATTGCCCTTCTGTTCATTAAATTCCAGGTTTTCATAAGTCCATTGACCAGAAGAAATGACCGTTGCCATTCGGTTAATTCACCCAACTCGGGAGTTGATGAGACCAAGCGTTCGGCCAATTCGTTTAAGGATGGAATAAAGGGATAATTGTGAATATGCTTAAATGCAAGATCTTTCCCTGAAAGAAACATTTTTGCAGCAATATGGAACGTTTTTAGAGTTTGAGCTGGTGTTGGCACTTGCTCTGGAGCTCGCTCAATCATGTTAGTAGGAAATTATAACACCAATAAAAAGAACTACTATAAACAATATTTAAATTGATATATATTGTCTAGAATATGGCAGGGACTGAAAGAGATGATGTGGGCCGCGGGGAAATTCTCGGTGGCATACTCGCTGGGAGTTCAGAACGTAGTGGTGAGTATGCGGTTGTCAAAAATTATCCTCACGAAATGGTTTTGGGGACAAACATACGAGACAAAAATGAGGAGTTTGTAAGAAGGTTAGCCAAAAGCATAATTGCACAAGGCCAGATACAAGAGTGTACAGGTGACACTCTGCCAGATGGAAGAACAAGAGTTTGGGCAGGTCAACATAGGTTTTGGGCTGTTGAAATGATCAACCAGTTAGTGAAGGAGCATAATATTCAAAACCCTGATAATATTTTGCCCCTTACCAAGCTTCGCGTTCGCGTTTGGCCAATCGAGTTTACAGAAGATCAGATTTTAGAAGTACAGATAGCAGAAAACTTGCACGAAAAAATGAACCCAGAAGACGAGGCTGAGGCAATTAGTGCAATTTACAGGTTATATGAGGCGAGGATAGGAGGTGCGGCGAGTGTAGCGGATTTTGCAAGAAGGGTGGGGCTGGGCGAAAGTAAGGTGCGAAATGCCGTGTGGTTTATGGGACTTGAGCCAAAAGTAAGAGAGGCTGTTGGTCGCGGTGTGCTTTTGTATAGTATTGCCATTTTGCTCAGAAGGGTTCCCCCGGAGAAACAGTTCCCTTTGGCTACACGGGCAGTTACCGGAAATCTCGACCGCGAATCTGTAGAGATTTTGATTAGACAAACTTTGGGGGATAACGGTGCTATTGAAATGTTCACGGATCTAGTAAGGGCTCAGTTAGATGAGCAGAATTTTACTATTGCATATAGAAACGCGGCAGACCGAGTAGCAAAAGAAGCGTCTGGTTATTTCAAGCGTATACTTCTACTTATCAACAGAGCTGATTATTCGGAAAGAATAAAACTCACGGAGCCAATAAGGGATATACTAGCTATGTTTATATTTGAAGCCCAGCAGTTCGAAAAGATATTAATGGAAATTGCCCCGCAAGTGCACCAAACTTTGTCTGTAAGGGTAGAAGAACTTGCGAATCAGTAGTCCCTAATTTTTAAGTGCCTGTGTTGACTCGAGGATTTTCTCTAAGTTTCCGTCCACTATTGCTTCCAGATTGCCAAACGATTTACCAATCCGGTGATCAGTCACGCGGTCTTGCGGGAAATTGTATGTTCTAATTTTTTCAGAGCGCATGCCGCGCCCAATTGCGGAACGGTAACCTGCAATGGTTCGCATTTTTTCTTCCTCCTGCTTTTCCCAGAGCTTGGAGCGAAGTAGATTCATGGCAATTTCGCGATTTCTTTCCTGAAAACGCTCTTCCTGGGATTGCACAACAATGCCTGTAGGTTTATGTTTAAGCCGAACGGCAGTTGAAACCTTTTGAACGTTTTGCCCACCTTGAGAACTTGCCCTGAAAAAATCCCACTCAAGATCTGCCGGGTTAACTTGTACTTCAGAAGCTTTTATTTCAGGAAGGACCGCAACAGTTGCGGTTGAGGTATGAATTCTTCCGCGTTTTTCCGTTGCTGGCACTCTTTGGACCCTATGAACTCCCGACTCGTTTTTAAGACTTTCAAAAACGTCAAATCCAGTAATCCTTAGTGTAAACTCATCAACCGGGGAAACTTTCCAATTCTTTTTTGTGCCAAATCTTAGATACATGCGAAGAAGATCTGTGGCCCAATTTTTTGCCTCGTCTCCGCCTGTTGCACCACGAACTTCGAGATAGATTGTCTGATTGGAGTTGGAGTAATTGGAAGAATTATATTGGTAATTCATAGGACGGGGAATGCTGAATAACCACTCAATTATTTCTTTTGTGTTCTTAACTCAGCCAATGACTCAGGTCTTTCCATTTCTTCCTGAATTCTTTTTTGCCTCTTAAGTTTCCTTTTCTCAGCCTTCGAAAGTACTTTTTTGGCAGCCCCCTCCTGCCTTGCCTTAAATGCATCTACGCGTCCTGCTATGTCTAAAAACTTCATTTGTCCGGTGTAAAACGGGTGGCAATTGTAACAAACCTCAACGGTTATTTCAGGGAATGTAGCACCCATGGTGAAGCTGTTACCGCAGGCGCAAGTAACTTTTGCCGAAGGATACCATTTGGGGTGAATCGCTTTCATAGGGATAATTATATCAGGATTAAACCTCAGGCTCAACAGGCTTAAATAGATTTCCCATTTTGCCTTTGAATTCAGCGATAAATACTCCAGTAACGATAATAATGGCGCCAATTACAAAGGGTGCAGTTATTTTTTCTCCAAGCCATAAAACTGCCAAAGGAGTTGAAAATATCGGGTAAAGATAGGAAAACACGGAAGCATCACCCACTTCAATGGTTTTCTGGGCTTTGTTAAATAGATAGTATGCTAAGTTACCGGACAGAAATGCCATGTAAAAAACCCCTAGATGGTAACTTATAGGCATGACTGTTACTGTCTGGATAAATTGTGCGTAGCTGCTTGTTGACAAGCTTACTATCAAAAAAGTTAAAAATCCAACAATAAACGAAAGACTGACGAGCGTAGATGGGTTTACGCCATTTCGAAGAAGCCGTTTAGCTAAAAGTGTTGGCAGGATATTTGCGACTATGTAAAGAAATATTAATATGTTTCCTGAAAACCTAAGCTCTCCATTGCCGTTTAAAAAAAGCGGCTCGAATACTGTAAATAGAGTTCCCAATAGGGCAATGCTCATGCCAATTTTTTCCCGTTTAGTAACATGCTCGTGTAAGAAGTATGCCCCTGCTGTTGAAGTTAAAAGAGGAACTGCCAGGGTGATAATTGTCATCTCTAGAACTGTTGTGTTTTGAAGACCGAAGAAAAGAAGCCCCAGCGAGACCGCAGAACTAAATAAAGCGTGTACAAAGAGAAATAGCTTATATTTGTGTTCTTTGGGTAATTTAAAACCATGTAACATGAAAGTTATTAACCCAACGATTGCAGATAAGCCAAAGCGGTATGTTAAGAAGGGGATAGCATCAATTCCACCCAAGGTATATTTAATTACCGGACTTGCAATACCCCAAATGGCCGTTACTAGAAGAAGTATTGCATATGCTTTAAGTCGGGAAGATTGGGGCAAAATCGATTTCATGACGATTCAATTAATCGATCTAAGCCGAAAGCAAAGCCAACTGCAGGAATCTGTTTTCCGGCAAACATGCCAATTAAGTTGTCATATCTTCCGCCCCCTCCAACAGATAAGTCTTCAGGTTTACCGTTTGGTTTAAGCTCGAATATTGTGCTTGTATAATAGTCTAATCCTCTTGCTAGGGTGGGATCGTAGAAGAAATCAAAACCCTCCTTGAGCGAATATTTGTCTTTGAGAATCTCAAATATATTATTCAAATGGGCTGTCTTGGGGGTATCATCGATTTTATCGATTAAACTTGTATCCTCATTAGAATAACCTTTATCAATTAACTCTTTTTTTACTCCGTCTTTGCCGATTTTATATATCTTATCTATTGCACGTACAAAATCGGGTGTCATATTGGCAAAGTTGGCTCTATCATTTATTGCCATTTTGGCGGAAGTTAATCCTAGTTTTCTAGCTGCTGTAACTGCAGCAGCTATGACCTTCGCATCCTCGTCAACTAAATCGCTACCTACAATGTCAAAATCAAACTGTGTGAATTCACGGAAACGGCCACGCTGCGGATTTTCACCTCGGAATACTTGGCCAACTTGATATCTTGAAAACGAAGGTGACAAAAGATTCTGGTTGTTGGCAATAAAACGGGCCAGGGAAACAGTTAAGTCGTACCGTAAAGCCAGCTCGCGGCCCCCCTTATCCATAAATTTATAAATAAGTTTTTCCTCTTCGCCGTATTTCCCAAGCAAAGTTTCTGCAAATTCGACAGTTGGTGTTTCAAGAGGAGTAAAGCCAAAATTTTCTAAAACGTCTGCTATTTTATTGATAGTCTCACGGCGTTTTTTTGCCAGACTGGGCAAAATATCCCTAAATCCTTTTGGTGTTGGCGGGCCCTTTTTCATATTCTAATAGATATGGTAACGCGAATTGCCAGGCTGCGCAATAGATGGGTGTAGCTTAAGCTACACTCCTGATACTGAAATTGTTAAGAGGCTAATTTGAAGGGTAGGTGATTAGAATTCTGCGGGCTGTGAAAGTGTTTTGACCAACCACGCCTGAAATAATAATTCGGTCACCTTCTTTGAGTTCGCTTGAAGTTGCGGTTTCTGTTTCCTCATCTACAATTTTTAATATGCGCGTTTGCTGGTTTAGACCGAAAGCAATTTCTTGATTATCCTTAACTGTTCTAAATTTTCCTGTGTTACCAGTTTTGGCGCTAACAACTCCCGAGTAAGACTTTCTTGCTGGTTTTGCGGGGGAAGTGGATATTAATATGCGTCTTGCATCGAGAATTTCGTTCCCGTCTTTGTAACCCATTGCAACGACAAAGTCACCTATTGCAATATCATTTATACTAACGGTCCTGGGAGTTGATGAAACTGCATTTATTGTTGTGACAATATTCTCATCTATCGAAATTTGTTTGACCACGCCTACTTCAGGTTTGATCTGTATTGTGGTCTCTGAAACATCTGTGACTTGACCCATATATGCCTTCGGGTTTTTAAGAACCTCCTCCACTTTTTCTTGCACCTTTTGTCTAATTGAAGAGCTATCCGTTGAAGTTTGTGCCAAAAGAGTATTAGTCGGAAGTACAAGAAAAGTGGATACAATGGTAATTGCAACTATTATTTTAAATTGCTTCATTGTTGTTTTTCGAACTCAGTTGAATAGACTATGTTTATGTTTTGTTCAATTGAATCGCCATCCTCATCAAATGCAGTTACTACAATCTGGTTTACACCTCCACCCAGCTCAACGGCTTGCTCAAAACTACCATTGTTTTCGGCTTGTAATAGATAATCTTGTGATTCCGTTGAAACAGTAATCCACGACCCGGCCTTGGTTACACCGGAGAGTGTAGTGGGGCTTACAGTAACCAAGTCTTCATTTTGAGGCTTATTAAGCGATAAGCCAAATTGCCCTGTCGTTGGGTCAAAGGATGCAGATTGTTGTTCTACGGGAACTTGCTGGGGCTTAAGAGCCAGATTAGCTCGCCAAATTCCGAAAGCTATTACGAGTCCCAATATGCTTCCTGCGAATACTGCTAAAAAAATTTCTTTAGGCATTAGTAATGTTTGGGCGGCGAGACTCAATATAGGCAATCTCAGGGGCCTTGTCAAGGAAGCTTCTGTTTGGTAGGATTCATTAGCTATTATCAATTTACAATGGACATTACATATCTTGGTCATTCCTCATTTAAACTAAAAGGCAAAACTGCGAGTGTAGTAACTGATCCGTTTGACCCTGAGATGGTTGGGATTAAATACCCAAAACAGGAGGCAGACATTGTAACAGTTTCGCATCAACATAGGGACCACAATAAAACCGATCTGGTAAGTGGAGCCAGAAGGGTGATAACAGGAGCAGGGGAATATGAAATTATGGGTGTTTCGATAATTGGAATACAAAGCTACCATGATAACAAGAAGGGCGAGGAAAGAGGAAAGAATACCATTTATGTGATTGAGATGGACTCTTTAAGGCTTTGCCATCTAGGAGATTTGGGTCATGATTTATCAGAGTCTACAATTGATGCAATTGGGAGAATTGATGTTTTGATGGTTCCCGTTGGCGGTGGTTTTACAATAGGACCAAGTGAAGCTGTTTCAGTTGTTCAAAAAATCGAAGCTTCAGTTACTATTCCTATGCATTTCCAGGCAGAAGGCCTAAAGAGTGAAACTTTTGCAGAACTTTTACCCGTTGAATCATTCTTAAAAGAGATAGGGGCAACCGTTGAGACATTACCTAAGTTAAGCCTTACTAAGGCGGATTTACTAGAAGGCGAACAAAAAGTTTACGTCTTAGAGAAAAAATAAATTTAAGGGAAAAAGGCACTGGTAATTGTTAGAAAAGCAATCTAAAATGGCTTTCTAATTATGCCAAATACAGTTTCTCTAAGAATACCGCCACACTCTTCTGAAGCTGAGGAATCTGTAATTGGTGCACTTTTAATTGATAAAGACGCAATAATTGCAGTTGCCGAATTTTTGCGCCCGGAAGACTTTTATGATGAGCGTTTAAAGTCAGTTTTTGAATGCTCCCTATCACTTTACGAGGAACGTGTTCCGATTGACGTATTAACCGTTGCCGAGCGCTTAAAGAAAAATAAATCACTAAAGGATTTGGGACGAGCCTCGTTCCTGGCAGATTTAGCCAATAAAGTTCCGACAGCCGCACATGTTGAACATTATGGAAGAATTGTCAAAGATCAGGCAACCAAAAGAGCCTTGATGAATGCCGCGAGTAAGCTTGTTGATTTTTCTCTTGATGATAGTCTGGCTGCAAATGAACTTCTAGATAAAGCGGAAAGCGAGATTTATGCTCTTTCGCAGCAGCATATTTCCAAGAAATTTGTAGCTGTAAAGGACGCATTAGCGGAAAGTTTTGACCGACTTGATGAGCTTCATAAGCAAGGGGAAGGGTTAAGAGGGGTCCCAACAGGTTTTAAAGATTTGGACGACACGTTAGCCGGGATGCAGAAAAGCAATTTATTAATCTTAGCTGCACGGCCGGGTGTAGGAAAAACTTCATTCGCTTTGAATATTGCCCAAAGTCTGGCGGTTAAATACAAACGGCCGGTTGGTTATTTCTCTTTGGAAATGAGCAAGGAGGAGCTTGTAGACAGATTGCTAGTGGCACAAGCAGACATTGACGCCTGGAGGCTTAAAACTGGAAAACTGGACGAAGAGGACTTTACAAAACTTAGTAATGCAATGGGGGAACTTGCTGAGGCGCCTATATTTATTGACGATACACCCGCCTTAACAATTACGGAAATGAGAACTAAGGCAAGAAGGCTTCAAGTCGAATCCGGTCTTGATCTATTGGTAGTAGATTATCTTCAACTTGCACATACGAGTAGACGTTACGAAAACCGTGTACAGGAGGTGTCGGAAATTTCACAGGGGCTTAAAAACTTAGCACGCGAACTTAAAATTCCGGTTTTGGCCCTTTCTCAGCTTTCGCGGGCGGTTGAAGTTAGGGGAGGCAAAAAGCCACAGCTTGCGGATCTTAGGGAATCGGGGAGTATTGAGCAGGACGCGGACGTTGTTATGTTTATTTACAGAGAAGATGACGAAACTGTTGAAAATGTTGTATTGGATATTGCAAAACACCGTAACGGGCCACTTCGAAGTATAAGCCTATTCTTTAAAGGCGACAGGATTAAGTTTTTCGGAGCAGAAACAAAGCACAAAAATTAAGAGCTTTAGTTTCCCCTTTTCTTTCTTCGCTCAAACCGTACTGTGAAATCCTCTAATATGTCCGTTTCCTTGTAATATGTATATCCCCATTCCGAAGGCAGCTCATTTGCCTGATAAATATCAACTTCGCTCCTAAGATCCGTTTTTCTAAGTTTGCTAATTAATTCCCTTAATATTCTTTTTTCGACCTGGGGATCAGTGTGTGGCCTAGAGTGGAGCAATAAACTGCGTACCATAATACTTCCTTCAGCATCTATTAATCGTTCATCGAAATTTAACTGCCCGTAACAGTAATCCAGATTATTGAGATTAAGATCAGCAGTTATTGCGTCATACATTTCTTGGTGTCGTCTGGCATTTGAGAAAAACCATTTAGAAAAGCCAGTATTGTCACTAAAGTGTCCGACGAACAAATAAGGTAATTTACCGTTTCTGGCAGCAGCGTTTCTTGCTAGATCGTAAATTGATGTTTGTGTTAGCTCATCAGTGTAGAACACCTTCACTGCGTGCCAGTCACTATCAAAACCGAAAATGTGTGTTTTAACTTCTGTTTCTTTTATTGGCATAAATAATTGGGGCAAGTAGTGCTTGCACTGAGCAAGCAAGGGCGTCGAAGTGTGCCGAGGGAGGGAGTCGAACCCACATGGAGTGTTATCTCCGCAGGTTTTTGAAACCTGTGCGTCTGCCATTCCGCCACCTCGGCTCGTCAAAACTCGCTACACTTTTCGCAAAACGCTAACGCCTTTTGCCTTACCGTTACGCAGTTTCTCCTCTCGAAATTCCTTAAGGAATTTCGGTAAAACAAAACTAGGACACAGCTATATTATACTATTTGTAAGGTAGATGGCCAAGCTCATAGGTTATTTGGCAAATTCATCGTGCGGTTTAGACAAAAATGCGGTAAAATAGCTTCACATATGGTTAATTCGACAGATTTAAGGGCGGGGGTTACTTTTCTGCATGACGGAAAGCCTTATCAGGTGCTTAAATACAATCTGATAAAGATGGGGCGTGGTGGGGCAACTGTTAAAGTTTTGGTCAGGAACCTTGAAACTGGGGCTACCGTCGAGAAGGCTTTCAGCTCAAATGTTTCCGTTGAGGAAGTGCAAACTCTCAAAAGCCGCCTTCAATATCTTTATAAAGATGGAGTCAATTTAGTATTTATGGATCCTAAAAATTATGAACAGGTCGAAATACCTGCAAAAGTCTTGGGGGAGCAAATTCATTTTATAAAGGAGGGGGATAATATTGATGTATTGTTCTGGGGGGATAAACCACTGTCTGTAGATCTTGCACCTAATGTGGTTTTAACGGTCTCAGAAACTGACCCGGGAGTGAAGGGGAATTCGGCAACAAACATTTATAAATCTGCAATTTTAGAAAACGGACTAAAAGTTCGTGTGCCGCTTTTTATTAATATTGGCGATAAAGTAAAGGTAGATACAAGAACAGGGGAATACGTTGAGCGCGCAAAGTAGTTAATTAAGGATCCACCAGAAAGCGACGATCATTGTAACAACTTGGGTAGCAAGGCCGGCATAAATGTTTGTATCATTTTGAATAGACTTCTGGAAAGCAATCCATTTTTCGATAAATTTGTTTCTAATTCCTAAGAAAAAATGAGGCCCTTCGATTACGTCCGGTAAAACTGCAGCAAAACTGGCAAGAAGTATGGTTATTGCCTGAGCTTCATTTGGCAGAGCCTGGGCAGCGATAAAGATGCCCGCAATGAGTGCTAGACAGACATCTGCAAAAACGAAAAGTGTGCTGTTTTTTGTGGGACGGCCGTTTTTTTTGGTTTCTGTATTCAAATGCGGGTTCCAATGAGGCACCATATCAAGAACAAAGTGGCTTGCAAAGGCAAGGGGAATTGCTAAATAGGGGTTGACGACTTTGGCCGCAATGGCAGCTCCAACAACGACATGGGGGGTTTCTAGCACAGTAAGAACCATAATAGAAAGTTAGATTCAAATTGTCAAATCTTTACTAACTAATCTGTTATAATCTCTTTTAGTTATGCTTTCGTATTTTTTAATTCCTGCAGTGGGCATTCCTGTATTTCTATTCATCTTTTGGAAAAAACTTAAAGAAGATTATTTGCCGGATCAGATATTCGCAACGGCTACATTTGTCATTTCCGGTATTCTTTTGGGTTTTTTAACCTCGTTATTGTTTTTGACTGAATGGTGGTTTTGGATTACAGGATTGTATGCGTTTATTGGTTTACTGATAGGGGTTTTTAGATTCAGATTCAGATTTTATGAGGCTTTTGAGGCTAGTTTTGTTGGGCTTATGCCGTGGCTTTCTTTAGTTTTTTTTGCAGATTCGGTGAGTACTACCAGTTTGGGCTCATTCGTAGGATTTGGTTTTTTAATGGGTTTACTTGGCCTTTATTACTATTTAGATGCACATTATAAGAACTTTTCATGGTATTTATCAGGTAGGGTGGGGTTTTCCGGCTTGACGGTTGCTGGAATATTTTTCCTAGGAAGATCTGCCCTTGCGCTACTTTCTGAGCCCGTGGTATCCTTAAGCGGAAGTTTAGATGTGTTGTTTTCAGCAGTATTGGCTTTCGGATTATTTTTGCTAACATTTAATCTAGCAAGAAAACCGGCATGAAAATAAAAAATACTAAAACAAAAAAGAATGGAGTAGTTACTTTTCCAGCAAAGATTGTAGCTCCAGTTGCAAATTTCTTAAAAGCCAGGTTGGCAGTTTTAGAAAAGAGAAAAAAGGTTTTTGATGAGGAGGATCCATTTAAAAATACTTCAAGAGTTTCTGACAATGCCGCAACGGATATTGAGGCGGATGAACAATTTGGCCACGCCAGGGTCTCAGCCTTAAAAAGTGAGGTTTCCCGAAAAATTATTCAAACTAGAAAAGCCCTGACTAGGATAAAGGTGGGTAAGTATGGGATTTGTGAAGATTGTGGGAACATGATTGATACAGACCGCTTGATGGTTTACCCCGAGGCTACTCTCTGTGCCAAAGACGCCGCAAGAAGAGAAAAGTAGCACTCTATAATTGACAATTCAATCACCTGTAATTATACTTTGCCCCATAATATGCAACAAGAAAGACCTGCATTTCGTGAATTGGTTGAATCGAGTGGGGAGGATATATTTAGAGACACATTTGGAAAGTGGATATCTATGCCCCTTTACGCAAACCTTTCCCCACAAGATGTAGCTGATTTGAAGGCAATAAGTGACCCAAAAAGATCGAGTTTAATTGAAAGCTTTTTATCAGAGATGAGGGGTAGTGTTGGCGAAAAGAGAAAATCTGGAGACTACGACGGTGCATTATCCGCACTGGGTATTTACCACGATGCAGCGTGGGAGAGATTCGAAGGAGACGACCTGCTCACAGTATTAAGATTTATTTATTATAGGACCGCATACGTACTTGAATACAAAGCCACTTATGCACATCTTTCTCATGAAGAACCTGGTAGTAAAGCAAGAACTGAATGTTTTGTGAAAGCTGCGCTTTTTTATATGAGATCCGATTTGGTTTTGGGTTGCGCGAGTGATTACGGAGCGCGGGTTTCTGAGTCGTTAATGGGGGCTGGCAGTACATATGTCGATTTCGCAAGTAAGGCATTAGTAAAAACATTTGGTGGGAATATCGAATTGATCGGACCAAATGACAAATCAGGTCAGGTAATGGTACAGAGTCTTCTAAAGAGATCTCAAAACCGAAGAAGAGGATTAGTTCCCGGAGGAGGAGAAGTTACCTTTGTCAGCTCTGACGATATGCCCCCCAGCAACAGCAATTAGGCCACAATCATTTACAAATTGAGTTGATGGAACGGTAAAATGATAAAATAGGGGATGGAGCCGAAAATAATATTCCAAGACGAAGCGTTAATGATATTGAGTAAGCCAGCGGGGTGGATCACAAATTCTGCAACAACTACAAATGGACAACCGGTTGTCCAGGAGTGGCTTGCCAATAATTTCCAATTTCCAATTTTTGAATTTCCAGAATGCCGGAACGGGATAGTGCACCGGTTGGACAAAGAAACTTCAGGTATACTTTTGATTGCAAAGACAAAAGAGGCCTTTGACGCTCTTCAGGGCCAATTTAAGAGTAGGGAAGTGCAAAAGACATATCTTGCTCTGGTTCACGGAGAAGTTAACCCACCAGTAGGCAAAATTGAGCTTTCAGTTGGGAGACTTCCTTGGAGAAGGGACAGGTTTGGTGTTCTCCCGGGAGGAAGAGATTCCGTTACTGAGTATAAAGCAATTAACAACTTTCAATTAGCAGTTAGCAATGAGAAATTTTCATTAGTTGAGATGTATCCCAGAACAGGCAGAACTCATCAAATTAGAATTCACATGAAGTATCTTGGCCACCCATTAGTATCGGATGAATTTTACGCAGGGAGAAAAACTGCCAGGCGGGACAGGAAATGGTGCCCCCGGCTTTTCTTGCACGCTTCAAAAATCGCATTCATTAATCCGTACACTGGTAAAAAGATGGAGCTTGAAGCGCGACTTCCTCAGGACCTTCAAGTTGCCTTGAAAACCCTTGAAAAGGTTCGTGAAAACCCTTAAGCTTAATTCATGGGCTTTACAGAAATCTCCCTGTTTCTTGTTGTAGCTGCGTTTTTTGGTGCGATAGCCAGGTATTTTAAACAGCCAGTCATGATGGGCTACCTGGTTGCAGGAATACTTCTTTCTTATTTCGGTTTCATAGCAGATCAGGATGCGGTAGGGAATTTGGGTAAAATTGGCGTTGCGCTTTTACTTTTCCTGGTTGGAATTGAGATGAATTTAAGGGAACTTCCTTCGATCGGTAAAGTAGCTCTTTTTACGGGTATCGGTCAGATACTTTTCACTCTAATTTTAGGTTTTTCAATTGCATCGCTTTTGGGTTTTGCCCTGGTTCCGGCATTATATATCGCGGTAGCGCTTACTTTTTCATCGACAATCATTATTGTAAAGCTGTTGGGAGAAAAGGGGGATTTGGGAAGTTTATATGGAAAAGTTGCAGTGGGGTTTCTTTTGGTTCAGGATTTTGTTGCAGTAGCTATCCTGGTTTTCCTATCTGGCCTTGGCACAGGGGGAGGAGCGCTTAGCAGTGTTTTACTTGTATTTTTTAAAGCAGCCATCCTTTTTGCTGTTATTTGGTGGCTTTCAAAGCGGATCTTACCCTTTATATTTGCCAAGTTTATTGCAACCTCACCTGAAGTATTGTTTGTGGGAAGCATAGCCTGGGCCTTGGGGTTTGCTGCGTTTGTTGGCGGCCCGTTCGGGTTAAGCTTTGAAATTGGCGGTTTTTTGGCTGGCCTTGCATTATCAAATCTTCCCGAGCATTTGGGCATTGCTGCAAAAACCCGACCTTTAAGAGATTTTTTTCTGACTATATTCTTCCTGGCATTGGGGACACAACTTCTTATAAGCGATATTTTTGAAATCCTAACTCCTGCCTTAATATTTTCTGCTCTAGTGTTGATCGGAAACCCTTTAGTCGTAATGATTATCATGGGTTTGATGCGTTTTAAGAGGCGAACTTCGTTTCTTGCATCCGTTACAGTTGCGCAAATCTTTGAGTTTTCGTTTATCTTAATGGCTATGGGAAGGAATTTGGGGCATGTTGGTGACTCAGAGGTTGCAATGATTATTCTTGTAGGTGTTTTTACCATGACAATTTCTACTTATCTTATTCTTTACTCTGATAAGGTTTATAAAAGGATTAAAAACCATTTGGCAATATTTGAACGCAAGAAGATTAAGGAAGAAAACATTGGCTTAAATGAAGTTTTTGAGGGTCATGTGGTCCTGGTGGGTTCAGGCAGGACCGGTAGAAACCTTTTAGCTTTTTTTAAAAAACAGGGAATAACCTTTTTGGTTGTTGATTATAATCCGAAAGTTTTTTCTAACTTGGCCGCGGAAAAGGTGCCAGTAATTTTGGGAGATATTGATGACTCAGACGTATTGGAGCTAGCCCAGGTGGAAAAGGCAAAAATGATTATATCTACTGTGTCAACATTAAGTGACAACTTAGAAATACTGGATTTCCTGAGAAATAATGGCTCAAAAGCCCTAACAATCCTTAAAGCAACTTCAAAAGAGGAGGCGGTTAAGCTTTATGAAGCAGGAGCCACATACGTGCTTTTGCCAGAGGTTATAGCTGGGGAATATCTAAGACATATCTTTGTCTCCCACGGTCTGGGCGAAAGCAGGTTGACCAAAATGGGCCAGGGACACTTTAGGCGACTTACAAATTATGCAACTTATGGATAGAAGAAACTAATAATGCCGCCTGCCCGACGGAGATTACATAGATTTAAAAACGCCAAAAAAGTAAAAAGGAAATATATTTTCCTGAAATTACTTATTGTTTTATTTATATTTATTATCCCTTTATTTTTTCTCACAAGAACCAAGTACTGGGATGGAAAAAGCAAGTTGGTAGTGGTAGTGCAGGGGAACGGTGAGGTTTTAGTCAATTCTTTTGATCCTTTAATTTCAGAAATTACTACAGTTAAAATCCCGGTAAACACATCTGTTGAGGTTGCGAGAGATTTAGGTACCTGGAAATTGGGAAGTGTATGGAAGCTTGCGGAAAACGAGAAAATTGGAGGAGTACTACTTCAGGAGACTATTATTAAAAACTTCAACTTTCCAGTTGCAGCATGGGCAAAGGATGACGCAGGCAGTTTAGGTAGGGGAGATTTAGCGGCCATTAAAAGCACTTTAACAAATCCATATATTACAAACTTAAGTGTTGGTGACAGAGTAAGGCTTTTGTTATTTGCGACTAAAGTTAAGGGTTCAAGAAAAAAGACAATCGAGCTTTCCGGCTCCTCGCTTTTACGAAGAGAAAAACTTGTTGATGGCGAAGACGGCTACGCTATCACTAAATCATTGCCTGCGGGCCTCATTGGAGTTTTTGCAGATAGCGAGGCATCAGGGAATTCTTTACGCGTTTCGATAAGGGATGCAACAGGAAAGCCAGGTAAAGCAAGTAATGTGGCAGGAGTAATTGAGCTTCTTGGTGCCAAAGTGGTAGCTAAGAATACTGAAGAGGCGCAGAATGTGGGATGCGTAATTTACTCAAACGGGGAGAGTTTGGTTAGGTTATTGCATAACGTTCTGGGATGTAAAAAAGAAAAGAGAGATCAGGCTAGCAATTTTGACTTAGAAATAGTGCTAGGAAGCAAATTTGCTGAGCGGTTTTAGCTATTCCAGTTCAACAGCATGCGTATCTGATGCACCTTTGTGTACCAGTTCGGGTGGGGTAAATGAGACATAATCAATCTTTTCGGCAGGGAAGGAAGGGAGGTCGTTAGTTCCAGCGGCTCGGCTTACTTCTTTAATAAACACTTTCAAATTGTTTAAATCAACCGACTTTATAAGAACTTTATATTCGTTACCGAGTTTTAACAGACTCCTAAGTTTGGCTGACAAGTCATCGGGGAGCCTTCCAATATATTTTCCGTCCACTGTATTTACTGAAACACGGTGGTTGTGAGGAGTTAATTTAACCTCATCACCGCAATCAAGGCTTGCAATCACTTTTGTATCACCCAAATAGAGCAGATTGGCTATTTTTGTTTTTCCTGGCTCTTCAAGAAAGGTTTCAGGCGATGCTATACCGTTTGAAACATGCGATGAATCTTTGACTTCTTTCCATCTGGTGATTGCCTTACTTGCGATGCGGTTAAATGGATCAATTTTCAAAACCTTTTCCGAAAGGGTTCGGGCCTTTTTAATTTTTCCGATTTCAGCATAGGCCCTGGCAAGTCTGTTTAAAGCATCTATGTCTTTGGGGTTTTCAGTAAGAATTTTTTCGTTTAGGGTAATTGCTTCTTTCCAGTTTCCACGAAGGGCAAAAGCAACGGCCGCTTGGGCAAGATCGTAATCCATAACTTTTATTGCTATTAAAAAATTAAAGTAACACGGCATCGATGTCAAGCCCCTTTGCTAAGCCGGGGTTTGCAGTGGTAATGCCGCTTGATATAATAAAGCTATGAGTGGACATTCCAAGTGGGCAACAATTCATAGGCAGAAAGAGGCAAACGACGCTAAGCGTGGAAATCTTTTTTCCAAGTTATCGCGTGCCATTACTATTGCCGCAAAAAGCGGGGGAGGAGCCGACCCTGAAAGCAATTTTAAATTAAGAGTTGCCATAGACAAAGCTAGGGCTTCTAATATGCCTAAGGAAAACATTGACCGGGCCATAAGTAAAGCAAGTGCGGGTGGGGAGACTATGGAGGAAGTAACCTATGAGGGATTTGCCCCGAACGGGGTTTCTGTAATTGTTGACGCAGTTACAGATAACAGGAATAGGACTTCTCAAGAGATAAAAAATATTTTCGATAAAGGTGGAGGTAATCTGGCAGGGCCAGGGGCGGTCTCTTATAACTTTGAACAGAAAGGTTTGATAGTAATAAAAAAAGATGCAGATGCCCAGTCCCAGATGCTTAAGCTAATAGATTTGGGTGTTGAGGATGTCGAAGAGACCGATGATGGAATAGAAATATACACATCAAATGACCAATTGGCAAATGTCAGACAAACTGTTTCCGATGCGGGTTTTGACGTTGTTTCGGTTGAATTAACTTTAAAGCCTAAAACAACCATTGATATTAACGACCAGCAAGCTGCGACACGAGTATTGAACCTTTTAGGTAGCCTACAAGAATTAGAAGATGTTCAGAAGGTTTATGCCAACCTCAATATCTCTGATAGTTTAGTAGCATAGGACTTTTATGTCTAAAAGACGCCGCTTTTTAATCACCTCACTTGTCCTTTCGCTTGGATTTATAGGTATTCAATTTCTCCAAGATCAGTTTAGGTTTCTGGCAATAGGGGGCTTAGGGCTTGCTACATTTGCTTTATTTTACTGGTCACTAAAAGAGGGAATAAGCTCAAACATGACTATTTTAACTCTAGTACTTCCAACGCTCTTTACGCTCGGAGTTGGCGTTTTTTGGTTTTTGTTACCAGTAAATGTATTAGCCAGAATTCCTGTAGTAATTATGTATGGTGTTGGAATATATGTACTTTGTCTGACCATGAACATTTACACAGTTTCAGCTTCAACGCGAACGATTGCACTGTTACGTGCGGCAAGGGGAGTCGGGTTTGTGTTAACTCTTCTAACCTCTTTCCTGATATTTGATGCAATATTTTCCCTGAGAGTCTCGTTTTTAGTTACTGCACCACTTGTCTTCCTTTTAACCCTGCCTCTATATCTGCAGGGATTTTGGGCAATTGAGCTGGAAGAGAATTTTAGTAAGGATTTACTTGTTTTATCACTAGTCAGCTCACTAGTGACTTCTCAAATTACCGTAGCGCTTCACTTTTGGCCAGTGACCGTTGTTGTTGGATCACTTTTTTTGACAGGCACCTTTTATATGCTTTTAGGTTTAGGCCAAAGCAAGCTTGAAGGTAGGCTTTTTGCCCAAACGGTGAGGGAGTACCTCTTGGTTGGGCTTTTTGTGTTTATCGGAATGTATTTTGCTACACGTTGGGGATAGCTTCAAATTTTCAATTTGCAATTTTTAATTTTCATAAGCAATAACCTGAGAATAGAGGAGGGGGTAGGATATCCTATATTTATGTTATATACATTTGTGAAAGAGATAAGGTTTTCATGAATATTATGGGATTTTTCACAAATTAACAAATTGCGACACTAGTAAACAAAACCCGAACCTAAAGCTTGAGAGAATAGTATAGTATGATATAGTTAGTAGGCACAAAACCTTCATCATACCCTCTAAGATGTGGATAAATTACTAATTAGTCTTACATAGGAGTTACCGGTATCCTCGGAGTAGAAGACCCTTTAGAATGCCTTTAGTAAGCTTGTTGGCGTGCTCTTCGAGCTTGCTAGCTTGTTCTGGTATTCAGTTATGAATACCAAAGGAGAGGTTAAAATATAATATGTCGTACAATATAACTTTTACGACGTATTACATACCACCAGGAGTGGGGTGCTTTTTATCTTATTTTTTAGTTTACTTTGGCAAAAACCTGTAACTTATATAATATTTATCTGTTTGCTCTGCTTTTAGGAATTGCTATAAATATTTCCACTCCGAACAAACACCGAATATTATTTAACGATTTTTTAAGCTCTCCCCTAGTCTGGTTTAAAATTTGTCGGTATTACTTTATCCCGATATTTCGGTTAATATAAAAGATGAGTGTATACCCATCTTTGGCCTCAGACAGGCCTTAGAATCGATTTGGTGAGGTCCCGTTTGTGTCTAATCTAGATAAACTAAAAGTGATAAAATTACTTGTATGTCTACAGAGCATGAGCTAGATAAGAGTTCAATTAATACATCCAGAGAGAAAATCAAAAGACTTTCGGAATCACTTATAAATTTTGGTTGTGCAACGGGACGGCTTAGTATTGTTACAATTGGCTTAATGATTACGTTGACTGCAAACTCCAGTGAATACAAAGACTTAATTGCTGAAAGTATAAAGAAATGGAAGAAGAAAAATATCTAAACGAGTAGCGTCGCACATTGTATTACTCCACAATCAAATCCGTAAACTATACATAATTTTAAGCAAAACTTTATTTTCCAAAGTGCACTTACGACTTATAGATAAAGATAAAACCCTTACCCTTCCCCACTCCGATTTGTATAGTTGTTAAAATTGCAAATTGCTTTAGAATGCGATTATGACGCACGAGTTGCCAAAGTCTTATGAAGTGCTTATAACTCTCGAGGATGTCGAGACTATTGGGAGAATGGGATTAATCAGCTTGGATCTAGATGGTGTGGTTGTGGACCTGGCCCACTTGCCACTTGCTAGGTTTAATTCTGAGCATAAGACAAGTTATACCTTACAGGATTTAAACCACCCGTATAGCATGGACGATTGGTATATAGCAAAGTATAACTGCACGCGTGATGAGGCACGCATTTATACAACAGCACTTTGGAATTCGGCGGAATTCCTAGAGAATGCTCCGGTTGTCAAGGGTGCTGATGAAATTCTCAGATTGCTTGATAGGAGTAATATTTCGTACCGCTTTGTTACGTCGAGGCCGTTTTCTGTTTTTTCAAGTACACAAACATGGTTTCAAAGAACTATTGGAGGCGATAAGATGGAGAGGGTTCTAATTCAAACTTCGGATAAATATAACATGAGGCACAAAGTTGAAACAATCAGAAATTGGGGTATAAAGGTGCATTTCGAAGACATGCCTGCACATGCTATGGAAATTGTAGAAAACACTGAAGCTATCGTTGTCATGGTAAATCACCCCTGGAACCGCTCGTTACCAGCCCACCCAAAGATTGCAAGGCCAGCACTTGACCCTGTTTATGATGCGAATCTGCTTCATTCTTTTTCTTCTCTTGTGCGTTACCTTAAGTCCCCCAACGGGCAGTCGCACAATAATTATTGACACATCCCCCGCTTTTGTGTAAATTGAAATTAATTATCGGATAACCGTTTTTTAAGTTTCTAATCAATCAACTTAATGGCTGCCCAAACCGAATCTATCAACGGCGAAATTGGAAAAAGGATTGGAGAATTCCTTGAATACCTTCAGGTTGAGCGCGGCGCTTCTCCCCTGACCTTGCGTAATTACAGACATTATTTAACGCGTTTTGTAAATTGGTTGCAAAAAGAAGGCATCCGCAGTAGTCTCGAAGATATAAACCAGGAAATAATAAGATCCTTCAGGGTATACCTATCAAATCTCCCAGATGGTAAGGGAGGAAAACTAGGAAGAAGAACACAAAGTTATCACGCAATTGCCCTTAGAAGTTTTCTTAAATGGTTAATTAAGAACGACTACAAGGTTATGGCTCCAGATAAAATTGATCTGCCGAAAATTAACGAAAGGCAAGTGAAATTTTTAAACGGTGAGCAAGTAGATAGACTTCTAAATGCCCCCACTCTTTCGACCATCCAGGGAAAGCGGGATAAGGCAATCTTAGAAGTTTTCTTCTCAACGGGATTGCGGGTTAGTGAGTTAACCAGGCTGGATCGTGACAAAGTCGATCTGGGAAGGCGCGAATTCGGGATTATTGGTAAAGGCGGACATGCGCGAGTAGTTTTTCTTTCGGCGCGTGCCTCCGATTGGCTAAAAGTTTATTTAGATGCAAGAAAAGATAAATATAAGCCAATTTTTATTAGACATAAGGGTAAAATCGGCCCAACCACCCCAGATGAAAAAATGCGTCTCACCCCCCGTTCTGTTCAGCGTATGATAAAAAATTATGTCAGGAAAGTTAAGCTTCCTGTTGAGGCAACCCCGCATGTTTTGCGGCATTCATTTGCAACAGATTTACTTATGGCTGGGGCTGATATAAGAAGTGTGCAGGAGATGCTCGGGCACAAAAACATATCAACTACTCAAATTTACACACATGTAACCAACAAACAACTTAAAGACGTTCATTCGGCTTTCCACGGCAAGGGCGGAAGTTGAGGATATATGGATAATGTAGATCGAAATGATATAATCCAGCAAATGGCAGAAAGAGGGATAAAACCGGGCGCTGAAAATGCTGAAACTGCTTTACTTCTAGACATTCTAAAAAGGGTTCCCGAACAGGTGGAGAAATACGAGGCATTATTAAGGGAAGACAAAGAGGAGATATCCCGTTTAAGCGCGATATCAAGGGCTGACCTTAACAGGAATATTGTGAGCCTCACCGCTTTACGAGGATTATTGACCAGGTGGTCAATTTCTCCCCGATCTTTTAATATCTCAAAAAGGGAAGTTGAAGAAACCAGCTTGGGCACTAAGCTATCCTTAAAGTTACGCAAGCCGGGTGACCGAGAGGAGCTTCCACTGCAACCGGAAAATGCACAGCAACAACTTAGTTTATACTTAGATTTTAGACCCCATAAGGCAGTTACCAAAGAAGAGGTGTTTGAGGCAATTTCATTTAAAGGATTGTCACCCCAAGAAGTTCTTGAGCGCTGCAGACGATTTTTGCCACGAGATGCAAGGCTAATAATTAATACCGTTTCTGTTTGGGTTAACCCCAAAACTGAGAGAGTTAAAATTGAACCAGGAGGAGGCGTGGAATTTCGATATTCAGCTGGCTCCAGGGTAACGACCCGGGGAGTGGCATTTGTCGGGGTCTCTCCGCATTATTCAGACGATCTATCATCAGGAGTAATCTCTCCCGAAGAAATAGTTTTCTTACGGGAACAGGTTAACTCATTATATCCACAACGGTTCAGGTAAGCGTAACTACCTAAGTTCGAAGATAACGTTTACATTTACTATAACTTCATTCGTACCTGGTTGAATCTGGGGTAGGTCCGAGGCTGCGTCTCCTGTACCCGTTCCAACTTCTCTTAGTGGCATCGGATAATAGTCTTTGCCACTCTCAAATTCAGAGATATTAATTATTCGTCCCAGGGTAACTCCTGATGCTTGAGCGAGTCCCGAGGCTTTTTCTTTAGCCTTTTTAACCGCTTCAGCCCTAGCCTCGTTAAGCTTTTCATTTCTTGTTTCGTCGTTTACATCAAACGAAATGTTTCCTACAACATTTGCACCAGATCTTGTTGCAACTGCAATAACCTCATTTACCTGGTCCAGGTTTTTGACCTTTATCTCGTAGCTTGCAGAAACCCTGTATCCAGTTATCCTTGCTGGGCGTGTATCGAAACTTTGTTCGGGGTAAATGTTATAGTTTACCGTTTTAATGTCTGTATCACTTATACCCAGCCTTTTAAGCTCATCGGTAACCATCTTTGCTTTAGTGTTTGCTGATGCTTGAGTTTGGCTTAACGAAGCTCCCAC
Organism: uncultured Gammaproteobacteria bacterium; assembly: GCA_964540475.1. Taxonomy (GTDB): domain Bacteria; phylum Patescibacteriota; class Microgenomatia; order UBA8517; family UBA8517; genus CAZIMC01. Next base: position 148,301 of record CAZIMC010000002.1, read on the forward strand.
CTCTTCGATTCCCACAGTTACTTTTGCCGTGTCGTTAGGCACAGCTGCTCTACCTTCGGCGTTAACGACCAATGGCTCACCCCTTGTTTGGCTTAATACATTTATTGGAAGGCTGGGCCCGAACTTTGAATATAAATATAGGCTAAGAAAAAAGAAGATAATTATAAGAATAGGCCTTAAATATAGTTGTCTAAGCTCCATACCTATACAGTATTGCTTGCTGATGTCGAAGTTGTCAAGACTTCTTCCTCGTCGCCATTCTTTTCTAGACAGGCAGATGCAGCTACCGAATCACCTTTGTTTGCAAAGCGCATTAGAATTACTCCTTGTGTGGCTCTCCCGAGCTGTGGAATATTTCGAAGCGGGAGTTTAATTACTTGACCCATCTTTGAAGTTATCACAAGCTGGTCAATCTTTTCGGTCACCATGGAGGCACTTCTAATTTCTCCAGTTTTGGGAGTTACAACTGCCGCCTTTACACCTTTGCCTGCCCGTTTTTGTGTAGGAAAAAGATGAACCGGTGTTCTTTTGCCTAAACCCTTCTCAGTAACGATCATAATATCGCGGAAAAACTTTTTGCGTTTATCAGCAGGCTTTTCTTCTTTAACAGGAAATACCTCCATTCCAATTACCTCATCACCTGCCTCCATTTTCATTCCGGCTACACCAGAAGTCGCCCTACCCATCGGCCGGACATTTCCTTCAGGGAATTTGATAGCCTTTCCCTTTTTAGTAAGAAGCAAAATGTAATCTTCCCCATTTGTTAAGCGCGCAGAGACTAGTGAATCCTCTTTATGAAGTTTAATTGCAATAAGCCCTGAAGCACGCAAATTCTCGAATTCACTTAAATTGGTCTTTTTAACAACACCTGTTTTGGTGGCTAGAATAATATTCTTACCCTTCTTGTCAGAATTTAGAGTCAAAATTGATTGGACATTTTCGTTCTGTTCAAGATTGAGAAAATTTACCAGAGCCTGACCTTTAGCTTGCCTTGAAGTTTCGGGAATTTCCCAAGCTTTAGACCTAAAAACACGTCCCTTGTCGGTAAAGAACAGTATTGTGTCGTGGGTCGTACTTGACAAAAGGTGGGCAATTTCATCTTCCTCTTTGGTGGTCATGCCCAAAACCCCTTTGCCACCCCGTTTTTGAGCCCTATACGTAGTTATTGGGAGCCGTTTTATATAGCCTGTTTTTGTGACGGTTATTAGCGTTTCTTCTTTGGCAACCAGATCTTCTTCGCTAAATTCACCGATTTTTGCTTTATATATTTTAGTGCGCCTGTTATCGCCAAACTTCTCTTTAAGTTCTGCAATTTCTCTAAGAATAATATCCAAAACCTTCTGTGGGTCCCGCAGGATTGCCACCAACTGATCAATTAACTTTTTTATTTCCTCATACTCTTTTTCGATTTTTTCCCGCTCAAGAGCGGCTAATCGTCTAAGCTGCATATCTAAAATTGCGGTTGATTGGATTTCTGAGAGTTTAAATCTCTCAATCAAGTTCTTTTTGGCGTCGTCCTGGGTCCTGCTTTCTCGTATGGTTTTAATTACTGCATCGAGGTTGTCCAGAGCAATTTTTAACCCTTCCAAAATATGTGCACGCCTTTTTGCTTCGGCAAGTTCGAAAATTGTTCTTCGCGTTATTACCTTCTGTCTGTGTTTAACATACTCGACTAAAATTTGTTTTAAATTAAGCGTATGCGGAGTGCCTTCAACAAGTGCAACAAAGTTGGCGGGGAAAGTTGTTTGAAGCTTGGTGTGTTTGAAAATGTTATTTAAAACTGATTTTGGTTTAGCATCCCGTTTGAGTTCAACAACTACCCTCATTCCCTCTTTGTCAGACTCGTCACGAAGATCTGCAATGCCTACAACTCTTTTTTCTTTAACCAAGTCAGCAATTTTTACCACCAGTTCGGCTTTATTAACCTGGTACGGAATTTCTGAAATTACAATTTGTTGTCTTCCTTTTGCCGCTTCCGTTATTTCAGCCACTCCTCTGACTACAATTTTGCCTCTGCCTGTTGCGTACACATCCTTAAGACTTTCTGCATCATATATTGCTCCGGCAGTTGGGAAATCTGGTCCCGGGACTATTTGAATGAGTTCATCAACAGTAACTTCACTTTCAAAACCAGCCGCTGTTGGATTAATTTCGCCAATTTGTAGTTTTTTTTCTTCTCCAGAGGCAACTAAATTAATTTTTTTGATTACAAAGTCGGTTTGTTCGTTCTGGGCCCTTTCTTCGCTTATGACCTTACCCTTTTTTATAGTTAGGGTGACTGCATCCACTACTTCGGAAAGGTTGTGGGGAGGAATTTTTGTAGCCATTCCAACTGCAATACCTTCTGAGCCCATTAATAAGAGATTGGGAAGCAGTGCCGGGAGGTAGTCGGGTTCGCTTAGAGTTGCATCAAAATTTTCAGTGAAGGCAACCGTATCTTTTTCAATATCGGCAAGCATACTTTCCGATATTGGTGCCATCTTGACCTCGGTATAACGCATTGCGGCTGGCGGATCACCATCAACCGACCCGAAATTTCCCTGGCCGGTTACCAGGGGGTATCTCATCGAGAATTGCTGAGCAAGTCTTACTAATGCGTCGTAAACAGGGGTGTCACCGTGCGGATGGAACTTTCCCAAAACTTCTCCAACTACTTTTGCGCTTTTGGTAAAAGATGAAGTTGGGCCCAGACCCATCATGTGCATACCGTAGAGGATTCTTCTGTGAACCGGCTTTAAACCATCACGCACATCAGGCAGGGCGCGCGCAACTATGACGCTCATCGCATAGTCGAGATAACTTTTACTAAGTTCTGAGGTAATGTCTACTTGTTGAATTTTTCCGATATCCATCTTCAATTAAATTCTAAATTCGAAATACTAAACCTAATATGCTTGAGTAACCAATATATATCATTTTTTACAAAAAAAGAAGCCGCTTGGCCTACCTAAATTATACAATTTTGAGCCTGTGTTAACAACCTTAAATATGCTGTATAATCTAGAAAATGGATCGGAAAGTTATCGATTTTTTAGGAAAGCATCGGATTTCCGTACTAACAACTTTGCTTAAAAGTGGGCAACCACATTCGGCAACGCTCCATTATGCTTATACTCCTGAGTCAGACGAATTTGTTTTTCTAACGGAGGCAAACAGTGTAAAGTGTACTGACCTTGCACCCGACACCCCTTCCCCATCATCTTTGGTAATTGGGTTTAGTGAAGAGGAGTGGATAACGTTTCAGGCTGAGGGAGAAGTTACACTTGTTCAAGATGAAGGCTCCTTAGATAAAGCTTGGGACATTTACGCTTCAAAATATAAAGGCGCTGACAAGCACAAAGGCAATCAGCATTCTGTAATTCTTAAATTTGTCCCGAAATGGTGGCGTTATACCGAAGTTAAGCCGGATCCAATGAGAGTTATTTCCTCTGAGGATTAATTAAAATCCTAATTATTTTCAAGGATATACCCTACTTTGATCGCAAGTCTTGCAAAATTGAGTGCATTATTAAGCGGTACCCCCTTTTTTATAACCTTTTTGTGGACATTATTTTCCTGTGCCCACTCAACATATCTGGCTATTGCCTCATCCTCGGTTTTTGAACGTTTAACTGCCAGAAAGGACCCCTGAATAATTGTATTTGTTATTGATATATCGTTTATTCCCGCCAGTCTTCCTGTGGTTTCAACACTTTTCATTAATAAAGGAATAGATCGCAAGAATTCAGAAATTTTAGTTCTTCTCCTGACGACATCAGCGATGAGTTTGTTTAATGGTACTTGGCTTTCATAAATACCGACTAAGTTCTCTACAAGCTCTTCGTAAGATATTCGGCTCAAGTGAGCGTAACCCTCAAGAGGTTCAGCTAGCTTTGCTTTAAGATCACTTTCCATTTTTTCGACTGCGACTCTCAACAATATCTGCCAATATATATGTTAAGCCGCATGTTAAGGCAATTGCAGCGCCGGTTTGACCGCCAATTACGAGTCCCCCTGCAATGCCTATAATATCTAACTTTTTAGAAAAGGCAGCAGCAGATTCAACTATGCTTCTTCTTTCTGAGTTTGTCATCTTTGTTTGCAAACTTATTTTACACCTAAGATTCCATTGCCCGGACTCTCTCATCTACCCAATTTCTAACACCCGCCCTCTTAGGGGTGGGCTTGATAACTCAAAGGATTCATTTGTGCTTTTTCCTGCCAGGGTGTTTCCTAACGGTGAGTTACGGGTGATTATCTTAATCTCATCAAGTTTGAGAGGTTCTTGTAAAAAGTAAAATTCCTCGCTCCTTCCGTCATCAAATTCAAGCTTGATGAAAGAAAAATCTACAATGACGTTTGGTGGATCATTATTTATTGTGGACTCAAGCTTGTCCTTTATAGCAAGTAGCTTTTCAAGATAGCTTTGTGCAATATGGGCCTGGTTTTTTGAATGTTCCCGATCCCCTGATTGTGAAGGAGAATTTGCAGCTGCTTTAGCGATCTCCTGAGCGGCAACCTTAGTCTTTTTGGTATAATTTTTGGCCTTTTTAATTTCTTTTTCCAGCAGTTTACTGAAAATATGTAGTTTTGGTCTATTCATTCGGAAATTTTACCAGAATGACTGTGCGAGGTACAATATAGTATGCTCAAAAAAATATTTGTAACATTATTATCACTAGTGATTCTTATTATCCTTGTGGATTTTTACAGAGAAAACCATCAAACTCCAATACTGGGCACTTTTTCTGAATCTCAATCTTACTCTCCCACCCCCAAGCCTGCCTCTGGTCTGTCACTAGATTATAAAGGCCGTGAAATTGGGATAAACTGGTTTGAGGTTGAACCATCAAAATTGGTACTTATACCGAATTTTACCAAGAGACTAACCGCCAAGGAAGCAAAAGAGGCAAATGGTTGTAAAAGCCTTGTGAATGCTGGCTTTTACTCAAAAGATATATCTCCTATCGGACTCTTTATTAACGACGACGGTCAAATGCAGAGTTGGCAGGCTAATAGGCTTTTTAATGGCGTTCTATCAATCAACCATCTGGATGTACCACGAATTACAAGTTCTCAGCCCCGTGACATTTTAAGAATTGGCTTGCAAAGTGGACCTGTTTTAATAGAAAACGCCCAACCCAGGACAATCGCGTTTGGAAATAGCCTAATGGATAGAAGAGTAATTGCTTTTACAACTGGTGAAAACCGGCTTTATTTTGCCGTTTTTTACCTTAAGGACTTAAACTTTTCAGGACCAATTTTATCTGATATGCCTGATTTGCTTATGGATTTTGAAGAAAAAGCTGGGGTAGAAATTGCAGATGCTATTAACTTGGATGGGGGCACTGCTTCCAGTTTTTATTCAAGTGATGTTTCTCTGTCAGAGATAAACTTTTCTGGTAGCTTCTTTTGCGAGGTTCAGTAACCTAGATTTTGGTAATCGAAGACAAGATGCTGTCAATCTCGGTAATTTTAAATTGCGAAGAGTTTTGAGGAAGTTCTATCGAGATGTGCCCATAAATGGTTGGTGCCATATATGTTTGGGCTACTTTATTGCAAACTGTAAAACCTGTTGAATTTTGGGAGTCGGAGCTTCTTCTTAACTTTGCACCGTCGTTTGTATCGATGTCTTTGAAATATGCATATTCTGACTTCATAACTACGTCAGTTGGTGGATCGTTCGGATAAATACACAAGCTCCCCCCGCTTGCTCCCTGGGAAATTGAAATCTTGTAGCCACCGCTTGTTAGGGTTAAAATCTCCATTTCGGAATAAGGTTCTTCTAGGTCAAATTCCCATCCTTCCTCAAGAGTAAGCTGATATTTAACGAAACTCAATTTTCCTCCTGCCGTTACGGTCTGTTTTTGTGAGGCTGGTGAAACTTCCGGTTGAGGGGTTATACCTTGATCCCTTTGCAGTTTATCTGCCTTTAAAAATGAAAAATCGTTAAAGAAGGCAAGTGCCAAACCGATACCTAAAGCGAGGCCAAAGAGCACAAAAGACACTAGTTTCATTTTAGCGCAGATGCTATCACCTTTTCAGCATGACCAGCGTCTTTAAACTCTCCTGTTTTAACCCACTTACCAGGCTCAAGTTCCTTCATATGGTCCATGAAGTGCTTCATTTTATCCAGTAAGTGTTTTGGTACATCGGTGATATTTGCATATGATCCATATAATGGATCCACCTTGAGGTCTGGCACGCATATTACTTTGGTGTCAACCCCACCCTCATCTGTCATTTCCAGCATGCCTACGGGATGACACTTCATAAGTACGCCCGGAACAACAGGAAGAGAGGATAGTACAATAGCATCTAACGGGTCGCCATCCTCACCTTTTGAGTTTTCCACATAACCGTAGTTAAAAGGATAATACATGGCTGTGTGAAGGAACCGGTCAACGCGAAGTTTGCCCAATTCTTCATCTACTTCGTATTTGACCGATCCTTGGGCTGGAATTTCAATTAATACATCAAAATCCATGGTTATATTTTAATTTAACAATTAACAATTAGCAATTAGATATCCAGGGTTGCCATCTTCGCGTGGGTCTGAATAAACTTTTTTCGAGGAGGAACTTCCTCGCCCATAAGCATTGTAAACAACTGATCCCCCGCTTCCGCGTCTTCGCTCGAAACTTGTTTTAAAGTACGCACTTTTGGATCCATGGTGGTCTCCCAAAGCTGTGCGGGGTTCATTTCACCCAAACCTTTATATCTTTGTATTGTGATTTTTGCACCATTTGCCTGCTTTATAAGTTCGTCTTTTTCTTCATCGTTATATGCATATGTAACCTCTTTTCCTCTTTGGATTCTGTAAAGAGGTGGAAGTGCAATATAAAGATACCCTTTCTTGATAACTTCGGGCATGTGTCTAAAGAAAAATGTTAAAAGAAGTGTTTTAATGTGTTCACCGTCTACGTCAGCGTCTGTCATTATAATAACTCTGTGGTACCTTAATTTGTCGTAGTTAAGACTCTCTCCAATTCCTCCACCCAATGCAATAATTAAATCTTTAATTTCTTCAAATTTAACAATCTTATCCAGTTGGGCTCGTTCTGTATTTAGAATTTTCCCACCCAAAGGTAATATTGCCTGAAATTTTCTGTCTCTACCTTGCTTTGCCGATCCCCCTGCTGAATCTCCCTCAACAATGTAAAGTTCTGAGACTGTAGCATCCCTGCTCTGACAATCTGCCAGTTTACCAGGAAGCGTTGCCCCTTCAAGTGCACCTTTTCTAAGAACTGCTTCTTTAGCGGCTCTAGCAGCCATTCTGGCTTTTGCCGCCAGGCTTACCTTTTCCAGGATTCTCTTTGCGTCTGCCGGGTGCTCTTCGAAATATGTATCAAGTCCTTCCTTTACGGCTGTAGCCACAAACCCCTGCACTTCAGGATTATTAAGTTTTGCTTTTGTTTGCGATTCAAACTGTAGATTTTCTGAAGGCATTTTGACATATACAACAGCATTTAGCCCCTCCTTCATGTCCTCGCCAGTTAGTATGTTTTCGTCTTTTGCTGTCCCGTTTTTGGTCCCGTTTCCGCTCATGCGTTTTGCGTAATCCCCGATCGCCCTGGTTAGTGCTATACGAAATCCCGTTACGTGAGTTCCGCCGTCAACTGTGTTAATCCCGTTAACAAACCCTTCAACATTCTCAACGTATGTATCGGTATACTGCAGAGCAACCTCGCAGGAAATATTCTCATCTTCCTTGGATACGTAGACAACGTCACTTACTGGAGTTTTACCTCTATTAGAATGTGCAACTAGAGATTTGATACCACCTTCAAAATAAAAGCAAGCCTCGTCATCGTCCCGGGAATCGGTGAAGTTAAATGTGAGCCCGGCAACCAGATAGGCGCGGTCGCGAAGTAAGTTTTTGACTTTATTTTTATCATAAGAAATATCACCAAATATGGACTTGTCGGGAGTAAAGGTTGTTATAGTTCCTGTCCTACTGCCTGTAGCCTTTATACCCCATTCTTTAGGCAGCCAACTGTCTAGCTGTTCTTGAGTTGCCTGGGTTACATCGGCTTTCGGGCTACCTGCTTCGTATTCCTGAAAATACGCTTTACCGTCTCTTAAAACTATAACCCTGAAATAGCTTGATAGTGCATTAACAACCGAGGCACCCACACCGTGCAGACCTCCAGATACTTTGTAAGCGCCTCCACCAAACTTACCGCCCGCATGCAGCTTTGTCATGGTAAGTTCGAGCGCGGATACGCCTGATTTGTGTTTATCAACTGGAATTCCACGTCCATCATCCCGGACTGTTGCCGAGCCGTCGTTTCCTAAAAGCACCCATACGTTTTTTGCGGTTCCAGCAAAACTTTCGTCCACCGAGTTGTCGATAATTTCTCGCAAGCACTCGTGCATTCCCCTGGTATCGGTTGAACCGATATACATTCCGGGGCGTTTACGGACGGGTTCTAAGCCTTCGAGGACTTGAATTTGTTCTGCTGTATAAGTGTTGGTGTTTGCCATAGTGTACCTATATTATATCAGTTGTGAGCTTCCATTTATATCAGGTTGATGACAAAGTTTGCAAGCTGCAAAGTAATGTTACCGCTTTTTTTGATATTATCTAATGCTAAAAGAGTTGTTTTACTATTGCGGGCTAATGACTGTTGCGTTAAAGGGTTTTGGAGTAGCTTTTTGTGAGTTAGCTTAAGAAATTGTTCTAAAAAGGCGATTGCTTTCTGCCTGTCTTTAATTTTATCAACAAAAGCCAATTTATCAGACATATTTAAACCGTCAAAAGTAATAATTTCTCCATTTACGTCTTCGGTCTGACTGTCAGCTACCCTTATTATTTGGCATCTTGATAAAATTGTTGGTAATACGCCAGATTCATTTGGTGATGTCAGGAATAATTTCAGATTGCTTTGTGGTTCTTCAAGAGTTTTCAAAAAGGCATTTTGAGCTTCCTCTGTTGCCAAATGAAAGTCAGCAAAAAGATAAGCAGTTGGTTCTGCAAGCGTTAGTCGTACAAATTTGTTAAACTGTCGTACGTCTTCAACTTTTCTTATCGTGAAATCTACAAGCTTGAAATTTTTGTCACTTGCGAGCCTAGTTGCCCTTGTTTGAACCGCCAGGTTATCTGCTCCAACAATTAAAAAGGCGTGCATGCCCTATATTAACATGTGAGTACTTGAACGCGGTTTGTGATTGAGTCATAATGTTTACGATATGCCATTTCCTGTCCCTAATGCCACACCTATTGAAAACGATGTGGTCACGTTAGCGGATATATTAGTTCAACTCGGCGCTTTAGACGAGGCTCGTGCAAAGCAGGTAAAACTTGCTGAAATACAAACCGGAACCTCACAAGAAGACATTATAAAGCAGCAAAAGCTGGTTGATGAGGTAAGTTTGGTAAAGGCTAAGGCCAAGCTATATAACGTCCCGTTTATTGACCTAGGGTTGGTGCCAGCCTCACCCGAGGCGCTATCTATCCTTCCTCAGGAAATTGCTGAGCGTTTTAAAGTTTTTCCCGTTTCTTCTGATCAACAAAGCAAAACCCTTGTTTTGGCAATGAGCGATCCATTGGATTTAACCGCTATTGAATTTATTGAACAGCGAACAGGCTTAAGAGTCAAAGCCGAGGCAGCTGAACCTAGCAAAATTACTGAATATATTTCAACGAGATATGCAGGTTCATTGTCACAAGAAGTCACTGAGGCATTAAAAGAAGTGGACCCGGGAAGAGACAATGGCAGAAATTTGGATGTAAGCAGAACTGGGGTTATAAGAGAGGAAAAAATTGCAGAAATTGTTTCGCATGTTCTGGATTTTGCAGTTCGGGCAAGGGCTAGCGATATCCATATTGAACCACAAGAGCAGTCTACACGAGTTCGGTACAGAATAGATGGTATTCTTCAAGAGAAACTGGCCATACCAAAACAGCTTCATGATTCGCTTTCATCACGGATCAAAATCTTAAGCGGTATGAAGATAGATGAAAAACGAGTGCCGCAGGACGGCAGATTTAACTTTAAAACGTCAGATGAAGAGGTTGACCTTCGTGTCAGTTCCCTTCCCACGTCCTGGGGAGAAAAAATTGTTATGCGTTTGCTTAAAAAAACTGGGGGCGTCCCTACACTTAATGAGTTGGGGTTAAGGGGTGGCGCTCTTAAAAATTTAGAGAATGCAATTTTAAGACCACATGGAATAATTTTGATCTGTGGTCCAACCGGTTCTGGAAAAACCACAACTCTATACTCAATAATTTCAAAAATTAATACGCCTCGGGTAAACATTGTAACCCTGGAGGATCCAATAGAGTATAAAATTCCGGGGGTAAATCAGGTTCAGGTTAACCCTGCGGTGGGGCTCACTTTTGCCTCAGGGCTACGTTCATTTTTACGGCAAGATCCTAATGTAATACTGGTTGGTGAAATTCGTGATAAAGAAACCGCTGAGCTTGCAATCCAGGCTTCTCTCACGGGCCATTTGGTCTTTTCGACTCTTCATACAAATGACGCTGCAGGGGCGCTTCCCAGACTTTTAGATATGGGTGCTGAGCCGTACCTCCTGGCTTCCTCAATGACAGCTATTGTTGCCCAGCGTGTGGTGCGCAAAATTCACGACAAATGTAAAACCACAGACGTAGCCAAGCCTGAGGTAATTCAGGAGATTAAAAGCGGGTTGGGCAATATTTGGCCGGCTGACAGGCAAATTAATCTATATAAAGGTTCGGGCGATGAAGAGTGTGGAAATAGCGGATATTTGGGTAGAATTGGAATTTTTGAGGTAATCCCCGTAAGTGAGAAAATTGGAAGGTTAATACTTGAGCGCTCTCCTGCCGTAACCATAGAAAAACAGGCGCGTGAAGAGGGGATGGTTACTCTTAAACAGGACGGATACTTAAAGGTTACAGAAGGTTTGACTACAATGGAAGAAATTCTAAGAGTGGCTCAGGAATAAATATGAATTTAAGAGAACTACTTCAATTGGTTGTTGAGAGGAACGCGTCGGATCTTCATCTGGTTAGCGGGTTTCCGCCAGCTTTAAGGGTAGATGGGGCGTTGTTCCCCGTTCCCGGGGAGGCTGTATTGACACCTGATACTGTGGCTCAACTTCTAAAGGATGCACTAAAAGCCGACATTTTAGAGAGGCTTGTTAAAAATAAGGAAGTTGATTTCTCACTTGCCTACTCCGAAAAAGCCAGGTTTCGTGTTAATGCATACACCCAAAAGGGATCGTGGGCGGCGGCTTTTAGAAGAATCCCGATAGATATTCCTTTTATAGACTCACTTGGACTACCCAAGGTTTTGCATAATTTTGTTAATTTAAGGCAAGGTTTAATACTGGTTACAGGTCCAACGGGACACGGGAAGTCAACCACGCTTGCCTCAATCTTACAGGAAATAAACACCTCACGTGCTTGCCATATAGTGACCATTGAAGACCCGGTTGAATTCGTGTTTAAACCTGTAAAATCAATCATTTCCCAAAGAGAAATGTATTATGATTCACTTTCCTGGCCGGTAGCACTAAGATCGGTGTTGCGGGAGGATCCGGACGTTGTCCTAATCGGTGAAATGCGTGATCATGAAACAATTGCTTCGGCTCTAACAATTGCCGAAACCGGGCACCTGGTTTTTGCAACCCTCCACACAAATTCTGCGGCGCAATCAGTTGATCGTATTGTTGATGTTTTTCCGGACGAACAACAGGACCAGATCCGTCTGCAGCTTTCAAACGTTATCGAAGCTGTTTTCTCTCAGAGGTTAATTGAGGCTGCCAGCGGTGGACGGGTTGTAGGATATGAATTAATGCTTGGAACAACTGCTATCAGGACCACGATACGCGACGGAAAAACTCACCAGATCGATAACATCATTCAAACCTCTCAGGAAGCCGGTATGAACTCGCTTGAGCAGTCGCTTGCAGAACTAGTTAAAAAGGGAAAAATAACTCTTGATATTGCACAAAGCTACTCCTTAAGGCCAGATGAGCTGGCAAGACTGGTAAGAACTGTTTAACCGATGAAAAGATTTATCTACAAGGCAAAAGATGCCCAAAACCGTCTTATAACTGGTGAGGTAGAAAGTACAAATATACAAACTGCTGCCAAACTTGTTAGACAAAGAGGCTTGATTGTTATCTCACTTAAGCCCATCGGATTTAACCTGATAACTTTTGTAAGAAGTTTTAGGGACAGGATTACTCAAGCTCAAGTATCAAATGTCACAAGACAGCTCGCAACAATGGTAAATGCAGGACTGCCGGTTACTGAATCATTGTCGATTCTGCGGAGCCAGACCAAAGGGCTTCTTCAGAAAGTCCTGGGTCAAATTTTGGCAGATGTAGAAAGCGGTGAACCGTTAAGTAAGGCTTTGAGTAAGCACGACAAAGTGTTTACTCCAACATATATTGCATTGGTCAAATCGGGTGAATTAGGGGGAGTTCTTGACGAGGTGCTGCTGCGGCTTGCTGATAATTTGGAAAAACAGGAGGAGTTTAAAGGTAAGGTAAAAGGTGCACTTATTTACCCGACCATTATCGTCATCGGTATGATTGTTGTGGGATTTGTTATGATGATTTTTGTTGTCCCCCGCTTAACTTCCCTTTACGTTGACTTTGATGCGGAACTTCCCGTACCAACACAGATATTAATGGGCCTATCCTCCTTTATTGCCCGCTTTTGGGTGTTACTCCTGGTTTTGGGGGGCTTAGGTTTATACACATTAAACCTGTACCGCAGAACCCAGGAAGGTAAAAGAAAAACCGACGAGCTAGTTTATAAAATTCCCATAATCGGTGAACTTAGTAAAAAGATTACTTTAACAGAAGTTACCAGAACACTTTCCTTAATGGTTGGATCAGGCGTTTCGATTTTGGAGGGGCTTAATATAACCTCTTCCATTGTCGGTAATAGTGTTATTTCAGATGCCTTAAGAGACTCCTCAAAACAAGTAGAAAAAGGGTTTCCTGTGTCTTTTGCTTTTGCAAGGCATTCGGAGGCTTTCCCATATATTTTGTCCCAGATGATTGCAGTTGGAGAGGAAACTGGAAAGATGGATGAAGTTTTGGGAAAGGTAAGCCATATATTTGAAATTGAAGCAGACCAAAAAGTAAAGGCATTAACTGCAGCGGTTGAGCCACTTATAATGGTTGTTTTGGGGCTTGGGGTGGGGTTTTTGGTGATTGCGGTAATTCTTCCAATTTACAACCTGACAACTCAATTTTAGGCCTTAAGCTATTGACAGTAATTTGTGAATAGTAAATACTTAAAATGTAAGCTCGGTTTAGTCATTTCTGCCAATGATTATTTTTCAACATTCCCCCCTAATCATTAATAGTTGTGTCTTAGTTTTGCATGTTTTGCGAACTAAGCATAAACGAGGGGGGGTGAAAATAATATGAATTTAAGACAAAAAGGCTTTACGCTTATTGAACTCTTAATTGTTATTGGACTCTTGGCAGCAATTGCTGTTATAGTTTTGGCTGCAATTAACCCAATTGAACAGGCAAACAGAGCGAGAGATACCAGATACGCAACTGAAGCTTCGGAAGTCGTTAAAGCTGTCGAAAGGTATTATGCTACCAGACAAGAGTTTCCCTGGGTTGGTGACGGTACAACAAGTATTACGACGAGCAATGCACAAGCTTTAGTATATGAAAGTGTTGATCGTGCATTTTTAGGCATTTGTGGGACAAATTGTGACACACCGGGAGCTTTAATAAATAACCAGGAACTGCGTTCTGATTTTTTAAACAAAGATTTCATTGAGCCACAGGATACAGTAGATGAGCTTTGGATTGGAAAAGAAGCAAACGACGATTCAACGGTGTATGTGTGTTATATTCCAGTTTCGAGGTCAGCCAAGGAGACTGCAGTTGCAAACAACAACGCTTGGACGTTAACGGCAGGTAACGGTGTAAGAACTGACGTATCTGGAGGAGCAAATCCTGCAAATCCGGCAGACAATTGGGCAACTGAAACACCAGCCATATATACTTGTTTGCCTTAGTGTGTTGAGGAATTTCTATAGCCCGAGTCTTTACAAAAGGCTTATTAAAACATTATTGTAAAGATAAGGGCTATGGAATATTTCTTATTCGCAGTATTAGGTCTCGTAGTTGGCTCATTTATAGCTGCTCTAACCTACCGTTTGCCTAGAAATATTTCAATTGCAAAAGGCCGGTCAAGATGCAATTTCTGTAAAAGCCAAATTGCGTGGTATGACAATGTCCCCCTTATTTCCTTTTTCATTCTTGGAGGAAGATGCAGAAGTTGTAAAAAAAGTATCTCACTACGCTACCCAATCATCGAAGCTTTGACTGCAGCGACTTTTTTGCTAACACCAGTTTTTTACCCTCACTTAACAAAAAACTTAAACTTTCTTTTCAGTACTTTTGCACCACTTTCATTGGCTTTATTGTTAGTTGTCTTTTCAGTCCTAATCGCAATATTTGTTATAGATTTGGAGCATCAAATAATTCCCGACCTGCTTACCTTCACTCTCCTGGGTATACTGGTATTTTATCTTTTACTTATTTCATATCCGGATCTTTTCCTTAGCTTTTTCGCTGGTTTATTGTCTGCTTTGCTGCTTCTGGCAATTCACATGCTTACTAAGGGGCGTGGTATGGGGTTAGGGGACGTAAAGTTTGCAATTTTTGGTGGAATGTTTCTTGGGTATCCCCTATTTTTGGTCTGGCTGATGGGAAGTTTTGTCTTGGGAGCAATTGTTGGAGTTATATTGATACTAATTGGAAGAGCAAGTTTTGGTAAACAAATTGCTTTCGGGCCTTTCCTTGCCCTTTCCTTGATTTTGACCGCCCTTTTTGGGAATATGGTACTTAAGCTTTTCGTATAGCAAAAATGGGAAAAATTATAAAATCCAGGGAGACTGTAGTTTTTCTTATAACTATCGGGGTAATTTTTCTTCTCTCATATGTAAATATATTGGCAAGCTTCAGGCGCGAGCGGGATTATAGAAGGCGGGAAGATTTAATCAGTATGGTTAATGCTCTAAACACCTTCCACAATCATTACAAGTTCTACCCCCCATCATCTGAAAATGGCGAAGTGATCGCTTGTTTGGGTGAAAGTTCGCGAATTGACAGATATAATTTAATTTATGAAAATCCCGTAGCCTGCCGGTGGGGTGTTGATGGCTTTTCACTGGACCCTGATGATCCGGAAACTACCCCCATAATGGCCTCGCTCCCGCAAGATCCAAAGACAAATGAAGGTTATAAGTACCGTTACGTTTCAAATGGACAGGAGTATCAAATTTACGCTTCATACGAGGGTTCCAATGAGCCGGATATTATCCCCGAGCTTCTAGGCTCTCAAATTAACTGTGGTGTTGCCTATTGCAATACTGGAAAAGCAAGCCCTCAAACGGCACTTGAAAAGCCATTAAAATAGGAGCAAAATGGAACAAGCATGCCCACCTCGAAAAAAAACGCTCTAGGCTTTACTTTAATTGAGATATTGATTGTAATAATGCTTATTGGCATTTTGTCGGTTATTGGTGTTTATGGCTTCACGTCATCCCAGCAACGTGTTAGAGATGCTACGAGGAAAGCGGATCTGAAAAATCTCCAGACTGCATTACGGTTGTATTATAATGACCGTGGTCGATATCCTGCCAGCAGCGGGGGGCAAATTAACGCTTGCGGATCATCCTGTAACAGTCCATGCAACTGGGGTTCGGAGTGGCTTTGCGGTTCCACTTCATATATGAGTACCCTTCCCAAAGATCCGGTAAGCCAATCAGCCGACGGATATGTTTACGTATATACAGTTAATGCTTCAGACTCCGATCTTTATACACTTTCTACTTGTCTTGAAAATAAAAACGATTCGCACGGTATAGTCGATACGGGTTGTAATTCCGGACTCAAATTCGAAGTAAAACCATAATGAAAAAAGTTACTAAATTTAACCGCATAAAGTCCATTGGTTTCTCCTTAATTGAGCTGCTGGTTGTAATCTCAATAATAGGTGCTTTAGCCGCACTTTCTGTTGTTTCTTACTCAGCAGTTCAAAAGCAGGCTCGTGATACACAACGTAAAAACGATCTTAAGCACTATCAGAGCTTATTAATACAGTTTGCAAGTGAAAACCGTGGATTTTACCCGTCATCTTCCGGTGGTGTTGTTAATCTTGATGTTATGTGTTCAAGTGTTTTACTTAATACATACACTTCTTCTTGCCCCACCGACCCGGGAAGTGGCGCGCGTGCGTATTCGTATATGCCCAACGTTTCAGGCGTAGCAGGTTATCCTCCAACCTCAACAAGATACACTCTTTATATTCATGGCGGATTGGAGGCAGAAACTGATAAAACGTTCGTGATTTGCTCAAATGGATTTAGCGGAATTGTTAATAATACCTGGTCGGTGGTTAGCACAATATGCAGTCCATAATGATAAATGATTCAGGTTTTACACTAATTGAGCTACTTGTTGCAATTTCAATCATTGCTGTTCTCATCGCGCTTTCTGCCTTTGGTTTTCAGGGCGTATTTGAAAATTCAAGAGATACCCAGAGGAAAAGTGACCTCAAGCAGTATCAAGCCGCTCTTGAAAACTATGCAAACAAAAACAACGGGCGTTATCCCCTTTTGGACAATGGAGGTAGTATCACCGCCTTTTGTACAGAACTGGGTTTGGGTACGAATACATTGGGAACGGCAACAGCATGTCCGGAAGATCCCCTCTTTGGTCAAGAATGGTACTACTATAATTACAACTCGGATGCTGCCGGCACTTATTACACACTGTCTACCAAGCTGGAGGGAACCAGTACCAGCACTTTTTTTGTTGTTTGCTCAAACGGCAAATCCGGTAGTCATCCAATTGCAAGTTTTAATACCCAACACTGCCCGTTTTAGTCACTCAATATGCATTTAAGTAAAAGCACTCGGGGATTTACACTAATTGAGATCCTGGTGGCAGTTAGTATAATTGGCATCTTGATTCTTCTGGGGGGAATCAGGTTTGGCGATCTGTTTCAAAACTCCCGTGATGCACAGAGGAGAAGCGATATGAAGCAATACCAGACGGCTCTTGAAAATTTTGCAAATGAAAATGCAAACATGTACCCGTCATCTTCCGGTGGTGTTGTTAATCTTGATGTTATGTGTTCAAGTGTTTTACTTAATACATACACTTCTTCTTGCCCCACCGACCCGGGAAGTGGCGCGCGTGCGTATTCGTATATGCCCAACGTTTCAGGCGTAGCAGGTTATCCTCCAACCTCAACAAGATACACTCTTTATATTCATGGCGGATTGGAGGCAGAAACTGATAAAACGTTCGTGATTTGCTCAAATGGATTTAGCGGAATTGTTAATAATACCTGGTCGGTGGTTAGCACAATATGCAGTCCATAATGATAAAGAGGGGTTTTACCTTAATTGAACTAATGATAGTTGTGTCAGTAATTGGCCTTGTCCTTTCTCTAACGGTTTTTGGGTTCCAGAGATCAAGAGCTTCTTCCCGCGATGCTAAAAGAAAAGCAGACCTAGAGACTCTAAAGTCAGCTCTTGTTATTTATAAGGCAGATAATGGAGTTTACCCATCAACTGGTGGCGCCTGGTGGGGTGTAAGCGTTAACGGGGGCAGTAGGACAACAAGTGGCGCAAATGCGTATATCCCGGGTTTAACCCCGAATTATATCGGTGAACTTCCCACGGACCCGTTAGGTAATACCTCAGGATGGTCGGGATACCTATACAGATCAAACGGACAGCAATTTAAGATACTATCACACTCAACAGGACCAGAAAGTTTTCCCGCCGTTGGACAACCATATTACGACCCGATTCGTTCCACATGGGCTATTATGGTTTGTAGTGCTGAACCAGCGTGCAGTAACTGGTAATATTATCTTATATGAAAGAGCATACACAGCAAATTAATAGGTATCAGGGATTTACACTTATTGAACTACTTATTGTGGTTTCGATAATTGGGGTTGTGGTAACTTTGGCAGTATTTGGCTTGCAAGGGTCAAGAGTCTCAGCCCGCAATGCCAAACGATTGGCTGATTTGGAAACAATTAGGGCAGCTCTTGAAATTTATAAATCTGAAAACAATGCGTATCCACCAATGGGCGCCTCACCTACTTGCAGTGGATGGAATATTAGCACCAATTCCAATTGGCTATATAATCTGACAACATTAACCAATAAGCCAGTTGATCCGATAAATACCACTGTCAGCGGTTGCGATAACGGATTTTTTTACCGGTATGCCGCCTGTGGAACTGGGTACAAACTTCAGGTAAGGTTGGAGGGCGTAAGTACCGGCAGTACCTGCCCATCGTGTGGTGGTCACACAGGTGGTACGCAGGGCATTGCAGGGACCGGTGATTTTTGGCACTGTGTCACGAACCCGTAGATTTGCTATAGTTAGTATATGCCTTCCCGTGGATTCACACTTATAGAGCTTCTCGTCAGTATCGGAATTCTCATAAGCGTTTTCTCATTGGGCTTTGCCGGGTACAGGGATTATTCCAGACGGCAGGAAATGGCCTCCATATCGCGACAATTAAGAGCTGATCTTCGTTGGGCACAGTCGCTCGC
Source organism: uncultured Gammaproteobacteria bacterium (assembly GCA_964540475.1). Lineage (GTDB taxonomy): Bacteria > Patescibacteriota > Microgenomatia > UBA8517 > UBA8517 > CAZIMC01. The sequence goes on from CAZIMC010000002.1 coordinate 166,834, forward strand.
ACTTTCAGGGCATAAACCTACTGCTGACTACTTAGGTGCTGCAACCAGTGTTTGTCAATCAGCTAATCCCTTAATTGGCTACAACCTTCAAAGCTCGGCAAATTCATACCGAATCAGGGCAGTCTGTAACCAAGCTGGGACTGCGCAATTTGTTATCATTAAAAATACAGCAGTCCCATCTTACTTTACGTTGACTGGAGGGTACAACGGAGGTTCACCAGTAAACCCTAGCGGTTATTTTGTCTTTAAACCCTTGGGTCAAGGTACTAATCTTTCTCCGCAAGCTGCAGAGCGCTTTACCACCATAACGGATACACGTTCTGGTGCGCAGGAAACAATCTTAATTACGTCATCCGGGGAGGTCAAATGAAAAAAGCGTTGAAAAGTGGTCAATCGCTTTTTGAAGTACTTGTTGCAGTTGGAGTAATGGCCCTACTTGTAGTTGGTCTTATAAATATGACAACTGTTTCAATAAAGAATTCTACTTACTCCAGGAATAAAACAGCATCAACACTTCGTTCACAAGAGTTGGCAGAATGGCTACGCGGGCAAAGAGACTCAACCGGTTGGGTAACATTCAGAAACAGGGTTAACTCCGCCAACCAGACTTTTTGTTTTGACAGTTTGGGTTGGACTAAAAACCGAGCATGTAACGCCACAGAATATATTGCAGGAACAATTTTTGTGAGACAAGCTGCCTTTACATGCTACACCGGAAATACTCTGGTTGCCTGCAACACAGCAGGGGTTGTTGATAGGATTAGAGCGGCAATAACAACAACCTGGACATCCGGTTCAACACACCAGTCTACCGTTACAACTGAACTAACCGCATGGAGATGAAAAAATTAATTATTGGTTACACATTAATTGAGATTCTGGTTGTGCTTGGTATATTTGCTTTGCTTGCCACACTCTCTACCCAAGCCGTATTCCTTACCATCAGGAGCTCAAGAAAAAGCGAAGCTGCCATAAAAGTGCGTGAGAATTTAAATTACAGCATAATGGTAATGGAAAGAGAGATTAGAAATGCAAAAACGGTTATTGGGTGTACTGCTGATAGCAGGAGAGTTAACTATACAAACCTTAGCAATGTGACCTCATACTTCGCTTGTGAAACATCAAGCGGAAACACAACAGTTGCCTCTGGCTCATCGAGTATGCGCCTTACTGGTACTGAGGTCAACCTGACCTCCTGCTCATTTACCTGCAGTAACGATGGTTCAGGTAACTTGCAATCAGTATCAATTAATCTAGTTGGCAGCCATACTACAATTGGCGGAACAGAAGGTGTTTCAATCCCCATGACCACTCAAGTTTTTATTAGATAATTAAACCTGATTGACCTTACTACAAGCTATTGTTAAACTGATTACGTATGACAAATCTGCCGAGAAAGGTCTGTGAATCTGGCCAAGCGGTGCTTCTGGTACTTCTTGCAATGAGTGTTGTTTTAACAGTTGGCTTGTCTGTTGTTTCACGCACAATTACTGATGTTACAGTTACAACGACCGACGAGGAGTCAACCCGCGCGTTTGCTGCTGCCGAAGCAGGAATTGAAAGGGCGCTGATTACCGGAAGCAATACCGGCTCGATTTCGCTTGGCAGTTCTGCCTTTAATGCGACTGTTCTTTCGGCTGGTGTTTCTTCCAATAGTTTCAATCACCCCCAACCAATCAGGTCAGGCGAATCAATACCGCTTTGGCTGGTTGGGCATAACTCTAACGGCGATGTTGTTTGTAATGCCACTTATCCATGTTTTACTGGTAACATATTGCGTGTTTGTTGGGGTCAGCCTGGCACTTCCAGAACAAGTATTACAGTTCCTGCAATTGAAGCGTCAATATTTTATGATCCTACACCCTCCTCCCCCCCGTCATATGCGGATGTGCGAGTTGCCAAAGCAGCAGTGGACCCTTATAACGGGACTAACACCAGTAGGTCAGGTAACGCGTTTGATAAAAGCATAAATGTAAATTGTACAATCAGCGGAAAGTCATATGCGTTTTATAAGGACTTAAGCCTTACATCAATGGGGATACCTGCTATCTCTCAAAATTCCAACTACGGGTTATTTTTGGCAAAATTCAGACTCTTGTATAACGATACACAACATGAAGTAGGCATTACAACCGCCGGTGTTACTGGATTCTCCGGCACCAACTTCCCTACTCAAGGGGTGGATGTTGAATCAACAGGAACAGCAGGAAGTGCAAACCGTAAAATCAAAGTATTTCAGAGTTTTTCTGAGCCGCCACCGATTTTTGATGCAGTAATTTACACCGAAAATTCAGGAGGAATAACAAAATGAGCGTAGGACTGGATATAGGGTCTAAAACTATCAAGATAGTTGAGCTCTCTAAAGAAGGGAAAAGTGCCCAACTAGTTGCCTCTGGTGTAGTGGGATACAGCGGTAACTCCCCGGATAAGATGGTTGAGGATCGCGAGTTTGCGGCTTTAGCAGAAATTGTCAAAAAGCTTCATAAAGAGGCTCGTATCAGTCAAAAAGAGGTAAACATTGCTCTTCCTGAACAGCTTGTATTCACAAGAGTCATAAAATTTCCCCTGCTAACAGACCAGGAGGTTAACGCTGCTGTCAAATGGGAGGCCGAGCAGTATATCCCCATTCCTCTCTCGGAAGCGATTGTTCAGCATCAAATTTTAGAAAGAAGAGAAAATGCGTCTCCTCCCGAAGTCCTGGTCCTACTGGTTGCTGCCCCAAGGCTGGTTGTTGAGAAGTATCTTAAAGTGGTGGAGCTTGCAGGTTTAACTGCAATATCGATTGAGACCGAATTAACGGCACTTGTCCGGTGTCTTGCTCCAACGAATCTTACTTCGCTTGTTATCGACTTTGGTGCAACTTCAACCGATATAGCTATTGCAAAAAATGGCAGCCTCGTATTTTCCCGTTCAATAACAACCGCTGGCGAGGCTTTTACAAGAGCTGTTGCACAAGCACTAGGGGTTGAGATAAATACTGCGGAAGAGTACAAGAGGACTTATGGTTTAACTACCCAGCTTGAAGGTAAAGTAAAAGGAGCGATTGACCCGGTATTTAGAGTTGTTGTTGATGAGGTTAAAAAAGCTATTCATTTTTATCAAACAGAGGAGAAAGGAGATGTGCCGGCCGCCATTATCCTTTCTGGTGGGACATCCGGAATGCCGGAAGCTATGAGCTTACTTTCCAAACATTTGGGTATCGAAGTGGTTGTTGGGAATCCTTTCGAAAAGATAGCAATGGATGCGGATGTTTCCAGAACCATAGCTGCTTATGCTCCACTCTACCCGATTGCAATTGGTCTGGCTTTGGCAGGTGAATAAAACAAAATGGCTAACATTAATTTAATTCCCACAGACCTTGCCCCCAAGGGTTCGGTTGTTAAACTTACAACAAACCTTAAAAGTGTAATTACGGTGGGGTTTATCATACTTATAATTTTTACTGTGGCTATTTCTTCACTGATTATTATTAACATATTTCAACTACAAGCAATTAGCCGGAGGGTCGAGGCTTTAAAAAGCTCAGTTACAACTTTGGAAGAAACTGAGCAGCGGTATGTTCTTCTTAAAGACCGCCTAAGGTGGGTAAAAGAAATTTATGCCCAGGAGCTGGCAGACAAACAACTAACCAAATTTGAAAGCATAAATTCACTACTACCGGCTAATATTCGTGTTACTGAAATGCAGGCAACTAATGAGAGGCTAAGCTTAACTATTAGCTCAGCCTCTTCGTCTTCCCTTGTTGTCTTCATGTCTCAGATTACGGAAAACAGCGAATACGAAAACATTAGTCTTTCTAACTTTAGCTATTCGTCAGGGGTTGGTTACACAATGACGCTGGTTTTTCAATAGTATGAAAAAAGACACCCTCCCGCCTGATATAAAGATGCTTCTTCCTACTGTGGGCCTTCTGTTGGGGCTCGTGCTAGCATTTATAATTGTAGGAAGAGTCGGCTTGTCGCAAATATCATCGCAGAGTCAGAAAATAAATGCTGCAAAAAGGGACGAAAACGCACTGACTCAAAAGGAGACCATACTAAAGGATGTAGAGGCAAACATCTTACCAACTGCTGATACATCGCTCTTGGCTGTACCTGACGTCAACCCTGCGCTCATGGCTATTGCGCAAGTTAAGGAATTAGCCTTTATGCAAGGTTTATTTGTGACTAACTTAAGAGCAGGTTCACCTAATGGTGAAAGTGGACTCGGTAATGTACGGGTTTCATTGGATACCGAGGGCCCCCCCGATCAAATATTGGGATTTGTAAAAAGCATTAAGACCGTTGCACCAATAATAGGTGTTGAGAGACTGACCCTAACTGGCGAAGGCAACTTAACGGTTGCTAATATTTCTTTAGTTTCGTATTGGGCCCCGCTACCTGTGAAGATATCATCTTTAACAGAGCCGTTGTCGGGCTTAACTTCTGAGGAACAAACACTTTTAGATCTTCTTGGAAGTCTCACTGGGCCCTCCTTCTTTGAAACCCAGCCTGAAGAACCTGCTGGACGGCAAGACCCTTTTAATTAAGAGACGGTTAAAAAGACCAGTTTTTTCTCGAGAGTTGCTCGTACTTTTAATAAGTTTCTTATCGCTTTAATTGTTCGCCCCTGCTTGCCAATTACTAGACCGGCTTTTTCTGAAGGCAGGCTAATATTAAAGTTAACCCGGTCCCCGTCTACTTCTTCGGTAACGGTGAAATTATTGTCCTTAATTATATTTTCAATTAGGTAAGATAAAAGATCTTTCATTTTGTTTTCTCTGCAAGTTTTTTGACAGCTGGTGTAACTTGCGCACCCTTATCTACCCAAGCGGTAATTTTCTTATGATCAACTTTTATATAATCGTTATCTGGTTGCCAGTAACCTAAGGTGTCAAGAGGCTTGCCGGTAAGCTTTTCTTTTTCGTCAATAGCTACAATCCGATAAAACGGTTTATTTCGCATTCCTTTTCTCTGTAATCTTATTTTAATCATAACTTGCCAATTATATCGTTATTTTTACTGATTTAAAAGTATTAGGGTGTTAAGTGCTGCATTTTCAGGAGCGCCTTGGTTGCTGCTTCCTGTTCTGCCTCGCTTTTACTTTTCCCTTCGCCTGTTTCAAATGATTTTCCATCAATTACGATTTCTATAACGAACTTCTTATTGTGATCAGGGCCGATTTCCTCCCGGACAATATATTTGGGAGCTTCTAAGCCTCTGGACTGTAGATATTCCTGGACCCTGCTTTTAGCATCCTTAAGAGGCGTTTTTATCTTTTCCTTTATATCAGCTAGCAGGTTTACTGATATGAACTTGTGAGCTGCGTCAATTCCCAAGTTAAGGTAAAGACTCCCAATGATGGCCTCAATAGTGTCCGCAAGAAGAGACGAGTTTTCCCGTCCCCCGCCATCATCCTCGCCTTTGGATAAAAATATTGCCTCTCCCACTTTAAGTTTTTTAGCAACTTCTGCCAGATTCACAGTATTTACAAGATTGGCCCTTAGAGCAGTTAAGTATCCTTCTTCTTTATCTGGAAACATATTATAAATTTCTTTGGATACGATAAACTCTAAAACTGCATCTCCCAAAAACTCCAGTCTTTCGTTGCTTCCTCTAATTCCCGGATGTTCGTTTACCCAGGATTTGTGGGTTAATGCCATATCAAAATCCTCAGAGTTACTAAATAATTCTTTGATCTGCTGAAGTGTATTCATTATTCTTCGTAGGCGCTAGCAGCTTCAATCAAGTCGGCGACACTTTTTATTTCAGATAAATCAATTTTACTAGTATTTATGCCCTTCTCCTCAAGTAACTCAAGAAGGTCTGAAATGTCGGAAGGATTCATGTGCAAATCGTGAATCAAATGATCTTCCTCGTTAATGTCATCCTTTTCCACACCAATGTGGTTAGCTAAGACCTCTAACACCTGCTCGTTAATATTCATAATAATTCCCCTTTGTAAATTGTACCCAAAACACCGTTAACAAAGGAAGGGGAATTTTCAGACCCAAATTCTTTTGCAAGTTCAACTGCCTCATCAATTACTACTTTTGGAGGCTCCTTGCCTTCCTCAAGTTCATAAACGGCCAGTCTTAGAATTGCTAAATCTATCTTATTTAATTTTTCAATTGGCCATGAAGGCGCGGCTGACTGAATTTTTTTATCAAGAGTACCTCTGGTTTCCCAAATTGCGGCAACTAAATCCTCTTCGGCCTTTTGTTTATAGAAACTATCAGCAAATAGTGCCTTAACAACACTGCGTCGTCTTTGGTGGCGAGGATCGCGGGTAGTCTTCATTATTTGGTTTGCGTGCCACCATAGTAGCCGCATGCCGGACATGCTCTGTGGCTTAGTCTTAGTTTACCGCAGGATGGACAGGCAGTTAAAGCACCCAGCTTTAATTTTTGAGCGGAACGTCTTTTATTGCTTCTACTTCTTGTGTGTTTTTTCTTTGGTAACGGTGTCATAGGGTGAATTGTATCAGGCTTAATGCAAAGCTTCAAGTTAGGGGGCGACCTCGCTCCAAATTAACCGCTTATTCCCGAAAAAGTTCGGGAAAAGCATCATTTGCTCAGGGGCATATTCAAAGAATTCAGCAGGGCTAGTGGCGTTGTTGCTACCCCGGTCCCTACCCAAATTAAATCCATCGTATGCCACAAACGCTCCGCGACCATTAAATTGGCTGGGATATGTACCTGTAGACAATGTTCCTTCTGCTATGTATATGCCATGCAGGTCGTTAGCAGCATCGGCGCGGATCACAATATCACCTCTCAAGCCGTTCGATCGTTTTCCTACTATTGCCATAAAGAAACCTTGTCCAGGGTTTTGAATTGTTACATCTCCCCAAATATTTAGGTTCCCTCCGTCGACAAATAATATGACCTTTCTGCTTCCTGAAATATTTAGATGACTGCTCATATGGAAGTCACCATTAACACGAAACCATTCAAATCCGCGTGAAGCGGAGCTTGATACAAACGTGCCTTGAGTATATGAACTTCCTCCCGGTATTTGAACTATGTTCGGATAGACATCAGCAGGGACTTGGCTCCAGAAATAATCATAATCATAAGTTCTTGAGTATGTTTGTGCATTTACTTTCCAATCAAAGTTTTGGCCAGAAACCCCTGTGCCAGTACCAGAGGTAAATTTCCCTGTGCCATTATAAATGTTTACACCCGGAAAGGTTGTGTTTAGTCCTGCCAGGTTAAAATTGGGTATACATGAACCAGTGCACGTTGGTGGAATTGGCGAAACTAGGTTGCCAAGTGAAAGAACGTCTCCTCCTCTAACTTGCCACCACGCGCCGGGTTGTCTGACTGTTACAATCTGGGCGTCAGTGGACCCACAGTCCGCATCTCTCGGATGTGGGTGAAGAGAGGTCTCGGAGTTATAATACGGACTACATTCATGTAGTCCGTCGTTCCATCCCCGACACGAAACATAGTAATTACAAGGGTATGTTGCACATGTTGGAGGCGTCCAGTTAACAGTGAGGGCACAAGTAGCGTTTTGGTTATTGCAGTTTGAATATGCAATTTGAGTCCAACCAACGCTTGTTGCAGAGGTGTTGTATTGAATTGCCACATCTGCATCAACCGTCACATTTGTGTTTGGTCTAGGGACTGTAGCTGTTGCTGTAATCGTAACTGGGTCACCCGGAGAGACAGGGCTATTAGCCGAAATTGTACATGTTGGAAGCGGGGTGTAATGCCAGTACAAGTCTGCGTAGTAGAACGGATCCTCCGGACCTTTAGTTGACAAGATGGTGTCGTTACTAACCGTAACCGAAGAAGTTGGAGCTGGACAAGCCGGGTTGTGGCAGCCTATGTCGTTATAGCAAAGTGTTGCGCCTCTTTCATAGCCAGACAAATTGGGTGCGGTTACGGAATGTGTTTCCCCTGCGTTTAACGGAAAGCTAAAACCATATGGATTTGAGGAGTTGGTTTGTGATCCGTCCATTGTAACGGCCTGGCTTATGGCAGGCTCTGACTGGTTAAATCCGCATCCCAGAGTTACATACCCCTTCCTTCCCTGTATAACGCCAGTTATTGGTGGTGGTGGTGGCGAGGGTGGTGGCGGAGAGGGGTCCGTAGTTCCGCATGACCCGCTACAACCGCTCCCATACGGGCCGTCCCACCCAGTTCCAGAACTATTACATCTATAGTAGCATCCGTTTCCTGTGTTTTGATGGCAACTGTTTGGTTGTGCCCACCCGTCACAAAGCGGTGTAGGGGTTGGGGTTGGACCGGTGCTGCAGCACCCCGGGGATATTTGGGAGAAACTACGGCCCCCTTGTGAACCACCTTGAGGTTCACAAGATGCAGGCCAACATCCAGAAGCCTGGCAATCATATTCTATTAAACACCAGCATTGGCCGTCTGCCCCCCAACCGCATTGACCAGGGTTTTCATACTGCACGCATTGGCTAACTCCGCACTGAGTACCTGTCCATCCGCAGGATGCTCCACAAGCTGCAAATGTGGGTGTTGGCTTTACGGCAAAGAATATAAGCAAGAAGGTTGACAATATAAAAAACAATATTTTCGTAATCATTCAACTAATTGAACGTCAACAGCATAATAGTAATTATCTACATACTCAACTCGCGAGATTACTAGATCTCCGCTTCTGATATCCGAATTAGTTAGTTGAGTTAGTTTGTCAGGTAGTCCTTCCGGGTTGTAGGTTTCAATTTTGTAGTAGACTGTTTTTGGGTCGGTATATATTACAATTTCATCTTCATTATTCAATTTTATAGAGAACCTTTCACTGATATTATTAATAATACGTCCGTGAACATTTAACTGTCCCCCGTATCCAGCTGGAGTCAGCCTGGTTTCTAGGTCGGGAATTTTGGGGTTTTTTATCAAAATATCTTGTATCCACGGTTCATACTCCTCTTTTTTGGCATCTGAAGCCCTGAGACTCTGTTGAACTACACTAATTTGTCTCTGTGAATTGATGAGAAATATGCTAAGAACGATACCTGCAAAGACTAACCCTAAAACAGTTACAGCTAAAAACAAAACATTAAGTGGTATTTTTCCACCATGCATAAATTAAGCATAAATTACGCATTTTAAAAAGTCAAAACAGTGTTGGCGAGGTGGCCAAAAACTTATTTGTTTTTGCTAACAGGTTGGCAATTGGGTTGTGCAAAATCTATCGACTTACCACAATCAACAACAACTTCCCCAATTTTAATTTGAACCACTTCTTCACCTGGGAACAGTTGCTCAAAACCGTGTTCACCTTCACAGTAAATTTGCAAACTAGGACCAGTAGTTGAAAACCACATCCCCATAGTCGGCCCATTTTGTCTCACATATTCCGGGTCGGGGCAAAGTGCTCGCGCGCCACTTGCCAAAGTAATTTCAATTGGGCCACTTAAATTAGATAAGCTTTCTTGGTTTGCTTGACGTGCAGCAGGCTTACTTCTTGCACTGTCCCACGACTGAGCTTCGTTTGCGCTAATCGATGAAGGCTGGTTATCCTTACCACCACAAGCTAGCACCACCAAAGAAGCAGCAGAAATTAATCTAAGACCCTTTTCAACCTTGCCACGAAATCCATTTAATCTTTCTGACATAACTTACACCCCCTCTAGCTTACGCTAAAGCCTAATAAACCAAAAACCCTCCGTAAAAGGAGGGTAAAAACACTACCGTTTTAAAAACGGCATTGAAACTATTATTTTCAATGCCATAAACATCTTATAGTCCTATTATACGTATTTTTTTCCTTATATGTCAAGTTTTAGCTAATTTTGTTGGCACATGCTTTGAATCGCTATATAATAACTATGTGGACGGAGAACCCAAAAAAACTCTTGGAAAACGAAACTACCCCTTAAGCCGTAGAGGGTTTTTAAAAACAATAGTTGCACTTGGAGGCGGGGCTGCGTTAGCGGGAGTTGCGAGCAAAATATCCGGATCGTCCAATGTGGGAGAGCACTTAAGAAATACCGAGATTAACATGCAGAGTACTCTTGTGGCCCCGACTTATAGCCCTGAAATTGAACTTAGAAAGGTCTCCGAGGCGGCGCTTAACTCTTCTGTAGCTCTAGTTTTTTACAATGAACTTAGTGGGTCGAGAAGAGGTGCTTCAGGAAATTTGTACAGAATTACCACCCTAGAAAACGGGGACGTCGTTGCTTCTTTTATAACTGCCGCACACCACATTGCGGTAATGCACTCGCTTGAAAAGTTCCAACTGGAAATTCATGCAGATCAATTTTTGAATAATCCGACGGTGAGTATTGATCCCAGGAAAATATCCACTCAAATTGTTCCTCAAAACACAAGTATCCCCGCAAGCGTGCAGGATATAGGGGTCGTCTCAGTCAGATTGCCGGCAACAGAGTTTGATAAGCTTACGCTCACGCCCTTCACAAAATTTGCCACTGATGATGAACTTAGATTTGGAGAAACTGTCACTGCGCTTACTTATCCAGCACAACTGGATTACCATCTCGATCAGCCAGAGAAATTTTTTGTTTCATCGGGGAGACTCAGCTATAGCAAGCAATATAGTGCATTTTGGATGGAGGGCGCTGTTGCCGGCAAGGGAAGTAGCGGTGGCGGAGTGTTTATCGATAATAACTACGTTGGCTTGATATATGGACACGGTGACGGGCCAAATAGTATTCTTATTGCCCGCACGTCTCCATCAATTATGGAGTCATTAGTAGATAGTTCTGTTCAGATGCTGGGTGACTGAACCTAAATTTAATTTGGGTGGAGTTTGGATTTTATAACATTACTAAGTTTTTTGTATTTCTCCGGGTTGCCCATTATTTCTTCAGCAAGACTCCTAGTTTGCTTGATTAAATCAATATCCTGCCAGTTGGCAATTTTTAGCTCAGGAAGTCCGTGCTGGCGGACGCCAAATATCTCTCCCGGACCGCGTAGCTTAAGGTCAAGTTCAGAAAGTTCAAACCCGGAGTGGGTCTTTTCCATTGCCGTGAGTCTCTCCAAAATTTCTCGGCTTTGACTTTCAGTAAATAGTAGGCAATAAGATTTTTTTTCTCCTCTCCCAACTCTGCCTCTTAACTGGTGAAGCTGTGCTAAGCCAAATCTTTCAGCCGCTTCAATTAACATAATTGTTGCATTGGGAATATCAATACCCACCTCAACAACGGGTGTTGCAACCAGAATATCAGTACTTCCCTCTTTAAATTTTTTCAGTACTTTTGTTTTTTCCTCTGATGTTAATTTTCCGTGCAATAGATCTAAATTTAAATCCGGAAAAACGTTTTTGAGCTCTTCATATTCTTTTTTTGCGGATTTGACCGCCTTCATAGTTTCAACTTCGCTCTCCTCAATTAATGGACAAACAATAAATGCTTGAGATTTATTTTTCTTAATTTGCTGGGAAATCCAGGAATAGGCCCCGGCGCGTTTGACAGGAGGGACAACCCAGGTTGTGGTCTTTTGGCGGCTTTCAGGCATTTCGTCCAAAATAGAAAGATCAAGGTCTCCATAGAAAGTTAAAGCAATAGTTCGCGGGATTGGGGTTGCTGTCATTGTTAAAACGTGTGGGGCAATCTTTTTCTTACTTAGCTCCTCGAGTGCCATGCGTTGTTTAACACCAAACCGGTGCTGCTCGTCAATCACAACCAACCCGACATTTTTATAAATCTCTTTACTATTTTTCTTACTAAGAAGCGCATGTGTTCCCACAAACACATCAATGGAACCTGCGTCTTGTGATTTAACATCAGAAGTTATAAGGGAAAGTCTTACTTTAAATTTACTAAATATGTGGGTTAAGGTCTGGTAGTGTTGCTGTGCCAAAATTTGTGTTGGAGCCATAATGATTGTTTGATAACCATTAAGAAAGTTAATAAGGGCCGCAATACCTGCAACAATTGTTTTACCAGAGCCCACGTCTCCCTGTAGAAGCCGGTTCATTGGAATACTTTTCCCTAAGTCATTAAGAATTTCTTTAATAACTTTGGTCTGCGCCGTAGTAAGGATGAATGGCAGAGAGTTTATAAATTTCTGTAGCGCACTTTTGTCAACTTTAAGTTCTGGTGCCTTTTTGTTTTTTATCCATATCTTTTTGCGCTCCAAGCTTTGAAGATGCAAAAACAAAAGTTCTTCAAAGGCAAGACGCTTTCTGCCCTCCTCGGCCTCCGTAAGCGTTTGTGGGAAATGCACCATTTTAAGAGCATTTGGAAGGTTCGGAACTTTTAAGCGTTTTAATATTTGATCGGAGAAAACCTCCGGAGGAGCAATTAGATCCAGAGTTAACTTAATCTTGCTTCTCAGCCATTTAGAAGATATTCCCGCAGTTGACGGATAAACAGGCACAAGGCCTTTTGTGTGAAGTGGGCTGTTTTCGTTAAATATTATTTCATACTCAGGAGAGATTAGAGCAAGTTTATTGCCAAAAAAATCGGCCTTGCCTGCGAGATTAACTTTTGTTCCCGGGCGCAAAGTTCTTGCCAGAAAAGGCTGATTAAACCAGATTGCCGGGATATCTTTTGTCTCATCTGAGATACTTGCGAACTGCATAAATTTGCCGGACTTTGTATATTGGTTTTTTATTGAATCAACGGTTCCCGATACACTAACCACTTCGCCTGCCCGAACTCTGTTAATTTTGGTTTCAGTTGTAAAATCAAGATATCTTGCTGGAACGTGCTTTATTAATTCCTCAATGGTTGAAATACTCAGTTTCTGAAGCTTGCTCTGGTAATATGGCCCGATTTTGGGGATTTTAGAAACCTTTTCGTCCAAGTTCATGGCGACTTATAAAAGTACCATGAGGAACGGTAAAAAAGAAGTCAAGAGAAGCGCCGAACCTGCAATGGCAATTACTATTATAACGAATATTTTTTTACGTTTAGGGTTCATCTGACTATTTTACTACAGTACCGAAAGTTTTCTTGCCGATTTTAATCTTGTCTCCCACTTTGGGTACGAAGTTGGGATCTGTAACAACTTTTCCGTTAACATCTACTCCCCCTTGAGTAATTAACCTTTTAGCTTCCGAGACACTTCTCTTGCTAGTAAATGGCGCAATTGTTTTGTCCAGGTTACCATTTAAGTTAACTTCAGTAGTGTAATCACTGTTCTTCTTCTGGAACGAAGCCTCGAAACTTTTTTGTGCGTTAATTGCATAGTTATTTCCGTGCGTTTGATTAACTACATCAAATGCCAGCATCTTTTTTGCATCCATTGCCCCCAGTCTCTTAATGGTACCTGCTGGTATGTCGGTTAATAGCTCAGTAGCTGAATTAATAAAACCATCCGGCCAAGACATTATTTTTCCGTAGATCTGTTCTGGTGTATCCGAAAGAAATACAGCGTTTCCTTCTGACTTACCCATTTTTTTACCATTTGTATCGGTGAGCAGTTTCAAAGTTAGGACGTATTTTTCTTTTCCTTTAAGCTCTTTCATGAGCGTTCTTCCTGCCATCATGTTGAAAAGCTGGTCATTGCCACCAATTTCAAGATCAACTCCGCCTGGAATCATGTTTACTGAATCGTATCCCTGCATCAGGGGGTAAAGAAATTCATGCAAGTATATCGGTTTATCATTCTTAATTCGTTTTTGGAACATATCGCGCTCCAACATCTGTTGCACGGTAAAGAGTGACGCCAGCTCAATTACTTCGGCAAATGTCAATTTTGAAAGCCAGTCATAGTTAAATAATACAATTGCTTTATTGGGACCATCAAAATCTAGTACTCTGCCTGCTTGTTTTTTGTAATCTTTTAAGTTGGTCAGGACTTCATCCCGTGTTTGCTTGGTTCTGGCGGCCTCTTTGTCGGTAGGGTCTCCAATAAGGCCTGTAAAATCCCCAATTAGGAAAACAACTTTGTGCCCAAGCTTTTGAAACTGAGCGAGCTTTCTTAAACCAATAAAATTTCCGATATGAAGACTTGGGGCGGTAGGGTCAAAGCCTTGGTAAAGAGTGATTTTTCGCTTGCGCATAAGATCCGCAAGTCCCTTTTTGTTGGGTAGAATATCTTGCACACCTCTTGTTAAAACTTCGTTAATTACGTCCATTTGATTCATATTCTACGTTTCATTTGGTACAATTACAATACATGTGGAGAGAGCGTCTAAGATATAAACGCGGTTTCTATTCCCGTTCGATCAAAAAGAGTCAAAATATGGCAAAAATCGCTAAGTTTGGCTTTTTCGGGGTAATAGGCCTTTTTGTGCTTTCGTTTTTAATTATTCCTGTTTTGGCTTTTACTTTGCCGGCCCCTGATGAAGTAGTAAGGCGCGATGGTTTCTCAACGAAAATATTGGATAGAAATGGAAATGTTTTATACGATATATTTGATAACCAGCGAAGAACGCACGTTGCGCTTGACGAGATCCCCGAAACACTTAAACAGGCAACCATTGCTATTGAAGACAAAAACTTTTATAAGCATCAGGGATTTGACCCTTTTGGAATTATCCGCGGCCTCTCAAGAGTTGTTACTGCTGGACGTGCCCAAGGGGGCTCAACTTTAACGCAGCAACTTGTTAAGAACGCACTTCTCTCTTCTGAGAGATCCATCTTCAGAAAGATAAAAGAGTTTGTATTGGCAGTTCAAATTGAAAAGAAATATAGTAAAGACCAGATTCTGGAACTTTATCTGAATGAGATACCATACGGTGGAACCGCTTACGGTGTTGAAGCTGCAAGCGAGATTTATTTTGGAAAGAAGGCCCGGGATTTGGATTTGGTTGAATCGGCAGTTTTAGCGGGAATTCCCCAGCGGCCTTCTTCCTACTCACCCTTTTCTTCTACCCCCAAAGCTTATGTAGGAAGGGCAGAGCAGGTATTACGGCGTATGCGCGAGGATGGATATATTACCAAAGAGGCTGAAGAGGAAGCTAAAAATAAGTTGCCAAATGTAGCCTTCCAAACAAGAGATGCCTCGTTTAAGGCCCCCCACTTTGTTCAGTATGTACAAAAAATTCTTGAAGAGCGTTACGGCGCGTCGGTTTTGGAGAGCGGTGGATTGAAGGTTACTACAACTTTAGATCTTGAACTGCACGATAAAGCCCAAGCGATTGTGCGTGAGGAAATTTCAAAGGTAGAAGCTCAAAGAATTACAAACGGCGCAGTTGTTATTATGGACCCTGAGACAGGCGAAATTCTTTCGATGGTGGGATCTAAAAACTTTAATGATCCCAATTACGATGGACAGGTCAATGTTGCCACTTCGCAGAGACAGCCTGGTTCAGCATTTAAGCCGATTGCATATGTAACAGCATTTAAAAAGGGTTATACAGCCGCAACTATGATTATGGATGTTCCTACGGTGTTTCCTGCCGGTGCCAACCAGCCGGATTATCAACCGGTTAACTACGATGGAAAATTTAGGGGGCCAATACAGATCAGGTATGCATTAGGTAACTCTATAAACATTCCCGCGGTTAAGATTTTGGCAATGGTTGGGATTCGGGATGTTCTTCAAACCGCAACAGATTTGGGTATTACTACGCTTGCGCCTAATGCCGACACTCTAAGACGCGTTGGTTTATCACTTTCCCTGGGAGGAGGAGAAGTCCGGCTTTTGGATTTAACCTCCGCCTATGCTGCGTTTATGAATGAAGGACACAAGGTTGACCCGGTTGCCATCCTTAAAGTTGAGGACTCAAGCGGGCGCGTATTGGAAGAAGCTAAGCCCAAAAAGGGCAGAAGAGTTTTATCTGAGGGCGAGGCATTTTTGATTGCCAATATCTTATCAGACAATTCTGCAAGAAGTGATGTCTTTGGTCCCAATTCGCTTCTTAATATTCCCGGGAGACAAATCGCAGTCAAGACAGGTACTACGAATGACAGGCGTGATAACTGGGCAGTTGGCGGAAACCCTCAAGTTGTTGTGGGTGTTTGGGTCGGGAACAACGATAATAGCCCGATGGGTAATGTTGCCTCTGGGGTTTCAGGCGCAACCCCAATATGGCGCAAGGCTCTACTGGAAAGCTTAGCCGGTAAACCAGTAGTTTCTTTCAGGCAGCCGGATTCGGTTGTTACAGCGGAAGTCGACCGTGTGTCGGGTTATGCGGCACACGATGGGTTTGCTTCAAGACAGGAGTTCTTTGTTCGCGGTACTGAACCTGGACAAGACCTTGTTCATGTAAAACTGAAAGTTTGCAAAAACGATGGCAAGCTGGCAACCCCTGCGGACGTTTCATCCGGAAATTATGATGAAAAGGAATTCTTTATGTTCAAGGAGGAAGATGCAACCGGATCACCAACTAATCGGTGGCAAGAGGGTATACTTTCTTGGATTGCTACACAAAACGATTCAAAATATCACCCGCCTACTGAGTATTGTGGTACAAGTAATCCGGTTAGCGCAGGCTTTCATGAGCCTGGTAACCAATCGTCAAACTTGCCAAACAGTTTTACTGTGAGAATAAGAGCTGAATCAACCTCTAAAATTAACAGGGTGGAGCTGTTTGTTAACGATCAAAATGTACGAAACTTTGATGGTCCTCCCTATAACTACGATGCAAATTTGCAAAACGGTGTATATAAACTCAAAGCCATAGTTAAAGATGAAAATGGGAATCAGGCTGAAAATACGATCACTGTTGGTGTGGGGACTGTCTGGAACCCTTCCCCCGCGCCTTAATTGATTGAATTTTTGTAATTATTGAGTATACTTTAAAAGAGGTTGTTGTCTGTCTCCTGCCTACGGAGTTATGACAAAAGAAAATTTAAATAACGGATTTATTGAAGCTCGAAAGTGTATTAACTCTTGGGCTCAGATTGAGATACATTTACCTGACGATTATAACCCACACAATAAAAGATTTTTAAGGGACTATTTTAGGGCTCAGCTTAGGGTTGCTCAAGGAAAACCGGTTAAGGCTAAAAGAATATTCCAGGGCTTAGTAAAAAGGACTGGTTACAATGAATTTGAAGAGACTAACGAGCCATATCTGGCGGCAGTAGATTTAGCAGTAAAAGGGCATACCAGATGGCAATCAGCGCCTGCGTTTAGGGTTAATTAAAACTTAGGAAGATAATTTTCCTCCGAATTTGCTTTCGATGGCTTTTAAAATCTTATTTCTTGTATTTGCAACCTCGGTATCTGTAAGAGTTTTTGTTGGATGTTGATACCAAATTCGGAAAGTGTAATTACTATTAAACGTGTCTTTAAGTTCTACATTTTTTACAAGCTTGCTCACTTTTGAAATTTCACCCAATACCCCTCCTATGCGTGTTTTAGGAGGGAGAATCAAAGTTATATCCTCGATTTGTGGCGGATATTTTGGTATTGGAACAAACTTAGCAATCGGGCTATGTAAAGTTCTTAATTTTTGTACATCAAATTCGTAATATAAAAGGCCATTATTTTCCAGGACTCCCAATTCTCCTATTACATTAGTGGAATGTGCAAAAACAATCCTTTGGGAGGGTAGGTAGTTTTTAGAGTCTACCGGCTTTACTTCATAATTTACCCGGAGCTCCTTCAGTAGCCCCTCAACAAATCCTTTTGCTATGCGGTAGTCATAATTTGCCAGTATTCCACCCAGCTTCATACATTCCTCGGGAGTATCATTTTTGCGAGGGATGTATACATTGGCAATTTCAAACAGATGAAATGGCTCTTTTATGTGCGAATTGTCATTTGCCGCTTGAGTAAGCGAAGGCATTAGCGAGGTTCTTAAATATTGAAAATCGGAGCCTAATGGGTTTTTAAGTTTCAAAGCACTTCCCTCGACATCTTTTTCAGCAACAAGCGACAGTGTAAAAATTTCTGTGGCCCCGAAACCCTTTAGAGTGGATTTAATTTTCATTTCAAATTCAAATGGTGAGTCAGCAGGAAAATCCGGAAGACTCCCTGTCATAAGTTTTGATGGCAATCTGTGGTAGCCGTAGATTCTTGCAACTTCTTCAACCAAATCTTCCGGTATATTAATGTCTCGTGCTCTCCATGAGGGAACCTTTACATTTATAGTATTTTTCTTTCTTTGAACCCCAAACCCCAAACTGGTTAAAATGCTGTCAATTTCTTGCTCAGCAATTTCAACACCCAATATCTTGTTAATAAAATCATTTGAAATACTAACCGCTTTTGGTTTGTAAGGTGAAGGATGAATATCAAGAATTTGCTTTTCAGCTTTACCTTTTGTTAACTCTTCAATAAGCTTGATACCCCGAAGTATGGTGGGAGTTACTGCTTCTGTATCTAATCCTTTTTCGAATAGCTCCGAAGCTAAAGTCCTATGTGCTAAAGTCATCGAGGTTTGCCTAATTCTTACCGGATTGTAGGTTTGGACAAACAGTAAAACATTCTTAGTATTTGTATCAACTGCTGAGTTAGCACAACCCATTATTCCTGCTAAGTCGATCAATTTTCCTGAACCATCTTCTATGACAATGTCTCCCCCAGAAAGCTTGTGAGTTTTTCCATCGAGCGTCGTAACAACCTCCCCTTTATTCGATTCGCGTAAAATCATTTTTGCTCCCTGAATCTTGTCATAATCAAATGTGTGCACTGGTTGCCCTAGTTCGTGCATTAAGTAATTTGAAATATCAACAACATTGTTTATTGCCCGTTCTCCCACAAGTTCAAGTCTTTCTCCAAGCCACTTTGGAGACGAGGTAACATTAACATCATTAATTAACACAGCCGCAAATCGACCACAGAGATTCGTATCAACCCGAGCTTTGAGATATGGCACTTTTTGGGTAAATTTGGAAGGTTTTATGTTAAGCTTGTTTAAGGTAGCCTTAACACCGAATCGTGGCAGGATAACTGAAGCCTCTCTTGCAATCCCATATACGGAGGCTGTATCCACTCTATTTGTTGTAACTTCGATCGTATACAAATAATCATTACCTGACTTAGCCACCTTTTCAACAGACGGCCCACATAATGATAAGCATTCAGCAATTTTAGAGGGCTTAGCGTCAGTCTTTAAAAACTCCCTAAGCCATTTGTCTGATATTAAAATGTCCATTTTAGAATTGATTTAAAAACCTAAGATCCGTACTGTATAAAAGCCTAAGATCAGGTATTTTAAGACCAGATTTCATCATCATTACTCTTTCAACTCCGATACCAAAAGCAAAACCAGAGTTTTTGGTGGGGTCGAATCCGCCATTTTTAAGTACAACCGGGTGAACCATGCCGGCTCCCCCAAGTTCCAGCCAACCTTCCTTGCAAACCTTACAACCTGTGCCACTACAAATATCACAGGTTATATCAACTTCAAATGATGGCTCTGTAAACTGAAAGTGATATGGGCGCAGTCTGGTTTTCCTTTCCTGCCCAAAAAATTGCCCAGCAAAGTGATCGATAACACCCTTTAAATGAACAATCGATATATTTTCATCAACAACCAAGCCTTCAAACTGATGAAACATTTGAGTGTGGGAAGCATCCGATTGTCGCCTATAACACTTGGCGATATTCATCATCCTAATTGGAGGCCTACCAACCCTTTTCATTTCTCTTACTTGACCTGATGAAGTGTGAGGTGTGAGGACCATTTTACCCAATTTTGGGTGTGGAGGAACGTCGACAAAAAAGGTCTCCCATTCGTCTCTTGCAGGATGCCCTTTAGGCATATTGAGTGACTCAAAGGGGTACCAATCCCACTCAACTTCCGGATATCTAACCCTAACAAATCCTATTTTTTCAAAAACTGATGAAATTTCTTGAATTGCAGTGGTTAATAAATGAAGATGACCTTGTGGTGGCTTAATGCCAGGAATTGTTGGGTCAAACCAGCTTCTAGCATTTTCCTGGAAGCTTAATTTTTTTGAAGCAATTTCAGAAAGAAGTGTGTTTTTTGCTTCGTTTAATGTAATTCCAACTCGTTTTTTTTCCTCGCTACCCAAACCTCTGATGTCTTTTATGAGCTTTGTAAACTTTCCGCTTTTACCAAGGTATGCAATCCTAATTCTTTCCAACTCTTCCTTATCCCCAGCCTCCATAATTTGCGCCAGGGCCTCATTTTTTATATTGTTAACTTCTTCCTGCATGTTTTGTAACAAAAAAAGCTCTCTGGTGGAGAGCTTGCTTATAAATTAATATACCCCCACCAGCTTAATTGATTCTAAAGCAAAAGCCGCTGAAGGAAAAGGTTTTCATTGCTTGGTTGACTCAACAATTTTTTTGAATGTTTCTTTATCGGTTGCTGCAATATCAGAGAGTATTTTCCTGTCAAGCTCGATATTGGCCCTTTTTAATGCGGCTATAAATTTGCTGTAGGAATAACCATTCTCGCGAACTGCGGCATTAAGACGCATTATCCAGGTAGCCCTTAAATCTCTTTTTCTAAGCTTCCTTCCTGCATAGGCATATTGGCCTGCGTGCAAAACCGCCTCTTTGGCGGTTCTAATGCGTCTGCTTCTGGACTGCTTAAAGCCCTTAGCCTTTGCTAAGATTTTTCTATGTTTTCTTGCTGCTGGTGATTTTACTCTTGCCATAATATTTTACAAATCCTTCGACTCCTAATAGTCGCTCAGGACGGTCTTCCGACCAGCTTTCTAATCTTTTTAGCCATTGAACCCTTCATTCTGATCGTCTTTTTAAGGTTTGTTAAGCGTTTGGAACTTTTGCTTGCTTTTAAATGGCGCCTAAAGCCCTGCCTACGCATGACCTTACCAGTTTTGGTGATTTTAAATCTGTTTGAAATTGACTTTTTAGTTTTTTGTTTTGGCATATATTAGTTACTTAAATTAAAGAGCAGAAGAGTGAAAGTATCATTCGTTTTCTTTAGTTTCACTACCTCCGCTTGTCTGATCAGCGCGTTGGTCAGACTGAACTACCTTTTTATTCGTTGGCGATATGACCATCATTAAATGTTTGCCTAAAAACTTAGGCTCCATATCAACGACTATTGTTTCACCCAACTCTTCAACAATCCTTTTTAGTAAATTGTATCCAAATTGCTTGCTACCCATTTGTGGTCCCCGGAAAACGACCACAAGCCGAACCTTGTCTTTATCACTTAAAAATTCTTTAACCCTGTTAAGTCGCGTATTATAGTCATTTTGGGCAATAAAGGGAGAAAACCTGACTTCTTTCAGTTCTCCACCCTTACTTTTAGAACTCTTCTTAAGCTTTTTTTCTTCCTGGTATCTAAATTTTCCGAAATCGACTATTTTTGCAACAGGTGGCTTAGCATTTGGGGCAATTTCGACAAGTGTTAAGCCTTCCTTTTGTGCCAGGTCTAGCGCCTCTTGGCGCTTAAGTATTCCCAGCTGTTTGCCATCGGCTCCTATAACCCGGAGCTCCGGTGCTTGTATTCTAAAATCGATTTTCCAGTAAAGATTGTTTCGCAACTTATCAGTTTGATTTTACCACGTGCCTAGAGCTTAAACAAGATTGATTAGAGTTCAAGGGATTTTTCGCTGATTTTTGCGACCATCCTCGCTTTGAAGTTTTCAAGTGAAATTTGTCCCAAGTCTTCACTGTTTCTTAATCTCACACTTAAACCATTACTTTCCACTTCTTTGTCGCCAACAATTATCATATATGGGACCTTTTCCATCTGAGCATCGCGGATTTTGGCGCCAAGCGTTTCGCTTCGTGCGTCAACTTCTACTCTTATATTCTCTTTCATTAATTCGCTCACAACGGAGTTTGCATATTCCAAATTCTTCTCAGAGATAGGTAGAATTTTAGCCTGAACCGGAGCAAGCCAGACAGGAAACGCCCCAGCAAAGTGCTCGGTTATTATACCAATAAAACGTTCTAAAGACCCGTAAACTACTCTATGTATTACTACCGGGGTTTTCTCAGATCCGTCTTCTGCAGCATATTTCAGTTTGAATCGCGCAGGAATCTGAAAGTCTAGCTGCAATGTCCCCATCTGCCAGTCGCGTCCAAGTGAATCTTTCATCAAGATGTCAATTTTTGGACCGTAAAACGCGCCATCTCCTTCTAAAACAAAATACTCTTTACCTGATTTTTTTAGTATTTCTTTCAGTTCTTTTTCAGCCTTATCCCAAAGTTTGGGGTCTCCCATGAAATCTGATGGTCTTGTACCTAACCTGAAGCTGTATTTAAGACCAAAAATAGAATAAAATTTTTCAGTTATTTCAAACAGTTGTTCAAACTCTGGTGCTATTTGTTCTTCGGTTACAAACAAATGCGCATCATCTTGCCGGAACTCCCGGATTCTTAACAATCCATTTAAAGTACCTGATTTTTCGAATCGATGCAGTGTGTCTGTGTCGCCCAAACGAAGGGGCAGATCTCTATATGACCTGGTTTTAGAGTCGAACACTATCATTGCGTTAGGGCAATTCATAGGCTTTAGTGCATAAGTTTCCCCCTCCTCCGTTTCGCTAATGAACATATTTTCTTTATAATGGTCCCAGTGCCCTGAAATTTCATATAATTCCTGTTTGTTTATTAATGGAGATACAATTTCCTGATAACCATATTGTTTATGCTCCTCACGCCAGAAACCAACCAGCTCGTTGTATAAAACAACTCCTTTTGGAAGCCAATATGCCATACCTGGCGCCGTATGATGAAAAATAAAGAGTTCTAATTCTTGTCCTAACCTTTTATGATTTCTTTTTTCTGCCTCCTCTTGCATTTTAAGATAATGGTCTAGCTCTTCCTGCGTTGGGAAAACCGTTCCGTAGATTCTAGTGAGCATTTTATTTTTCTCGCTTCCCCGCCAGTAAGCTCCTGCAATAGACAATAATTTAAAGTGTCTTAATTCTTCTGAGGGTTTTTCTACATGTCCACCACGGCATAAGTCCCAGTAATCACCTGATTTATAAAAAGTTAACGTTTGTCCATCGCCTGAAAATTCATCTATTAATTCATGCTTAAACTCATTATCAGGATATTCCTCTTTTGCTTTCGCGGAGTCAAGCTCGTGTCTTTCAAAGCTTTTCCAGGAAGGAAGAATTTTTTGCATTTCTTTTTCAATTTTGGAAAGATCATTGTCTGAAATTTTTATATCACCAAAATCAAAGTCAAAATAAAAGCCGTTTTCGATAGCAGGCCCAATTGTGCGCTTTGTATTAGGCCACAAATTCATAACAGCAGCTGCCAAAAGGTGTGCCGCCGAGTGTCTTAGGTTAACTAGATAATCTTTATCGTTTTTCATCTTTGTTTAAATTTTTTTCACTCTTTTATTTAATGCTGCCATGACAGATTCCACTTTGCACTTAACTGCGGCTACATATCTAGCGCTTTTGTTAGGATCTTTGACAAAATCCTTCGCCGCCTCTGTAACTGATAATTCTCGTTCTGTTTGCATCTTATACTCCAACAAAAAAGCGCCCGATACTTGTGGGAACCCGCTACGCGGATGGTTCCATCCCACTTTCTTGGACACTTGCTTCTCTATACTTCGCAATAGACGCGTACAACTAGTAGTTGGTGAATCTACGTCGTGGCTGCAATTAATTTATTATACGGCTGATTTTAATGCGTTGTCAACAACTACCTGACCAGCGGAGTGCGACGAGCAAGCTGAGCTTGGGTTGCTTCTACGATGTCTGCAATCCATCCTCCTACAACTGGTAAACCACCCAACGCGTTAAGGATCCAAACAATAATTGTAGACACGATAACAAATCCAACAGTTACTCCCGCAGCCCAACCAATGCCATTTATAAAACCCTGCTTTATCGCCTTTACAGTTTCACTAGCCATATATTTATATTACTTTTTGAAAACTTTAAAGTAAAGCAACTGAAGACTTAAAGGACAAAAAGGTGGACTCGAGGGGAGTCGAACCCCTAACCCCCTGACTGCCAGCCAGGTGCTCTAACCATTGAGCCACGAGCCCATGAATCAAATTATACCATCTTTAAGTTTACATATTAATTGCCGTATACTGGTTTATACAATGAACATATTGGAAGTATTAATTCTTTCTGTTGTCGAAGGTTTGACAGAATTTCTTCCAATTTCCTCTACCGGGCATTTGATCCTTACTTCCAAGCTACTTGGCATTGCTCAAACCGAGTTTTTAAAAACATTTGAAATTTCAATTCAGCTTGGGGCGATATGCTCGGTAGTATTTTTATACTGGAAACGAGTTCTAGAAAATAAACAAATAATTGGCAAGATATTAGTAGCCTTCATACCCACTGCAATTGTTGGTCTTCTTTTTTACCCTCTTATAAAAAACGTGTTCTTTGTTAGCACGCAAATAGTTGTTTCTGCGCTTTTTATTGGCGGTATAATTTTGATACTTTTTGAAAAATTTGTTCCCCAAAATGCAGAAAGACATACATTAAAAGAAATTCCATACAAAAACTCAATTTTAATAGGTCTTATTCAATCCATTTCGATAATTCCAGGCGTATCACGAGCGGCAGCTACAATTATTGGTGGCATGACTGCAGGGCTCGACCGAAAGTCAGCAGTTGAGTTTTCATTTCTCTTGGCAGTTCCTACCATGTTTGCTGCTACCGCTCTTGACTTAGTAAGTACAGCCGGTAATTTTACTCCTAATCAGTATGGTAACCTGGTTGTTGGGTTTATTCTCTCGTTCTTCGTGGCACTTGCTACAATCAAGTTCTTCATTAACTACGTAGAAAAAAATAATTTTCTTATATTCGGTGTTTACAGAATTATATTAGGATTTTTGTACTGGACATTTGTAGGCTAGTAGCTAGAATTGATTTTTGTAATTGATTCCAGGCGTCAGTTTCTTGTAGCATTATAATAGCTTGGAAAGGATGTTGGTTACTTATCACCCTGCCAGACCAGATCATGTTGATACGAAGTTTTCAACCGAAGCATTTTCCTCATTTTACGGCCAGGATCCTTTTGTGACTTATGATTCGGTAAGAAGCCTCTATTACCTTTTACAATCGGTAAATCATGATACTCAAATTGCTTTGTGGGCATCTATGAGCCTTAATAATTTAGGACAGGGTACTCCGGTAAACCTGTTTACCCCCACTCTAGAGAATGCCACTTGCTCGGTTTGGGCTCCTGAAATGCACCTTGTTAACGGTGAATGGTACTTTTATTATGCTGCATGCGATGGTAGGAATTTTAATCACCGAATGTATTGTGCCAGGATCTCGGATCCACTTTCTGAAGATTGGCACGAGTTAGGAAAGATTTGTGACCCCGATGATGACTGCTGGGGCATTGATCAGACAATCTTAAGACATGCAGGTAAGCTTTACACAATCTGGTCTGGTTGGGATGATCCAAGTGCCACAGAAGACTTTTACCCCCAAAACCTATACATTGCCGAAATGATTAACCCCTGGACTGTAAAACCTGGAACCAAGGTTGTGATATCTAAGCCGGAGTATGAATGGGAAGGAGTTAAAGACCACCCGATTAATGAAGGCCCGCAAGTTTTACTGAATAACGGTCACACACTAGTTGTTTATTCAGCAAATGCCAGTTGGAAAGCCCAGTATACTCAAGGACTCATAAAATTAATTGGCAAAGACCCGCTTAACCCTTCCCATTGGCAAAAATTACCAGATCCGATTTTTGGATTAAATGTTGGCCACCCGAGTTTTCTTGAAGACCTGGTCTTTTATCATTACAAAAGTTTGCCCAATGTACCCGGCTGGAAGGATCGTGTCGTTGCCTGTCGGGAATTCTCGTGGACAAACGAATTACCCGTATTTACCTCATAAATTGCTTAAACACTTAGCTCATACTACAATTCTTGTATGAAAGTTTATTTAGTCAGGCATGGTCAATCAGAAGGCAACAAAAACAATTTTCACCAAACGGAGGATACACCTTTATCCAGCGAGGGAATAAGTCAGGCCAAGTTTGTTGCCAAGCGTCTACTTACAATACCCTTTGACGTTATATATTCTTCCCCATATGTTCGTACTAAAAAAACGGCAGAAATAATAAGTAAAATTACCAAAAGAGAAATCGAATATTGGGATAGTTTGGTGGAAGTAAAACGACCTACTGAAATTGTTAACTTGATGTACGAGGATCCGGAAAGTATAAGGATAAGGAATATTATTCGAGAAAACTACCAAGATCCTGATTGGAAATTTTCAGATGAAGAGAGCTTTAACGATTTAGTAACCAGAGCCCAAAAAATACTGGATCATCTTTTGCAGCACCACAAAGATCAGGACGTTGTATGTGTGACACATGGAGGATTGATAAAAATGCTTGCGTGCTTGGTAATATTAGGTGAGGATATAAATCCCCAGCTTTACCTTCGATTCCGTAATCACACCTGGGAACAAAATACAGGAATAAATGTAATCGAATATACGGACAAATACGGCTGGGCATTAAACCACTGGAATGATATCGCCCACTTAGGAGATAGGTTTACTTAGATTAGGTGGAGCCAGTAGGGATCGAACCTACGACCTTCTACACGTCAAGTAGACGCTCTACCACTGAGCCATGGCTCCGCCTGGACAGATAAATTATACTTGATCGCTCAAGTTTTTTCCAACCTCTATATTTATTTTTCAGTAGACGGTGGATCTTCTAAAACACCCTCAATTGCGCTATTTAGATCAATTCTGTGCGCCTCTAACACTTCCTGATCAGTAAGTCCAGCAACATTTATGCCTTTTCTGTCCAAGGCCAATGCAGCTCTGACAACATCTGCTCTACCCTTCCAGGGCGATCCGCCGTTACAAGATGATTCTATACTCATAAATTAAACTCACCTCCTTTCACCAACAAAAAACCCCGATTTTATCGGGGTATGTTGCTAAAATTAATTTTTTATAAACGCAACTTTACCCCCTGTTTAGGAGGTAAAGTAAAATCCAAAAAGGATATTGTTAGTTGCGTTCATTTTACCTATTTTATTTTTATTATATTAGCTTGTCAATCCACCGATTGAGGAGTGGTTTCAGTTCTAACAAACGGCTTATGATCGGTAGCGTTCCAGCTAACATTCTTATGACCAAGCATTCTGGCTAATTCCGAACCGATTTTAACTTTATCGCTACTAGTAGCCCGTTTTGCTTTTTGTTCAGCCGTGGCTTTCCCGTTTTCAAATTTTCTATCCATAATTATCACCCCATTCTCTCGATTCCAGCTAGTGAATAATTGCGTCCTGGATTCCTAATTTCACCTTCAGCACCAACAGACCAACCACATCCGTTACAATGTGTTTCTAGCACATATGTTTCACCATGATTTCCTTTAAAGGAAATTTCATATGCCGAGCTGTTATTTATTCCCTGACTTTCGCAATTAGGACAAGCTCCTACTTTTTTTGCTTTACTTCCTGCCATATTTTTGTTTTATAAAACTAAAAAAACCTCTCTGGTGAGAGGTTTAGAATTGTTTATTTGATTAAATTGGTTATTCTCTCACCATTAAGCGCTAACCCCAATAAAGAGGTTAATGCTAATAATGAGTGAAAGATTTCTTATCATATATATATTTTAGTTTCTAGCAGTTGTTTTTGTCAAGCTGAAAGACTAATTATCCAGCAGAGCGTTGGAGATAGTGATCCGGGGCAAGAAGGAAAGAGCTTCCCTTTTTCTTGTACATTGACCAGTAATTTTTCTTTTGCGCGCGTTTGTTGGTTGCGTGAAGCCAGACTGCTGCGCTATCAATTTTCTTTCTAAAATCCTTCAAAAATTCCAATAGCTTTTCAAAGAATATAACATGGTAGATTCCCGGATTAACTGGAGCCTGCATTGTTGCAACTTTAAGCTCATCGGAGATATTTTGAGTAGTTTTTGCTAGACTCATGACCTCCTGGGTCAAAGCCTGTAGCTGTACACGTAGCTCGTTAGCCTTTTTTTCTACAAGGACTTTTTCCTCCCGTGCAAGGTTCCTTTCAAGAGAGATTTGCGCTTTTAATTTTTTGTTTTCTTCAAGCTTGCCAGAAAAAACTTCACCCATTTCAATGGATTCACCCGGGGTGATTTCACCTGAATATTTTTTGCTGATTCTGGGTCCAAATAACTGATCGAAAAATTCCTGCGAGGTGTCTTGCAGCAGATCCTTTTTCATAGTTTTTACGCCAGTATTTCCTATATCCTTTAGAGCTTCCAGGACACTTGCCTGCCTTCGTTGTTTTTGGCCTTTTGGTTTTTGATTTTTAGGATCCATTATAGAGGCTTACTTAAGCAAGAATATTACAGTAGGGCAACCAGTGAGTCAAGCGCGGCGCGTTTGGTTAACACACGCCTTACAACTCTTTTTTGCTCATCACTTTGTGCATTTTTAGCTAGGTTTGGATCGGCTGATGAAGCTTTAAGCGCTTCATCGATTTGCTCTTCATTTACACTAATTTTTTCCTCTTCGATGATTTTTCCTAATATTAAATCAAGCTTAAGCGTACCTTCAGATTGTTTATTGTATTCTTCTCGCAGGCTTTCCGGAGTTTTACCTACAGAGGTCAAATAACTTTCTAAATTTAAACCCAAGTGTTCAATTCTATGCAGCAAATTGGAAAGTCTTGCGTTAACCTCTTCTTCTAATAAAACTTGAGGAATATTTACCTTTGCAGTTTCTAGAAGGGTTTTGATGACTAATTCTTCCTTTTGCTCTTTTGTGGGTTCTGTTTTTTCTTTGTTGTCTCCCGGTTTCCAAATTGCATCAGTCTTTCCAGCATTTTTGAGTGCCTCTTTATAATTTCCCAGATCTACCTTGGGCATTTCGCATGTTAAGGCTCTTACTTGCCAATCCTCGTTTTCATCAGCCTTAATCAGTTCAAACTTGGGGTAAATTGCGGGAATAATTTTATGCCCCTTTATTGCTTCAGCTAATGCGTGCGGCAGAAGTTTAGATAAAGTTTCTTGAATAAGCTTATCTTGGGGAATTTTTTCGGCTGCCTTCTCTTTAGGGGCCTTACCTTTTCTGAACCCGGGGACGTCTATATTTTTTGCAAGTTCTGTTATTACTTCGTCACGTGTACTCTTGACTATCTCAAAGGGAACGGTAAATGTTAGTTGCAATGTTCCATCGTCTGTTTTGGCTAAGGCAGAAGTAATTTTAAGTTTAGTATTATTTTGTGCCATAAATTAAAAATCCACGTGTATCCGTG
The DNA here is from genome assembly GCA_964540475.1 of uncultured Gammaproteobacteria bacterium. GTDB lineage: Bacteria > Patescibacteriota > Microgenomatia > UBA8517 > UBA8517 > CAZIMC01. The sequence continues at coordinate 195,744 of CAZIMC010000002.1, forward strand.
GTAATAGTATTATACCAGAAAGTTGGCAAATCCGATAATCGGACAATTAACTACCGCCTTTGTGTTGGGTTTTAAACTGGCTGGGGTTAAATTTTATTTGAGGAGCTTGTCCGTGACTATTGCTGGGTTTTCCGAATCTGCTGAATTTAACAATATCCGGAGTCCTAAATCCCAACTGTGGCCCCGCTTTCTTTTTGGAAAAACTATTATTTTGTGACATACCCCTAATTATATAGTATAATTCAAGTACCTTCTAGGAATATTAAGGCTTCGAAGGCCCCCTTGCAGATTTGCGAGTATTTCCCAAGAGTGGATTAAAGTAGAAAGGAGGGGATAATTAATGTCAGCAAAATTATTTGTAGGTAACTTGGATTACACTGTTACCACAGACGAGCTAAGAGATCTGTTTGCACAAGCAGGAAACGTTGTAGACGCAGTTGTTATAAACGACAGAGAGACAGGACGAAGCAGAGGTTTTGGATTTGTAGAATTTGATTCAGAAGAAACCGCTAAAGCGGCTATTGAGAAATTTAATGGTTACGATTTGAAGGGCAGGAAAATCAACGTAAACGAAGCGCGAGCTCCTCAACAGTAATCCCAATACAATTACAAAGCAAAAAACATATACACGCTGTGTATAAGTGTTTTTGTGGCCAATTATTAAATACCCCACACCTATCGTGGGTTTGATTAGTATGCCTATATTCTTTTAGTATAGAGGCTATGTGTCGTATGTGCGCTAAAGAGGGGTTAAAAAAAGTTAAATTGTACTAGCCACAACCACTATATTTGAAGACTTTATATTATTCTGAGGCGAGTTTGTTAAGAAACCAGGATACGAGGGATAATACGACGGAGGCGATCACTGCTGTAAGGAATGTGTCGATTGTGAAACCCGGCACAACCCTTGATGTCCCCCAGAGAAGTAGTACGTTAATCAAAAAGGCTGCAACTCCAAAAGTAAGAATGGAAACTGGCAGCGCAATAAGCTGTAAAATGGGTCTTATAAATGTGTTAACTACACCTATTGCTACAGCAGCAACAATTGCTGTCCAAAGATCCGCAAGAATAAATCCAGGAACAATGTAGGCTACAATAAGAAGTGTGAAGACATTTACACCGAGTCTTACTAAAATCTTCATATACTCATAATGAACTATTTATTCACCCGTTGTCAAATGTTTGTTGAAAAATGCCAAACTTCTTGCAACTGCCACGTTCCATGACGGGTTTAAGTTGTGATCTGCGCCAGGATATGTAAACAATTCTACTTCTTTTTCCTTGCTCTCTAAAATTCTCACAAATTGACTACTCCAGGAAACAGGAACTGCGTTGTCCGCAGTTCCCTGGTGAATTTGAATTGGCGCGTTAATACGGTCGTAGTAATTGTGAATTGAATAGCTATCTGTATCGTACAAAGCCTCGAATTTTGAAAGTTCAGATCTTAAAAATTTACCTAAGTCATTCGAGCTGTCGGTATAGTAGAGAATTGAATACGGAAAAGGTTTCGTAACCGGCGCCCAAAGAACAGTTGGAATTGGCTTTTGCGTAACTTCCAGACTGGTTATTGCAATTTGTCCTCCATTTGAGTGTCCCCAGATGAATAAGCTGGAATGGTCAATTAGTTTATTGGTTACCTGGGCGGGACCGGAGATCAACATGGGACTGTATTGCATTTCCTCGAGTGTCTTTAGCAAAACCAAGGCAGTTGTATATGTTTGAAATCGAGTTTCAAAAATATTGTCAGATTCGCGACTTGAGCCAGCATAGCCTAAAAAATCCGGCGCTATGGTAATAAAGCCATTTTCCGAAAAATACTCCCCCGCTCTTTTAGTGCCAACACCAGTCTGATAAATCGAGGGATCCACATATCCCCGGAACATTACGATTAATGGGTGTGGGCCATTTGTTTTGGGCAAGTTTATAAGTCCGGTGACGGTTTTTTCTGTTTTATTAGTAAGTGTAGGATCAAAATTCATCCTGAAAAGATGGGAGGTAAAGTTTTCGGTTTCATTAAGTGTTTCAACTATTTCTATTTGTGCAGGTAATACGTTAGTGTTTGAGAGGTTTTCAATTGAATATTTATCAAGGGGTCTGCTAATAATTTCAGCGACTTCCGGTATGGGAATTTCTTTTACCAGATAATCCCTACCAAACCAACCACCCGCAAATGCTGTGGCGATTAGAAGTATGGCTATAAGAACTTTTAGTATTTTTTTAGGCATCTAAAGAAGAAAATTAACTACGGTAAATATACTAAATGAACCGTAGAAAAGGAAAGCCACTAAAAGTGCAAACTTTCTTAAAAGGTTAGGACGAGTTTTAACGGGTAAAAGTGTCGCGTTTAAGAAAAGTACCATGCCTGTATAAATAAACATAGAAATCGCGTTTAGTACTGCTCCCAAAACGACTAAAGTTAGCGGTTCGGTAAATCCTAGTGCAAAGACACTGATACCTGCAAGAATTTGCAACCAAAGAAAGAAATAAAAGAATTTAGAGACGCTCTTTGGGGTAAACCTTTTAGGGTTTGTGATTATTAAGTTTTCAGTCATTATTCTGCTGGTTGAACCATAAATTGAAAATTGGGTCCCGAAAAGCATAAGGCCAGCAGTAACAAGAAATATGGTTCCGACAACTGGAAGCGTTATTGATGAAATTGCTGCCGCCTCGCTTATGACAAAATTAATACTGGTTTCAACACCCTCGTGGCCAAATACGGTTGTATAGGCAAGAAGAGCAAGGAGTAACATAGATATTGTACCGGTAAGCCAGAAAACCAGGAAGTGTTCAAGATTAATTTTTTTCCACCAGCCGTCAAAATGTTTAAGATTCATGGGAGTTTGCGGGAAAGTGGCTCCTTCAAGCTGAATTTCACTTTTTTTTCGGGAAAATATATTAGTTAGTTTGCCGAAATATTTACCCATTCCGTAGCCCTTTTCTTTAGCATAAAAGGATTGGGCAAGGTTTAAATTGCCCCCTGCACCCGAATATGCGAAAGCGGCTAAAAATGTAGCAAAAGGGATGCCTGCCGGTATTAACCAATAGGTCTCTAAATTCACTGTTTCTCCGCGGCCAACAATTCCGGCCAGTAAGGTAAGCCAATCATTTCTTTGTGCAAGGTAAAGCGTTATGCCAACAATTAGCGGAACTCCCAGAATAATGATTAGTTTTTGAACAGTCTCCTGGGTTTTATAAACAACATGCCCCAAGCTAAAGAATAACCCGATTAATAAAAGCAGGGCTATGCCGATATACCCCGAATAGGCTATACCCAATGAGGCTGCCAGAACTTTCGCACTTGATGCTATGATCCCCGGCCATATCCAGGGAACAAAGCTTGTAAACATAAACCAGTAAGGCGAGAGTTTTCCAAACCTTCTTGTTAACCCGACAAATATGCTTTCTCCGGTAACGAGCGAATACCTCTCAATTTCCATATTGAGAAAAAACTGGAATGTTATTCCAAGAATTGCTGCCCACATTATTCCCAATCCGAAATTGGAAGCTAAATACGGCCAGAGAATCACTTCCCCACTCCCCAGCCCTGCGGCCAAAATAATAAAGCTCGGGCCGATCAAGTTTCTAAGTGGTGGGGCAGACGGCAGACTCTGATTACTAATGGGGATTTTTTTGTTCATCACAGATTAAACCTCTTCTTGACCATATTTCTAAAAAACTTTATATCAACTACGAGCTCGCTAACTATCGCAAAAGGCAAAGCCACCATAAAAGCTATCCAGACTGTTTGCCAGGTAATTTTTGCATCTGTTGCAATCTTGATAGCAAGAAGATCTTCGATAATCCCAAAAACAAGTCCAATTACAAAAAATTCAAGTAATCTGAAAGTTATTCTCTTTTTCGTGGACATTAGTGCAACTCATTCAGCTTAATGAAGAATTGCCCTGCGTGTCAAGAAACACTTGACTTCGGGTTTTGTTTGGGTGTAAAAATAGATATGGTACAAAAACTCTCTGAACCGGTTTCAGTCTACTACTCATATAATCACAATAGAAGCTTGGTGGATCTTCACTGGGTTGTCTGGAAAGGAAGGATGCACCGGATCAAAAAAATCGGGCTTCACCATACATACCGCAAAGGAAGAAATCTTTATCATGTTTTCTCGGCAGTATCGGATACTTTATTTTTCCGGCTGGTTTTAGACACCGAAAGTCTAACCTGGAAGCTGGAAGAGATTTCAGATGGACTACCGGATTAAAAATTGACCTAATTAATCTAATTTCTAAACCATATTAATTTTAGATTCCTGAAATTCTTAAACTTTAGGTCAATTAGAAACTAAAATAATTAGAAATTTTTATGATGGAGTCTGGCAATAGTCTTAAGCTAGCTTTTAATCCCGCCCCTTCCCGCATCTTGCACATCGATCTTAATTCCTGCTTTGCAACGATTGAACAGCAGGCAAACCCTCTTCTTCGGGGAAAACCAATTGTGGTTGCCGCCTATACTACCCCGAGCGGTTGTGTCTTGGCTCCGTCAGTAGAGGCAAAAAGATTTGGGATCAAAACTGGCATGAGGGTTAAGGATGCCAGAAGGCTTTGCCCCAATGTTGTGGTTCTTCCTTCTGACCCTTGGAAATACAGAAACGTTCATTTGGGTTTAAGAAAAATAATGGCCAGCTTTACGGATGATTTTTATCCGAAAAGCATTGACGAATTTGTCCTGAACCTTTCTGATTATATCGTTGTGCACGAAAGAGACATTTGTGATATTGGAATGGAAATCAAGCAAAGAATCAAGAAAGAGGTTGGTGATTGGTTAACAGTTTCAATCGGCATAGCCCCAAACAGATATTTAGCCAAAATTGGCGCCTCTTTGCATAAACCTGATGGGCTTGATGAGATTAACCAGTCTAACCACACGGATATTTATTCCAAGCTTAAGTTAACTGATTTAACTGGGATTAAGGATGCGAATGCTTTTAGGCTTGAACGTATGGGAATTGTTTCTGTCCACGATTTCTATAATGCGTCGGTCCAGACTTTAAAAGCCGCATTTAATTCCATAACCGGATATTACTGGTATTTAAGATTGCGAGGCTGGGAGATTGATAACGTAGAATTCTCCCGACGCAGTTATGGTAACTCATATTCTCTACCTAAGCCCTTGGTGTCTCCGCAGGAGCTTTCCCCCATCCTTTGTAAATTATGTGAGAAAATGGGTGCCAGGCTTCGTAGGGCGGGTTTTAAAGCCTCTGGAATCCATTTGGCGGTATGGTACCGGGATGGAAGCTTTTGGCACAAAGGAAAAACAACAAAAGTAATCTTTGATTCTAGAGATTTTTTCAAAGAAGCTTTCAGGATACTTACCATCTCTCCATCCAGAAAACCTGTTCGCAACCTGGCGGTTTCTTGTTTTAATTTGGTAAAACAGAATTTTTGCCAGCTGGACCTATTTGATAAAACCGACATGAGACGGAGGGCCGTTGAATCTGTTGATAAAATCAATAGGCGTTGGGGAGAATTCGTGGTAACCTCCGCAAGGATGGTTGATACGGGAAGGTTTGTTCCTGACAGGATAGAGTTTGGAAACGTAAAAGAGATTGAAGAGTTTACTTTAAGCCCTTGAAACTAAAGGGAGGACAAATCAACCGGGTCACCAGTGGCCACATTAAACTTTTCAGAAAAACCTGCATTTACCTCTAAAACATGATCTATCGGGCTTGGGGGCATATAGACTGTGAGTTTGCTGTCGGGCGTGTCGGCATCAGGAGGAGAAACTTGCTTGTCAATTTTGACAATTTTTCCGTCTTTTATCCAAATTATGTCTATGGGAATTAACATGTTTTTCATCCAAAAAGAGGGTCTGGTGTTTTTGCCATTAAAAACAAAGAGCATTCCTTCGTTTTCTTTTAGATCGTTTTTACCCGATAAACCCTTTTGCCGTTTTTCTTCTGTGTCTGCAATATCCACTAATATTTCTACATCCTTTACCTTTATTGCAGGCTTTGAAGGTGGGTTAGAGGAGGTGTTTATTGTTGGAAATATGGAAAAAGAATTGTTTTGGACATTTCTAGTTAACAACCCCACCACAGTTATAAATATTATTACCCCCAAAAGTGGCAGAAGAATTTGTTTCATATAAGGAGCCTAATTTACTATTAATTAAGTTCTCTTTCAATATCCAAAAGCTCTTTGTCCAAGTCAGTAAAATCTGTGTCCCCCAGCTCCTGTTCAATAACAGTCAGTTCGTCTGAGCTTGATATTTCGAGCAAAACCCTCACATCTTCCGGAACAGGCGGGCTTGAAGTATTGTGCTTAAAGAGATAAAAACCAACACCCAGGAGCATAATTAGTACCCCTGATAGGAAAATAATTGTATTTTTCGGCTCGATTTTCATTGTCCACTCCCCGTTCGTAAACCTTTTATTCCGCCAACTACTTTGACCAGTAATCTGTGTGTTTGCTGCAACTCTGTTTTAATGTCGGTAACAAGGGATCTGAGTTCGGGTATTTTGTTTTTGGGTTCGTCTGAAGCTGCCATGCTATCTAATAATACCTTTATATTTTCAAGTGTAATTTTGGCATTTTCTAGATTATTTTTTGCTGAGTCAATATCTGAATTGATAGCAGTTAAATTAACTTCTGGATTTTCCTCTTGTAGCTTTGAAAGTCTATTTTCAATTTTATTAATAAGCTGTTCAAGCCTACTTATAGCAGCAGAAAGCTTTCTAAACATATTTTGTCCATACACTTCTGTGGCGCGTTTCTTAGCTAATCTTGCCTTAGCTTCACCTGTAGCACGCATTTCGGGAGTATTCTTCTCGATGTTGTCCCGGATCCGGTTTTGTTGTTGCCTTTCAATTTGTAAATTACGGTCTGGTTTTAGTAAATTACCTCTGTCTTGTGCGGAAGCGGCAGAAACATGAAGAAAAGTTAGAAGTAATGCAAGTACAATTAATCTTATTGTCACGTTAATTCATTTTTCACTCATTTGACAGTATTGTCAATACTGTCTGCAAAATCCCCGAGAATCGCTGAATCCTGTGCGGAAATGCCAATTTGAGGAGGTTGTAGCTTTAACACTACACCAAATATTAAGAAAAAGACAAGCAATGGCAAAACTAGTAGAAGTATAAGTGGATTTGCATGAAACTTATTGGAGTGTAAATGAAGCAAATCCATACCATATTCTATACACAACCCCAGTGTCCATTCAAGTACTTGCTCTTAATATAGCAAAGTCTTTTGTGTGCCGAGGAGAGGACTCGAACCTCCACGTCCGAAAGGACACAGGATCCTAAATCCTGCGCGTCTACCATTCCGCCACCCCGGCAAATACAATAGGCATAAGGAATGGCCAAACTTTGCTTACTTTGAACGATTGTGAAAAGCAAGCTTTGCTTACCATTCCGCCACCAGTCCTTAAACCAGACCAAACCTTATTATACTATTTCTAGAGAGATTCAACCACAAAAAAGGCCCCCCATAAAGGAGGGCCAAGAAAAATCCTAACGCTTGTTCCCGTAAACGGGACTTGCCTCAGAATCTATAAGTACTATAACATAATACTATAAGATCGTCAAGTTTTGCTCTAAATAATGTACAAAAATGGGTCAAATGGAGGTTGATAATAAATATGACTCAGCGTTGCTTTTGGGAAAGAATGAATATAGATGGACCAAAATTAAGACGTGCCAGGGGCTTTTGTAGATGTTTTTCCAGGTAATCTATAGTCTCGGGAGGAAGAATAGCTTTTAAAAAGCTGTTCCTAAAGTTACTTACAGATCTGGTTTCCAGTATGGTAAAACCCATTTCTTCCAGTTTATGTTTTATCAAGTCTGTGTGCCAATTAATAAATGGAAGAGAGTTGTTTTTAAGCGACCTTTTGCTTCTTAAGTCCTTAGGGGTCAGGTCTAAAGGGAAAGTTAAGTTGCCTTTTACGAACTCCCTTAAGGTGGCTTTTAAATGGCCCTTATTTGCAAACTCAAGGATAAAATAACCGTTTTGACAAAGAAGCCTATCAATGATTGTAAATGCCTTATCTATATCTTCTATGTGGTGAAGTACGCGCACCATTACAACCAGATCAACTGATCTGGGTTTAACTTTTTTAATTAAGTTCTCAAGTTTACAATGAACAAACTTAACCTTTTTATTTTTGCCATATTTCTTATTTGCCAGCCTCAAAAGCTTTACTGAGGGGTCGGTTAAAATAACCCTTTTTGACCTGAAGATATACGTTGGCAAAAGTCTTCCAAAACCGCAGCCTATCTCAAGTGAAGTTTTTAGCCGAGGTATCTTAATAAGTAGATCTTTTAAGGCTGTCACTTCTGATTTGTGTTCATAGTCTCGCCCAGACCAGTATGAGGGATAATCGTATGTGTCGTATGGAGCTGTCATATATTTCTAAAGAAAATGAACCAAGTTTCTAGTTTAGCAAATAATTAGAAGCTACTCCATTTCGGTCATGAATTGGTTCACACCTCTGGCCCAAGTGCCATCAGACATAGGGGTGTATTTGCTCATAATTTGCTCTATTGTTAAATACCCTTTGTTTATATATTCGTTCCGTAGCCCCTTTGATACTGCTTCAATACCTTCAGCGAAAGATGTAAACCCTAGAGTACCTTGGCTGTGGATCCCCCACCCCCAGCAGTTATAAGTTCCTTCGGGTATTATTTTGCAAAGATTACTTTCTTGCTGTGCAATTGCCGTTATCAGCCTGAAATCCAATTCATACTTGTCCGCAGCCGCAAGGATATCTGCGGCGTGCTCTGTCAACGGAGAATTGTACTTAAGAAGATATTGCCTTACGATCTCCTCCCGCGCATCAACCGCCTCAATGGCCTGGGAAACTGAAGATTCGTTAACTGTATGGGGTGCATAAATTTGTGCCCCCGTAGACGATAAATAATTTGGATAATTTGTGGTTACCTCCGTATTCACGGCATCAGAATGTCTGAGAGAAATTAATGAAAATAGGCTCGTTGCAAGAGTTATAGGGGTAAGTAAAAAAAATGCAGCAGTCAAGATCAAATTTTTCCAAAACAAGAAACCTTCTTCTGCCTCATTTGTGATTTCCATACTGTACGGTCTGAGTCTCAGGATGACACAAATGAAGCTTTAGTGTCAAGTTAGGGGTGCCCCCAGTAAGAATCGAACTTACATTTCACCCTTAGAAGGGGCGCGCTCTATCCGTTGAGCTATGGGGGCCAAATGTTCTTGAGCGGCGGACCGGATTTGTGTGCAAAGCAAACTCTATAATTAGCACTATCAAACCTGGTTCGACGCGAGCTTGTGAGCGGCGGACCGGATTTGAACCGGCGACCCCTTCCTTGGCAAGGAAGTATTCTACCACTGAACTACCGCCGCATTGTGTGTATTTTATCAAAAATGACCGCACTTGTCAGTAAGTGGCTTGACACGGCATTGTAAAGATCATAATCTTGACTATGATTTTATGCAAAACGAAATTCCACTCGGTTTGTCTTACGATGATGTGCTTCTTGTCCCCCAGTACTCGGAAATAAACTCACGGTCAGACGTTGATCTAACTACAAAAATTACTCCCAAAATTACACTTAAACTGCCTTTAATTAGCATAAATATGAGCGATGTCACCGGGGTTGAAATGGCAATTACTCTTGGCAAACTTGGGGGCTTGGGGTTTTTACCACGGTTTGAGACCCCCGCCAAGCAAGCCGATATGGTAAGTGCTGTCAAGAAAAAGGGCCACATAGCAGCTGCTGCGATTGGTTGTCGGGATGGATATAAAGATCGGGCTGAGCAACTGGTTAAAGCGGGTGTTGATATTTTAACAATAGACGTTGCTCACGGAGCAATGAAAATGTGTATTGATGCAACATCCTACCTTAAAAATAAACACGGCAAGAGCGTTGAAGTCATAAGCGGAGTAATTGCCACGTACGAAGGCGCAGACGCTTTATTTAAGGCAGGCGCAGACAGTGTCCGCGTTGGGGTTGGGCCTGGGACAATCTGTGTTACCCGTATAGTAACCGGTGTGGGAGTTCCGCAAATTACAGCAGTTCTTCAGGCTGCAAAGGCAGCCAGAAAACATAAAAAAACGATACTTTGCGATGGTGGAACCAAAAACACGGGAGATATTGTTAAGGGATTGGCTGCTGGAGCATCGGCGGTAGTAATTGGTAGCCAATTTGCAGGCACAGACGAGGCTCCAGGCAAAATAATTGGAATAGACGGGAAAATGTTCAAACAATACAACGCTTCCACATCCCTCTCTGAAAAGAAGACACACACCAAAAAACTTAAGGATGTGGGGTTGAAATATACAAAATATATCGAAGGAGTTGAAAGTGTTGTTACCTACAAAGGCCCTGTGGTAGGAGTTGTTGAACGTATGAAATATGCACTTTCTTCTGGATTAAGTTATTGTGGTGCCAAGAATATTTTAGATCTATGGGAACGAGCTAAATTTGTTCGTGTGTCTCCTCACGGGGCAAAAGAGAACGGAAGCCACGATGTGGTGGTTGTTTAAATGTGCTGAGGATGTGAGTCGAACACATATTTGACGCTCTTCAGGCGCCCGCCGTGACCACCTTGGCTACCTCAGCTTAAACTTATTATACCATTGCCAGCTTACGTGTGGTCGATGTAGGATTCGAACCTACGACCTTTCGGATGTAAACCGAACGCTCTAACCAACTGAGCTAATCGACCTTAATGCGATTGACAGTCTTGAACCTAGAATCCACGTAGGTAAAAACTATTTCTCTACTTCCTTTTCGCTTAACTGATTTTCAAAAAAAATGCGATCTTCTTCTTTTTCAAATTCTATCGCAGCCCTAAGGCGACCTCGGGCTTCAGCTATATCCATAGCTATTGGGTCTACTCTAAGCCTGTTGGCAATTTTAACATGTTTCGTATATTCTTCGTGTGCTCGCTCGTAGATCACCTTATCCGATGCGTAGGTGGCTGATTGCATATTATATGCAGCAGCCTCCATTCTGGTAAATAAGTTTTCTTTTGTTTCTCCTATATCCTTTGTTTCCATAAGCACTCAAGAGTGGACCAGCACGAGCAAAGCGAGTGCGGGAGACAGGACTTGAACCTGCACGCCAAAAGGCATAGCCTCCTCAAGACTACGTGTATACCAATTTCACCACTCCCGCCTATATAGCAAATGTCTGCAGATAAGTAAACTTACTGCGCAATCTGTATTTTCTGCCCAAACCATAATTGATTGTGCAGATGAGAGGACTTGAACCTCCATGTCTTGTTAGACATACGGCCCTGAACCGTACGCGTCTGCCAGTTCCGCCACATCTGCAGAAACCATTGTATTATATCAAACTCTGCCCCTTTAAGAACAGAATTGTCTACGTCTTGGTTTTTCATTTGGTACAATGACTACTCTATGAGAAAAGTACTTGCCCTAATTCTTTCAATAGCAGCCGTGCTTATAATGGCACCAACCGCTAACGCGACCCACGATCCCCAGGGGTTTCCAAATAACAAATATGGAATTCATGTTATAGATACGTCGGATATCCAAGAAGCAGCTGAACTTGTAAATTCAAATGGGGGTGAGTGGGGCTATGTGACTATTGTTATTACTGAAGAAGACAGAACCATAAACAAATGGCAGCAGACTTTCGACGAAATGAGGAGGCTTAAACTTATACCCATTGTCAGAATTGCAACGAAATCCGAAAACGGAATTTGGCAGAAACCCTCCCTGGATGACATAGATAATTGGGTCAATTTTCTGAACTCATTAAATTGGGTAATTAAAAATCGCTATGTGATTATTGCAAACGAACCCAACCATGCTAAAGAATGGGGAGGCCAGGTTAATCCTGAGGAATACGCCGCTTATTTGAAAACATTTAGCATAAAACTTAAAGAGAAAAACCCTGACTTTTACGTGCTACCTGCAGGGTTTGATGCTTCAGCCCCAACGGCTTATACAAATCATCGCACAGGCGAGCTTTCAATGTTGGATCAGGAAGTATACATGAAACGAATGAAAACGCACGTACCGGATGTTTTCGACCACATTGACGGTTGGACTTCTCATTCATATCCCAATCCGGCTTTTTCAGGTCCCACCAGTGGAATTGGACGTGGAAGTGTTAAGACATATGAGTGGGAGCTTGAATTATTAAAGAAGTTAGGAATTAAACACGATTTACCTGTATTTATAACTGAGACAGGTTGGGCGCAAGCGATTGAGGGTTATGAGAAAGGTGTTTCAGAAGAAGAAGTCGCGCAGAGGCTAAAATATGCGTTTGAGAACGTGTGGAACACTGAGCGCGTGGTGGCAGTTACCCCGTTTATATTAAATTACCCGGCATTTCCTTTTGCTAATTTTTCCTGGAAGGATGATAAGGGTGTCCACTACAAAGTATTTGGCAGTATAAAAGACATAAAAAAAATTAAAGGCGAACCAGTGCAAGTTAATGATGGAGAAATCACAAGCCTATTTCTTTTTCCAGTGCAAATTTCCGGAAAAAAACTTACAGGCTTTGCAGTTGTTAAAAATACGGGACAGTCTATTTGGACTAAGGATAACATTCAACTTAAAGATCACGACATCGAGTTAAACGTAACAGGAGCAACATTTGACAGTCTAGAACCAGGACAAAGAGGTGCAATTTACTTTGAAGGTAAAGCACCAGAAACAAGTGGTATATACGTGGTGGGTATTAATTTAAGCAAAGATGGCGAAAAATTCGGTAATCAGTTTGAAGTTAAATTTATTTCCGAAAACCCCTTCAGGTCTGTTTTGTTTGGTGTATTCGACAAGCTCACAGAGCTTTTTGACTCCAGATAACCACCTAACTTGGCCACCACCCGTGCTCATGGTAAGCAAAGCTTGGCCAATAAAACTTGGTAAGCAAAGCTTGCTTTTCACAATCGTTCAAAGTAAGCAAAGCTGGGCCATCTATCTTGCAGATGGTAAGGAAACCTTGGCCATTCTCTTCAAGAATGGTAAAATACAGGTGTTTGGGATTTACCCTGAAACTGTAGAAACTGAAGTTTTTCGGGCCGTTAGCTCAATGGTAGAGCATCTCCCTCTTAAGGAGGTGGTTGGAGGTTCGAATCCTCCACGGCTCACTCGAAGACTCGTTGTTGTGTCGGGTTCGATATTGTCGGTTACGGTTTAATTTGTGCAAACGAATCCTCCACGGCTCACTTGTTAGATCAAAGCTCCTGCATTTAAACCTTCATAAGTTTATGATATCTTTTGAACATGAAGAATATCATTCAAATTATTAGAATCTCTAAGCCACTACACCACATTGTGGGGCTTCTGGCTTTATTAATACTTATGTCCTCAGTTTTAGCACTTGGTGCACCCATTCTCTCTAAGTTTATAGTAGACGAAATCGTTGCAAATCTAGGAGATAACGGCGGCGATATGAACCGCTTATTCATCTTAATTGGTTTCTCCTTAGTGGCCAGCTTTGCAGGGATAGTAACAACAGTGGTTAGCGAACGGATCGGTGATCACTTTCAAGGCAGACTCAGAAAATTTTTAACTGAAAAGTTTTATGACAAAGTGTTAACGCTTCCTCAGTCGTATTTTGATTCACAAATTAGCGGTAAAATTGTAAACCAGTTAAATCGGGGGATTACGACAATTTACGAATTCTTAAACGGTGCCTCAAATTTTATAGTTCCAACTTTCATCCGAAGCGTCTTTACAGTTATTGTATTGGCCTATTACAACATACCCATAGCAGCCTTTACCTTTCTTCTTTTTCCCGTTTACATTTTAATAAGCCATTACTCAACTGTTAGATGGGGTATGGAGGAAGTAAAGAAAAACAAATGGGAAGACATAACTAGAGGACGAATTCAGGAGGTTATAGGAAATATCCGGCTCGTTAAAAGCTTTATTACTGAAAAAAAGGAGTTTAATATTGTTGAAAAAAACTTAAGCAGAATAAATAGAATATATGCAAGACAAAGCAGAACATTCCACATTTTTGATTTCTTCAGAGGGCTATCTCTAATTGTCATTCTTTTTGTTATAAATGTGTTGGTCTTTTATAATACTTTTATAGGATTACTCACAATTGGTGAGATGGTTTTGATACTTCAATTAGTTAATCAGGCAAGGCTTCCCCTCTTTGCAATGTCTTATATCTTAACTCAAATTCAAGCAGCTGAAAGCGGATCAAAAGAGTTTTTCGAAGTTATGAGTCTTCCTTCAACTGAAGATTATAAGAAAAGGGTTAATAGAAAAAGAATTGTTCATCCTCAAATCATATTTAAAAATGTATCCTTTGAATACGCCCACACTCACAAGGTTATTAATAACGTTTCTTTCAATATTAAGGGCAATGAAAGTGTAGCGTTGGTTGGACCAAGCGGTGCAGGAAAATCAACTATTATCAATTTGATTCTTAAGTTTTATAATCCTACCTCCGGAAATATTTATTTAAAGGAAAAAAATTACAAAACCCTAGAAGCTTCGGAAATTAGGAATAATATTGCATTGGTTTTTCAAGAGAGTGAACTTTTTTCTTCGACTGTTTATGAGAATGTGGCTTATGGTACAAGCAAGGCTACTAAGGAAGGTGTAATTCGCGCCCTTAAACTGGCTAACGCTTACGAATTTGTTAAAAAACTTCCACTGGGAATTGAGTCAGAAGTTGGCGAACGGGGAGTAAGACTTTCGGGTGGACAAAAGCAGCGTATACAAATCGCAAGGGCCATCTTTAAAAATGCCCCAATTTTAATCTTAGATGAGGCAACCAGCAGTCTTGATGCAAAATCTGAAAAAGAGGTTCAAAAGGCTCTGGAAAACTTAATGAAAGACAAGCTCGTAATAATCATTGCTCACAGATTTTCTACAATTCAAAATGTAGATAAGATTATGGTTTTGAGTAAGGGTAAAATCGTTGACTACGGTGCTCCGTATCAACTATCCAAAAAGGACGGAATATATAAAGACTTACTTACATATCAAATTGAAGGGAACAGAAAACTTCTCCGTGCTTTTGATATATCAGCGTAAACTTTCCGGTTTATTACTACTTTTTAATATTAATCTAATTAATTCTTACTACAAATTATTTGAGGGCGTCTCAAAAAATATATTAACAAGTTAATGTCAACTGATGGTTATTTAGCTTCCAAGTATATTTGACCCCTAACTGCTGCATTATTATGAGGTATATATTCTATGACAAAAGAGGTAAGAGGTGGCAGAAGTTGTTAAGAATTTTAAGAACCGTATTTATATGTTCGGCCATTCTTTCAATATTCGTGCTGTTTTCTGTATATCATGTACCTACTCTGGGTATTCCCCAACGACTCGACATTTATGAATTGTCAAAAACTATAGCAAGAATTGAACCTGATAAAATTAGTGTTTCCGGCAATGGGGCTATAGCTGAACTTTCGGCGGTAAACGAAAAGCAGGTATTAGCAAGAAATCGCAGTGTTGGAAAAAAAGAAGTTGTATTAACTTTTGATGATGGCCCGGACCCGATAACAACTCCGAAAATTCTTGCAATTTTACGCGAGCACAATGTTAAAGCTGTGTTTTTTGTGATTGGAGAGCAGGCATTTAAATACCCTGAAATTATGAAGCAAATTGTAGGTGAAGGTCACACTTTAGGCGTACACACATTTACACACAGCGACGAACATGACGAAGCAAGTAGACTTGAGAGTGCCGGTCTTGAGATAGATTTCCCGCAAAAGATTCTGTTGTCTCAAACGGGAAATAAACATTATCTTTTTAGGGCTCCTTTCTGGGGAGCGGAAGATACAATAACAGAAGATAACTTAAGACTTATTCTGCAGGCAATCGACCGTGGGTACATAGTTCTTTCCAATACATTGGATTCACAAGATTGGCACGAGAAAGATTCTAAAAAGATTATCGAAAACTCGGTAGATTTAGATGGTGGTCAAGTAATACTGTTTCATGACGGAGGAGGTGATAGAAGTGTTACCCTGGAAAGTTTGCCAGAGATTATTAAGATGTATAAGGGTGCAGGCTTCAGCTTTGTCTCTTTTGAAAATACAATACACGAGGCCACCTTGGGTGAATTACTTCTAGCAAGAACGGCTACCTCTTCGTTTTGGTTAATTCAAAATTTTTGGGTAATTGTAGGATTTCTGTTTAAGGCAAGTCTGGGAATACTTGCAACAGATATCTTTCTGAATCTGATACTAGCATCAATTCAGATTGTAAAAAGCCGCAGATTTAAAGGTGGCTATGTGGGAAAAGTGAGCGTGTTAATACCCGCCTACAACGAAGAAAAAACACTACGCGGAACCATTAATTCGATTCTTGCATCAAATTACATTAACTTTGAAATAATAATTATTAATAATAATTCAACCGACGCAACAGTAGCAATTGCTGAAAGTTTCAGGTCACACAGCAATATTAAGCTTATAAATGAGCCAAGGCAAGGTAAGCATTTTGCACTCAACTCTGGAATTTCAAAATCTAAAGGAGAAGTCGTAGTTGTTGTTGATGCAGACACACAAGTATTGCCGTCTACAATTTCCAACCTAGTTAAATACTTTTGCGATAAAAAGATCGGGGCAGTAGCAGGAAACATGAAGGTGGGAAACATTAAAAATCTATTAACCGCATCACAAGCCGTAGAGTACGTAGTCGGGTTAAACCTTGAAAGAAGGGCCTATCAAACTGCTGGGGCAATTTTAGTTGTTCCAGGCGCGCTTGGTGCCTGGAGAAAACAGGTTCTAGTTAAGGCCGGAGGGTTTAAAGGTGACACCTTGACCGAGGATGCCGATATTACAATAAAAGTTCAAAAACTCGGGTTTAAAGTCGTTTATGCAGAAAACGCTGTCGCCTTCACCGAAGTTCCCGAATCACTAACAGCATTTACTAAACAGCGATTAAGATGGAGTTTTGGTATTCTCCAAGTAATTTTCAAACATCACGAAGCAATATTTAAACCAAAGTATGGCAGACTCGGGATGCTTGTTTTCCCTTTTATTGTTTTTGTAAGATTACCAATAATGATGGCAGGTCCGCTTGTTGAAGTGTTGGGGATAATATATTTGATATATAACCCCGTACTGACATTAACTTATTTTTCAGTCTTTATGGTCCTTACTACTGTGTTGGTCTTTATAACCTTTCTTATTGGGGGAGAAAAGCGGCTCTGGCTCCTAGCAACCCTACCTATTAACAGAATTTATTACACGGCACTCGGACATTTCGTGTTTTATAAGTCTGTTTTTGCCATTCTTAAGGGAGTAAGGCTTCCATGGACGAAAATGACACGCATTGGAAGTGTTAATTTGGCTACCACGAAAGTGTAAGTATTTGGTTCATAAATTGCCTATTGCATTTCTGGCTTAAACTAAAATAGTATAAATTAATTTCTTTCAAAAATCTCCAAAAGGGTGCAGCCGACATGATAGTCGTGGTTTTACTTGTATTAATTTTGTTGGTGGTTTCAGGGGTAGCTGCAGCTTTCTTTTTGGGTGGAAATATTAAAAATCCTTTCGTAAAAGACCAGACACCAGCTGAAAACACTCAACAAGTTGCTTCTGACCCTGCGGCTCCACAAGCCCCAACCCCCCTTACCTACAATACCCCAAGTGGTTGGAAAGTATACGATAATAAACCTTTCCAAGTAAGAATACTCCTTCCAGCGGATGTCCGGCAAACAGCGATGAGTGTGCCAGTTGGTAATAACCAGACGATTGGGTTAACACTTAATGGAAGCGTTGATACCGATGGTACGTTTTATGGTTTGGGCTTAGCTAGCATGCCTCTTAATATGGACTTTTCTAATCCAAAAGCAATACTCACTTATGTTGAATCAGAGTTTAAAGCTAATAAAGACCTTACCAATGTTGTTACAAGTTACGGCAAGTTTGACGGATATGATACTTTGGAATTTAGTTATGTAAATCGCAAAAGCCCTGAAACTCCGTATTACAAAGGAAGAGTGGTTTTAATAAACAAAATCTTTGTTATGCCGGTGGCAATATCTGTTGTCCAAAACCCTCCAAATTATTCGAGCTTTAATCTTTCGCTGGATAAATATTAATTTACCCTTAATAAAATCTGACTTGCATTCCTTCCTGCACCATTGTATCCAACGAGACTTCTTGGCCAGGGAATCTCGCACCACTACCCCAAATTCTGGCAAATTTTTTGTTTGCCCCAAATTCCTCTCCAATTTCCTGCGCAACCAGTTTTAATGTGTAATCAGTTTTTACAATTAAGGGATTATTTAAGCTAGGTTCCTCATCGTCTCTAACCAAATAAACTGTTATTAATTTTAAATTGTCCCAAATCATTTCTTTAAGCAGTTCTATGTTGCCATCCCTCTCGGCACTTATAAATAGTGTTTTAGAGTTAGTTTCAGGTAAAACGGAGGTTGTATCGGATTTGTTTAATACATACATTGCAGGAATATATACTCTGTTTTGTGCGAAAGCGTCGATTAAGCGGTCAACACTAAGCTTTTCCTTTATTGCAATATCCGCACTTTTAATTCCAAATTCATGAGCAATTTCTCTTACAGTATCCTTAGTAAAATCCTGTTTAATGTTGGTGCTAACATTTAGGCCTCCATTCGGCTTTTTATCAATTAACACATTTGGTGGTGTACTATTTAGCCTAATTCCTGCTCCTTCAAGTTCGTTAGTGATTCTTTCTAGCTCTTTAGGACGCTCTACATCACTCATTATTAATACTAAGTCCGAATTTCTGGCAACAGAAAGCACCTCTTTACCACGGCCTTTCCCTGCTCTTGCGCCTTCTATTAACCCGGGTACATCTAATATCTGAATATACGCATTTCGATACTTAAGCATTCCTGGAATTACGGAAACGGTTGTAAAAGCATATGGGGCAACCTTGCTCTCTGCATTTGTGATTTTGTTAATTAATGTGGATTTCCCAGCAGAAGGTGGGCCTACTAATACAACAGTTGCATCTCCTTGTTTTTTGACAGCGTATCCTCCCCCACCCCCGCCACCTTTACTTTTAACAGCAGACTCTATTTGCTTGTCCTTAAGTTTGGCAAGCTTTGCACGGAGTCTTCCTATATGGTGGTCTGTAGCCTTATGGTGCGGCGTTTCTCGCAATTCTTTTTCAATAGCGGCTATTTGCTGGTCTATATTGTCCATTTGAGGTATAATTTTACCAGTTAAAGGCTAAAAGCTAAAGGTTGGCAGCTTATGCACCAGTGTAGCTTTAGACAAGTCGCCGACTTGGCCGGACGGATAAAGTAGTGGCCTGAATAACCAAATTTGCACCCATAGCTCAATGGATAGAGTACTGGTCTTCGGAACCAGTGATGAGGGTTCGACTCCCCCTGGGTGCACATTAAATTTGTCGAAACGTAGATGGGGTTTTGATGCCACCCCTTTCGACTAACAAATCGTTTCTCCCCAGATGCACGAAGCTGCTAATTTACAATTTTGGCTTTTCGCAACAATACCAAATTTATGTACTGCGCGAAGTTAGAAAAAGCAGCTAATGCAAAGACCCATAGGTAGCTTGTAACCCCAAATCCTGTAAGCGGTGCCATTCTGGCGGTTACCCACAAGCCGAGAAAATTAAAAGCCAGATAAGCCAAAATCATTTTTGCGCCGTTACCTAGGTTAATTCCCCCCTTTTTCAGTACTGGTTCGGTTATAAAAACAATGGCTGTCCAAACAAAGCCTGCCACTACCGAAGCACCGAGACTACCCATTCGCATAGTACCAAGCACAAAGTTTTCTGGATAAAAAAAGTTTGCCAGAATCAAGAGAACTGCATTAAGTGCCCACGTTGAAATAAAAGAAAAATATTTTTTCAATAGTATCACCGCCTTTATTAAATGTAGCCTGTACCTTTGTGTTAAATCAAGTAGCGTTGTTGAATATAAGAGCTTGTGCGTAGTAAAATACACACACGAGCCGAGGTGGTGGAATGGTAGACACACGGGCCTTAAGAGCCCGCGAAGCTTAAACTTCGTGCGAGTTCGAGTCTCGCCCTCGGCACATAAGTACTTATTCACGGGGAGTAGCTCAGTTGGTAGAGTGCGCGGTTTGGGACCGTGAGGCCGGAGGTTCGAGTCCTCTCTCCCCGACAGTTTGTAGTATAATTTAAATTATAAGCGGGATTAGTTGAACGGCTCAACATCTGCTTTCCAAGCAGAGAAAAGGGGTTCGACTCCCCTATCCCGCTCCATATCGGAATCATTTTCCGAAAGAGTGGTTTTGTCCCGTGTTATCAAGCCATTTTCAGGTTCGAGCCGACCTTTTTTCTCATCGAACGCTTTTTCAGCTCTTTTTAGAAAGATAAACGCTTTTTTCCCGTCAATTCGCACTAATCTGTCTTTTAGAAACAGGTTCGAGCCGAGAATGCGCAGGACAGCTCTTTTGACTTCAATGTCGTCTACGTTAAAGATTCTAGTAACATTTGCTGCAAAATGTAAGGTCTCTTCCATTGTCTTTGTCCATGAGGCTATACCATCAGTTTCGATACTTTGTTTAGTTTGTTTCTCCTCGGTCAGCAACCGAGCTTTTTCCTTTTGATACTCTTCTTCACTAATCATGCCATCAATCTTCATCCCATAAAGTGACTTTTTCTCAACTAAAATGGTATCCAAACGCTTACTAAGTTTTCCTTTCTGTGCACGCTCAAATTCGAACTCTCTATCATTCCTTCGCTTCAAGCTCTTTTTTATCCAATCAACAAAGGCTGGTTTTATTTCCAAACTTGCAACAAAATCTCTAACCTGTTTTTCTACCTCATCACCATTAAGATAGGGTTGGTGACATGGTCCCAACTTCTTAGTGCAACGAGCATAAACAAAAGTTTGTGAAGTTCCAGAGCGCTTATAAATCTTAGTTTGTCTCTCTGCCGTGATAGCTGCACCACATTCTCCACACTTAAGAAGCTTCATGAAGTAGAAATTATTACGCTGTTTAAAGACTCTCTTGCGACCATCAATGATGTCTTGAACTCTTTGGTACTCATCAATAGTAATCATCGCTCTGTGCTTACCAAGATGTCTCTCGCCGTTGTAATCAAACATTCCGGTATAAAAAATGTTGCGAAAGAAACGAAATGACTCGGTTATACTCACTGGCCTACCATTTTTCCTCTTCCCACGTAGACCCATCGCAGTGATTTTGTTTAGAGAACTAATAACAGTCTCGTCTCCCGTCATCATCATCTCCCACCACTTTCGACATAAATCAAAGCGCTCAGGATCTGGAAGCACTTCTTTCTGACCCTTTGGTTTGAAGAAGTCATTCATATAACCCAATGGAGCTGATCCAGGGCGCCATCCGTTTTGAACTTTAGTATTCATCCCTCGCTTTACATTGTCAGAGAGATCCTTACTAAACTTAGTAGCCATACCAAACTCAATGAATAGAAAAGTAGAATTATTGCGATCGTAGTCCATTGTGGGAGTAACAATCTGCATCCCATTGTAGTCAACGTGATCGATGAGAGTGCCACCTTCTTTCGCATTACGGCAAAGACGATCGGCTTTCCAGCAAACGATGTGGGTTGCTTCACCCTTACCAACACGATCAACCATCGATCTGAATTCTGGTCTTTGGTCTGGACGTTTAGCAGACTTACTCTCTTTGTATATTCCAAGCACAATGAAGCCCTTGTCCTGGGCTACTTCTTTGCATGTGCGCTCCTGATCGTCTAGGGAAAGTATTTGCCGATCTTTATCTTCCGAAGATTTCCTACAGTATATAAAACAGGTTTTCATAGATTTCAGTAATTGCCATTAAACTTGCAAAAGTTATAGGTCGTTGTCCATATTAACTCTGTTTCGCCTTGTTGCAAGTCGTTTTTCCAATAACACATCAAATAGCCGTAGTAATGCAGTGGCTTGTTCGAAAGCTTCTTCATCAGTGAGCTGAATTCCGTATTCTTTGAAAGCAATTGCCTTAAACTCATCCAACTCTTCTCTTGTAATAAGGGAGTTATCAAGGATTAGTTTGTTATCGTCATTAGTTGTTTTTTTTGCAGCAGTTTCTGTCATCTTTATAAACAAAGGTACAGAAACTGTTGATTTACCTCAATAAACTTTGT
>CAZIMC010000003.1:0-108104 GCA_964540475.1 uncultured Gammaproteobacteria bacterium
GAACCATATCCTGACACATTCCACTATGTAGTTCCGCCCAGAAGTTTTATAAGTGGAGATGGGTGGTTTTTGTCTCGAGATGGAATGGGAATTAGACCCAGTGTTCCTCCTTTGTATTCAATATATTTGCTTCCGTTTTATTTAATAAATCTTGATGCTCGTACTTACTATCTAGGCAACTTCGTTTTGGCATTAATTTCATTTTTTGTGTTTTATAAAATATTAAAAAAGATAAGGATCAATATTTGGGTAAGTTTTTTTTCATTGTTTATATATGCCACAAATTATTATTTATATTGGTACCCCCAGTGGGCAATGGCCGAGAACTTGGTTTTACCGTTATTTCTATTTGGAATTTTACTGATTATAAAAGAGGTTAGCCTGAGAAATGTTTTTCTGATGTCTTCTGTGGTTGTAGGAATTGTAGCTACTAAGTATGCCTATTTTCCGTTATCTCTAGTATTTACTGGCGTATACGGTTTCAAGATATTTTCTGACAGTAAAAGAGCTGAAAAATATAAAGGTCTTTTTAAGTTCTTATTTACAATAATTTTTCTTCTTCTACCATTACTGTTTTTTGCTAAGGAGTCAATTGGCCTCAGAGTGAGCGATGTTTTGGGATATATTTTGGGAAGAAGCCAAGTAAGAATAAATTACGCCGAAATGGGGGACTTCGGTTCTGGTTGGTTTTCGGTTCAAAATCTAATAGATAACTTTCCAAGATATGCTCGTGCACTACTTGGCAATTCAGAAAGATTTCTGTGGGATTTTTCGCCAATTATGACTAAACCATTGGCTACCGCAGGCATTGTCGGCGTATTCACCGGTCTATTTTCTAAAAGATATCGATTTCTCTCTTTCACCATTATTTCATCAGTGCTAGCACAAACACTATTCATGTCTTCGTTCTATGCAGTAGATATGAGATACTTATACCCTGCCATCCCCGCACTAATATTGGGATTTTCTATATTAGCTTCATTGATGCATGATCACCTAAAAGTAAAAGGTACGATGAGGATTTTCCGGGTGGCGTTAGTATTTGTGTTTTTGGTTTATTGTGCCAGCAATTTAGTCCGGATAAAAAACCATGTAATGCTAAACCTGAAATACACAGAAACACCCTGGTATTATGTTGCAATCCAGGAATTAAATAACCATTTTGCAGGTAACGGTATAAATAATAGGCCAATAGTAATATCACCACTACCGCCATATTTAGTGGACTTTTATTCAAACGGCAATTATGATTTGCTTCCGCTCTCACTTGATCAAGATTTTAAAAAGCAGAGGCATCTTGTGTGGGGAGAGGGCTCATATAGTGATCTATCACTTTTGTACCAAAACAAGTTGAGTAGTGGTAAGGATTTGTACCTTTATACTGCTGGTATCGGGAATGTGGATCAATACCATAAGGATTTTAAATTAATAGATGAACAGTTTTTGCTAATTGAGGTTTTTAGCAAGTGTCACAATCAATGTCGACTATATAAATTTTCTCAAAGGCCAATTTAAGGTATGCTACCCGATAAATTTAACTTTCATTCATACTTATTATTCACGATCATACTACTTAGTTTCGCTTTGAGAGCTTGTTCTTTAAATCAATCTTTGTGGCTAGATGAGGCAACAAGTGGGATTGTAGCGCGGGACTTGGGGTTTATCCAAATTATAAATGAATTTGCCAGAGGTGATTTTCACCCACCATTATATTATTTAGACCTTTGGATGTGGGCGAAGGTTCTAGGCACCAGTGAAATCTCATTAAGGCTACCGTCTGTCTTTTATGGAATTGGCACAATAATTGTTACGTACCTGATTGCTAGGGGCATATTTAAGGATAAAAACAAAAAGTATGCGCTTTTACCACCTCTACTTCTGGCAATTGCGCCTCTTCACATTTATTATTCTCAGGAAGCCAGGATGTATTCGCTTGGTATATTCCTGGTAAGTTTGACTGTTTTAGTTTTCACAAAAATTTTGCACGAAGAGGGTAGAGTAGAGAAATATTGGCTATTTTTTTCACTGCTCTTGCCGTTAATTTTTCTAACCGACTATTTACCCATGTTAATCTTACCGGTTTTTTGGATTGCCGGGTTTTTGCATAAGAAAAATTCTAGCTGGTGGAAAAAATTTGTTACGTCGCACATTATATTGCTGTTAGTTTTCGTTTTGTGGCTACCTGTTTTTTCAACACAACTTGGGAACGGTTTGGCAGTTAAGTCAAACGCTCCCCACTGGTGGCAAGTACTAGGTAAAACTAATTTAAAAGAGGTAGCCTTAATTCCGGTTAAATTTATGTTGGGGAGGATCAGCTTTGAAGATAGATTTACTTATACTGTCGTCGCAGTTGTAGGGGGAATGATTTTTGGCGGAATACTTCTTAAGTCAGCCGTGAAGGTAAGAGAAAATTTACTTATTTGGTTGTGGTTGGTGCTTCCCGTACTGCTTGCCATAATTTTAGGCGTTAAGCTTTCAGTTTTAAGCTATTTTAGATTAACATTTATTTTACCTGCGTTTTACTTGCTTTTAGCAATTGGGATTGTACAACTTAAAGATAAATTTAAGCATGTTGCTTTCGGCTTAGTTTTTATTATTAGTCTGGTGAGTTCTCTAATTTATCTAACAAATCCAAAATTTCACAGAGAGGATTGGAGAGGGTTGGTTACATTTATTGAGTCTAACCGGTCGGAGGGCAGCTTAGTATTATTTGTTGCCAATTCACAGATGGAAGGATATAAGTATTATAAGAAAGATGCTAAGGTGTACGGCCCAGATGCGTTTGATGCAACACATTCTGAAGTTTGGCTTATTAATTATGTAAAAGATATTTTTGATCCGGAAGAGGTGCTTCGTGGCAGCATTGAGTCTTCGGGATACGCTCTTGCTGGTGAATACGAATTTCAGGGAATTGGCGTAGTTCAAAAATATGACAAAATTTATTAGAAATATATTGATAAATAATAGAAAAGAGTTAGCTCTTATACTAGTTACGCTTTGTCTGGTCGTGGTCACGAGTTTGGCATATCACGATAAAGTGTTTTGGCTTCATTTTGTTGATGAGGAAGATAACTTGGTGTTGGGATCGTACCTTCTTCAAGGTAAGAAATTGTACTTAGATCTGTTTTCCCACCATCAGCCGCTCGCATATATCCTAAGTGCTGCAATACAGAAGGTAACCGACCCCAATAGCATATATCTTTTAATTAAAAGACACCGTGAATTTATAATAGTTTATTCGGCTTTGTGGTCGTTATTTCTTGTGGCACGATTTGGCAGGCCTGCTTTGTCATTTGTCCTGCTTTATGAATTAACTAAGCTATATTTATTGGGCAGTTTATTTTTAGCTGAAACCCTAGTTACTTACCCACTAGTTTATCTTGCCTTTACAACCTTTAAAGAAAAACTTGAAAGAATTGACAATTTTCTTATAGGCTTTTGTGTAGCATTTTCTTTAATGATGCTAGCTCCTGTTTGGCCGTTACTTCTTTTTATGACTGGCGTGTTAATTCTGAAATTTTGGAATAGATCTTTTAAGCCTAAGATCTTTTTGTTTACATTTTTGCCGGTAATTTTAGTGTCATTTTATTTTTCTCCACTTAGAGACTATATATACAATGTGTTTTATATTAATTTTAAATACTATATTCCACTGACTTCTGAGGAACCACTGCTGAGTGGTTCCATAAAGGCATTTTTGACTCCAATAATTGCCTTGCTTTCAGATTCAACGATTAATCCAATATTATTGGTCTACAAGATCTTATCTCTGCTGCTTCTGGCCGGATCATTATATTTATTAAAACTTAAAAAAATTAGAGAAGTTGCATTTGTAATAACAGTTTTGGGACTTGCCAATTTCAGGTTTATTGAGCCGGGTTTGCAGATTTACAGAGGGTTTCACCAGCTGCCATACTATGCGCTTTTTATTGGTCTTACTAGCTTGATTTATTATCAACTGACGAGAAAGATTAACGTTTTTTACACTATCGCCGTACTTTTGTTGGCTACTTTTTTATTTACCAATTACTCAGGTAAAGATTTGTTTAAGCGGGTAGACAAGATAGAGCAGCATTATATTGGCTATTCCAGACAATTTGATATTGGTGAGGCAGTCAGAATTATGAAGGCAGGGGGAGATACTTTATTTGTTGCGCCTGATGAGTGGTTGGTTTATTGGCAGGCCAAGATTGAACCATCTTCCAAAATGATTAACTATTATAACTGGATGAGCCAAGCTCCACCACTTCGTGATATTGTGGAGTCAACCTTTAATACGCCACCGGCTTTTGTACATCTAAACAGGGGAGATACGGGTATGGAGGAAAAGTTAACACAATATGTAGAGCTCACCAGACACGGTGGAAATAGTGGATTATATGTACGAAATGACAAGCTCGAAGGCTTACGGCCTCACCAAATCGATAACTTAAAGTTCTTGGGTTATGATATAGACTAACAGTATGCGCATAGGAATTGACATATCTCAAGTAATTTACCAGACCGGTGTATCTGTTTACACGGAGAACTTACTTAGAAATCTATTACAAATTGATTCTGAGAACGAATATCTCCTGTTCGGTGGATCGTTAAGGCGAATCGGGCAATTACAAGAATTTGCAAAAGAGCTACGAGGTAATTTTCAAACTAAACTTACTTGTATACCACCCTCACTGGCGGATTTTATTGGTAATACACTTCATTTACCGGAGATTGAAACATTGATTGGAAAAGTAGATGTTTACCACTCCTCTGACTGGGCTCAATTTGCTTCAAGCGCAAGAAAGGTTACAACTGTTCATGACTTAGCTCCTATATTTCTTCCTAAATTTACAAATGAAAAAATTAGAGAAACCCATAAACGCAGGCTTAAGTGGGTGGTAAGCGAGGTGGATAGGGTCATAGTTCCGTCGAAGTCAACAAAGGAAGGTCTTGTTAAGATAGGAGTAAAGTCAGATAGAATTAAGATAATCCCTGAGGCTCCGGATGCAATTTTTATGCCACAACCCAGTCAAGCTATTTTTGGCCTAAAGGCTAAATATAAGATAAATGGGAGATATATCTTAGGAGTGGGTGTTGGGCCCAGGAAAAATACACAAAGGTTAATTGATGCATATCTCAAAGCAAAAACCAGTGATCTTAAGCTTGTGTTGGTGGGGTTACCGCTAGATAAGACTTTTCACGCACGTGGTGTCATTTTCACCGGTCATGTGCCAAAACAAGATCTGCCTGCATTTTATTCAGGCGCAGAAGCCTTGGCGTACCCTTCACTTTATGAAGGTTTCGGCTTGCCTATTCTTGAAGCGTTTGCTTGTGGTTGTCCGGTTGTTACATCAAATATTTCGAGTATGCCGGAGGTTGCTGGAAATGCGGCAATACTTGTTGATCCCCATGATACCGACTCAATAGCGGAGGGTATTAAGAAGTCTCTGAGAAGTAGAGTTGGCCTTTCTAGAAAAGGTTTATCTCGGGTGAAGAAATTTAGCTGGAGAAAGGCGGCTTTTGATACGCTGTCAATATACAAGGAATTGGCATAAAATTAAATAAGCACTAAGCGGCAATATATTTAAAAATATGATAATTGGAATTGATGGTAATGAGGCAAATCTTAATAACCGGGTTGGGGTCAATCAATACGGCTTTGAACTAATGCATGCTCTCCAAAAGTTGCAAAAAAAAGGGCGGCTGAAACATAAGGTTATAGTATATTTGAAAAACCCCCCCCTTGCCGACATGCCCGAGAGGACCCATCTTTGGGACTATGAAGTTTTACAAGGTGGCGGATTTTGGATTGGAAGAAAACTGTCGCCACACCTAATATTTTCAAAATACCGGCCGGATATTTTTTTCACACCAAGTCATTATGTACCGTTTTTTTCTCCCATGCCTCGAGTGTGTGCCATAATGGACTTGGGATACCTCGAATTTTCGGACCAATTTAAAAAATCACAACTTTGGCAGCTTAAGCATTGGAGTGCTTACTCCATTTCTGTATCAAAAGCTATCATCGCCATATCAGAAAGTACAAAAAAAGATATTGTACGACACTATCCTTCTGCTTCCGAAAAAGTAACAGTTACGCACCTGGGTTACGACAATGAAAAGTTCTATAACAACATCTCCACAGAAGTTGTGCGACGTGTTGCTAAGAAATACTCTATAGTAAATGGTCCCAAAAGCTATGTTTTGTTTCTAAGCACATTAAAGCCCAGTAAAAACGTTGTTGGACTTATAAGTGCATGGGCGAAATTGTCCCACCAATTTAACCAAATGAATTTAGTGATAGCAGGAAAGAAGGGTTGGCTTTATGATGATATTTTTCAAAAAGTAAAAAGCTTGGGTTTAGTAGGAAATGTTGTTTTTACTGACTATGTTGACGAGAAAGATAAACCCGCCCTAATAGCCGGGTCAAAAGTTTTTGTCCTACCTTCCTTTTGGGAGGGGTTTGGATTGGATGCTGTTAACGCCATGGCTTGCGGGGTACCGGTTGTAGTATCTAAGGTTGGGAGCTTGCCCGAAGTAGTTGGGGATGCAGGAATTTTGGTTGACCCGTATAATATAAGTAGTATAAGAGCGGGGATAAAAAAAGTACTAGAGTTGGATGAAGGAAAATACAGAGAATATATTTCAAAGGGCCTTAAACAGGCCAAGAACTTTTCCTGGGAAGAGACAGCCAAAAAGACTGTGAAAGTATTGGAGGATACACATGCTTTACTCTGAAAATATAAGATTTTCTAAAAAAGGTATCGTTTTCACGGACAAACACGGAAAAGAACTTGGCTTACATGCTGCCTTTAGGAAAATTTTTGGCAGGATCTACAACTGGTATTTGGATTTTAAGCTAATGCTACTTCATACGGTAAGCGAACTGGTCGTTTTCCACACCGCCCGGCAGCTTGTGTTTAGATTAGCTGGTGTGAAGATTGGTCGAGGCTCGGCTATACATATGGGTGCCAGGTTTTTCGAGCCTAAAGGAATTCGAATTGGCGACGACACAATTATCGGTTTCAGGAGCTTTTTGGATGGTAGAGCACCATTAACGATTGGTAATCATGTTGATTTAGCCTCAGAGGTGATGATTTATAACGCTGAACACAATTTAGAAAGTCGTCAGTTTGAGGCTAGGCAGGAGCCAGTCAATATAGGCGATTATGTATTTGTTGGCCCTAGAGTAATAATATTACCCGGGGTGACAATAGGTCGTGGTGCCGTAATTGCGGCAGGGGCTGTTGTAACCAAGGATGTTAACGACTTTGCCATTGTCGGTGGAGTACCGGCGAAGGAAATTGGCCAAAGGCCGGTTAAGGATTTAAACTACAAGTTGGGCCGTGCGAGACTTTTCCAATGATAAAACGTATCCTCTTTTTGCTTTTTGCACTTTTGCTACTGGTTTACCTGGCGGTTCCCGAACCCGGCAATATCGAAGAGTTTTTACCTCTTCCTGATTCGACCAGATCTACTTTGTCAGGAGACACGACAGAAGTGCCCAATATTAAGGCTTATTTCACAAATCAATATCGTGATACGGTGATACCCTACTATTATCAAAACTATACAGGTTTGCACAGGCTTCCATTTAAGCCCCTGAGATTGAATTATCCACCTGAACATGCATTTGTTGCAGTAAAAGACCAAACGCAAAGCACTTATTTAGAGGAGTTTGTATATCCCTTAAGAGGGTCGTTATTTGTCAATGGTTTAGAGCAGTATGATAAGGATGGGTTGCCAAGATATTGGGGAGCTGCCAGATTTATCGAAAACGACGTTATATACGATTCAAAGGTTACCTTACATTTATATCCAGTCTCCGTAGGAGTTAAGTTAAGTGTTTGGCTTGGGATTTTAATGTCTGTCTATTTGACTTGGAAGATTGGAGGCAGAATTGTTAAAAAAGATTGATTTGGGGATAATATTGGTTTCTTATAATACCAAAGAACTAACCCTCAATGCCATTGACTCAATATATAAAAGTAAGCCACATCTAGTTTTTGATATATGGCTAATTGACAACAACTCAACAGACGGGACAGCTGGTGCTATTTCCCGGCATTACCCCAAAGTCCATATAATCAAAAATAGTAGAAATATCGGATTTGCCGCAGGAAATAATGTTGCAATTAGAAAAATATATGAAAGAACAAAATATGTACTCTTATTAAATACGGATACAATAATTACTCGTGGCGATTTAACCACTCTGTTAAAGGTTGCAAACGAGCATAATTGGGACATACTTTCGTGTTACCTCAAAAATCCGAACGACACATTTCAACCGAACGCGGGCGATTTGCCTACGCCTGTACCGCTCCTTAATTGGCTAAGTGGTCTTGATGATATTGTAAATAAAATTTTTCCATTTGGTTCTTTTCATCAAAATTCCCTAAGTTACTATAAAAATAATATTTCAGTTGGTTGGGTTGGAGGTACTGCAATGTTAATTAGGGCGTCTGTTTTTGAGAAAATCGGCTTTTTAGATGAGAGGATATTTATGTACGGCGAAGATGTAGAGTTTTGCTGGAGAGCTAGGAAGAACGGATTGCGGATTGGCTGGACGAATGATCTGAAAATTACGCATATTGGTGGGGCTAGTTCAAAAGAACCCAAATTTGCCCAGTGGGGTGGTGAATTAAAAGGTCTTTTATATCTCTATAGTAAGTTCTATGGTAAATTGGGGTACGTATTCTTGAAATTTTTTATATATCTATTTTTAGTTTTGAGGGTATTTGCGTATTCAATGCTCGCCAAATTTGACTATGCTAAAACGTATGCAAGGATTGCTACCACTCTTTGAAAAGGCGTTATATTGGGGACTATTTATAGTATTAATTTTTATTCCCCTTTATATGAAGTTTCCTTTAATTGGAGTTACCGGGACCTTTGTCTCAATTCGTCTCGATGATGTTTTGCTGGCATTGGTAATTTTCATTTGGATAATAAAAGTAGTTATTTCCGGAGAATTTAAGAAGCTTTTATCAGACAAGCTCAACCAGGCCTTATTGTTGTTTTTCTTTATTGGGCTGGTTTCTTTATTTTCTGCCCATTTCCTTACCCATACAGTAGATATTAAACTAGGCTTGCTGCATTTTCTTAGGCGGGTTCAGCTACTTATTTTTCTTCCGCTTGCAGTTTCAGTTGTTAAAGATGTAAAAATTGGGAGGAAACTTTTATTAACATCGGCAATTGTATTAGTTATAGTAAACCTGTACGGCTTGGGACAGCTTTACTTGCGGTTCCCCGTTGTATCAACAACCACTTCTGAGCTCTCAAAAGGCGCAGTTTATTACCTTACAAGCGGTGACCGGATCAGTTCTACTTTTGCCGGACATTATGATTTGGCGGTTTATTTGATGATGGCTGTAATCATAATTATCCCCATAACAATTTATTTAGTGGGCAATAGAACTAAGAGTTTTTTTGAAAGCGGTAGGGTGCGTTACGCTTTGTTACTAAGTTTTCTAGGCATGTTATCTTTAATGGTATTAGTAATGACGGCTGCCAGGCTTTCTTTTGTTGCTGCTATATTTGGAATACTACTTGCACTTATTATAGTTGGTAGGAAGCGTATAATATTTGCTGCACTTGCCATTTCAATTTTGATCCTGCTATATCCATCCCAACTAAGGGATAGGTTAATATCGACATTTACAATAAACATACAACGAAGCTGGAGTGGTTTTGAGGCAAAGGACAGTAGTCAAGCGGAGCGTAGTTTGTTAAATATACCAACGCTTCCCAACTCAAGTTCTCGAACGCCTCCGGAAGAACATTCGGGATTGGAAGTTGCACCCGACATAACTCCAGGCGAACCCACCAATCCAGTTGACATTGGGGTTTTTAGGTCGTTCGAAATTAGAATCAGGGTTGAATGGCCCAGAGCAATTCGGGCTTTTATCAAAAACCCGCTTTTAGGAACAGGCTATTCATCTATTGGCCTAGCAACTGACAATGATATCCTAAGGTCACTGGGAGAAGTTGGGTTATTGGGCACAATTGCCTTTGCACTTGTTTTAACTGAAATTGCCAAGAGGTTGTGGGGTGGAGTTAGGAAAACTGGAGGTTTTATAAAATACTTAAGCGTTGGTGTATTTTCGATGTTTATAGCATTTATAATAAACAGTTTGTTTATTGATGTTTTTGAAGCTAGTAAGATAGCATTACTGTTGTGGATTGTGCTAGGCATAAACCTGGCTTTAACGGGTTTAGATAAAAATGAGAAAAAAACTATTTAATATCGCTAGAAAGCATGAGTTTTGGTTAGTTCTGATAGTGCTATTGGGATTTGTAGCGCGGCTTTATAAACTTGATAGCCCGATTGCGGATTGGCATTCATGGAGACAGGCAGATACTGCCTCAGTTAGCAGGAGTTTGATTGAGGGAAAAGGTGGAATATTTTCCCCCAGGTATCATGATATCTCAAGTATCCAATCCGGCATTTACAACCCAAATGGTTATAGGCTTGTTGAGTTTCCCATATTTAATATTCTCCATATTGGCTTAGTAAAACTTGACACGCCTTTGAGTTTCGAGGCAGCCGGACGACTTGTTTCTGTGATCGCGTCAACCATTTCAATTGTATTGGTTTACTTAATTGGTGGTAGATATTTAGGTAAAACTGCAGGACTGTTTTCTGCCTTTTTCTTCGCCTTTATACCATTTAACATATATTTTTCCAGAGTAATACTGCCTGAGCCTCTTGCGGTTACCTTTTCGTTATTTTCTATCTGGTTTTATATGTTATTTATCGATAAAAGAAAATCCACATTGCTTTATCTTTCCGGGATATTTCTAGCATTGGCAATGCTTATTAAGCCATTCACGCTCCTTTTCGCCTCCGCGCACTTATTTTTATTTTTAACTACATTTGGATTTGCGGGTCTTACAACCCCAAAAACATTAATTAGACATTTGGTCTTTGCCAGTCTAACTCTTATCCCCTTCTTTGGCTGGCGTGTGATTATTAATTTACACCCTTCCGGCATTCCTTTTTTTGAATGGGCATTTAATGGCGACAACATAAGGTTTAGGCCGGCATTTTGGCGTTGGCTATTTGGTGAACGAATTGGAAAGTTAATATTTGGTGTTTGGGGTATAGTGCCCTTTGCGGTTGGTGTATTGGTTAGGAGTAAGAAAAATTACATAAATCTTTCCTTGCTTGCAGGTTCTTTACTTTACATGACATTGGTAGCAACAGCCAGCGTGAGACATGATTATTACCAGATATTTATTATCCCTGCGGTGTCGGTGGTAGCGGGTGCGGGAAGTTATTTTTTGATGACAAATAAGAGTTTTAATCGTTACTTGGGTACAATAGTAATGTTATTTAGCATAGGGCTAATGTTGATTATGGGGACATATTCCGTTAAGGACTTTTATCAAATAAACCACCCAGAAATAATTGAGGCCGGAAAAATTGTCGACCAATTAGTACCACCGGAGGCATTAGTTATTGCTCCGTATAATGGTGATACCGCGTTTTTATATCATACCAAGCGTTGGGGTTGGCCGGCAGTTGATGATTCAATAGAAAATATTGTAAAAAAAGGAGCAACCTACTATGTAAGTGTGACTCCCTGGGATAGTGACACGAAATATGTACAGGAAAAATACGAAACAATTATTGAACACCCGCAATATGTGATAGTTGATCTAAAGGCAAAACGTCAATGAAAATACTAATGCTTACTCCGTATCTGCCGTTTCCGCTTATGTCCGGCGGGCAGACCCGTTCTTATAACCTGATTAAAAATCTATCAAAAAAACATGAAATAACACTTTTTTCTTTAATTAAAGACGAAAAAGAGAAAGAGCATGTAAAAGAATTAGAAAAATTTTGCAAAAAGGTTCGTGTTTTTAAAAGATCTAAAACACCATGGACCTTACGTAACATAATACTTACCGGATTTGGTTTATATCCATTTTTAGTTATAAGAAACTTATCCCCCGAGGAAAAAAGAGCAATAAAGCGAGAATTGGAAAACAATAAATACGACCTTATTCACGCAGAAACCTTCTATGTTATGCCGCATATACCCGATACAAGTGTTCCGGTGCTTCTTGTTGAGCAGACCGTTGAATATTTGGTGTATAAGCACTATGTTGAAAAGCAAGCCCCATATCTGGTACGCCCACTGTTTTGGATAGATGTTGTCAAGCTTAAGTATTGGGAAACCTTTTACTGGAAAAAGGCAAGTAAGGTGGTTGCAATGAGCGACTCAGATCGCACTGTTATGAAAGAACTTGTACCCAAGCTTGCAATTGATATTGTTCCCAATGGTATCGACTTTGATTACTTTAATTCAAAGAGAAAAGAAGAAACAAACCCCCCAAGGATTTTGTATGTGGGTAATTTTAGCTGGCTACAGAATGTG
This sequence comes from uncultured Gammaproteobacteria bacterium, assembly GCA_964540475.1. Lineage (GTDB taxonomy): Bacteria > Patescibacteriota > Microgenomatia > UBA8517 > UBA8517 > CAZIMC01. The sequence continues at coordinate 12,369 of CAZIMC010000003.1, forward strand.
GAGGCGGTTGAGGTCTTAACCGACAAAGTATGGCCAAGAATTAAGAAAAATATTAAAAATGCAGTTCTTTGGATTGTCGGGATGAATATGACTGACAAGATTAAGGCACTGGCAGCAGAAGATACGATCATTACAGAGGGGATTGGTGACATAAGAGATGCGTACAGTAAATCAACAGTCTTGGTGACGCCAATTAAAGGCCCAGGAGGAACCAGGCTAAAGATACTGGAAGCTATGGCTTCATCTCTCCCGGTTGTGACTACACCCGTGGGAGCTGAAGGGTTAGGGTTATCGGATGGCAAGGAAGCTCTAATTAAAAGTAATTACCAGGAATTGGCAAATGCTGCTATTAAGATCATTAAAAATCCGATTTTAGGTGAAAGACTGGGAGAAGAGGGGAAATTATTTGTGCAGAGGAACTATACTTGGGAAAATAGCGCAGAGCTTTTGGAGAAACTATACAATAAGGTTGTACATGAGTAAAAATATTACCCTCTCAATCGTTATACTTAATTATAATACCCGCGATCTTTTAATGGATTGCCTTACCTCGCTTCATAGGCTTAAAGGAGAAGTAAGTTCCGAGATTATAGTTGTTGATAATGCATCAGTTGATGACAGTGTGCAGACCGTAAGGCAGAACTTTCCGGAAGTTTTGGTTGTTGAGTCATCTAAAAATGTGGGATTCGCAGCGGGCAATAACCTGGCGAAAAAAGTATGTCGTGGAAAGTTTATTTTATTTTTAAATTCCGACACTCAGGTATTAAATGGAGCGCTCAAAGAGACTGTTAAGTACATTGAAGAAAATAGTGAAATAGGCGCACTTACATGTAAAGTTATATTACCTGACGGGAAGCTGGACAAGGATACGAGGCGTTCTTTTCCAACTCCTTGGGTGTCTTTTACGCATTTTTCGGGTATTGATAAAGTGTTCCCTGGGTCCAAAATATTTGCCAGATACTGGTATGGGTACATGCCTGAAAACAAGATTCACGATGTAGATGTGGTGCAGGGTGCGTATTTTTTGACGAGGAAAGATGTTCTTGATGCCGTAGGCTGGTTTGACGAAGACTACTTTCTAGACGGCGAGGATATTGATTTATGTTTCAGGATAAAAGAAAAAGGGTATCGGATTGTTTATTACCCTAAAGTTTCCATAATTCACATTAAAGGTGCATCAAAAGGTAAAAAGACCGGATATAACAATTCCCTCACTGTAAAGGAAAGGAAAAAGTTTGTGTCAGCCGGTGTTGACTCGATGAACATATTTTATAAGAAAAGGTTAAGTAAGAGGTACCCCCTTCCTATTAACATGTTTGTTTATGTTGGTATCGGTGTGCTTAAAGCGCTTCGTTTAAGTAAAGTATGAAGATATTAATAGACGGACGATTCTGGGGGCTGGAAAATGCAGGTTTGGGCCGATATACAATGAACTTGATTCCTGAACTTGCTAAGTTAGGGAAATATATTAAATATTACATACTTCTTCGTAAGAAGCATTACAGCTCGGTAAAGCTTCCTGGTAACTGCGAAAAAGTATTGGCTGATCTGCCTCATTACACGTTAACCGAACAAATTAAACTTCCGGAGATTATTTCCAAAATAAACCCAGATGTTACACATTTTTTACACATTAACGTCCCACTTAACCATAAAGGTAAGTTTATAGTTACCGTGCACGATTTGTTAATGCAAAAGCATAGGGGTGCAAGTGCCACCACCTTGCCCTTTTTTCTATATTACCCGAAGCAATTTGCTGCCAAACTTGTTATTGGTAGTGCTGTGAAGAAAGCCGTTGAAATTGTAACTCCATCTAAGACAGTCAAGAGTGAAATAATTGAATACTACGGCCTTCCTGAGGATAAAATTGTGGTAACTTACGAAGGAGTAAGCAAAAAGGCAGATAAGCCAACATTTGACGTGCGCATGAAACACAAAATCGACTTTGATTATTTTTTGTATGTTGGCAACACCTATCCCCATAAAAATTTAAAACGAGCGGTAGAGGCACTTTTAAGACTAAATAAAAAAAGGGGGAAAAGCATAAAACTTCTTATGATTTGCTCCAGAAACGTCTTCGTTAAGAGATTTGGTGAAGAAATTAGTAAACTGGGTGCCGGGAATGTCGTGAATATGTTGGGATATGTGCCAGACCAAGACTTGCAAGCTCTCTATACCAACAGTATCGCATTTGTTTTTCCATCAATATCCGAAGGTTTTGGACTTCCAGGACTCGAGGCAATGTCGGCAGGGACAATTGTGCTTGCTTCTCAAATTGATGTTTTCAAAGAGATTTACCAAGATGTGCCGATTTACTTTGATCCGTATAGTATACCTTCTATTGAAAAAGGCATGGAAAAAGCACTTGACTTAACGACCGCTGACAGAGCCACCATGATTAGAAAAGGGGAAATACTTGCCAGTAAATTTGACTGGCGACAAACTGCCAAAGAAACCCTGAAAGTTTACGAATCGGTCTTGCAAGAGCCGACCGGAAATGTTAAATGAGTATGTGAAGGTTGCACTCGTATATGACAGGGTAAACAAGTGGGGCGGGGCTGAGCGGGTACTGCTTACCTTGCATGAGCTTTTTCCTGACGCTCCGCTTTATACTTCTGTTCACCATGAAGACAAAGCAAATTGGGCACAAATCTTTCCCAAAATCATCCCTTCTTTTATTAATCGAGTTAGCTATCTAAGAGATAAGCACGAAATTATTCCCTTTCTAATGCCGATAGTCTTTGAAAGCTTTGATTTTAGCGAATACGACCTGGTCATTTCAGTTACCAGCGAGGCCGCAAAAGGGATTAAAGTAACAGGCAAAACCAAGCATTTGTGTTACTGCCTGACACCCACCAGATATCTGTGGCACCACTACGATTTATATTTTGGGAATAATTTAATTGGAAAAATTACTTCTCCGATTGTTATCTATCTTCGAAAGTGGGATAAAATGGCAGCGCAAAGGCCGGACTGTCTGGTTGCTATTTCCAGGGAGGTGCAAAAAAGAATTAAAAGGTACTACACTCGGAACTCGCATTTATTATATCCACCAATTGACATTTCAAATTTTAAGTTCAAACATACACCTTCTAAGCCAGAGTACTACCTTCTTGTTTCCAGACTTGTTAAATACAAGAGTGTAGAGTTGGCAGTTGGGACTTTTAACGAGTTGGGTTTACCGCTATACATAGTGGGAACAGGTAAAGAAGAGAGAAAATTAAAATCCCAAGCCAAAAGTAATATAGTATTTTTAGGTTCGGTTTCACACAACGTTCTACTTAAAACATATTCGAAGGCAAAAGCTTTAATTGTTCCTCAGGAGGAAGATTTTGGACTTGTTATGGTTGAAGCACAAGCCCTGGGAATTCCGGTAATATCTTTTGCAAAAGGCGGTGCGAAAGATATTGTGATCGATGGTAAAACCGGCGTACTTTTTAATAAGCAGACCAAAGACGCGCTTAAGAAAGCAATATCGCGATTTGAAGGTCTTAAATTTAACCGACGTGATATTGTTAATAACTCGAAGCGGTTTTCGGCAAACAAGTTTAAACGAAATCTCAGAAAGTTGATTGAAAGTCTTTAATGCTATACATTGAATTAGGATGCGCGTTGTAATTTTTTGTGGCGGTTTTGGAACCAGAATGTGGCCCGCAAGCCGCAAAAGTTTTCCTAAGCAATTCTACCCCTTAATTCAAGGAAAAAGTTTTTTTGAACTGACTTACCGTCGGTTTAGAAAAATGTTTAAGCCCTCTGAAATTTTTGTTTCCACAGAAGAACGGTATGTAAAATTAATCAAAAAGCAGGCTCCGGAAATTCCTCCAGGTAATATAATCAGTGAGCCCGAAAGAAAGGATAATTTGGCAGCTGTTGGCCTGGTTACTGCAATCCTGGAGAAAAAATTTCCCGGCGAAGTTATGATCGTTTCCTGGTCTGACCAGCTTATTGATAACGAGGAGGCTTTTTTGAAGGCGATTAAGGTAGCTGGCGAATACGCGGGGGAGACTGGGCTGATCGTATCAGTTGACCATAAGCCCACATATCCAAGTATTCATAACGGCTGGGCAAAAATGGGTGAGGCAATTGATGAATACAAAGGTTTTCCAATAGTGCGTATTACAAAGCATATAGAAAAGCCGGAAGAGGCTGAGGCGAAAAGATTTTTTATTTCAGAAAAGTATCTGATAAATACCGGTTATCGAGCTTGGAAGACAGATGTGATGCTTCAGTATTACAGACAGTTTGTACCAGATATGCACGAGGGCTTACTGAAAATTACGGAAGGGTTATCCAAAACTTATTCTTCAACCGTTCTTTACCGTGAATACCACAAGTTCATCAAGGATTCGGTGGAAAAGTCTATTTTTGAAAAAATGCCCGAGGATAAGAGGGTCACTATTCCTGCTGAATTTGGCTGGCGTGATGCAGGAACTTGGGAGCTTTTCTATAAGTCACTCAAAGGCTATTTAGGGAAAGACACAGAAACTGTTGTCGAGGGAGAAGTGCGCGTTGAAGCCATAGATTCCGACAGAAATCTTATAATCGGTCAAAACAAGAAGATGATTGTCACTATTGGCATTTCCGGCCTGGCAGTAATTGACACGCCCGATGCGCTATTAATATGTAGGATGGATAGGTCGTCCGAGGTAAAAGAAGTCTTTCAGAAACTGGAAAAAGAAAACCCTGAATTGGTTGAGTAACTAGTATACAATACTGCCTAATGCTATACATTATTGCCAAGCGCACTATAGATGTAGTTGGTTCTATAGTTTTATTAATTATTTTTTCACCCATCTGTTTAATTTCCGCAATAGCAATCAAGCTAACTACTCCCGGACCAGTTTTTGCAGATATTCCTAAACGAGTAGGTAAAAACGGCAAGCTATTTTATCCCTATAAATTCAGGTCTATGATTGTAAATGCTCACGAACTTCTAAGAACAGATCCCACCTTCCGAAAACTCTACAAGGAATACAAAAAAAGCAGCTACAAACTCCACGAAGATCCCAGAGTCACCAATGTAGGTAAAGTCATAAGGAAGCATTCGATTGATGAGATACCCCAACTTATTAATGTTCTAAGGGGAGAAATGAGTATAGTTGGTCCCAGGCCTTATTACCCGGATGAACTTGAGGAGCAACTGAAAAAATATCCCGACAAAAGAAAGTATTTAAAAGATTTGCTTTCGGTGAGGCCCGGAATTACTGGTTTTTGGCAGGTTTCAGGAAGAAGTGCTGTGAATTTTGACAAAAGAATTGAGATGGATGCTTATTATGCTAGAAAACGCTCCATATTTCTTGATATACTGATCCTACTTAAAACACCGTGGGCCATGATCTCAGGAAAAGACGCGGTTTAAGTTATAATGGATAAATCCTACCCAATCCCACAAATAAAACCAAAGACTGGCGTTTCTCCTGCTAGGGATACTACAACGCCAGAAGCTAATGAAGGTTTCACAAAAATTACCCCTCCAGCGCATTCAGAAGTAAATAACAATGTTTTAGCCGATGATGCTACTGGTGACAGGACTCAGCTTAAATCCACAATGTTAGACAAAATAGATAGCCAATTGAAAAGCATTTTTAGGTCTGGACCAAAGAATAAAAAGATTTTAATCGCTGTGGGTGTTGCTCTAGTTTTATTTTTGCTTGGCCTACTTATTCCAGGCTTATTTGTTTATAAAGACGTGCGGGCTGTTTTAAAGTCAGTTGACTTGGCAAAAGCCGCCGTAGCTTCTCAGAACATTGATCAGGTTAAGAGCGAAATTGTTGGTGTAAAGAGCAGCTTAACCAAATTAAGTTCATCATATAGATTATTAGGACTGGCAAGAGTTGTGCCATTTGTTTCTAACTACTATTTGGACGGTCGGGCAGCCATTAACGGCGGATTGCATGGACTTGAGGCTGGGGAAGTGTTAATCGATACAATATCTCCGTATGCAGACATAATTGGTTTTGCCGGTGAGGCTAATGCTAAGAGTGGGGCTGAAAATGCGGAGGATAGATTAGAATTTATCGTAGAGACTGTTGGTGACATTACTCCTAAATTACCAGAAATATCTGAAAAAGTGTCTTTAGCACAAGCAGAGTTTTCAAAAATTAACCCCAACAGGTATCCTGAAAAACTTGGCGGGAGGGACGTGCGAGCACAACTGGTCGAAGGTTTAAATCTGGTTGATGATGCTGCAAAACTCTTAGTTGACGCACGGCCTATTCTTGAGCAAGCTCCGTACCTGTTAGGTGTTGACGGTGAACGAACCTATCTTTTAATTTTCCAAAACGATAAGGAGTTAAGGCCAACAGGGGGGTTTATGACTGCCTACTCAATAATGAGGGTTAGTAAAGGAAAGATCTCCCAAGTCACGTCTAATGACATTTACCATCTAGATACAAGGTACAGGCCGGTTATCCCCGCGCCAGATCCAATTGTGAGGTACATTAAAGGCCCATATATTCAATCAAAAAATCTTCGCATCAGGGATATGAATTTTGATCCGGACTTTAAGACCAGCATGGATATGTTTTATAAGGAGGCTCAAAAGGTCGGGATACGGGATATCGACGGCATAATCGCGGTTGACACAAATGTCCTGGAAAAAATATTGAATGTTATTGGGGAAATTGGTGTGCCTGGATTTGGTAACTACTCAACAAAAATAATACCAGAATGCAATTGCCCACAAGTGATTTACGAATTGGAAAGCTTTGCTGATATCGAGGGGCCGATTATCTGGGATCCCGTAACCGGCGAAATAATCTTAAGGCCACCAAATTCTGATAACAGGAAGGCAATAGTTGGACCTTTAATGAACTCCATTTTGACAAATGCCATGGGCCAGCCAAAAGAGAAAATGCCGGATCTCTTCAAGGCAGGTTTAGATTCTTTACTTGAGAAACATGTGCTGTTTTATCTGCTGGATGAAAATGCGCAAGCAGCAGCCGAGAGCTTTAATGTTGCAGGAAGAATTAATGAATTTGATGGGGATTATCTTCATATTAACGACTCAAACCTTGGGGGTAGAAAAAGTAATATGTATGTTACCCAAGAGGTCTTGCAAGAGATTAATGTAAAAAATGACGGGACCATAGAGAAGACTGTTACCATAACCTATAAAAATCCTGAAAAGCACGATGGTTGGCTTAACTCAGTACTTCCGAATTGGGTGCGGATTTATGTGCCTGAGGGAAGCGAATTGGTTGATTTTGCAGGGGTAACAGACAAAGAGGAGCCATATAGCGAGTTTGGGAAGACTGTTTTTGCAGGCCATTTTGAGCTAAGACCGTTGGGAGTTGCCAAGGTAACAGTAACATACAAATTACCGTTTAAGGCAGACAAGCAATATAAGTTACTAGTACAAAAGCAGCCGGGAACAACTGCACCGCTTCATTCAATAAGACTTGGAAAAGTTGAAGAAGAGCTATTCCTCAAAACCGACCGCGAGTTCCGTTTCAGCCTTCGCTAATTAATGCCAAATTCTAAATACGCCACTTGTCTGGCTCGTTTAAGGGGTGAATATAGTAGAATTACCGTATGCGGGGCAGAGCTTACACTTCAGAGGGGGTTGTTTTGGTTCGGAAAAATTATGGTGAGGCGGATAGGATTTTAACTGTTTTTTCAAAAGACTTTGGGAAACTGCCCCTGATGGCCAAATCCGTACGAAGACCAGCAAGCCGTAAAAGGGGAGGAATAGAAGTATTTAGCCATATTAAATTTCAGGCCGTTTCCGGCAAAGGGATGGATTTAATAACAGAAGTTGAAGTTATTAATTCATTTAATGAAATTAGGGCTGATTTAAATAAAGTGAGCGTGTCTTATTATTTTTGCGAAGTTGTTGGGAAAATTACAAATGAGAAAGAGACAAACCGCGAAGTATTTTTAATTTTGTTGAAGTATTTAAACAGATTAATAAGCGAAAACAAACTGAAAACTTTAAGAAATGAGTTTGCGCGGGAAGTTTTGGTAACTTTGGGCTTTTGGCCACAAGGGCAAGCTCTGCCAAGACCGGACGATAAGCTCCAGGAGGTTATTGAAAAAGAACTCTCAACCATTAGGATTGGCAAGAAGCTTACAATCTAAAAATTAGTATAAGTAGATAAAATGATAAAATAGAAAAAATGCTTAAGCGAATATTTGGCTTTTTGGAAGGGTTTACGGGAAAAGTGAAAGACTTTATTATCCGGTTTTTAAAGCCTCCTGCCATTCATGTTTTCTCTTTTTCAACCTTTCTGAGTGAAAGATTCCGCATACTTTATAGAACGTTCTCTATGGTTCTTGTGGGTATATTGACACTTGGTTCTTTCCTTTACGGCCACAATCAAGGCTTAAATCGCGGAATGCAGATTGTGAATAAGGAAAAAAATCCTCAGGTTATATATGTATACCCTTCAGTTGCCCCTATTCCATCTCCGGTTCAAACACCAACAGCTCGCCAGCAAAATGTACCTGCACGAAGGACAGTTACTTGGGGAGGACCTCAGCTTTGGGATGCAGTAAACAAAAGGCGGGTTGAAAATGGGGTAAATCCGTTAAATCAAAAGCCCGAGCTTTGCACCATTGCAGCAATCAGATTAAGTGAAATCAGAGAGCTGGGCAAACTAGATGGCCATGAAGGATTTAGTAACATGCCGGAGAGAAGACCGGATTTAAAGTGGATTTTTGAAAGCTATACTTTGGGGGAGTTTTTGATAGTTGGCTACCCCACTCCCGAGGAAACCGTCGCGGCTTGGGAAAATACTTTAGGCCACAGAACTCTACTGGTTGGGGGTGAATGGTCCTGGGGTTGTGTTTACTCACAAGACACATTCGGTGTAGCCATAACTGGGTATTAAATTGGTATTTTCTCCTATAGTTTGATAGTATTGCCACATGACAATTGAAAATTCGCACGTAGAATATCCTCGTCCTGAAATTGTTAATACACCTGAGCGGACAATTATAATAAATCGAGTTGGTACAAACCACTTGGATATCGATTATATACTTAGACAAATTAGTGGGGGTGCCCCTTTTAACTGGGGAAAATATTTACCTTTCAAGGATAAAGGAGCACGGATAAAGTATTGCAATCTTGATTATCTGTTTACTGACCATAATACTTGTTTTATAGCCAAAGTAAGAAGACTAACTGACTTGCACAAAAATAAGTATAGAGGCGTGTGTGGTCAGAGCCTGCGGCGGACAGATTTGGCAATGGCAAGCGTTTTGAGTGAATTTGTTGTTAGCCCAATAGTGAGTGAGGCACTGGAAAGTCCGCAAATGCGTAGATTGGCGGAAGAATATGGTTTTAGGTCATTTGAGTTAGTGCCACCCATTATGGCAACTATTGAACGACCATCTCAAAAGAAGATTGCATACTATCCATACAAGGAAGGAGTTACACTTGACATGGTTGGGGCAAGGCAATTTTTGCAATTTTTCCCCCGTCAGCGTACTGGGTTTCAAAATGAGTTAATTTCACAAATGAGTGACATATTCCGGGAGAATGGAGTGGAAGCTTCCGACCTGCAAATTAAGCAATTTATTATTCCTGTTAATGAGGGTCTAAGGCAAAGGAAAATCTACTTAATTGACATTGAAGGGTTTCACAGAATATCTCATCTGCCAGTCTGGCACTAAAGCCTAAAAGCAAGTGTATCTTTATTTAATATTGCTTTAGATGCATGGTTGGTCTAGACTGTTGGGTACGAAACTTCCGATGAAAAACACCATTAAGTGCCCCAAATGTAAAGCTCAAATTGAGGTCTCCGAAGTGCTAACTCACCAAATTGAAGAACAGGTATTAAGCAGTCTTTCCGCCAAGCACAACAAGGAACTTGAAGAGGTCAAAGAACTGGCATTGCAAGAGGCGGGGAGGGAGGCTCTCAACAAATTTGAAGCCCAACTTAAAGCTCTTGAGAAGGAAAAAGAAGCGGAAAGTGCGCGAAATAAGAAGCTTACAGAGCAGATTGACGACCTCTTGGGGGAAGTTCGAAAACTTCGCGAAAAAGACGAAGACCGCGAGATTGAGATGAAGAAAATACTTTTGGCGGAAGAGGAAAAAATTCGAAGTGAGACAAGAAGAAAGGTACAGGAGGAATATCAATTAAAAGACTTCGAAAAAGACAAAAAATTAACCGATGCTTTAAAACAGGTTGAAGAATTAAAAACCAAAATCCAACAGGGTTCGCAACAAACCCAGGGAGAGTCGCTTGAAATTGAATTGGAAACTCGTCTAAAGGGCGAATTTCCGGAAGATACTTTAAGCGAAGTTAAAAAAGGGCAAAGGGGTGCAGATATTTTCCATGAGGTAACCGACAAATTAGGACGTAAATGCGGTATTATTTTGTGGGAGAGCAAAAACGCCCAGTGGAGTGACGGATGGATAGGCAAACTCAAAGAAGACCAAAGGCAGGCAAAAGCGGATTTAGCCGTCTTGGTCTCCGTCAATTTGCCGGATGGGATTGATAGTTTTACGTATAAAGACGGCGTTTGGGTGTGTAGCTGGAAGCATTTTGTGCCTCTGGCTTGGGCTTTAAGGTTTAATCTTGTAGCACTTCACCATGAAAGGCAGTCGGCCGACGGAAAAGACGAGAAGATGAAAATTTTATATCAGTATTTAACGGGGACAGAATTCAGGCACCGTGTGGAAGGCATTATTGAGGCTTTTTCGAACATGCAAGATGAGGTTGAAAGAGAAAAGCGATGGTTTAGTGTTAAATGGGCAAGACAGGAAAAAGAGATACGAAAAGTAATTGACCACACCCACGGCATGTATGGTGATCTCCAGGGGGTTATTGGCAAGACTTTACCGGAAATTGACACGTTAAAATTAACTGACGGAGAAGTCGTTTAAACTACTGCGGGTCCGGAATTTGCGAAAGTTGATTTTGAATTTGCGTTTCAGTTAGACTTCCAAAAGTAATTAAAGCTTTATCGCCATTATTTATTTGGATATTAAGAAAATCTTCGTTTTCCGTCCCGTTAATAAAGAACTTAAGTTCTCCTTCATTTCCACTACAAAAACTTTGTCCTGTTCCAGTGACTAAACATTCACTCGATAAACTCATTGGCAGAGTTTCAAAAAAGTCACCCCAGGTAACGGCACTTTTAGCGTTAACTGTCGTCGGGTTTCCGGGCGCGATATACACATCTTTGTTTAAATTATGATAACGCGAATCAGAAAAGTCTCTTTTCGTGCCATTTGTAAATATTAAAAAGGATGCCTTGTTATTTACTTCTTGAGGAGAGTTTTGCGGTGCTGGCAAATTTATTGTCATGCCGTCCTGTAGGGTTAATTGAGTAAAAAAGAAATATACTCCTACTGCCAGTAGAACCAACACTGAAATTATTGCGAAATACTTCATCATCTTAGTTTAAGCCAAACTCTTATGTTAGTAAATTTCTAGGTTTATATTATAATTGCGGGGATGCGGCAGTATTTATTTTATTTTCTGCTGGGGGCAATATTACTATCAATCCCTGCGGGAATATTGGTAATTCGTGCTAATTTGCCTAAACAGTTGGTCTTAGGCGAAGAAACAAAAAAGTCTTCAGGGGTTATGGAAACCGCAGAAGTTGTAAACGAGCCATCTCCTGTTCCTACTGAAAGCCCAACCCCTTCAGTTTTACCCTCAGTTTCTCCTTCCCCCAAGCCCATCCCTTCAATTGCGCCATCGCCATCGCCAACTTCTACGCCCAGCCCCACACCGACACCGGCAAGTTCTGAGCAAATATATTCATATATTGAAATTTTTGCAGGGCAATATGGAGTAAGTGCAGACATCCTGAGGCACATTGCGATTTGCGAATCGGGGTTTAGGTCCAATGCCACAAACGGCCCATATATTGGTCTGTATCAGTTTGGTCCTACCACCTGGAAAAATTTGAGACTTCAAATGCGAATGCCTGCTGATTTTGATTTGCGTTATTCTGCAGAGGAATCTGTTAAAACTGCCGCGTTTGTCTTGTCGCAGGGCAGGCAGAAAATGTGGCCGAACTGTGTGCCATAATTGTGCTAATATCAGCTAATGGGTGTTAAGAATTGGCCCGTTTTAATTACTTTTATTGTAGTCTGCCAGCTAACAGGGGTTATTGGGGCGCTTTTTACTTCGCCCTCGTTGCCGACTTGGTATAATCAACTAGCAAAGCCTTCTGTCGTCCCACCTGGTTTTCTTTTTTCGATAGTCTGGTTTATTTTATACACTCTGATGGGGCTAAGTGCATATTTAATATGGGAAAAAGGTCTAACAAAACCATTTGTGCGGGCGGGTTTGCTTTTATTTGCGGTTCAATTGGCGCTAAATTTACTTTGGTCGATTGTTTTTTTCTTCCTACATGCAATTTTTCCAGCACTCCTAGTTTTGGGGGTACTATGGTTAACTGTTTCCGCCTTGATTTATGTCTTTTATAAAACCCGAAAAGTTGCTTCATATTTATTGCTGCCTTATATTTTTTGGTTGAGTTTTGCATTTTATATGAACTACACAATTTGGCTTCTTAATAGGTGAGCAATTAAACATTTCATTTTGAATTCGTAATAGATATAATTCAACTTATATGGATTTAGTGGAAAAGATTGTTTCATTGGCAAAGCGGCGGGGGTTTGTCTATCCATCCTCAGAAATATATGGTGGACTTGCCAATACTTGGGACTTTGGGCCAATGGGTACACTTCTTAAAAACAACATTAGAGACTCGTGGTGGAAGCGATATGTAGTGGACAGGGAGAATATGGTGGGGCTTGATGCTTCTATATTTTTAAACCCGAAAGTGTGGGAGGTTTCGGGGCACGTTAGTAGTTTCACAGACGCAATGGTAGATTGCCTTAATTGCCGCAACAGAACAAGAGCAGATCATTTGATTGAGGACCAAATCGTAGGGAAAAAAGTTGAAGGGTTATCGATGGAAGAGCTGGAGCATATTATTAAGGAAAATAAGCTTAAGTGCCCAAAATGTGGATCCGCCGATTTAACCAAACCACGCAAGTTCAATCTTCTTTTTGAAACTTCAATTGGAATCTTGGAAGGCGAAAAATCTAAAGCTTATCTACGGGGAGAGATCGCCCAGGGGATATTCCTAAATTTCAAAAATGTATTAAATACCACTCGTGTCAGAGTGCCGTTTGGGATAGCTCAACAAGGTAAAGCTTTCAGAAATGAAATTACCATGGGGCAGTTTGTTCACAGAACTCTGGAGTTTGATCTGATGGAATTTGAGTATTTTATTAAACCAGAGAATTGGGAGGAAACTTTTGCTATGTGGCAGGATGATATGTGGAAGTGGGCACTAGACCTGGGAATTAATGAGAAAAACTTAAGATGGAGAGAGCATGAAGAATTTGAGCGGTCCCATTATTCCGAGAAAACTGCCGATATTGAATATAAATATCCCTTCGGGTGGAAAGAAATGTTTGGGATTGCTTATAGGACCGATTTTGACTTAAAAAATCATCAGGTGCACTCAGGCATTGATTTAAGTTATACGGATCCGGATACGGGTGAAAAATATATTCCCCATGTGGTTGAGCCTACATTTGGGCTTTCTCGCTTGACAGGAATAATATTAACCGATGCCTATCACGAGGATGGCGAGCGAATAGTATTAAAATTAAACCCGAAAATTGCGCCCTTTAAGATTGCTGTGTTCCCATTACTTGCCAATAAGGAAGATCTGGTGGGTAAAGCCAGGGGTATTTTTGAAAAACTTAAGAGCGAATTTGGAGCTGTAATCTGGGACGGCCGTGGAAATATTGGTAAGCGTTATTTTGCACAAGACGAAATTGGAACTCCGTGGTGTGTAACTGTTGACTTCCAAACTCTGGAGGACGGGATTGTGACTGTGCGGGATCGCGATACTGCGGAACAAAAGCGACTTGCCGTTGACAAATTAACCGATTACTTCCAAAATGGTCTAGACAAATGAAGGCCTTTAATTTGAAAAAATATTTACCTTTTGTACTTGTAGTAGTCGGATTGCTTGTTTTTGCTTCGTTTTACTTTTTGTTTATACAAGGAAAAAGCGAGGTGGCAGATGGTGAGGATACGAGTGCATTGATAAATGTAGAGCTAGTTGATAGGCCATATACTACCTTAACACCCAGCTCTGATGGACATTGGTTAAAGTTGAATATTTCAAAAATCAAAATCCCAGCCTATTCATTGGATTACGAGCTTTTATATCATTTGCCGGACGGAGCACCTCAAGGGGTTCCAGGCACAATAATGCTTAATGGCCAGGAAACAATTGAGCGAGACCTGCTTCTCGGCTCTGAGTCTTCTGGCAGGTTTAGGTACGACGAAGGGGTTGAAAATGGAACTCTTACTTTGAGGTTTAGAAACGATAAAGGAAAACTCTTGGCAAAATTTGTATCAGACTTTCATTTGCAAAACAGTGTCGCTCAGTTAACATCAGTGGATGGAAACTTCAGTTACACTCTTGGCAGGGTGCCGCAAAGAACTTTCTTCGTAACAATGCCCACATTTGGAGTGCCAGGAGAGCTACCAGAGGGCAGTATTTCCTCAGAACCATATGGTGTATTAAGCTCGTCTTCATCCACTCAACCAGGGACTGTGGGCATAAACGGAAACGTTCATAGATGGACAGGAAACATGTGGGAAAACTTAACTCAAGGAGCCTCATCAGACTTAGGCCTTTTCATTTCAACTTCAGAGTAGGTAATAATATTATCCATTAATTTAAATGTTTGGTGAAAGTTAGGGTTGACATATGCGTGAAAACATATCAAAATGGTTAACAGTAGTGATAAATGGTGTATAGCACCAACACTATATCTGCCCGATATATGCTAATAGGATCATATCAGGGCAGCCTAAGCGAAGCTAGACGGGTTGCAATACCAAAAAAATTTATAGAGGATTTGGGCGATAGACCCGTGATTGCTAAATGGTATGAGAATTGTCTAATTTTGGTGAATAATGGTTTTTGGGAAGAGTTGTCGAAAAAATTGACTGGTGGAAAGCAGGGGTTAAACACCGTAGTTCGCGATATTGAAAGGTTTATATTAGGTTCGGCTTACGAGGTGGAGCCGGATGAGCAGGGGAGAATAATTGTGCCTGAAGATCTGGTCAAGTATGCAAAGATAACCAAGGAAATAATGTTTGTTGGACTATTAGATAGAATTGAAATTTGGCCCCAAGAGGTTTGGGATGAGAAGGCCAAAGCCTTACCTAGATTAACCAGAGAGTATCTTGAAAACTTAAGTAGAAATGACAACAGATAACTACCATGAATCAGTAATGACTCATGAGGTTGTCGAATTTTTGGACATTGGACGGGCTATGCCCGAGCACATTGATAATCAGGCTTGGTATATAGATGCCACATTAGGCACAGCGGGACACTCGGTGGAAATAGTTAAGCGTGGGGGAAGTGTCATAGGGATAGATTTGGATCAAAAAATGCTTGAAATTGCTCAGAGGCGATTAGAAGAAGCCTGCCCTGCTTCTGAGAAATTCACTTGCTTCAAATTGGTCCAAGCTAACTTTAAAGATATAGACAAAATTACTAAAGACGCGCAGATCACCAATGTTGCTGGGATTGTTTTTGATTTGGGGGTTACCAATATTCATTTAACTGGAAGCGGGTTTTCGTTCAGGGACAATTTAGCGTTACTTGATATGCGTATTGATCCGTCTACTAACGCAGTTCGTGCAGCGGATTTGCTAAATGTTTTAAGAGAAGATCAGTTGACTGAGCTATTTCTGGTGGTATTGCCCTATAAAGCGGCAAAGAGCTTGGCAAATTCAGTTGTTAATAGGCGTAAGCTGAGTTTGTTTGAAACGGTTTCTGACTTTTTGGAAGTTTGCCAAACAATCAAAAGCAAAAAACATTTACACTTTGCAACATTGCCGTTTTTGGCTTTACGCATAGCGGTTAATTCTGAACTGCAAAATCTAGAAATAGCATTGCCTAAAGCATATGAGCTACTAGATAACGGAGCAAGATTGGTGGTAATCAGCTTTCACTCAGCTGAAGACGAGATTGTCAAAAAGTCCTTCAGGGATCTGGCAAAAAAGGGAGGCAGGGTTATTACCGAAAACTATATAAAACCAAGCTTGAAGGAGATTGAAAAAAATCCCAAGGCCCGGAGTGCAAGGCTGCGGGTATTTGAAAAATATGAAAATTAAGTTTACCAGACAGCAGAAGCGAAATAGGTATGCCAAGTATCCAAAGGGTGTGCCTGAGGGTGCATATCGGGGAGTTATTAGAGGGCTTCCAAAAAATATTCTATTTACCGTTAGCGGTGTGTTTATTATTACAGCGAGCCTATTGTACGCGATCGAGTCTGGAAGTCTTGGTTCCCAGCTGTCAAACGTCGAAAAAGAGGAATATGCATTGATTGAGGAAAACCGGGAATTAACCGACACGCTTGTGAGCTCGTCTTCGTTGTCGAATTTTGAGCTAGAGCAGGAGGCCTTAGGTTATACTAAACCCTCAAGTATACTCTATTTAAAGCCAGAAGAAGTTGTTGCCCAGGTCCCTTAGCAATTAATGCTACGTTTTAAAATTTTGTCATCAATCTTCCTTCTAGGTTTTTTTGCCGTAGTCGCAAGAATGTTTTACTGGCAGATAGTTAGAGGTGAGGACCTGGCAAGAAGTGCCTCAGCCCAATACGAATCAAAAAAGCTAGTTTCAGCACCAAGGGGAAGCATTCTAGCAAGTGATAAAAGTTGGTTTGCTGTCAGAACCACTTCATACTTGGTTTATGCTTCTTTACCAGACCTGAAGGACACACCCAAAAAACTGGCTGAAACATTAGCTCCTTTCTTTGTTGAAGATCCCGAAGATCGGCAGGCCTTACTGAATGAAATAGACAGAATATATCACATTTTAAGTAGAAGGGAAGTTGTCTGGGTGCCAGTTAAAAGACAAATCTCAAATGATACGAAGAAAAATATCGAGAGCCTGAAACTTTCGGGGATCGGTTTTGAAAAAGAGGAAGCAAGAATTTATCCTGAGGCATCTGCTGCCGCTCACCTCTTGGGTTTTGTTGGTAAAAATGAAGAAGGGGAGGATGTGGGATATTTTGGTTTAGAAGGCTTTTATAACCTTCCCCTATCAGGAAAGCCAGGCTTTGTATTGCGGGAAAATGACGCCAGGGGTGTGCCAATAGTGTTTGGTAATACTCAAGACGTAGCTGCGATATCGGGTATAGATTTAATTACACACATTGACAAGTCGATTCAGTTATCGGTTGAACGGAGGCTTAAAGAAGGCATAGAAAGGTATGGGGCAAAGGCTGGTACAGCAATTGTTATGAGACCTGATGATGGAGCTATTTTGGCAATGGCGAGTTTTCCGTCATTCGATCCGGCCAGTTATTCTAGATATGGTAATGAATTTTTTAAAAATCCAGCCATCTCAGATGCGTTCGAACCCGGGTCTGTATTTAAAGTTGTGGTTATGGCGGCAGGACTAGATGCAGGTGTAATTGAGCCGGACACACAATGTGGCAATTGTGATGGTCCAGCTAGAGTTGATAAGTACGAAATTGGTACTTGGAACAAACAGTATCATCCAAATACAACAATGACCGAAGTAATAGTGAATTCTGATAATGTGGGTATGGTTTTTGTCGGAGAAAAACTCGGGAAAGAAAAGTTATATGATTATATTGATAAATTTGGATTTGGAAGAGTAACAAGCATCGATTTGCAGGGAGAGGCGAGCCCTGCTCTTCGTCAGAAAAGTACATGGAATATCGTAGACCAGGCAACAGCCACTTTCGGTCAAGGGATTGCTGTAACTCCAATTCAAATGATTACCGCAGTAGCGGCAATTGCGAACGGCGGCTTTTTACCAACACCGCAGGTTGTTGATAAATTAAGTAAAGATGGTTGGGTCGAGGATATAAGACCGCAAATCGGGCAGAGAATAATTTCGGAGAATGCAGCCACCCAAATAACAGCAATGATGCAGGAAGCAGCAAGTAGAGGTGAATCGAAATGGACAAACCTTCAGGGTTTTTCGGTAGCCGGAAAAACAGGTACTGCCCAAATTCCGATAGCTGGACATTATGATGCAGAAAAAACCATTGCTTCATTTGTTGGGTTTGCTCCTGCCAGTAAACCAAAATTTGTGATGCTGGTGACGTTAAGAGAGACACAGACCTCTCCTTGGGCCTCAGAAACCGCTGCTCCACTCTGGTATTCCATCGCCCGTGATATTTTTCCCTACTTAGGTATTCACCCTGAAAATTAGCACTGATATGCTAGAATTATAGCTGTGAGCAAGTTTATCATCAATGGTGGAAGAGCATTATCCGGCCGTGTTCGCGTTGCAGGGAATAAAAATTCTGTACTGGGCCTCATACCGGCATCTTTATTGGCCCAATCTCCCGTAACTCTTACAAATGTTCCCCAAATTCGTGATGTTGATGTTATGTGTGAGATAATTAAAGATCTGGGATGTAAGGTTGCGAGGGAAGACTCAACTCTCACAATTGATTCTAGTTCTATCAACTCTTACGAACTGGATTCGACGCTCTCAGAGAGAATACGCGCATCTGTCGTTTTGGTCGCCCCACTTCTGGCAAGGTTCGGTAAAGCTATTTTGACTCCTCCCGGGGGGGATCAAATTGGAGAAAGGTTATTAGATACCCACTTCCTTTTGTTGCAGGATTTGGGAGTGGAAATTAGCAAACTGGAAAACAAAAGATACCTACTTGAATGGAAGCAGAAAAAGTTTGGCAATGTTTTTCTAGAAGAAGCGTCGGTGACAGCAACCATTATCGGCCTAATTCTGGCGGCCGGTACACCTGAGAAAAACCGTATTGAAGATGCAGCGAGTGAGCCCCATGTTGCAGATATAGCAGAGCTTCTGAATAAGATGGGTGCAAATATTTCAGGTGCCGGTTCTAATGTTATTGAAGTTCAGGGAAACAGCAAATTACAAGGTGCGAACCACGCTGTTATTCCAGACCACATAGAAGGAGGTACGTTTGCCATTGCAGGCGCAATTACAGAATCTGATATCTTAATTGACGATTTTATCAAAGACCATTATAAGATAATTTTAAATTACCTTTCCCATATGGGTGTCAGGTATGAATTTGAGTCAGAAACTAGCCTTCGAATCCTGCCTTCCAAATTGATTGCAGACAAGAAGCGTTTTCAGACCCGACCATGGCCAGGCTTTCCAACGGATTTAATGAGCCCATTTATAGTGCTTGCCACACAAACCCAGGGAACGGTAATGTGTCATGATTGGATGTATGAATGGAGGATATTCTTTGTTGACGACCTTATTTCAATGGGCGCAAACATCTTCATTGCAGACCCTCACCGTGTTATCGTGAACGGACAAACCAAGCTTAATCCTGATAATTTGTTTTGTAAAGACATCAGGGCGGGTATATCAGTTATATTAGCGTCGTTGGTGGCTGACGGGAAAAGCGAAATAAACAATATTGAAATGGTAGAGAGGGGCTATGAAAAGTTAGAAGAGCGCCTCAAGGGATTGGGTGTTGATATTGTCAAACAAAGTGATGACAATGAAAAATAATCTAAAAGATCTTCTTACTAATCTTCCTGCTTACAAACTGACCGGAGAAACCAATCTGAACATTACTTCTGTTACCGACGACTCGCGTAACGTTAAGAACGGCAGTTTGTTTATTGCTATACAGGGAATTAAAAATGATGGCCACGACTACATAAAACAAGCGGTTTCCTCTGGTGCGGCTGCTGTTGTCGGGCAAAGAAGTCTCAAAAACGTCGGGGTTACGTATATCAAAGTAGAAGATAGTAGGGTGGCACTTAGCCACATAGCCTCCAACTGGTATGGAAATCCAAGTACAAAGTTAAAACTTATTGGAGTTACTGGAACGGATGGTAAAACTACGACTGCAAACATTATCTACTCAATACTAAAAGATGCAAAGCGAAAAGTAGGCCTGATTTCGACTGTAAGTGCTAAAATAGGCGACAAAGATTATGATACAGGTTTCCATGTCACCAATCCCCAAGCCCTGGCGCTACAGAAATTCCTTGCACTAATGGTTAAAAAGAAATGTGAGTATGCGGTGTTGGAAGTTACATCACACGGTTTGGATCAGAAGCGTGTTTCTGGTATGAGCTTTGATGTTTCAGTATTAACAAATATTACCCATGAGCATTTGGATTACCACAAAACATATGAAGACTATTTACGGACAAAAGCAAAACTATTTCAAATGTCGAAGCTTTCGATTCTTAACAAGGATGATACTTCATTTGCGAAGGTTAATAAGTTGGTGAATGGAAGGAAAGAAACCTATTCACTAAATAACTTGGATAGCGATATAAAAGCAGCTATCTATGTTAGATTTCAGGAAAATTTTAACAGAAGCAATGCCGCAGCCGCAGCCACCGTAGCTAAGATATTAAAAATACCTTCTAAAGTAATAGTTCATTCTATAAAATTATTTAAAGGTGTTAAGGGTAGACAAGAGGAGATTAAAAATAATAAGAGTATCAAAATTATAATTGATTACGCACATACACCCAACGCAGTTGAGAATATTTTAAAATCGATAAAATTAGGGAATGGATCCAGACTCATTAGTATTGTTTCCGCTGAGGGTGAGCGAGATCCCAATAAACGCCTTCACATTCCTAAAGTTGCAGTTAAATATTCTCACATCACAATTCTTAATCCGATTGACACAAGATCTGAGGATCCTAAAAAAATTGCAGATGAGATGATTAAAGGTGCAAAAAGTGCCGGCGGTAAGAAGCTTAGTACGAGTTTTCCTAAGAACAATGCAAAAACCGGCCTTTACAGGGCTATCCTGGATCGTGGTGAGGCCATAAATTTTGTAATTAATAAGCTCTCCAAAAAAAGTGATGTTGTGGTCATTTGCGGTAAAGGCCACGAGACCGGTATGGATTTTGGTTCAAAGGAACTCCCATGGAGCGACCAAAAAGCTGTGAATCTAGCGCTTAAAGGGAAAATACTACGGCTTAAAAAAATATGAAAAAGGTACATTTCATGGGTATTGGGGGGAGTGGAATTTCGGCAATAGCAATGCTTGCTAAAAAAATGGGCTATGTAGTAAATGGATGTGATTTAAGCGAAACCACAGCTTATTCGAACAAACTAAATGATTACAAAATCCCTTTTCTTGTAGGACACGACCCTAGGCATTTAAAAGATATTGATGTCTTGGTGGTGACTCCTGCGGTGTATTACCAAAGCAATAATCATGCCGAATATGTGGAAGCAAAAAATATAATTCCAGTTATCACATGGCAGGAATTTCTAGGGACATTTTTACATAGGGATAAAGTAGTAATTTGCGTTGCAGGTACACATGGTAAGTCAACAACTACTGCACTTGCCACAATTCTGTTTGCCGATGCAGGCTTGGACCCTACAGCTACTGTTGGTGCAACAGTTAAAGCATTAAATGCTAACTTTAGATACGGTAATGGAAAATTATTTATTACCGAAGCAGATGAGTTTTTTGACAACTTTTTGCATTACCGGCCAGAGGTAATAATTCTAAACAATATCGAGATGGACCATCCGGACTTTTTTAAAAACGAAAAGCAGTTGTTTGAAAGTTATAAAAAATTTGTCAGTGGGCTCATTGGTAAAAGAGTATTAATTGCAAATCAAAACTCAAGCGGGATTGGTAAACTAATCAATTTACTAGATAAAACCGCTCTGAAGCAGATAAAAGTAATTGGTTATTCTCTTTCTGGTAATAAGAAATATTTTGAGGCAGACACGGAAATTGTTGGATGTATCAGAAACCAAACGAGCACTAAAACAAGCTTTACCGTCGATGGTAGTGACACTGAATTTAGTTTAGGGTTACCAGGCATACACAATGTTTCAAATGCATTAGGCGTAATTGCGCTATCTCAATTGTATGATATCAAAATAGACGTTGTGGATAACACGTTGCGTAATTTTGAAGGGATCGGCAGAAGACTCGAACTTATTGGTGAAAAGAATGGAGTTACCGTTTATGACGATTATGCGCACCACCCTACTGCAATTAAGGCTACCATACAGGCACTAAGACAAAAGTTTCCTACATCAAACTTAATAACCGTTGTAGAGGCTCATTCGTATTCAAGAACAAAACTTCTTTTGAAAGAGTACAAAGGAGTATTTGGTCTAGCAGATAAAGTTATAATTGGCCCCATTTTTAGAGCTCGTGATAAAAGCGATTTTGGAGTCAGTGAAGAGTCAATTGCCAAGGCAACTAAGCATAAAAATATTTACTATACTAAAGACATGACCGGGATTCTAAAGAAAGTGAAAGAAAATTTGGAAAAAGATACAGTCATACTCATCATGGGAGCAGGAGAAAGTTACATATGGAGCAAAAAAATATACGAAGCTATATAGGAGCATTCAAGAAAACCTCGCCTTTTCAAAGGAGCAGACTTAAGTCTGCGGAGGATGTCATAACATGAATACTATAACGAACGGAAAATTTATTGAGAACGAAAGTTTTGCAAAATACACCACACTAAAAATTGGTGGACCCGTAAAAGTTTATTCCGAGGTGACCAATGAACAAGAATTAATTAATGCTATTAAATTCGCTAAAGAGAAAGGATTGCAATATATAGTTATTGGGAGCGGAAGCAATTTACTGGTAAGTGACGACGGGTTTGATGGTATGGTAATAAGACTAACTGAGAATGGAATTGTCAGAAATGGAAATAGGGTTTATGTTAAGGCAGGGACCAGTCTATCAGAGTTAGTGGAGTTTACCGTAAATGAAGGATTATCTGGTTTTGAGAAACTAATAGGCATACCTGGGACGGTTGGTGGTGCAATATATGGCAATGCAGGTGCTTATGGCCAAACCATTAGTGACTCATTAGTAAGGGTTAAGGTTTTAAAAGGTATTGAGGTTGTGTGGATGGAAAATGCTGACTGCGAATTTTCTTATCGTCATAGCGGTTTTAAAGACACTAAGGACATAATTCTGGAAGTTGAATTTTTGCTACAAGTGGGAAATTCGGAAGAATTAAAAAAAGCGTCGAGTGAGATACTGGCAATTAGGCTTCAGAAATACCCAAACGGTATCGCTTGCCCGGGGTCGTTTTTTAAGAATGTTGAAGCAGGCAAGCTATCGACGGGTCAACTTAAAAATATTCCAGAGGACAAAATTATGTTTGGTAAAATTCCGGCCGGCTTTCTCTTAGAAGCAGTTGGGGCCAAGGGCAAAAGTAAGGGTGGTATTAAAATTGCTGATTATCACGCAAATTTACTAATTAATACTGGTGGGGGAACTGCAAGTGACTTTATTGCACTTGCTAACGAATATAAAAATAAAGTCAGGGAAAAATTTGGTATTGAACTAGAGCCTGAGGTTCAACTTATAGGTTTTGAGGAGTAAGTTTTGGTTTACTGAAAACGCCACACGTGTGGCGTGTTTATTCAAAATATGAATTTAAAAGGTAAAAAGGTCGCAATATTAGGCTTTGGCATTGAAGGCAATGATGTTTTGAAGTATTTAGTTGGAAGTGGGGCCAAAATTACAATTCTTGACAAAAAGCCCGCAGAAGAATTGGATATAAGTGAAGTTAAGTCACACAAAGTTGATTTCACTTGTGGTGCAAAATATCTTAATAACTTAAGCGCATTTGATGTAGTGTTTCGTTCACCTGGTGTTTATAGGTTCCTTCCTGAAATTGTGGATGCGGAAAGGAAGGGGGTAGTAATCTCGAGTGCAACAAAGTTGTTTTTCGAAAACTGCCCTGCAAAAATAATTGGTGTTACAGGGACCAAAGGAAAAGGCACAACGGCCAGTTTAAT
Organism: uncultured Gammaproteobacteria bacterium; assembly: GCA_964540475.1. Classification (GTDB taxonomy): domain Bacteria; phylum Patescibacteriota; class Microgenomatia; order UBA8517; family UBA8517; genus CAZIMC01. The sequence goes on from CAZIMC010000003.1 coordinate 36,132, forward strand.
CTACCAAATTTTAAAAAATGCCAATAAGGATGTTTATCTTGCAGGCAACATTGGAAATCCCTTTCTGGAACTGCTACACCGACTTAAAAAAAGCAGTTTTGTGGTAATGGAACTGTCATCTTTTCAGCTTATAGATTTAGATATTTCACCACATATTGCAGTTGTGTTAAATATTACAAGTGACCATCTTGACTGGCATAAAGATAATGAGGAGTATGTTGGTGCAAAAAAAAATATAGTCAGACACCAAAAGTCTACTGACTTCGCTGTAGTTAATTTTGATTACGAACTACCTAAAGGTTTTGCAAGGAACTCAAAAGGATACATCTACTTTTTCAGCAGAGAAAAAAGAGTCGATCCTGGCTGTTTTGTTGAGAGCGGTGAAATCATTTTTAAAGAAGATGAGGACAGTGTTTCCTATGGAAGTAGGTATAACTTGTTATTAAGAGGAGATCACAATTTGGAAAATATAACTGCCGCTATTACTGCTTGTAAGGCCATTGGCGTAGAGGATGATGTGATTAAGGCTACTATATTTAATTTTCAAGGTTTGGGGCACAGACTTGAGCTTGTTGGTAGTTGTGGTGGGGTGAGCTTTTATAACGATTCTTTTGCAACTGGTCCACAACCTACTATTGCAGCGATTAGGTCGTTTAGCGAGCCGTTGACAGTCATATTGGGTGGATCTGAAAAGTTCCTGGACTATAATGAGCTCGGAAAAGAAATATCAAAATCCGACAATATAAAGACTGTAATATTAATAGGCCAAGTTGCACAAAAGATTGAAAAAGCTCTCAAAGAAAACGCATACGATGGACAGTTTATTAGTTTGAACAATACGACCATGGAGCGGATAGTAAGTGAGGCGTTTAAAAATACACCGAAGGGGGGTGTAGTGTTACTTTCTCCTGCTGCAGCTAGTTTTGATATGTTTAAAAACTATAAGGAAAGAGGAAATAAATTTAAAGAGGCTGTTGTCGCACTTTCAAATGAATAAAGACGCACACAGTCGTCCCATTGGAGTTTTTGACTCAGGTTTAGGAGGACTTACGGTTGTAAAAGAGATTAAAAAAATTTTACCGAATGAAGATATTGAATATCTGGGGGACACAGCAAGAGTACCATATGGGACTAGAAGCAAAGAAGTAGTAACAAAATTTGCTTTGGAGGACTTAAATTTTCTCCTTAAGAAGAGGGTGAAATGCATAGTTGTGGCGTGTAACACAGTTTCTGCCTTGGCCATAGGTGCAGTTCGAGAAAACTCGCCTGTTACTGTTTTTGATGCCATCAGCCCCGCTGTTAAAGCTATAAAAGAAACCGGAATGGATAAAATTGGAATACTGGGGACCAGGGGAACTATAAATTCACATACACACAAAAGGAAATTACCTGGAATCAAGGTTTATGAGCAGGCATGTCCGTTATTTGTTCCTTATATTGAGGAGGGCGAGGTTAAAGGGGAATTGATTGAAAAATTAACCAAAAAGTATTTGAAAAATTTTAGAAAGTACAGATTGGAAGCCGTGGTGTTGGCCTGCACACATTATCCAATACTTTCTGAGCTAATTCAGAAGGAGCTAGGAGACGCAGTATTACTCATTGATCCAGCAGTTGAAATTACCAAAGACATAAATATGTACTTAAAGATAAATGGACTATTAAATAAACAGAAATCAGCAGGCAATATACAATATTGGGTAACAGATCTGAACGAAAATTTTCAGTCACAGGCTGAAAGCTTTCTTGAGGAGTCTCTAAATGATAACCTGAATGTTACGAATCTATGAACATTAAGACTTCAATTTTGGATTTTTGGTTGGGTCACTCATTACCAAAAGAACACACTACAATTAAAAACTATAACCCTCGAGACTATTTTACTAAATGGCTATGGCAACCTATTAAAAGGCATGTTGCAAGGCTGTACTTGATGTACCTTAGAAAAACTTCTTCAATTATGGTTATCGGCATAACAGGGAGTGCCGGCAAGACTACAACAAAAGAAATGCTGGCTGCTATTTTAAGGTTACGGGGGAACTCAGTTTATTCAAAAGATAATATAGACCCTGTCTATAACATCCCCAACACAATATTTAAGTGCAATGGTGAGACCAAATTCTTAATTTTAGAAATGGGTGTTGAGTATCCAGGAGAAATGGACTTTTACCTATGGATGGTTAAGCCGGATGTGGGTGTAATCACTAATATATACCCGACCCATACCGAATATTTTGAGAATGAAGAAGGTGTATTAAAAGAAAAGAGTAAACTTGTAAAGTCTATAAGTAGTGGCGGAATAGCTGTTTTAAACTTTGAAGATGGTTACCTTAAAAGGTTGAATAATAAAATTTCTGCGCAAATTGTGTGGTATGGAACAGGAGGGAGCGTACTTGCATCGTCAATATCATATAAGGGTAATAGGACACAATATGTACTCTCAATACGGAGGGAAGTTGAGATGGATATTAAAATTACTCTACCTACAATGGGGCAGCAGTTTATATCCAATTCTCTTGCGGCGGCTGCAGTTAGTTTGGCTATTGGTACTAAAATCCAGACAATTAGGAAAGGGTTGGCAACCTATGGACTTCCGCCTCATAGAATGGCGATTACAAAACATTCATCAGGAGCCTTAATTGTTGATGATTCATACAACAACAACCCGGTTGCTGCCAAAGAAGCAATCAGTACATTTTTAAGGTTATCAAATAAAAAGAAAAAAGTGATTGTTTTCGGTGATATGTTGGAATTAGGAAAAAATGAGGCAAAATACCACAAAGCTATTGGCGCATTATTGGGTAAGGAAAATCTGGAAAAGTTGATTTGTGTAGGCAGTGTTTCCAGGTTTACAGCGGAAGCAGCAGGTAAGATGCTTGGAGAAAAGCGTGTAGTTAAAGTGCCGACATATAAGGAGGCTATGGTCGAGGTGCAACCTTATCTCCGATCAGGCTATGCAATACTAATTAAAGGTTCCCGGTCCATAAAACTTGATTTGCTTGTAAGCCATATTATGGGATAAGTGGGCCCACCATACGCAACTAGTCAAGTTTTCACGGTTGTTTTGGAATTACTGCTTGACGTATAATTGGTAGTTAGCCTATGAATTTTCCGGACGTTCTGCCTCTTGCTTTGGGAATTATTATATTCTCCTTTTCCCTAACCAGCGTTTTGATAGTCCCTTTTATCAATTTTCTATATCGGCTTAAGCTGGTACGTCAAAAAGAAGCGCCCAAATCCGGCAAAGTGCCGCTTTTTGACAAATTGCATGACAAAAAAGCCGGTACTCCAACAGGAGGAGGCATACTCTTAATACTATTAGTTACAGTTCTATTTATTGTAATTTTTCCAATCGCCAGAAATATGGGTGTATACATTCACTCTGCCCACAATCTAAGAATAGAACTTTACCTCATATTTTTTACGTTTCTTTCGTTTGGGCTCTTGGGTTTTGTTGACGATGTTGTCAAGATATTTGGTAAGCCTCGTAAGGGAATGCTAGGTTTATGGTTCGGACTTTCAAGGCAATCAAAGTTTGCTATGCAGTGGGTTTTAGCGTTTATTATTGCATTCGTAATGTACCGGTACCTGGGAATTCAAATTCTTAACATTCCAATGTTTGATACGGTTTTGAATCTGGGTATTTTTTATGTACCTTTCGCTGCATTTGTCATAGTCTTTTTTACAAATGCTTTCAATTTCACTGATGGCTTGGATGGACTAGCTTCGGGACTCCTTATGGTATATTTATTTGCTTTTGGAGTTATCGCGGCCGGAAATCTTGATACACCCCTTGCAATATTTATTGGTTTGTGGCTTGGAAGTATAATTGCATTTTTGTATTTCAATGTCTGGCCTGCGAGAATTTGGTTGGGGGATGCCGGTGCTCTTTCTTTTGGGGCAATGATAGCAGTAATTGGTTTGTTAACTGGTAATGTGGTAGCCCTTTTCGTAATTGGGGGAATATTTGTGGTAGAAGCTTTTTCTTCGGCCATCCAGATAATTTGGTGGAAGGTGTTTAGACGGCCATTTTTCCCTCTTGCACCAATACACCACACTTTTTTGGCGATCGGTTGGGAAGAACCTAAAATTGTAATGAGAGCCTGGCTCGCAGGAGTGATGTTGGCACTTTTTGGACTGTGGCTTGCAACGATTTAGATGTTTAAATACTGTGAAAAGGAATTTAAAAATACGACGTAACAACTCAACACCCTCAGTCGACAAAATACTTCTTGGTGTTGTGTTAATTTTAGTTTTACTGGGCTTGATAGCAATTGCCGATGCCTCTGCGCCTCAAGCACTAAATGTTTTTAGCGACAAATTTTACTTTGTTAAACAGCAATCACTCTTTGCTGCAGCAGGAGTGTTAATCATGTTTGGGGTTTCAAAGTTTCCGTATTCATATTGGGAAAAAATTTCCACCCCACTTTTTATATTTTCACTCATATTATTAGTAGCTGTCCTTATACCAGGCATCGGCATTAAAACGTACGGCGCAAGAAGGTGGATAGATCTAGGTATTACAACGGTGCAACCTTCGGAGTTTGTCAAACTGACCATAGCCCTATTTATGGCTAAACTGGTTACCAGAAAGAATCAGTCACTTTACTTTTTCCTGCCGTTGGCAATTGTTGCCGGGCTTATAATGCTGCAACCTGATTTGGGTACAACAATTATTATTTCCAGTATTGGATTTTCTGTCCTGTTTCTTTCGGGGATAAATATATTTTCTTTTCTTGGGGTCGGATTAATTGGGGCAATTTTAAGTATGATTATTATATTGACTTCCGACTATCGCAAACAACGGCTTATGACCTTTTTATCGCAGTCTCAGGATCCGCTGGGTTCTGATTATCACATTAGACAAATATTACTAGCATTTGGTTCTGGGGGCTTATTTGGGGTGGGCTTGGGTCAAGGGAGACAAAAATTTCTTTTTCTGCCTGAGTCAGCTACTGATTCAATTTTTGCAACTGTCGCCGAAGAGCTGGGTTTTGTGGGTGCGCTTTTGATTGTAATCTTATTTGCAGTCTTTATAATTCGAGGATTAAAAATTGCCAAAAATGCCCCCGATAAATTCACATATCTTTTGGCATCAGGTATTACAACTTGGATAACTATTCAGGTATTATTAAATATAGGCTCGATGGTTGCCCTTGTTCCATTAACGGGTGTGCCATTGCCGTTTTTCTCTTACGGTGGCACAAGTCTTGTGATGCTACTTATTGGAACCGGTATATTGTTGAGCATTTCCAGGGGCCAAAACAAAAATGGGTAAAAAAATCTTATTAACTGGGGGTCATGCTGCTACTACTGCATTGGCTGTAATAGAAGAGATTAAAAAGAGGCATGATGATTGGGAAATATACTGGGTTGGATCTGGTAGTGCGATAGAGGGCAGAAAGGTTAACCCGATTGAAAATGTTGTATTTCCTAGGATTGGAATAAAGTCCTATGAAATTACTACAGGCAGACTTCAGCGCAGGTTTTCCTTGTGGACTTTTCCATCATTATTTAAGGTGCCTGTAGGATTTATTCAGGCTTTCAAATTAATTAAAAAGCTTAAGCCTGACATTGTACTGTCATTTGGTGGTTATGTAGCCTTACCTGTGGTGGTTAGCTCATGGCTATTAAGAGTACCAGTTATAGTTCAGGAGCAAGTTGCCTCAGCGGGGAAGTCGAATGAAATTTCCTCGCATTTTGCAAAGAAGGTGTTGCTGGCAAGAGCCGAAAGCTTAAAATATTACCCGCAAAAAAAGGTGTGGGTTACGGGAAATCCGGTAATGACCTCGATTACCAGCGTTAAGCCCAAATCAAAACCAGCTCGGCCTATGACTATTTATATAACTGGAGGATCAAGGGGGTCACAAGCCTTAAATAATCTGATACCTCCAGTACTTGTAGACCTTCTAGGGGATTATAAAGTCATTCATCAGACTGGAGAATTGGAGTATCAAAAGTTTCTTAACCTCAAAAAAACATTACCACAACCACTTCGGTATAGGTATACCGTTTATGCGTTGGTAGATCCGCTTTACGTTCACGCCGTATATAAAAAAGCCGATATAGTTGTTGCCAGAGCCGGAGCCAACACTGTTTCTGAAATTATGATTACTAAAAGGCCGTCTATTTTGATACCAATTCCCTGGAGTTATAAAAATGAGCAAACTGAAAATGCAATTCAAGCCAGGAAATTTGGTATTGCAACAATTTTAGAACAGGATTCAACGAAGCCGGAGGATCTACTTGGAACAATAAAGGACATTTCTGGCTCCTGGAATGAAATAGCTAATAAGGTGATTCAAAAACAGAGTCCTGATCTGTTGGCTTCAACTAAAGTAGTTGATGAATTGGAAGGAGATTTATAGTTGAGATATTTAAGATGGTTATTGCCATTAATATTTGTGATCGGTATACCATCGGCGATTATAATTGCACCTAACTTAATACGAATTAATAGAATAAATTGTTATACACAAAACGGTGAATGTGAGCCGGAGGTAAAAGAAAAACTAAGTCAGTTTGAAGGTTATTACCTGGGATATGCCAGGAAAGAAATTAAGAGTCGACTACTTGAAGATCGGCTGGTAAGGGAGTCAAGTGTCAGGTTCACTATTCCCGATCAACTGAGTGTTCATGTCGTACTTAGAAAGCCGGCTTATGCGTTAAAAGACACCGGAACTGGCACTTTTTCATTGATTGACAGTGAAGGTGTGGTTATTTCTACTACATCTGTAACAAATCTGGCTTACCTGGAGGTTAATGAGCGGCCGCCTTCAGTCAGTGAGCAGATTGGAGAAACTATACATTTTGCTTTAGATTTGTTAGATAATATGAATTATGTATATCAAATTAAAACTGGTAAGCTATATTCGGACAAATTAGTTATTGAACTTCCGAATGGTATTGGCGTACTATTTCCTTTAGTGGGAGATAAAGACATATTAATTGGTAGTTTAAGAGTACTTTATTCACGGGTTTTGGAGAGACCTCAGGATTTTGCTATTACCAGAGTTAACGAAATTGACCTGAGATTCAAAAACCCAGTGATTAGATAATAATGGCAAAAGCTAAGCTTATAGCAGGAGTAGACATTGGATCTTCTAAGATCGCAACTTTGATTGCGCAGGTTTTGCAAGATCCGACGACCTTTGAGAGTAGTATAAACATAGTGGGGGTTGCAACCTGCGACTCCAAAGGGATAAAGAAAGGTCAGATAGTGGATATTGAGGAAGCTGTTGAAGCTACAATTGCCGCGGTTGAATCTGCTGAGCGAATGGCTGGTTATAATCTCGATGCAGCAGTGGTATCACTTGGTGGGGCACATATCCAGTCGCAAAACTCTCACGGTGTTGTGGCGGTTTCTGACCCTGAAGGGGAAATTACTGAAGCCGATGTAGCAAGGGTTGTTGAGGCTGCGTCTGCAATCTCTCTGCCTCAATCCCGTGAGGTAATTCACGTTCTGCCAAGAGAATTTATTGTAGACGGAGAAGCGGGTGTGAAAGATGCTGCGGGTATGAGTGGAGTAAGACTCGAAGTTGAAACCCATATAATAACCGGAGCAACATCGGCAATCAAAAATCTTAACAAGGCCCTCAATGAAGTGGGAGTTAACATTGAAGATCTGGTTTTTTCTGGTGTTGCCTCAGCTGAAGCAGTTCTATCTGCAACTGAAAAAGAATTGGGATGCGCCGTGGTTGATATCGGCGGAGGAACCACCTCCATTGCTGCGTTTATTGATGGATCACTAGCTTACAGCGGTGTTATACCAATTGGTGCCAAAAATGTAACCAATGATTTGGCTATCGGGCTTCGGATATCTCTGGAGACCGCAGAGAAGATAAAGATAGCTCTTTCAGACGATAAAAGGCCCAAAAACAAGGAGGCCGAACCCGACACCCTAGAACTTGAGGAAATTGGGGTATCAGAAATTAAGAAAGTGTCAAAAAAAACTCTGACCGAGGGAATAATTAGACCAAGACTTAACGAGATTTTTACGATGGTGAGACTCGAACTGGAAAGAGCAGAAATCGGTAACAGAATTCCTTCTGGTGTAATTGTTACTGGTGGAGGAGCCCACACCGTTGGAGCGGCAGATGCAGCAAAAAGGATGTTGGCACTTCCCGTTCGTATAGGTGAACCGAAAGGGGTTGGGGGGCTAATTGATGATATCATCAATCCCTCATACGCAACCGCTGTGGGTCTTATTACTTATGGAGCCAAACTTACCAATGATAGTCCAGCTGCCCTTGGAAAGCGGGTAAAAATGCCATCCCTTGGTGCTTTCGATAAGGTTATAGAGACAATCAAGAATCTATTGCCATAAATACTCGCAATACGTGCTAACAACCTGTCACAGCTAAGACTGCGCCTCTTTGAACTAGATTTTGACAAGTTACATAAACTAGGTATAATGCTCGTATCATCAATATATGGCTTTAGTTAAACCAGATTCTGCTAGGATAGCAAAAATCAAAGTTTTCGGTGTGGGTGGCGGAGGAGGAAATGCCATTTCCTCAATGATTGAGGGTAACGCAATAAATGGTGTTGAATTTATAACTCTAAATACCGACGCACAAGTGCTTCTTGCTAGTAAAGCCCCCACAAAACTTCAAATTGGGGAAAAACTTACTAAAGGCTTGGGTGTTGGTGGGAGCCCTGAAATCGGAGCACAAGCTGCTGAAGAATCAACAGAGAAGATTAAGGAATTGCTAGTAGACTCTGACATGGTGTTTGTCACTGCCGGCATGGGGGGAGGAACAGGCACCGGTGCATCGCCTGTGGTTGCAAAATTAGCAAGAGAAGCAGGTGCGCTTACCGTGGGTGTTGTCACTAAACCGTTCGCCTTTGAAGGCACAAGGAGAATGGTTGTAGCAGATGAGGGTATAGAGAGGCTTAGAGAGCAGGTTGATACTCTACTTGTTATCCCCAACCAGAGGCTAATGGACGTAATTGATAGAAAGATGACTCTAGTTGAGGCATTTAAGGTGGTCGATTCTGTGTTGGGTCAGGCTGTTGGGGGTATTGCTGAAATAATAACGACACCTGGATTAATTAACGTAGATTTTGCAGACGTAAGGACCATTATGAAAGATGCAGGCAGTGCATTATTGGGCATAGGTACTGGGGTGGGAGAAAACAGAGCTCAAATGGCAGCACGTGCTGCGGTATCTTCACCTCTTCTTGATCTTTCAATCGAAGGCGCAAAGGGGGTACTTTTCAATATTGCAGGTGGAAGTGATCTCACAATGTTTGAAGTGGATGAAGCGGCTAGGATTATTTCTCAAACTGCTGATCCGGACGCGAATATCATCTTCGGAGCAGTTGTTAAGACAGATTTAGTAGACCAAGTAAGGATAACCGTAATTGCAACCGGCTTTGATGAAACTCGTGCTAAATTGGCGCAGATTGGAAAGGTGAGGCCTGAACCAATTGTGCAGGGTGTGGTAGGAGACAATTTAGGAGCTAAGGACAGGGAAGCGGAAGAAGAAGATACTCCCGGGATTGACGAACCACCTTCAGAAGATGATGTTTTTGGAGAGAAGTTCGAAATCCCCGCTTTCCTGCGAAAGATTCATTAGCGCTTGGAGGCTTACTTCATTAGTGATAAAATAGCTTCTAAGCATGAGTAAAGATAAATATTTCAATTCAGTTAGCCCGCAGGTAAATTTTGCCGAACTGGAAGACAATATAAATAAATACTGGAAGCAAAATAAGACCTTTGAAAAGTCTGTAGAAAATCGACCAAAAGCAAGAAATTGGACTTTCTTGGACGGCCCCCCATTTGTAACAGGAATGCCCCATTATGGCCACTTGTTGGGTAGCATTCACAAAGACCTGTTTGGAAGGTACCAAACCATGAGAGGATATCGTGTGAGGCGCGTTTGGGGTTGGGACGGTCACGGACTCCCGATAGAAAACAAGGTTGAAAACAAACTCGGCATCAAACGAAAAAGGGACATTGAAGAAAAGGTTGGGGTAGACGTATTTATTGCGGAGTGTAAGAAATATGTAGAACAAATTTCAGGAGAGTGGGAATGGTACATTGACCACATAGGAAGGTGGGTGGATTTCAAGAACGCTTATAAAACCTGGGACACACCTTACATGGAGTCGGTGATGTGGGTTTTTAAGCAAATGTATGAAAAGGGGCATATATATAAAGGGCTTCGAGTATCACTATTTTGCCCACACTGCTCTACTCCCATTTCAAACTTCGAAGTAGCAATGGACCCAGATAATTATCAGGAGATTACTGAACCTGCTAATACCTATAAATATAAGGTTGTGGGACAGGAAAAGACTTTTCTTTTGGCCTGGTCAACGACTCCATGGAATAAAATTGTGACTCCGGCATTGGCTATAAATCCGAAACTAACCTACGTCAAAGTCAAGCAGGGTGATGAATACTATATTTTAGCGGAGGATCGCACGGAAATCCTCTTGCCAGAGCCGAAATGGAAGGTTGTAGAAAAGCTTAAGGGGCAGGAGTTGGTGGGATTTTCCTATGAACCACATTATGACTTTTACACTATTGAGAAAGGCAAAAAAGCCTTTGTAGTTATACCCGGAGATTTTGTCTCATCAGAGGAAGGCACTGGAATTGTTACGATAGCTGCTTATGGTGAGGACGACTTGAAAGCCATGCAAGAACATAATATACAAATAGTACTTCATCTTGATGAGGAAGGCCATTTGGTGCCCTCTGTGCCGAATTGGGCTGGGATGTATTATGCGGGAGTTAATCCTCTGGTGAATGAAGATTTAACAAGACGAGGGTTGATGTATAAGGAAGAGTCATACAAACATACAGTTCCTACATGCTGGCGCTGTCACACACGGCTATATTATGCACCATTAGATGCGTGGTTTGTGAATGTACAGGACTTAAAACCGCTTATGAAAAAGACAAATGAGAAGGTTAACTGGTTTCCAAAACATTTTAAAATAGGACGTTTTCTTAAAAGTCTTGAGAACGCACCTGATTGGAATATTTCTAGAAACAGATATTGGGGTTCACCTGTTCCAGTCTGGGAGTGTGAGTGTGGTGAAAGGTTTGTTCCTGGTTCGATAAGAGAATTAGAAGAGGCAAGTGTAAGAAAAATTACTGATTTACATAAACCAGGTATAGACGAGGTTACTATAAAGTGTGTCAGGTGTGGGGGTAAAGTTAAGCGGGTTCCTGAAGTATTAGATAGTTGGATTGAAGCAGGGAGTGCTTCATTTGCAGAAAGACATTATCCTTTTAACCAGACTGAGAAACTTGACGACTTTTTTCCACCAGATTTTATTGCTGAATATACTGGGCAAATCCGTGCATGGTTCTATGTACTACATGTGATTGGCGCAGCCCTTTATAAATCTCATGCTTTCAAAAATGTTGGGGTCGAAGGCGTGATTTTGGGATCTGATGGAAAAAAGATGAGTAAAAATTTAGGTAATTATCCAGACCCCAAAGAAATGTTAACAAAATACGGCGGGGATGGTCTAAGACTCTACTTGATGGGTAGTCCTGTGATGAAGGGGGAAGACCTGATCATTTCCGAGGAGCAATACAGAAATAAAGTGCGCTCTACACTATTAATCCTTTGGAATGTTTATAATTTTTTTGTTTATTACGCAAATTTGGATAACTGGTCGCCAAACAAGGCAATATTTCACCCTAGCAACAACGTGTTGGATAAGTGGATTTTGACTTTATTAAGTAATTTGATAAAACAAACCACAGATGCCCTAGGGGAATACGACACAGTTAAGGCTGTTGGAGCTGTTGAAGAGTTTGTTAACCACTTTTCACTTTGGTATATAAGAAGAAGCAGGGATAGAGTAGGTCCGGCAGCAGACGAGATGGAGGACAAGAATTCGTTTTATCAAACAACCTATTTAGTGTTAACGAGCTTTTGTAAAGTCAGTGCACCAATAATACCGTTCGTGACAGAAGAGATTTATATGAATCTTACAAAGGAAGCGTCTGTTCATTTATCTGATTGGCCAGACTTTGTGCACGAGCCTGACGAAGCCCTTCTTTCTAGTATGGAATATGCAAGAGTCATTGTTGAAAAAATACACGCCTTAAGAAAACAAAAAAATATACCTGTCAGGCAGCCATTAGCAGAAGTTATATTAAAAAGCCCACAACCTAAGTTGCCAAATGAAATAATAAGGGTTCTACTTGATGAAGTTAATATAAAATCATTAAGTTGGGGAAAGGCAAATAGCCTTTCTGTTAAATTGAATACCAAAATCACTCCGGAGCTTGAAGAGGAAGCGAAGACCCGCGAATTGATGAGAAAAATACAAGAAGAGAGGAAGAATATGGGCGTAAGTCTTGAGAGCAAGGTAATAGTTCACACTAACTGGCGTCCAACCTCTCCGCAATTACTTGAAAGATTGAGGCGAAAAACTCTTTCAAAAGAGATATTGCCAGGCGATTTTAAAGTTACTAAAGCTTAAATGAAAAGCCCGCTTCTCTTGGGAGGAATCATTTTTTTAATTCTTTTTAGCCTTCTGGCGCTTTACTCAATTGCACCGTTCCTTTTCCCCGGGTATTTCTTGTATATTATTCTGGCTTCGATAGCGTTTGTAGTTTTCTCAAAGGTAGATTTTGATATTTGGCTAATTTTTAGCAAACACCTCTATGTTTTTTCGGTCGTTTTACTAATTTTACCCCTGCTTATCGGGCAGGTAACAAGAGGTGCAGTACGGTGGATTGAAATTGGCCCTTTAACTCTTCAGCCAGCTGAACTCGTGAGGCCGTTTATCCTTCTTTTCTTTGCAAAATATCTATACGAAAAAGAGTTGAACTTAAAAAGAATTGCAAAAAGCATAATGCTTCTTTTAATCCCACTGTTTTTGATTTTGATTCAGCCATCTTTGGGGGTGACTATTCTGACAGCAATCGGTTTTTTCGGGGTTTTGTTGGCCTCCACTGTTGATAAGAGAAAAATTGCGATGTTTATAGCAATAGGACTGCTCTTTTTGCCTTTAGGATGGTATATGCTTGCTCCTTACCAAAAGTCTCGTGTATTGGTTTTTTTAAATCCGCAGTCGGATCCATATGGGGCAGGATACAACTCAATTCAATCAATGATTGCTGTTGGATCAGGTAAATTATTGGGTAGAGGTTTAGGTGAGGGTGTGCAGACACAACTTTCGTTCTTGCCCGAAAGACACACCGATTTTATTTTTGCTTCAATTGCCGAGGAATTGGGTTTTGTCGGCGCATTATTATTATTGTTGGGTATATTTTTCTTGCTTTGGCAAATTATAAAAACTATTGAAAATGCGAAAAGTGCAGAAAGTAGAGCGTTTGCGTCTGGTGTTTTTTTAACCCTATTTTTACAAGTTTTGGTGCATGTTGGCATGAATATGGGAATTTTCCCAATTACCGGTGTACCCTTGCCATTAGTCTCTGCCGGAGGTTCATCACTTTTGGCAACAATGATTGCTCTTGGAATGGTCTATGGTGCGAGAAAACCTTAAGTTTTACACTCTTTGTTAAAAAGTTGCATCAGGCTTGTAATTAGTTCAGTTTAACATTAAAATACACAATTGTATGAAATATGCAATTTTGAGAATTGGTGGCAAGCAATATAGGGTGCAGGAAGGCCAGGAACTGTTGGTTGATAGGCTTAAAAGCGACAAGGTTGAGCCAGAGACGCTTCTTGTTGTAGAGGACGATAAGGTAAAAGTTGGTGTTCCCTTGGTAAAGGATGCCAGGATTAAGTTTAGGGTAGTAGAAGAAGTGAAGGGTGAAAAAATTGAGATTTTGAAGTATAAGGCCAAGTCAAGATATAGAAAAAGTAGTGGGTTCAGGCCTAAATACACAAAACTGTTAATAGAGAAGATTTCTTAAATATCTCAATATATATCATATTAATATCTTCTGATCTCTTGACAAGCGTGAAAATAGTATATATAGTTTAGCCATATGTCAAAGACAAAGGCAACGGGCTCAAAAGCTTCGCAACATGTAAGTCCAGTTGGTAAAAGGCTTGGCCTTAAGGTTAGTAGTGGTGAAAATGTTTCTGCTGGCGAAATTTTAATAAGGCAAAGGGGTACCACTTTTTCTGCAGGAAAAGGGGTAAAAGCAGGGCGAGATCATACACTTTATGCCGGTGTTGGTGGGAAAGTAAAAGTTATAAAAAAGCTGGGCAAAAAAACAATTGCCGTTTTGCCAACTAACTAAACCTATTAACCAATAACTAAATATGGCTGAAGAAGTAATCCAAATCGATGTAAACCAACTTCAACCCAACCCCTTGCAGCCAAGAGGGGTAATAACACCTGAAAGTTTAGTAGACCTTGTAGATTCAATCCGTGAACATGGGATTTTGGAACCATTAGTTGTTGCAAAAACCCCCGCAGGTTTTCAAATAATTGCAGGTGAAAGACGTTGGCGTGCTTCCAAGCTTGCAGGCTTAACCCATGTCCCGGCCATAATTCGTGAGACCTCACCAAAAGGAATGCTTGAGATGGCATTGGTCGAAAATGTCCAAAGAGTCGACCTTAACGCTCTTGACCGCGCCAAAGGATTTGAGCGGCTCATGAATGAGTTTGGTTTAACAACATCCGAGATAGCTGTGAGAATTGGTAAGTCTGTTGCATATGTATCAAATTCAATTAGGCTATTGTCTCTGCCTGATGCGCTAAAAGACGGGCTATTGTCGGGCTTAATTTCTGAGGGACATGCTAGAGCCCTAGCGGCAATCGATGATCAGGGGTTGATGGTTGAGGCATATAAGATCATTCTCAAAGAGGCTGGGTCTGTAAGACGCGCAGAGGAGTTGGCCAGGAGAATGAGAGCAAAAGCAGATCAGCCACCTAAGCCACGCGCTGATTTAAACAGTATTCGAATAGTATCAGAAGAGCTCGATAAAATGCAGGACGATCTTACGTCAGCGTTAAATAATGGTATCGAGGAAGATACAAAGAAAAGCCAGGTTAAGATAATAAGGTCCAGAAGGGAAACCAGAATTGTGCTAATTTTTAAAGGCGGTTTAGAAGACACTGAGGGCAGATTCCAAAAGGTTTATAAGTCTTTAACTTCTAATTAATTTTCTCTCACAGACTGTAGTTGGTTTTTTCTACAATTCCAAAACTCTGAAGCGGCCAGTAAACCAGCCATGCCCGGCCAGTAATGCTTCCTTTTTCTATGGGCCCCCAGTGCCTAGAGTCTGATGAGTGAGGGCGGTTGTCGCCAATTGCAATATAGTGATTTTCCGGAACAACAAATTCCTCCCCTTCAAGCAGGAAACTGCCGGAGTTGGTTGGCAATGAGTACTCAATATATTCTTCATCTAATAGCTGTTTATTAATAAATATCTTATTTTCTTTAATAGAGATTGTCTCTCCGGGGAGAGCAATTATTCGTTTGATGAACTCTTCTTTGGGAGAAACGGGTGGTTTAAAGACTATAACATCCCCCCTCTTCGGGTTGCTGAACCGGTAAGTAACCTTGTCAGTCAGAAGGTATTCACCATCAGGAAAATTTGGCTCCATCGAAGCCCCACGTATTTTATGTGGTTGAAGTACCAAAAGATATAAAAATAGAAATATTGCAAATGCAAAAACAACCACTTCTAAAATATCCAGTAAAAAATTTCCAATACTTTTGAGCATAACAATACATTATATGTACTCTTTGCGAGTCCATACAAGTGGAAGAATGTAGTACTGCAGTGTAAAATATAAGCTTACCCAGGGAGTCATGGCTCAGTGGTAGAGCGCTTCGTTCACATCGAAGAGGCCGTAGGTTCGAATCCTACTGACTCCACAGAGGGTCTAGTTTAACCAATGCAAACAGAAAGAAACGTTCTGGCAGGGAACATGAGATTGCATGAGCCCAGCCTTATAAACAGGGTGCTTGAGGCACTGCGATTGCGAGAAATCGAACCCGGAGATATTGGAGACGAGCATGTGATGATGGAGGTTTACAGAGATCTCGGCGGTGATTCGGACTTGGGCTGGGGAAATGATGGCTATTGTCAATCGTGGAGGGGGGATTGGGGTTGGTGGAAAAGTTTCCTCAGTGACCATGGCGTAAAGAAGAGATGAAGCTTCGATCTTCTTTTGTTATACTGAATTATGCTAAGCAAAAACACATTTTATCTGATTTGGGCATTTTTGATAGTGCTTCCGTTTTATACTGTACTAAAAGTCACCAATTTAGAGCTTGCTTTTGAGAAAACATCATTTGTGGTACATTTTCTTCAAAGAATAACAGGCCTTTTAGCTTTTAGTCTTTTGTTTTTTCAACTTGTTGTAGGCTCATTTATGCAGCAGTTAACAGACAAACTTGGAGGGTGGGTTTTCAAGTTCCATATAACACACGCAATTTTCCTTTATATACTTATATTTTCCCATCCAGTTCTGTTTGTGGTTTTTAACTGGGTGGTGGGACAAGGCTTTGATCCGTTTTATGTTTTTACAGATTTTTGTTTACTATGTAGAAACAGTGTTGAAATGGGTTATTCTCTTGGAAGATTTGCGTTTGTTGCAATCACTATTGCATATATAGCGGCCAAATTCAGAGAACACCCACTGCTCCAAAGAAACTGGCGTAAGTTTCATATATTAAACTACGTTGCATTTATTCTGGTCAGTGCGCATGCTTGGCGCGTTGGCAGCGATATCCGCTCCCCATACTTTTTCTGGTTCTTTGTTTTAACACAATTGGGAGTTCTGTATTTAATACTCAGAAGGGTGTTTAATTTATCTAAATCAAATCCTAAATTTCAAAAACTGCTTTTTTCGGAATCCAAAAAATAGCTTACTCCAAAATATTTTCATTTGGATTATCTGAATTATAATGCAGTCTAAGCGCCCGATCTTCATTCCCATTTAGATCATATTCCTTATAAAGTGTTTTTCCGTTAGGTAAAAATTGTGCAACTACCAGAAGGGTCTTGTCATTATTAGGGGAGATAAAAAGTTGATAAGAATCTGATTGGGGATTTAACAGGCTTACAATACCTCTTTTACTTTGTTTTATTAGACCCGCTTCATTTTTAAGAGTCAAATCTGCAGAATCCGTCAGGATAACAAGCGCTGATTCGGGCTCGGTGAATGCGTTCCGCCCAGTTTCGGTGGGTACATGCTGGATTGTGGTTGGGAGACCAAGAAAGTGTAAAACCCTTTCAATACCTTCATTTGAAGAAATTAAGCCAGTGTGTGTTTGATTAATAGTGTCATTTTCTGCATCAGGAATTAAACTTGAGTTAGTGGTAACGGTTCCGTCACCGTTTGTTGTAAAAACTTTCCCTGCTGGTTTTCCGTCCAACCAGTTACCCAATTTCTTGTCATGTCGGTTTTGTTCCACAACTGGAATATGTGTTAGAGTTTCAAATCCGGTTCCGGCCAAACTCCCAACTTTGACACCATAGAAAGTGCTTTCCCAAGCAGATGTTGGTAACCACTGATTTTGGGCATGCATATCATCAACGGCTTTCAATAGGTTGTGATTTCTTTGAATCAAGTAATCTTCTATTGGAAGTAAGTCCTGGACTGAGGGGATATTTTCTTGGACAAGTTCCCGACTGTTTTTTAGTGCGCCGCAGCGTTTTATAAGGAGTGTAGTTGCAATTCTGGCGATCAGATCACTATTCCAAACGTCACCTCCCGACCATGTTGGGTAAGCAAGCGGGGTACCTTTATGCGGGGAGCCAACAGTATAGAGGCTATGTAACTTGATTCCCTGATCCTTTTCGAGAAACGCACGTCCTACCAGTCCTCCCATACTGTGACCAACTATATTAACCTTTTTATCATCAGAATAACTATTTGTTATAAAATCTGTGACCTTATCTTTGTTGTGCAATATTGGCCTTCGCCAATCGTAGTAAAAGGCTCTAATATTTGAGCCCGAACCTTCAAGCGCTGTTAGAATGGGACTGTAAATCTCTTGGGCAATAGGGGAAAGCTCCCACCCTCCTTCATAACCACTCGCTTTGCAATTTAATATTGCGTCTGTATTCCAACTACCTCCAAATCCAGGAATTAATACCACATTGCTAACTTCCGGATCCGGCTGCGGATCGGGGTCCGGATCAGGCTCAGTGTTGTCTAGTGATGTTACCAAAACATTGTCATACCAGACTTCCGCGTTGCCCACCCTCATTCCAATCCTCCAACTGTTAAAGAGAGGACTAGGTTCGACGACATCGAACAGCAAGTTGTCATTTAAATACACTTTAATATTGTTTCCGTCCAAGATAGTTTTATATTTATATGTAACGCCGTGAGTATTCCCAAGTCCCGTTGATCCGAGAATTTGTGTGCCGTTGGATTGGGAGTATTTTACTAAGTACAGTGTGTGAACTGAGTGGTGAATTTCTATAAAGTTTTGTGGATCTACATACTTTACTAACACATTTTTATCTAAACCAGATACACTTACTACATCTATTTCATAACTAATATTTTCCCAGCGGTGGTCCCAATACTGGTCTTTGGGGAAGCTATTCGTTACTCCGCTTCCGAATGTGTTATCAAGTCCGTATTTTCCATCTTGAATAGACCAGCTGTTCGAGTTAAATGTATCCCACTTTTCTGGGTTATCACCAGAAAAATCATCTTCTAACAACATACTAGCACTGGCAAAATGTGTGGGATAAATAAGTGAGATAATGCAAACAAAAGCAACTGATACTATCCTGAGGCCTAAGGGGAAGAGCTTCATATAGGGCTTATTTCAATTTATCCCGATATTTTGGTCATGTCAATAGTCCCTGCAGTGATTGAGATTTTAGTCTACAATTGTTTACTATGGATTGGAAGACAGTATACGAAAAGTATCACAGTAACAGGAATCTTCAAAAGCGTATTATAAATAAACAGAACTTTACATATCGACATATAATTTCCGTAATTGATAAACATCTGAAAAAAAGCAAGGCAACCCGAGTTCTTGACATTGGATCCGGTGTTGGAACGGTCGATTTCTACATAGCGTCTATGGGTTATAAGGTGTTAGGTGTGGATATTTCAGACAATGCAATCAACGTTGCCACAAAAAACGCAAAATTTCTAGGTGTTTATAAACATACCAAATTTGTACGAAAAGAGTTTCCAGATAAAATTCCTAATGGGAAATACGACTTTATTATTTGTTCTGAAGTAATGGAGCACCTGCCCGACGAGGCAAAATCCATAAATGCCATAAGTAAATTATTGAAAAAGGGGGGCATAGTGTTTATTACAACGCCCTCAGAAAATTCTCCGCTTGAAAAGTTAGGATTGTTACGCAAGTTCAACAAACAGGTTGGTCATTTAAGGCTTTATTCCATTGAGAAACTAACAGATCTAGTCAAAACAATTAATCTAAAAGTGCTAGAAACACGTAAGAATGAGGGGGTGTTGAGAAAAGTATTGTTTATATATACACCTGGTAGACACATAGTTAGACTGGCCAACAGGTTTCCGCTTATTTCAGATTTGCTTACTTTGGTTGATGGCGTTTTGTTGAGACTTTTTGGTGAATCACATGTTTTTATAGTGGCTAAAAAGATAAAATGATCATTGGGATTGATGGGAGGTATGCGGAGGGAGACTTAGTTGGGGTTGGGAAATATATTAAATGTTTAGCCTTGGGATTGGCAGAAAGTGGGGAAAAGGTAGTTATTTATTATTCTAAGCAGCCAAAATATTCTATAAAAGACAAAAATATAACAACAAAGATCCTCAGAACCAGGAATAGATATTGGTTTGAGCAAATATTATTGCCAAATTCGCTTAAGAGAGACCAAGTGTCGATTTATCACGCAACCGGTAATGTTGGAGTGCCAATATTAAAGAGCATTCCGTGTGTTTTGACAATCCACGATCTAATACCGCTTGTATTTAGCAATTATTTTATGTATTCGAAACTTCCCATGTTATCTCGTTTGTCCTTTATGTTTCGACAATATTCTTCAGCCATACTAGCCAGGAAAATTATTGCAGTCTCAAAATCTACTAAGCGTGAAGTTCTTAAAATACTTAAAATTTCGGACAGTAAAGTTACTGTTGTTTATTCAGGAACGTCATCTTTCCGCTCGGCCAATACTATTCCTGCAAATTTGAAGTCTAAAAAGTACATTTTGAATAATGGAGGGATAGCTGATAGGAAAAATATTGACAAACTAATTAAGGCATTTGCAAAGATAACTAACAAATTTCCGGAATATAAACTGGTAATTACAGGAGAAAATAATGTCTTAGTTAAAGGGTTAACCACTATTTCTAGAAATTACGGTATTGAAGATAAAGTGGTTTTTACCGGATATGTTAACGACAGCACTATGACTAAACTAATCAAAGCGTCGGCTTGTATATGCTACCCCTCTTTTTACGAAGGCTTTGGTTTCCCTGTTGTTGAGGGTTTTGCTGCTGGGGTACCAGTTATTACTTCCAACACGTCGTCGCTAGCAGAAGTCGGTGGTAAGGCAGCTATGCTTGTTAACCCACACAAAACAAGTGAAATTACCAACGCACTTTTAAATGTTCTAACTGACAAAAACCTAAGAAAGTTTATGACAAAACAAGGTAAAAAAGAGGCGGAAAAGTATAACTGGAATAATGCAGTCGACAAAACGCTATCTGTCTACACGAGCACCTTAAAATGAGAATTTCTGTTGTAGTAACCATATTAAATGAAGAAAAGAATATATTGGTACTATTAAACGCTTTAATTGGTCAAAGCAAGAGAGCCGATGAAATAATAGTAGTAGACGGTGGTTCAACCGACAAAACAGTGCATTTTGTGAACCATCTACAAAAGAAATATAAAAGTATTAAACTTCTCGTCCATGAAGCATCGCGTGCCGAAGGGAGAAACTTGGGTGTGGAAATGGCTAGGAACAAAATAATAGCAGTAACCGATGCGGGTTGCGTCCCGCACAAACACTGGCTTAAAAGAGTTACGTCCCCGTTGTTAAATACCGAGATTGACATGGTTGCAGGTTTTTATAGAATGTTAACTAAAAACGATTTTCAGAAGGCTGCCTCCTTTTTTTTAGGCGTGTTGCCCTCCAGATTTAGTATTGAGTTTCTGCCATCTAGCAGGTCCACAGCCTTTAAAAAGACGTTGTGGGAAAGAATTGGTGGTTATCCTGAAGGCATGAAATCGACCGCTGAGGACACAAAATTTAACTATCTAGCTATAAAGTCGGGAGCCCGAATAGCTCGAGTAAAGAATGCAGTGGTTGAGTGGGGAGTACCGGACACCCTTAAAGAGTTTTATTATAAGGTCTTTAATTATGCAAAAGGTGATGCCATGTCTGGGATATGGCTTTTTCCTGGGAAAGGATTAATGACGCACAACATAAAGGCGGTATTTATACTTTTAAGATATGTAGTGGGAGTATTATTGTTGCTTGCTGGTATATTTGACCCCATATATTTTATCGCTCTTCTGTTAGCAGTAGCAATGTATGCCTTGTGGTCATTCAGAAAAGTGTATTTGGAATTTGGAAATGTTAAGACTGCTCTTTGGGGTATAATTTTACAGTTGACTTCCGACTTGGCGGTTATTATTGGTTTTTTAAATGGGCTACTTAAAACAAACAATTAAGGGTTTTTCCTGGATGGGCGGACTTCGAGTTTCGACCAGAGCTCTTACATTCGTTAAGTTGGCAGTACTTGCACGACTTCTTGCACCGGAGCAATTTGGTTTGTTTGGGATCGCTTCGCTTGTATTGGCCTTTTTAGAAATTGTTACAGAGACAGGCATTAATATATTTCTAATTCAGGAAAAAAGAAACCTTAAAGACTACGTAGATACCGCCTGGATAATATCGATTATTAGAGGAGCAACAATTTCTATTACGCTATTTATTTTTTCTCCAGTAGTTGCCTCCTTTTTTGATAGCCCTGAGGCGCTAAGACTAATTTGGCTAATTAGTCTTGTACCTTTAATTAGGGGTTTTATAAACCCTTCGATTGTCAGATTTCAAAAAGATTTAATGTTTTCGTGTGAGTTTGGCCTTAGGCTAACAGTTTTTATTATTGACACGACAGCTGCAATAGTATTTGCCTTTGTAACTGGCTCTGCTGCAAGCCTTGTATGTGGATTGATCTTTGGTGCGTTAGCAGAAGTTATATTATCCTTCATTGTTGTAAGTCCACGTCCTAAGTTGAGTTTTGAAATTGTAAAGGCCAAACAGATTATTAACCGCGGAAAGTGGGTCAACATGGCCATAGTTTTTAACTACATATTCCAAGAGGGGGATGATATTGTAATTGGGAGATTGTTGAACACATTTTCCCTAGGAATTTATCAAATGGCATATAAAATTTCATCACTGCCCATAACGGAGGTTTCGGATGTAGTTATGAAAGTTACGTTCCCTGTTTTTGTACGTATTTCCGGGGACAAGGCGAGGCTTAGGAAGGCGTTTTTAAAGACACTTGCGGTGGTGTCGATTCTTACTCTCCCGTTCGGCATACTATTGCTCTTGTATCCGGAATCATTGGTACTTCTTATATTGGGTGATCAGTGGATAGCAGCAATTCCGGTTATAAGGATTCTTTCATTGTTTGGTGTTGTAAGAGCTATAACAGCATGCACGTATCCGGTATTTTTGTCTCTTAAGAAGCAGGAGTATGTAACTATTATAACTCTTGCAGGGGTTATTGGTCTTATAGCCACAATAATTCCTTTCGTTCGAAGTTACGGAATTGAAGGGGCAGGAATATCTGCACTTATCGGTTCATCGGTTGCGCTTCCCGTTTCATTATTTTTCTTGCTAAAAGTATTTCGACAATGAGAAGCACGCCTTTAATATTTTTAGTAATTTTGGCTTTAGGAACTTTTATAAGATTTTATAACTTATCAGATTGGTTAATTTTTCATGGGGAATTGGGTCATAATTATCTGGCAATAAAGAATTTCTTAAACGAAGGCAGGTTACCACTGCTAGGACCTCCAACATCACACCCTTGGCTTTATTTTGGGCCATTGTTTTACTGGCTTTTCGCTCCTGTACTGGTTTTGTTTAAATTTGAGCCTATTGCTGGTGCATATTTTTTCGCCTTTTTGGGGTCTTTAACGATAATAATAAACTTTGTATTTGTTAAAAAAATATTTAACGAAAGAGTGGCGCTCATATCATCGTTTTTAACATCCATTTCACCACTTTTTATTGACTTGACAAGAGAGGCCAGGTTTTTTTCCTTAGTTGTTCCTTTATTTTATCCATTTTTGTATTCAATTGTTAAAATTGGTAAAGGCAGGCGTGAATTTGTATTTTGGGCAGCTTTACTATTGGGTTTAATGCTTAATTTCCACTACACGCCGATAATACTTTTTCCGGTGTTATTTGCTGTGATGTATAAACAGCGAAAGAAGTTATTGCCTTTAGACTACGTCAAACTGGGAATTGGGACAATAATACCGATGGCTCCTTTTGTGTTGCATAACGCTTTGAGTCGATTTGAGATGGTTACGCAGCTTGCGCTTTGGGTGCCATATAGAATTCTGGGTTTTCTTGGAATAATCTCCAAAAACACTGTTGATAAAGAAGTAGCTTATACTAATTTGATTTCATTTACCGGGTTTATTCGTAGTAGTTTCTTGCCCGCGATAAATAATCTGGATATACTTTTCGTGGTTGCGTTTATTTGCGTTTTAATTTATCTCCTTTTTAATTTCAGAAACTTGCTTTCACTTAAACTACTAATCCTAATCCTGGCTGTTGGAGGTTTAGCACTTTTCATCCATGGAACACCTCCAATGCACTACTTTTTACCTCTTTTCCCAATACCAATAATTTTAATTTCGCTGTTTCTGGACATAGTTTGGCAGAAATGGGAACATATAAAATATTTATCAATACTGGTGTTTGCTGGTATTTCTTATGCCAACTTTATTCATTACACAGAAGCTTCTTTTCAAAAATATCTGGATCATGGAATTGTAGAATTTAACACCCAATCCGAAATTGCCCGTGAGATTGTAAGGATAAGCGAAGGAAAGGAATTTTCTCTGTCAAGGATTGGGCCATTTGATTATTTTGATGGCGATTATGCACAAAACTACCAATATCTGTTGTGGCTTTACGGTAACGAGCCTGTAAAGATTTCTAGGTTGCACTATAGCATTGTTGAGCCGTCAAGTGAGGCCTATGTAAGCAACGACACACCTGAATTCATCATTGATGGAGTTAGAATATATAAAAATGAATAAAGGCAAAAAATTAACTGTTATTATTCTTACGAAAAACGAAGAGTCTAACATCAGAAAATCCATATGCAGTGTGTTGGGGTTAGCTAATGAGATTATGATTGTTGACGATTTTTCGACTGATAATACAACTAAAATTGCGAAGTCTTTGGGTGCAAAAATTTACAAAAGAAAATTGTTAGGAAATTTCGCAGATCAAAGAAACTTTGGTTTAGAAGCGGCAAAAGGGGAGTATGTTTTATTTTTAGATGCTGATGAGTGCCTATCCGCGGCACTTAAAAAGGAGATTCGCCGTGTCCTTCATGAAAATGTTACCTGCAGTGGCTATCTTATTAAGCGTACAGATGTTGCCTGGGGCAAGAAAATGTTATACGGAGAGGTTGGCAGCATTAAGTTAGTTCGACTTGGTACCCGGAAGGCGGGTATCTGGAAGCGCGAGGTTCATGAGGTTTGGGATATAAACGGTCAGCCGGGGAACTTAAACGGAGAAATAATCCATTATCCACACAAAAATCTTTCTTGCTTTTTGTCATCTATCGGAAACTTTTCCTCGATTCACGCAGTAGCTAATAATAAGGAAGGCAAAAAGTCTAGTTTACTAAAAATTATGTTTTGGCCACTTATAAAATTAATGTATTTTTGGGTAGTAAGAAAAGGTTTTGCTGATGGTGTCCGCGGGTATATATATGCTGTTATGATGAGCTTTCATTCATTTTTGTCGTGGAGTCTATTATGGCAAATGCAAAAAGAATCAAAATAATAAACTATTTATTTCTATTATTCATGGTCCTTTTTCCGTTAGGGCAATTAATAAGAATAAATATTGGTGGAGATATTAGGATTCAACCGATAGATCTGGTAGTTTTTCCTTCAATTTTTCTAATCAAAAAGCGCGTTTTAAGAATTCCAGAAGTAAAAACCGCGCTGACAATATTAATTTTTAGTCTTATTTTCTCTTTCTCCCTTTTTCCAGTAGAACAGTTGTTTACGGGTGCGCTTTATTTGATACGCTTAATCAGTTACATATTTTTCTATTTTATTTTAAAAGATTTGCTGCATAAGCAAATTTTGTATCGAGAATTAGTACCAAAATTTCTTATATCAATAGCAATGATAACCGCCCTATTGGGTTGGGTCCAATATTTACTTTTACCAGATTTAAGGGCATTTTATGAATTTGGGTGGGATGACCATCTTTACCGCCTTGTAGGAAGCTTTCTGGACCCCGCGTTTACGGGTATTGTTGTCGTCTTGGCTTCACTGCTGTCCTTGGGCTTGTATTTAAAAGAAAAGGGCAAGCTTTGGTTTATTATTACAGTATTTTTTTTGCTCACACTATCATTTACGTACTCGCGAGCCTCATACCTGGCGTTAATTATTGGGGGTACTTACATGCTTATTATTGTGAGAGAGTTTAAGAAGATTGTTTTAGGATTGGTTTTGTTTGCAATTATAATTCTACTGTTGCCTCGACCGTCAAGTGAAGGAGCACACCTAGAGAGGACTGCAAGTGCGAATTCGAGGCTGGTAAGCTATCAGGAAATGTTTCAAGTTGCGAAGCTTTCTCCTCTTTTCGGGGTGGGGGTTAACAATATCTGCCAGGCCAAAATTACCTATTTGAAATTAAATACGCCTACATCCCACTCCTGTTCGGGCTCTGATTCGAGTATATTACTTGTTCTATCTACAACTGGTGTGATAGGATTGATTACGTTGAGTACAATATTACTGCGAAAGTTTACAAATATTAATAAATCGCATTGGTCATCGCTTATCCTTACCTCAACAGTCATTGCCGTACTGGTCCACAGCCAATTTAACAATAGCCTAGTTTATCCTTGGGTTATGGGTTGGGTAAGCGTGCTTGCGGCCTGGGCTTTAAGGGTTAAATCTTAGTGTTAGCTCTTTTTCGATATAATTACCAGCAATGTCGGTTGAGAGTACGCGAAATTTATTTTCACCATCAGATAACGAGGTCGTATAAGAGAACATACCATCTTCTAGTACTGTTACGGTGCGCTCATTTATTGTTACTTTGACTCCCGGTTCAGTACTACCTTGGATTGTAATTTGCCTTTGCGCAGACCCAGAATACTCTGTTTCGTCCTTGGGGTTGGTAACTTCTAGTGTTGGAGCTTTGTTGTCAAATACTATCTTAATTTCTCTAGAGGGCTGACTTTCATTCCCTGCAGTATCTCTTGCTATTGCAGAAATAAAATTATCGCCGCTTAGCAGTTCGACAGTCAATGAAAATTCTCCGTTACCATCTGCTACCACCTCGTGTTTCTTGCGATTGACTTCGAGTATAACGAGTGCTCCTGCTTCTGAATAGCCTTTAAGATCTAAGGTAACCTTATTAGTGGCCTCAGGGGTCGTTTCGAATCTGGGCGGTGCAGGAGGAATTGTGTCGGCAACATCAATGGGCTGATTGGTTTTACCCAATTCTGACACGAAGCTGGCTACCCGAGCAATTGTTGGTATACCATATATAAACAAAATAACAAGAAGGCAAAGCGATAAACCCCCGAAGAAAATAGTTTTCCTTAGATTTTTGCGTTCTTCTATGTTTGTAAACCTAAATTTTCTTCGCATTTTTAACATTTAAATTTATCCTAGAGCCGATGAGAGGGATCGAACCCCCGACCTTTCCCTTACGAAGGGATTGCTCTACCAGCTGAGCTACATCGGCAATTGTCTCACATACTCAGCTGGCCAAGCTTTGCTTACCAGCTGAGCTACATCGGCTAACAATGTGTAGAATTATACCACTCTTGCCGACCCCGAGCTAATACCCAGTGAACTTTTCGACACGCATGTTGCCAGAGGCAATACCCATGTCGATTAGTGTAGTTTCAATCGAATCGACCATGGAAGGTGGTCCACAGACCCAAAAAGTACAATCAGCAATTTTTAATTTCCAGTTTTCAATCTGGGACTCGATAAAGCCTCGATCGATGCGGCCTGTTAACCCTCCCCATTCTTGCTTTAATTCCTCGGGCTTTGTTACTGTTAGGGCTAGTTTAAAATTCGAATTAAGCTTTGTAAGATTTTCCATCTCTTCTTTGAATGTAATTTCTTCCGGGATAGAGTTGGAGTAGAGTAAGTATAATTTTGTACCAAGCTTTTTATCACTCGCATACTTGACCATGCATCTAAACGGTGTTATTCCTATGCCTCCGGCTATAAATACATGTGGACCTTGGTCATTGTCGTTTAATATAAAGGTTCCATTCGGCCCTTCACCATCGATTTGATCCCCAATGTTTAATTGATAGAGCGTTTTTTTATACCCTGACTCTTTTCTAACCCGTGTTGTGAACCTTATCAGTTCACCCTCGGTTGGAGAGGAAGAGATTGTTATGTGGCGGGTAGCCCCTCTGCTATCGGGAAAGTTAAGTTTAGGTAGAGTAAAGTAATAAAATTGCCCTGGAAGATGTCTAACCGGGGTATCAGGTTTCCAGAAAAATGACATTGTCCCTTTTGCCTCTTCAAGTTTTCTTGTAAGAGTTAATTTCATACGTCCATGTTACCACATTACGCCAGAGTTTTGACATTTACTGTTGAAGCTATTATATTTTAATCATGTGCTATAACTGTGGATGCGAAATGCCGGAAGAAGATATGGGCAAAGGGAATATAAGTGGGGGCGGTGGCTCTTTAACTGAAAAGGATTTTAGAGTGTTGGCCGAGAAGTGGGGAATGAGGGATATAGATGCAAAGAAGAATGTGTTTCAATTGCTTAAAAAGCAATTAACGGAGAAAAATGAAAACGTTTAACAGACTTCACAAAAGATTTAAAGATTTGGATAAGCTGCCTCTGCAGTGGCTTAGTGCAGTACAGGCATTAGGGGTTTCAATTTACTGTTTAATGGTTGCATTTTTGATGACTCACGCCCAGTCGTTTATACAAAATGAAGTTAAGGGTGGTGCAATGTTTTTATTACTTTTCATACTTTCTGCAATTATCACTTCACTCTTGGTTTTTGGAAAGCCTTATAAATTGTTTTTTGCAGGTAAGAAGAATGAAGCAATTGAGCTAGTGGCCTTTACAGCCGCATGGCTCGGGCTTTTCTTTATTGGCTTTTTAATTTCCTCGTTAGTTTGAGCCTAAACTGAACACGTACGTGCCTGGCGTGCTTAGATATTGGGATGTTTTACGAGTGCTTGAATTTTATCCCAAGTATATTTTGGTAATTCACTTTTCATATCTATTAACTCCTCAATTGATACCCATTTCACGACCTCTTGACCTTCAAGTGCCTGTGCCTCCCCTGATTTATAATGACACAAAAAGACCAACATGATTACATGATGGCCGCTTACACGAATGAATGAGTTGTTATATATAAGTTCAACATTGTCGTTAATTTCTATACCAACTTCTTCCAAAATCTCGCGTTTCAATGTATTTTCAATGATATTTTCTTCAATTTGAAAATCAACTTTACCGCCTGGAAAACTCCATTGCCCGCCCTGTTGGGGATCGTCCTTGCTTCGGCGAGCAATCAGGTATTTGTTTCCTTTTTTAACAATACCCATCACTGCCACGACGTGAGTATTGATGTCGCTTTCATTCATAGCTACCGGAGCGGGATACGGGAGTTGAACCCGTTTCTCTACCTTGGGAAGGTAGCGTTAGGCCGCTTAACTAATCCCGCGTTAACAGGATTAGTATATCAAACC
The DNA here is from genome assembly GCA_964540475.1 of uncultured Gammaproteobacteria bacterium. Classification (GTDB taxonomy): domain Bacteria; phylum Patescibacteriota; class Microgenomatia; order UBA8517; family UBA8517; genus CAZIMC01. Next base: position 64,972 of record CAZIMC010000003.1, read on the forward strand.
TATCTTGGTAGAACCAGCACGTTACCAGGGTGAATTAAATCAGGGTTAACAAGCTCGTTTGCTCTTGCTACCTCAACCCATCTGTAACCATCACCATATGCACGTACCGAAATGTTCCACAAGTTATCCCCGCTTTGTACTTCATAAGACTCGCTGGAAATTTGCCCATCTTGATCCTGCTGCGTCTCAGAATCCTGAAGCTGGCCTTCATCGTCTCCTGTGTCTTCAGCTTGTGCTATCGGGGAAGGCGTGACAGTTGCCCCCTCTTGAACTTCAGGTATCTCAAGAACTTGCCCTACCTCTATGGTATTTGCGTTGTCTAAATCGTTAGCTTCAGCAATACGTGTCCACGAGTATCCGTCTCCGTAATACTGCTCAGCAATTCCCCACAGACTTTCTCCCTCAGCTACAGTGTGAGTAGAGTCTTCTGTTGTTTGTGATTCGTTGATTTCGCTTAAAGCGGGAAGGCGGCCACCTTCTTGGCCTCTAAAGTAGTTAACAACTAATACGCCAACAACAACAATTACTAAGGCGCCAAGCGTCATGCTTATGACTGATTCATTAAGCTTTAAAGTTTTTAATAATGATTTTAAATCCAAAATAATTTTCACCGCCCTTCGGCATCACATGGGCAGATTTGTGTACCTGTGAATTTAGACAAAAAGGATTAAGAAGTCAATAGTGATTTAAATCGAGGACTTGAAACTTAGCGAGTGCACCGAGCGAGGTGGAAGGGACTCGAACCCTCGACCTCTTCCGTGACAGGGAAGCGCTCTAGCCGACTGAGCTACCACCCCAAATACATTTAAATTTGCGGGCAAACGAATTATAATACATTTTAGTGGCACGCACAAACAAAACCTTAACAAATATCCAGATCGCAGATTTACTTAGAAATGTTGCTGCCTCCTACCAGATCCAAAGTGAGGAAAAGAATCGGTTCAAAATTATTGCATATCAACGAGCAGCCGATGCAGTTGAGCATGCAACTAGCGAGTTAAAAGACATTTGGGATGAAGGAGAGCTGGACGAAGTACCGGGTATAGGAACAAGCATTGCAAAGCACTTAGATGACCTTTTTAAGACAGGCAATTCAAAACATTTTGACTCATTACTGAGGCGTATACCCACACCGGTATTTGAACTTATGAAAATTCAGGGTATTGGCCCTAAAACTGCTTTAAAACTTGTCAAAAATTTAGGTATAAAAAGTATTGATGATTTAGAAAAGGCTGCAAAAGCCAATAAGATTTCTGGTTTGGAAGGTTTTGGGATTGACTCTCAAGCGGCGATTATCAAAAGCATCACCGAGGTTAAAGGAAGATCAAGAAGGCTCCTTTTTCCGTATGCACAAGAGATTGCTTTTGAAGTAATTGATTGGCTTAATAAGCACCCCAGAGTCGAAAGAGCCGATCCCCTTGGGAGTCTACGGCGTAAGGCTGCAACAATTGGCGATATTGATATCTCGGTTGCAACAGACGAGCCTCAAGTGGTCATTGAGCACTTTGTAAAGTATCCCAAAGCCCAGCGGGTACTGGAAATGGGAGTAATAAGTGCAGGCATTGTAGTTGCCGGTGATGTGCAGGTTGATTTAATGGTTCAACCGCCTGATTCGTATGGCTCACTTTTGCAGCACTTCACTGGATCGAAGCACCACAATGTAGCTTTAAGAAATTTTGCACTCAAAAAAGGACTGAGTTTGTCTGAAAAGGGGATCAAGGTAAATGGAAAGACAGAGAAATTTGATACCGAAGAGAAGTTTTACGCCAAGCTTGGATTACAATGGATTCCACCTGAATTGCGGGAGGATCAAGGTGAGTTAGCGGCATCACTTAATAATAGTCTACCTCAGCTTATTGAGCTTAAGGATGTTAAAGCTGATTTACAGATTCACTCCAACTTTGACATAGAAACAAGTCATGACCTGGGATTATCAAGTATGGAGGAGGTTATAAAAAAGGCAGGTGAGCTTAAATATGAATATGTGGCCTTTACCGAGCACAACCCCAGCAGAAGTAAGCACACAGATCAGCAAATTGTAGATATATTAAAGCGTAAGAAAGATAAAGTAGAAGAAATAAATTACTCATTTGTGAAACGTATGAAAACAAGTGTACAAAAAGTATTCAATTCTCTTGAGATCGATATTATGCCAGATGGAAGGTTGGCTACCCCAGATTCTGCACTTGAAACATTAGACTTTGCCCTGGTTTCAATTCACTCCGCTTTTGGACTCGAAAAAAATGAAATGACAAAACGTATACTTTCTGCACTTGCGCACCCGAAAGTTAAAATATTCGCTCATCCTACTGGAAGGAAACTAACTAAACGCGAATCAGTTGAGGCCGACTGGGAAAGGATATTTGAATATTGCGCTGTTAATAATAAATGGATTGAAATTAATTGTGACCCGATGCGTCTTGATTTGCCGGACTTTTTAGTTAAGGTTGCCAAGGATTTGGAAGTTAAGTTTACCCTGGGAACAGATTCCCATCATTGGGAAGGACTAGGCAATATGGGTAACGGTGTCAATGTTGCAAGACGGGGCTGGTTAACAAAAAATGAAGTGATCAACACTAGAAGTTTGGCAGAGTTTGAAAGTATGATATACTAAATTATCATGGTATTTGTTTTATTGGCTGTTCTTGCGGTATTGGCCTTGTGGGTTATTTCCACTTATAATTTTTTTGTTTCCTCGAAAGCACGCATCAAAGCCTCGATCCAGGAAATTGGCAATCAGCTTAAGCGACAAGCAGATTTGATCCCGAATCTTGAGTCTTCGGTAAAAGGGTACATGACCCATGAAAAGGATGTCTTTAAAATGCTTACAGACGCAAGAAAGGCAGTTGCCCAAGCCGCAGGAAGCGGGAATTTGGAAAAAATGGCGGCGGCGGAGTCAAAACTGAATGACGTACTCCCCAGGCTTACAATTGCCGTTGAAAGCAATCCTGAACTTAAAGCCAGCGAGGTTGTAGGGAATCTAATGAATGAGCTCCGTGACACTGCTGACAAAGTTATGTATGCAAGAAGGCTTCTTATTGACCTGACTGCGGATTACAATGTTCGCAGAGTTACTTTCCCCTCAAGCATTGTGGCTTCAATGTTTAATTTTACTGAGCTAAAAGGCTTGGAAACTTCAGAAACCGGGGAACACCTGGCAGTATCTCAGACTGAGATGAAAACACCGAAGGTTGGGCTTTAGATCCTCCTTCGCTAAAGCTACGAAAAGGACAAAGTGAAAAACATTTATGAAGTTGCTGTATCAAATCAGCGTAAGAGTGCAGTTATAATCATTGGATTTTTAATCTTTATAGCTGTTTCTGTTTACGTTCTTTCGCAAGCCTTTGCGATTTACTTAGGCTATGAGCCTGGTGGTTTAGGGATTGCCGGAATTGCGTTAATTATTTCGGGTGTGACAACTTTTATAAGTTACTACTTTAGCGACAAAATTGTTTTGGCAATTTCGGGAGCACGACCCGCAGACAGGCGAAGGGATTTTGAGTTTTTCACAGTTGCCGAGAATTTAAGTTTGGGAGCAGGGTTACCCAAACCACGACTATATGTTATAGAAGACTCAGCCCCCAATGCTTTTGCAACAGGTAGAGACCCAGACCATGCTGTAGTGGCCGCAACTACTGGCTTACTTGCAAAGCTCACCAGAACCGAACTGGAAGGTGTAGTTGCACACGAGTTGGCCCACATAAAACATTACGATATCCAGCTTATGTCCGTTGTGGCTGTGATGGTAGGATTTGTTGCGCTTTTGGCAGATATTTTTCTTCGTACGAGTTTTCATGCAAGAGGGGATGACCGAAGAGGCAGTATCGGAAGCGTAATCATAATTCTAGGTATTGTATTTGCGATCCTTTCTCCCTTTATTGCCCAGCTTATTAAATTAGCAATTTCAAGAAGGCGTGAGTTTATGGCAGACGCCGGGTCCGTTGCAATAACAAGGCAACCAGCTGGTTTAATTTCTGCACTGCAAAAAATATCTGCCGATCATGAGCCACTCGAAGTTGCCAATAAAGCAACTGCGCATCTATATATCGTCAACCCATTTAAAGAGAAAGGCCACGGGGCGGTTGATAAATTTGCCAATCTTTTTAATACACATCCTCCACTTTCCGAAAGAATCAAGGCGCTTGAGCAAATGGCCTAATTGTTTTTTATTTAAAGCAGTGATATAACACTAGTAATGTATCCTGACAAAGAAGGGCCCTCACAAAGAGAAGTTGCATTATCTGACTTGAAAATGGCATGGATAGAATCAATCGCTGTCGGGCTAGGTGAGGAGGAAGCCGTCGATGAAAGGTTTAATAATGCATTGACCAGAGCGGTGGAATCAGGTGCCACAGAGTATGACTTATTAAAAGCCAGATTTTTAGCTGAACCTCAAGAAAACCGACAAAAGGCTCTTTTTGATGAAGCAACAACAGATATTGAGTATAGATTGCAAACTTTAAAACAAGCAGCAGAATTTTTCTCAGCTCTCCTCCGAATTAAGGAAGAATTTGGCTTGAAAGACCCTTTCAGCGACAAATAACTATTTTAAAAGTCTTCTTGATGAATTGCTTCTGTAAGACTAATATATGAACTATGGCAAAGCTGACTAAGCAGGACGTTTTGCATGTTGCCAAACTTGCAAATTTAAACTTAACGCCTCAGGAAACTCAAAAGTATTTAAAACAACTCTCTTCTGTTGTTGATTATGTAGGACAGCTGAGTGGCGTTGATACTTCTAACACCGAACCCACCAGTCAAACCACTGGACTTAATAACCTAACCAGGGAGGATAATACAAACCCGATACAAACGCTTAGCGCTGAAAAGGCAGTTTCTTCGACTACCAATGTTCACAATAACCTGTTTGTTGTTGAAGCACTGTTAAAAGAGAAAAGAGAATAAAATGAACTTGCCGAAAACCATCAATGAAGCACAAGGACTGTTAAAGTCAAAAAAGGTAACGGCTACCGAGTTAACCCGTGAATTTTTGGGTAGGATAAAAAAGCTTGATAAAAAGCTAAATAGTTTCATAACCATAACTGAAGAGAAAGCCCTGGAGGATGCTAAAAGGGTAGATGGTTTAATTAAATCTGAAAGTGAAGAAGTTTTTAACGAATATCCTTTGCTCGGAGTACCTATTGCTCACAAAGATCTCTATTTAACTGAAGGAATTAAAACAACGGCAGGTTCTAAGGTTTTGGAAAACTATATACCACAATATTCTTCAACAGTAGTAAAAAGAATTGAAGCAGCGGGGGCAATTCTACTTGGCAAAACCAATTGTGATGCCTGGGCACACGGAGCCTCGGGAGAGAATTCAGATTTTGGACCAACAAAAAACCCCAGGGATATAGAATATGTACCCGGCGGGTCCTCCAGTGGTTCTGCTGCTGCTACTGCAGCTAATTTAACAGTGGTTGCAACAGGTACAGATACAGGCGGGTCAATCAGACAGCCTGCGAACTTTTCAGGAGTATACGGACTAAAACCCACTTATGGTGCAGTTTCCAGATATGGCGTTGTTGCGATGGCATCTTCTTTAGACAGCATGGGTTGTTTTGCAAAGTGCACATCGGATTTGGAAACAATCTTTAATGCTACAAGGGGGTTTGATGGTTTAGATAGTACATTGGCGGAATACCAGGCAGATAATCAATCTGGAAACAGAAAACTTAAGATTGGAATACCGAAGGAATATTTCATTGACGGGCTAGATAGTCAGGTTCGGGAAAAAGTTCTTGAAGCCGCGAAAATATTTGAAAAAGATGGAATTGAACTTGTTGATATAAGCTTGCCGCATACAAAATATGCGATATCAGTCTACTACATTATCCAGCCCGCGGAGGTCTCCTCGAACTTAGGAAGGTATGATGGGGTCAGGTATGGAAACAAGCGAGCCTCTTTTGGGGACGAAGCAAAACGCAGGATTATGCTTGGGACTTATGTTTTATCTGCCGGCTATTATGATGCTTATTATCTAAAGGCCATGAAGGTTCGCTCAAAAATCGTTGAGGATTTTGACAAGGCTTTTGGGGAGGTGGATGCAATTCTTGCTCCTGTTTCTCCAACACCACCTTTCAGGATTGGAGAAAAGGCGTCTGACCCACTCCAAATGTACTTAGCAGACATATATACCGTGGCTGCCAATTTAGCGGGTATTTGCGGTATTAGTATTCCTTTTGGATTTACCCATAACGGTTTGCCACTGGGTTTCCAGTTACTGGGCGCACGGTTTGCTGAGCCTACCATATTCGCCCTGGGAGAAAAGTTTGAAAAGCTGACAGATTTTAAACCGCAGGTGGCAGAAATGGTATGAAAGATTTTAAACCGTTACTCAAAAACAATAAGTTCATATTTCTTTGGATTTCGCAAATATTTTCCCAGCTAACTATCAATATCATGAACTTCGTGCTTTTGGTAAGAATTATTGCAATTACAAACTCAGCAATTGCTGCCTCGCTCCTCTGGATTGCCTATGCCCTGCCTGCAATTCTAATTGGTCCTTTCGCAGCTGCGGCATCGGACATGTTTGAGAGGCGGAGAGTTTTGATGTTAAGCAACCTTTTTCAGTCGGTAGTGGTTTTTTTGTATGCACTTTCGCACAATGAAAGGTTCTTTCTACTTTTCGGGCTGGTTTTTGCATACTCTCTATTAAATCAGTTTTATATTCCCACCGAACACGCTTCACTTCCTTCCATAGTTTCAAAAAAATACCTTCCATTTGCAAATAGTCTATTCTTTTTGACTCAGCAGTCAGCAATCGTATTGGGCTTTGGTTTAGGTGGATTAATTCTAAGCCACCTTCGTTTTACAAACTCACTTTACTTGTGCAGTTTTTTCCTGTTCATGGCATTTATAAGTGTTAGCTTATTACCTAAACTTAGTAACACAAAGAAGTTTGCTAGAAATATCGAGGCTGGCCTGGTTATCTTTTTTAAGAGAATTAGCGAGGGCTATAATTTTATCAAAGAGCATAATTCCATATTGTTTCCGTTTCTTCTGTTGATTGGTATGCAAGTTGGGATGGCTATAGTCGCCGTTAACGTACCTATTTTTGCTAGAGAAATTTTAGGCTTAAGTATTATTTCAGCCGGTTTGGGGGTCGTTGTGCCGGCAGGGGTTGGTGCAGTTGTCGGTGCCATTGCCATATCAAAGCTGCTTAAAAACGGAATACGTAAAAAGAAAATCATTGAAACATCCCTGTTTGTATTAGGTTTAACAGCCTTTTGTCTGGTGTGGATTTTGGATAAACTACCAATGTTATCAAAATCCGTAGTGGGCTCGATGTTGCTATTTCTTATCGGTGCCGCCTTTTTAGGAGTAGTTATACCCTCACAAACTTATCTGCAAGAGGCAACTCCGGGTGGTTTAAGAGGTAGGGTTTTCGGTAATTTCTGGTTTTTAACTACGATAGCAACAGTTGTGCCCATATTATTTTCAGCAACATTAACAGAGGTATTTGGAATTAGATTTTTAATATTTATGATATCGTTAACATTGTTTGCAGTGTTTTATGTAGCAAAAAAATTCGGTATTACCGTTTTATTTAAAGGCTATTTAATTAAATGAAATCTTATATTCCAGTAATTGGTCTTGAGATACATATTGAGCTTTCTACAAAGTCGAAAATGTTTTGTGGATGTCGGGCGGACCATTTCGGAAAAAAACCAAATACCCAGGTTTGCCCAGTATGTTTAGGTTTGCCAGGAGCTCTTCCATACGCCAATAAGATTGCCATTAAGGACACGGTCAAATTTGCACTAGCGTTCGGCTGCACTATTTCCGAGTTTAGCAAATTTGATAGAAAACACTATTTCTACCCGGATCTTCCAAAAGGTTACCAAATTTCGCAATACGATCTTCCGTTTGGGACCAATGGTTCATGGGAAGAGGACGGAAAAAAGGTGAAAATACGGCGCATTCATTTGGAAGAGGATACAGGTAAGCTAATTCATCAGGAAGTGGGGGGTAGAAAAGTTTCGCTTGTGGATTTTAACCGAAGTGGGGTTCCACTTATGGAGCTTGTAACCGAGCCGGATTTTGATGATCCTGCCGAAGTCGGAGGGTTTCTGAGAGATGTACAGGCTACAGCCAGAGCACTTGGTATTTCTAATGCAGACATGGAGAAAGGGTCGATGAGGCTTGAGGCAAATGTTTCTTTGTCTGATACCTTTACTCCCAAAGGAAGATTGCCTACCGATTTATCGTCACTAAAAAAGATAGAAAGTGAACATATTGGGTATCAAGATTTGGCACTACCTGATTACAAGGTGGAACTTAAAAACATAAACTCCTTCAGATTTCTGGAAAAAGCAATACGTGCCGAACTCGAAAGACAAAAAGAATTGTTAGAAAGAGGCGAAAGGGTTGTGCAGGAAACAAGGGGTTACAACGAAACAAGAAATGAAACATTTTCCCAAAGGACGAAAGAGGAGGCGCAAGACTACAGATACTTTCCGGAGCCTGATTTACCGCCAGTCACATTTACAAATGATGAAATCGATAACCTGCAAAAGAGTTTGCCAGAACTCCCCAGACAAATCAGAGAAAGGTTTATTAACGTATATTCTTTACCGGAAAATTATGCAGATATATTAATTTCGACAAATCGCGCGAGTTACTTTTTCAAGGCATATGAGCTATCTCTTGGTAAAGTATCATCGACCAAACTGGCAGACTTAATGGTTAATAAAAACCTAGACAAAAGTTATCCAGAGCCTGAAAAATTTGTTAAAAAGTTATTAGAGCTGACGCAGATTACCTATTCAACAGAAGAAGAAGTTGAGGCTGCAGTCTCTAATGTAATTTCAGAGCAGGAGAAAGCGGTAAGTGATTATAAAGAGGGAAAAGTACAAGTTATGGGGTTTTTAATTGGAATGGTTCAGAAGAAGCTTCAAGGTAAAGGGGAACCTAAAGTAATCACCCAAACCCTTCTCAAAGCCCTCCGGGAAGTGTAAAATGAGGTATGGCAGAAGCTGGTGATTCAGGAATTCCAGGATTAGAAACTAGCCCCTTTGACCCAAAGTTTGAGAGCATGCAGGCCAGGAGTGAGTACATGAATAGACTCTTTGAGACTAGAATGAAAGATCCGCGTTTCCAAAGAAGAGTTGATATTCTGAGGCAGTTGTTCCAGGAAGATCCTGAAACAGCTATAAAACAAGCAGCTTTAAATGAAGAGTTGGCTGCATTTGATAAACTGACAGGTCTTGATTCAAAGATGCAATTCGAAATACAAATGTCTATACGATTTAGCAGAATCAAGCGTAGAGAAGCAAAAGGGGAGGAGTCCAAGCCTTTCGCACTTCTTTTCGTAGATGCAAATAACTTAAAGTTTGTTAACGATAATGTACAACTGGGTGGTCACCAAAAAGGAGATGAATATCTCAGAGCTGTAGGAGAAGTTTTAGCGGGTGTTAGAGAAGTAGACACAGCAGCCAGAATAGGTGGCGATGAGTTTGCTGTGATTTTGGATGATACGACAGAAGACGGAGCAAGGTTGGCAATTCAACGTTTTAAAGAAAATTTTGAAAAAATTAAAAATGAAAGAGGGCTACCAGAAGCCACAGGTTTAAGTATCGGAACAGCACAGTGGAAACCTGGTATGGACTATTTGGAACTGGTTAGATTAGCTGACGAAAACATGTATGAAGATAAACGAAGATCAAAAGCACAAGACATTAATGACCAGTAAATTTACACACCTACATCTTCACACCGAGTATTCCCTTCTTGACGGGCTGTCTAAAATTGACAGGCTTATTAATCATGCAAAAGAGTTGGGGATGGACACTTTAGCCATAACAGACCATGGAGCAATGTATGGGGCTGTTGATTTTTATAAGCGGTGTAAGGCTGCCGAGATCAAGCCAATAATCGGTTTTGAAGCTTATACGACCAATGTGGATCACAAAGAAAGGCCTGAACGGGGAAAGTTTCAGAATTTCCATTTATTGATGCTAGCCAAAGACGAAGAAGGGTATAAAAATCTGATGAAATTAACCTCAATTGCCCATTGTGAAGGATATTATTACCGCCCCAGGTTCGATCGCGAGACACTCAAAAAGCACTCAAAAGGCATAATTGTTACTTCAGCTTGTGCGCAGGGAGAGGTTGCGCAGGCTTTAATAAAAGACGATCATGAATCGGCAAAAAAAACGGTTGAGTGGTTTTTGGATGTTTTTGGCAAAGATTATTATTTGGAGGTTCAACGCCACAAATACGAAAAATATCTTCCACAAGCTTCAGATGAAGAGATCCGAAAGAATCTGATTGAGATGGCCGAGAGTGAGAAGAAGATTAATGAAGGGGTTGTCAAATTAAGCGAGGAATACGGCATTCCAATTGTTGCCACCAACGATGCTCATTATGTTAAAAAAGAGGATGCTACGGCCCAGGACACACTGCTTTGCATTGCAACCGGTAAAAATGTATCAGATACTAAGCGGCTACGCTTTATTGACACGCCAAGCTTTTATGTGACTTCAAGAGAAGAAATGCAGGCGCTTTTCCCAGATATGCCAGAGGCTCTAGAAAACACCAATCAGGTGGCTGATAAATGCGATCTTGAAATCTCAACTCTCGGAAAGTGGTTTTTCCCTAAATTTGAAGTACCCGAAAACTTAGACGAATCTGAGTATTTAAAAAAATTGGTTTACGAACGAGCAGAAGAAAAAGTAGGTGAAATTACGCAAGATTTAAAAAGTAGGTTAGAACTTGAGTTGGGAGTAATAATAGATAAAGGATATGCTCCCTACTTTTTAATCGTTATGGATATGGTCAACTGGGCGAATGAAAGGGGGATTATTACAAATACCAGAGGTTCAGCCGCAGGGAGCTTGGTCTCATTCATTCTTGGTATTACAACCGTAAATCCCATCACTTACTATTTGCCATTTGAACGATTTCTAAATCCTTTCAGGCCTTCCCCTCCGGATATAGATTTTGATGTTTCAGACACAAGGCGGGAAGAAGTCATTGCCTATATAACCGAAAAATACGGCAAGGAGAAAGTAGCCCAAATCTGCACATTCGGAAGAATGCTTTCAAGAGCTGCTGTAAGGGATGTTGCTAGAGTTTTGGGCTATCCCTATGCAACAGGAGACAGGATTTCAAAAATGATTCCGCCACCCAAGCAAGGTTTTCCAATAACCATTCCCAAGGCTTTTGATGAAGTGCCGGAATTAAAGCAGATTTATGAATCTGACTCTGATGCCAAAAGGATTTTGGACTTAGCTCAACAAATTGAAGGAAATGCAAGGCACCTCTCTGTTCATGCGGCAGGTGTTGTGGTTTCACCTACCGAAATTACAGATTTTAGTCCAATTCAAAAGGAGCCCTCGGGTGAGAAGATAATTACTCAATACGAAATGCATGCCTGCGAAGACGTGGGGTTAATAAAATTTGACATTTTGGGTATTAGAAACCTCTCAATTTTGGGGTCTGCAATTGAAGTTGTTAATAATACTTTAGGTAAAAACATTAAATTAGGTGAAATTCCACTAGATGATAAAAAGACTTTTGACATGCTTGGTCGCGGAGAAACGATGGGAGTTTTCCAGCTATCAAGCTCTGGTATGACAAAGCATCTTAAAGACCTGAAGCCTGAAAGAATTGAAGACCTAATGGCCATGGTTGCTTTATATCGTCCTGGGCCTATGGCAGTTATTCCTGAATACATAAAACGAAAACAAAATCCAAAACTTGTTAAGTATTTAGATCCGAGAATGGAAAAGTTCCTGGAGAGCTCTTATGGCCTAATTGTGTATCAGGACGATTTACTCTTCTGCGCACTCGATTTGGCTGGTTACACTTGGGAAGAGGCAGACAAATTTAGAAAAGCGGTTGGTAAGAAAATTCCTGAAGAAATGGCAGCTCAGAAAGAAAAATTTACAAGCGGAATAATTGCTAAAGGACGGGATAGAGAGTTTGCAGAAACACTTTGGAAACTTTTTGAGCCATTCCAGGCGTATGGTTTTAATAAGGCGCATGCTGCTAGCTATGGGGTAATTGCATACTATACAGCTTATATGAAGGCTAATTTTCCAGCAGAGTATATGGCCTCACTTTTAACTGCCGAAAGTAACGATGCGGATAAAGTTTCGGCAGCAATTAGTGAATGCAGAAGAATGGGCATAAAAGTATTACCTCCTGACATAAATGAATCTCAAGTTGGGTTTAGTATAGCTCCCGATAAGGATTCACTAAATAATAAGGCAATTCGATTCGGGCTTGATGCAATTAAAAATGTTGGTGCTGCTGCAATACAGTCAATATTGGAAGCTAGAAATGTGCGTCAGTTTAACTCTTTTGCAGATTTTATTACAAGGGTAGACAATCGAAAATGTAACAAAAAGGTTTTAGAAAGCCTAATTAAGGTGGGTGCAATGTCCTTATTTGGAAGTCGGGCAGCGCTGCTTTCTTCAATCGATAAGATCAGAGAGAAGGCCCCAAGGCACAAAACTCACGAGGGTCAGGGTGACTTGTTTGGGGCTACTGATAAAGTTGAGACCGCCTCCTTCGAGATAATAGTTGACAGTACAGTTAGTGAATTTAGCCAAGACGAACTACAAGCACTTGAAAGACAACTTTTGGGATTTTCATTGTCTGCAAAGCCATTGGGGGAGGTTCTGGCGCCAATTTCCCACGCTGCAACTCATAAAATATTTGAGGTTTCTGCGAGCGACAAAGTAGGAGAGAAGGTAAGTATTGCTGCAGTAGTGTCAGAGGTGAGGGTTGTTTTAACAAAAGCAACTGGTGCTGAAATGGCATTTGTAAAGGTTGAAGACGATACTGGCTCTGTTGATTTAGTAGTTTTCCCCAAACTTTATAAGGCTACCCGTGATATTTGGGTTACTGCAAAGCCGTTGCTAATATCCGGGAAAATTGACAACCGAGACGATTCTACTTCATTGATAGTTGAATCAATAGAAACAAAAGAAACTGTCAAAGACACTCTCGATTCAGTTTATGCTCCTGTAAGTCCGTCTGCTAAGGTTTTTATAAAAATACCCGCAAACGTAACTGCTGAGAAGTTGAACAGCTTAAAAAGCGTTTTAGTCGCAAACCGCGGTGACCAGGAAGTAAGTCTTGTATTTGAAAAAAACAACAAGAGTATGGATCTTCCAATCAGGATATCATGGACAGAGGAAATTGCTCGCAAGATCGCTCAGATCTTTGATGGTAGCAGTCTTTCCTGATTCCTATAGCGTTTTTAGCCGTGATATAGTAGAATTTCACCTATGGCACTTAAAATTAAACACAAGGAGATTGAATTCGGAATAGGTGACCGGGTACGCGTTCTTCAAAAGATTAAAGAGGGTGGGAAAATGAGGAATGCTGCCTTTGAAGGGATTGTTATTGCGATTAAAAATAGAGGCGATAACAAATCCTTTACTGTTCGAAAAGTGGGAGATTTAAACATCGGAATAGAAAGAATATTTCCCATAGCCTCTCCATTTATTGAGGAAGTTACTGTTGTTAAAAAGGGAACAACTGGCGCAAATAGGGCCAAACTTTATTACATTAGAGACAAAAACCCCCGCGAGATAGCCGAGATTTATTCCCGAGCCAACAGGCGTGAATCAGCCCAAGCAAAGTAATAACAAATCCTTCGGATTAAAAGGCGAGGATCTCGCCTCAGAATTCCTTACCCAAAACGGTTATGACATTATAGAAAAGAATTTCCACTCACGTTTTGGCGAAATTGACCTCATTGCAATAAAAAATAACACATTAGTTTTTATTGAAGTAAAAACCAGAAAGAGCGACAAATTTGGGTCCCCTGCTGAAGCGGTTACACCCGGCAAGCTTAAAAAAATTACGAAGACAGCAGAGTATTATTCGTTACTTAACCCCAACTTACCTAAAAAAATGCTAATCGAAGTTGTTTCTATCGATTTGACACAAGGTGATCCTCGAATCCGGATAATTTCTGTATACTAAACAAATTGTACATCCTCTATGCACGCTAACCCTTGGGGTATTGAATGAGTTTAGCTTGATTAGAGTGTTTTCACTCAGTAATATTACCTTATGTTTAAGTTGCCAGATTTACCATATGAATACGATGCACTAGAGCCACATATCGATGAGGAGACAATGCGGCTTCACCACGATAAACACCACGCTACTTACGTTTCTAACCTAAACGATGCATTAAAAGACCGTCCTCAGTTTCTGGAGCTTGATGTAAACGAACTATTAGGCAAACTAGATGATCTTCCTGAAGACATTCGCACAAAGGTTCGCAATAATGGTGGTGGGCATGCTAATCATACTTTGTTTTGGGAATTAATGTGCCCACCTGGAGATTTTCGAAAGCCTGAAGGAAAACTTCTGGAAGCATTAGTCTCTACGTTTGAGAATTTAGAGGGTTTTAAAGAAAAGTTTGCTAACGTTGGTTTGGGTAGATTTGGAAGTGGTTGGGTCTGGTTAGTCGCAAACGGTAATTCACTCGAAATAACGGATACACCCAATCAGGATACACCAATAATGGACGGTGAAACTCCAATCTTAGGTCTTGATGTCTGGGAACATGCGTATTATTTAAAATATAAAAACTCCCGCAAAGATTACATCGATAATTGGTGGGATGTAGTGAATTGGGCAAACGTTGCACACCGCTTTAACTCCATAAAATAAACTGACTTGCCCCTTTGAAACTCAAATGAGCGAAGAGGGGTGGGATGTGGTAAACTGGAAAGTGTTAGAAGACCGTTTTAATAAACTAACCTAATATGTACGGAGATTTTTTACCGTTTGATATCCCGCTGCCTTTGCTTCTTGTCATTTTGGCCTGGACTTTGTTTTGGAAAGGTAAAGCTCTCTGGGCTTCCGCCCGCAACAATCAGCTATACTGGTTCATCGCACTTCTTGTGATTAACACACTGGGAATATTGGAAATAGCCTATCTTGTGCTTTTCAAAAAAAAGGCCCCCAGAAAGTAATTGTAGTACAATAGAACCATGTTGATATTGGGTATAGACCCTGGTACTGCAACAACCGGTTATGGGCTTGTGAATTTGAATGGCCATGGGAATGA
Source organism: uncultured Gammaproteobacteria bacterium (assembly GCA_964540475.1). Classification (GTDB taxonomy): domain Bacteria; phylum Patescibacteriota; class Microgenomatia; order UBA8517; family UBA8517; genus CAZIMC01. The sequence goes on from CAZIMC010000003.1 coordinate 80,015, forward strand.
AGTTGTTACGTGGGGATTAATTGAAACCGACAAATCGCTTCTTAAGGAAAGAAGGCTTGATTTTATATTTGAAGAAACCATAAGCCTTATTAAAAAACACAATCCGGATGTGTTTGTTATAGAAAAAATCTTTTTCGCAACAAATGCAAAAACTGCAATTGCTGTGGGGCAGGCCCAAGGTGTAATGCTTCTGGCTGCTCATAAAACGGGTGTGCGCGTTGAAGAATATGCTCCGGGCACAATCAAGAAAATGATTACAGGTTCAGGAAGGGCAAATAAGAAAGAGGTTGAAAAACATATCAGGCAAATCTTAGGAAGCAGGGTTAAAAGCGAATCAAAAAAAAAGACACACTTTGATAATTGTGCCGATGCGCTGGCTATTGCCCTCTGCCACGCTTTTAAACTGAAAGAAGGTGAGACAAATGTTTAAGGTTGGTCGGGTTACACACTATTACGATAAAATCGGGGTGGCTGTAGTGGAACTTAGTTCACCCTTGTCATCAGGGGATACTGTCAGGTTTGTGCGGGGAGGAGAAGAGTTGTTTGATCAAAAGATAGATTCAATACAAGTTGAACATAAAAAGCTGGATTTTGCGGATCGGGGGAGTGTGGTAGGATTAAAGACTGAAAAGGAGGTACGTGAGGGTGCCGAAGTCTATAAACTTTAACTTTTTAACACGAAGGCGCGTTGCAAGAAGAAGAAAAAGCAGGGGAAAAATTGAATGGCTTAATGCGCCGGACGTTAAAAAACGAGTCGGACACCTTATTAAAACTTTGGATTTGTCTTCAATGGACTCGGAAAGGATAATTTGCTTCAGGTCTAATAATGCAAACACCCGCGCAATTGCAAGAATCTGGGGTTTATCAAAGGTCTGGCAGCAAGCTTTAAACATAAAGCCTACTTATGTGATTGAAGTCATTTCGGAAAAATATGACAAGATGCCCCAACTGGAACAAGACAAAGTCTTGATTCACGAACTCACCCACATCCCTAGAAACTTTTCAGGGAGCCTAGTTCCTCACATTCGCCGTGGTAAAAGAAACTTCCACGACCAGGTAGATAGACTGATTGCTCAATATTTGAGGGATATTAATTAGGTGGTTACGCATCGGTGTCCACTAATGTGGATATCCTGTGCTAGCTTTATGTCATAGTGTATAGTCCCGATTGTGTTACCTGACTCTTTATTATGAAAATTTATGTATTACATGGTGAGGATAGTTTAAAGAGCTACGAGAGGCTTATTAAGTTTACTGATACTGCAAAAGCGCGCGGTTGGGAGGTTACATATATAGACAGTGATAGCAAACTAAGCCTGGGAGAAATACTTTCTACACCAAATCTTTTTGGTGATGAACGCTTCTTTGTGCTAAAAGATATAAAACTCCTGAAAGATAAGGATTTTAAATGGCTATCAGAAAATTCGGATAACATAGGTGGCAATTTGGTTATTTATTCCGATACTCCCATAGGAAAAACTTTTTTAAATAAACTTCCCAAGGCACAAAAGATTGAGGAATTTAGGCTGCCTCAAAAGTTGTTTAATTTCCTTGACAGTTTGTATCCAGGAAATTCGTCACAGGCAATTACACTTTTTAATGAAATCTCAGGGACTCAGCCTGTCGAATTCACTTTCGCACTGCTTGCCAAACTTTTTAGGGATATGTATTGGGCTCTTGTAGGAGAACTGCCATATCCGTCTTGGCGGGCGGGTAAAATAAAAAGGCAAGCTTTGCTTTTTGGGCAGGAGCGTTTGAAAGGTATTATAGGGCAACTAGCAGATATTGATATAAAGGCAAAAACCGGACAAGCGAACTTAAAGGACGAGCTTGACCTTTTCCTTACAAAGAGCCTAGAATGAGTTAATGCCAACAAATCCTCTCTTTGGAACGAGCGGCATAAGAGGCGATGCCGAAAAGCTTTTTACTAACCAGTTTTGTTTTGATTTAGGCCGGACATTTGCAATATTTTTAACTAATCATGCAATTGATGGCGCTGTTGCAATAGGAATGGACCCGCGAAGTTCAAGCCCCAGAATATCAAGTGCCTTACAATCCGGTCTAATTTACGAAGGTCGGGAAGTGTATGATGAAGGAGCAACTTCAGTGCCCTCAATGAATAATATTCTATTGGAAAGTGAAAAGTATGCAGGAAGCATAATGGTTTCCGGAAGTCATATAAAACCCCACCTAAATGGTGTTAAGTTCTTTTTCAACAAAGATGAGATATTAAAGGAACACGAGGCGGAAATCGAGGATATTTATAATCACACCAAAGAAAGTAAAGTTTACAACGAAAATTTAAGCGACGTTCATTTTGAGACCAAAGCGAAAGACGCTTATATCGAGAAATTGTTAAGTTACGCTTCCAAGCCGTATCCCAGGTGGAAGGCGGTAGTTGACCCTGGCGATGGTGCGCAATCAGATATAATGCCGATAGTTCTTAGACTGTTGGGGCTTCAAGTGATTGAGATGAATGCAACCATACAAGGTGAATTTTTCTCGCGAGATACAGAGGTTGAGAAGGATTTTATTGATCTGAAACAAAAAGTTGTTGAGGAAAAGGCGGATTTTGGCATTGGCTACGATTCGGACGGTGACAGGTGTGTTTTTATTGATGAAGCTGGGTGGTTTATTCCAGGAGATTTCACCGGATGTATTTTGGCCCGGGAGCTGCCGGGGGACACTGTAGTTACGCCAATTAATACATCTCAAGTAGTTGAAAAAATCGGTAAAAAAGTTATAAGAACAAAGGTTGGCTCACCCCATGTGGTTGCCAAAATGAAAGAAACTGGTGCAGGTTTTGGTTTTGAAGCAAACGGTGGGGGAATATTCCCTCAAATGTACAGTCGTGATGGTGGCAGGTCTACAATTGAAGTTTTAAATATATTATCCAATAAGGGCGGTAAACTTTCTGAATTAATTTCCGAACTGCCCAAGTTTTATATTGAACGGGACAAAGTGGAATATAAGTGGGAACTTAAAGACAGAATTATGGAAGTGGCACAAAACAAATTCAAAGGAAATAAGACAGAAGAACTTGATGGACTAAAGATTTGGATAAATGAGGCCTCTTGGATACTTTTCCGCTCATCTGCAAATGCGCCGGAGTTTAGAGTTTTTGCCGAAAGCGACGACCCTGAAAGTGCCAAAAAGCTACTTTCTGACGGAATAGCTTTGGTAAAGGAGGTAGTTGGTAATGTTTAGTCTGGATAAAAAAGACGAGATAGGAAAATTAGATAAATCTAATTTAATTAATTCCATATATAATTTATCGGATCAAATTCTGCAGGCATGGAATGAAGTTAATGATCTGGATGTTAAGTTCTCGGAAGACATCAAAAATATTGTGGTTGCCGGTATGGGGGGTTCGGCTTTGGGGGGAAGGATAGTAGGCGCATTGCTAAAAGACAAACTCCGAATACCTTTATATATTGTCACGGATTACAAATTGCCGGGGTATGTAGATAAAAACACTTTGGTAATACTATCTTCGTATTCAGGCAATACACAGGAAACATTTGACTGCTTTCGTGAAGCTAATGACCGAAATGCACAGGTTTTCGGGATTACCACCGGTGGAAAGTTGAAAGAGCTTTTTGAGTCGCATAAACTACCTTGTTATGTGTTTAATCCTTTTAACAACCCCTCCGGGCAGCCAAGAATGTCGCTTGGGTACTCAACAGTTTCAATTTTAGCTCTTTTAGCCAAAATCGGCTTTGTTAATATTCGTACGGATGAAATTATTAGTGTGGCAGAAGAAGTTTTTAAGTTTACTAAAGAATTGTCAGTGGACATTCCAGAAAACGATAATTTAGCAAAACGCATGGCTAGAAAGCTCAAAGGCAAAGAGGTTTATTTAATCGCCGGCGAGCATTTGTTGGGAGTTACTCACGCTTTCAAAAATCAACTGAATGAAAATGCCAAAACCATGAGCTTTTTGTTTGACCTGCCTGAATTAAACCACCATCTACTGGAGGGCCTTAGAAACCCTGCTCAAGTAAAAGAATGGTCTGCTTTTCTTTTTTTTGAATCCAAACTATATACCAGTCAAACTATGAAAATAGTCCCGGTTGTTAAGGATGTAGTTACGAAAAACGACTTAGAAGTGTTGTCCTACCCGACAAGGCATACTACAAAGCTCTCCCAAGTATTTGAGATTTTAGTTTTTGGATCATTTGTTTCGTATTACTTGGCGCTTTTATACGACATTGATCCGACCCCAATACCTTGGGTTGCGTATCTTAAAGAAAAACTTTCCTAAGTATGATTTCAATATGCTAATATGATTATATGAGTACTGCCCCGCTAGTTTTATTTTTCAATCAGACAGACAAGGGTGATTTGCCTTTAGTAGGTGGCAAGGGGGCTAATCTTGGAGAAATGACCAAGGCGGGTTTTCCTGTACCCAACGGCTTTGCTGTAACCGTTCCTTCATACGATCTTTTTTTAACCTCTAATAATTTGTCTGGACAAATTGATGACATATTAAAGCCATTGGACGTACATGATGCCGATTCCTTAAATGCAGCTTCCAGAAAGCTTCAAAAATTAATATTAACATCAAAAATTCCAGAACCAGTTGCTAAGGACGTTGTTAAGGCATACAAACATCTTTCGGGTTTTTTAAATAAGTCATTAGTGGCAGTACGCTCTTCGGCAACGGCAGAGGATTTGCCGAATACCAGTTTTGCCGGTCAACAGGCCACTTTTCTGAACGTAAAGGGTGAAGCGAACTTACTTGAAAAAGTCAGGGAGTGTTGGGCTTCACTTTTTTCGGCTCGGGCTATTTTTTACCGAACGGAAAACAAGATTCCGCACAGTAAGACAAAGATTTCAGTCATAGTTCAGAAAATGGTTCAATCAGATGTTTCTGGAGTTATGTTTTCCATTGATCCAGTTACAAACGACAAAGACAGAATTATAATTGAAGGCGTATGGGGGTTGGGTGAGCTAATTGTACAGGGTGCTGTTGTACCCGATAAATACGTAGTACAGAAAGAAACCTTTTCAATTCTTTCAAAAGAGGTCTCGGATCAGGCAATCCAACTTATAAAAGTTGGAGGTGTAACTAAAGAAGTCGAGGTGCCCAAAAAGAAGCGCGATCTTCAGAAAATTACTGATGAACAGATAGTGAAGTTGGCTAAACTTGCCGACAGATTACAAAGCCATTATTACCTCCCTCAGGACATTGAATGGGCGAGAGAAAAAGACAAGCTTTATATAACGCAAACCAGGCCAGTAACAACGATTAAAAGCGTCGGTGTCAAAAAAGAGGTGGTAGACGGAGAGATTAAAATAAGTCAGACACCTATTCTACAAGGTAGCCCAGCCTCACCAGGCGCAGGAAGTGGGCCAGTAAAAATTCTAAAATCTCCCAAAGAAATTGCAAAAGTTCAGGCAGGTGACGTGCTTGTTGCACCCATGACTTCTCCAGATTACGTACCGGCAATGAAAAAAGCGGTTGCGATTGTAACAGATCAGGGAGGCCAGACTAGCCATGCGGCTATAGTTTCGAGGGAACTGGGTATACCTTGTGTAGTTGGCGCCAAAGACGCAACGAGTGTGTTAAAAGAAGGCAACATGATTACAGTTGACGGCAGGACCGGTCAAATTTTTCTTGGAAGCAAAGTTAAAATTGAAGTTTTAGATAAAACTGAGGAAAAAATAGTTCATACAAAAACAGCAACCAATGTGTACGTGAATTTGGCGGAACCTGAACGTGCTAAGGAAATTGCCAAATTAAATGTTGATGGCGTTGGGCTATTGCGCGCTGAGTTTATGATTGCCAATATCGGGATTCACCCCAAAGAGGCAATTGCAAGAAAAGAGCAAGACAAGTTTATCGACAAACTAACCAGAGAACTGACTGTATTTTGTAAAAATTTTTATCCAAGACCTGTTACTTATCGCGCGACCGACTTTAAAACTAACGAATATAGAGCGCTTCCCGGAGGAAAAGCCTGGGAGCCGGAAGAGCCTAACCCAATGCTGGGGTTTCGGGGCGCGTTTCGATATATTGCCAACCCTGAGGTTTTTAATTTGGAGCTTCAGGCCATAAAACGCGTTCGGAAGGAGTATAACAATTTGAATCTAATGATCCCGTTTGTTCGTTCGCCAGAGGAGCTCGCCCGCGTCAGGCGGCTTGTTGCGGCTGAGGGGCTTTTTGAGAGCGTAAGCTTTAAATTCTGGATGATGGTTGAACTTCCGGTTAATGTCATTTTACTTGATGAATTCATTGACGTTGGCATCGACGGAGTTTCAATAGGCTCTAATGATTTAACAATGCTTATACAGGGTACAGACCGTGATAACTCGGAGGTAGCTCAGGCTTTCAATGAGCGTTCCTCTGCAGTTTATTGGGCTTTGAGAAAAATCATAAAGACCTGTAATAAGCGTGGAATCACATCATCTATATGCGGTCAAGCACCTAGCTCATATGATGATTTGGTTGAGAAATTAATTGAATACGGCGTAACCAGTGTATCGGTAAACCCGGATTCGGTAAATAGAGTTCGGGGGGTAATTGCCAACAAGGAAAAGGAGCTTGTTTCAAAGAGACAATAATGGCTAACGTTGCTCGAATTTGGGCGAGGGAAATACTGGATTCTAGGGGTGTTCCTACCGTAGAGACTGTTTGTCAGCTGGATAGTGGACACATTGCCGTAGCGTCTGTACCGGCGGGTGCTTCCACTGGGACGCACGAGACACTCGAACTCAGAGATAATGACCCAGATAGGTATTTGGGTAAGGGTGTGTTAAAGGCAGTAGAGAATGTCAATAATATCTTGGGGCCCGCTACTATCGGCATGGACTCATCAAACCAGGAGGCAATAGACAATAAACTGATTTCCGTTGATGGCACTGAAAATAAATCAAAAATGGGTGGTAATGCCATACTTTCAGTGTCCATGGCAGTTTGTAAAGCCTCTTCAATGGCTGCCAGCGAAAGTTTGTATTTATGGATTTACGCACTTACCGAAAAGCTTGATTTTAAGCCCCAACTGCGGGTCCCAACTCCACTATTTAATATGATCAATGGTGGTATGCATGGGGCGGGAAACCTAGATTTCCAGGAATTTCATGTAATACCTGCATCTACTAAAAATTTTAGTGAAGGCCTAAAGATGGGGGTTGAGGTCTACATGACAATAGGCGACAACCTGGAAAGGAGAGGTGCTATTCACTCCGTCGGCGATGAAGGCGGTTATGCCCCTAATCTTTTCACAAATGCCGATGCCTTAGAGGTTTTTGTTGAGTCTATTAAATCCACCAATTATTCTATAGGAAGGGATGTGTTTTTGGGTTTGGATGTTGCTGCCAACTCCTTTTTTAAAAATGGGCAGTATGTTATCCGAGACAAGACTTCGCCTCAAGATGACAATCAAATGCTTGAGTATTACAAGGCTTTATACGATCAATACAAGTTAGCAGTTTTAGAAGACCCATTTCATGAGGATGCATGGGATAGCTGGAAGAAAATAACTGCTGCACTGTCTAATAATGTGATAATAGTGGGGGATGACTTACTGGCCACAAATCTACAGAGGACACAAAAGGCAATATCTGAACACGCGTGTAACGCGATCTTAATTAAACCAAACCAGATTGGAACAGTTACTGAAACGCTGAAAGTAATCAAGCTCGCAAAAGATGCAGGTTGGAAAGTTGTGGTTTCTCACCGCTCAGGCGAGACAAATGACACATTTATTGCTGACTTTGCCGTAGGAGTGGGAGCAGATTATGTTAAATTCGGGGCTCCGGCAAGGGGGGAAAGAGTGGCTAAATATAACCGCTTGTCATCAATCGATATCGAATTAAGCAGACTCAGAAAATAGGTTATTTATTTGCTGAGCCTTTTATTTTTGCTAGTATTTTTCCGAGAAGATTTTCCTTGCTTCGCTTGTAATAAAGATATAGTAGGATGGTTACAATCCCCATGACTAGGATTATCTTTATAACTGCTTCCCAAGAATCAAAACCGTTGGTAATTGCATGAAGCCCCTGATATCCAATTATCAAAAATATCAAATTTCGTATAAAACCGCCCACAACAGTCGATACTATAAATGTTCTCATATTTAATTTGATAAATCCACAAACTATTGATATTGGTGTTGATGGAACTACAGGTATCGCTCTTAGTATGGTTAGGGTGATATCATCGGCGATTGTTCCATTAAAATGTTTACCTATACTCTCAACTTCTTTGTGAGTTACACCAATAAATTTTCCGAATCTGGTTAAAAGATAATCCTCAGCTTTATCCGCCAGTACATAAAAGAAATATGACCCGATGGTTTTTCCTGCGGTTGCAATAAGACTTAACCAGAGCAGGAATATAAGTGGTTTATGTTGAGCGAGTGCGATGGTTCCAGCTGTCGTAGTTACAAAGGGAGCTGGAATGGGTGCAATTACTTCTTCCAAAATCACACCGAAAAATGTAAAAATCTCCAAGGGAACTTCTTCTGCAATCTGAAGCAAGAAATTTTCAATAGCAGCTAGGGATACCACAAGGTTATTATACAGAAATTATGGAAAGTAATTTTATCTAATTTCTCCCGTATCTCCTAATTAACCCTACGACTTTTCCCTGAATGCGAACGTTTTTAACAAATATGGGTTGCATTTTGGCGTTTGCAGGTTCAAGACGGATTCTAGTTGCCTCCTTATAGAATCGTTTCAAAGTTGCCATGCCATTATCCAGAAGCGCAACTACAATCTCCCCATTGTTGGCTGTTTCTGTTTGCTCAATTATTACATAATCGCCGTCTCTGATTTGTTCCTCAATCATTGATTCTCCACGCACCTGCAAAACATAAACTCGCTTTTTACCTGATGCAAAGTTGGCAGGAATACTCATGGAGGCATTTGGGTCTGTGTATGGCTCAATCGGAGCGCCAGCTGCTATAAATCCTAAAATTGGGACTTCGGGGCCATCTCCTGAAAAATTAACATCACCAACCAGGTCAATTGAGCGTTTTTTGTCTGATTCCCTTTTTATTAGTCCTTTTTCTTGAAGGACAGTTAAGTGCTCGTGGACGGTTGCGAGTGAGGACACGCCAATAGCATCTGCAATTTGTCTCAAAGTGGGAGCAGAACCGGTCGATTGAATATGCTGTCTGATGAAATCTAGAATTTGTGCTTGTCTTTTATAAATAACGGGAGCCATAGTTAAAAATTTTCAATTACCAATTTTTAAGTTACAAGTTTAAAACAAAGATAATACATACAATATACGAATATTACCCGAAGTTGTCAAGGGCTGGTTTCTGTTCACATATACCACTTTCGGTTTTTGTTGGGGTGTAGTACAATATTTTGGTGAATAAATTTAAGCTTCAAGCCAGGTTTGGTCCCACAGCCGACCAGCAAAATGCCATAGATAAACTTACAGAAGGAGTTCTATCCGGAAAAGACTATCAAGTGCTATTAGGAGTTACGGGTTCAGGTAAGACATTTACTGTCGCCAATGTGATTGAAAAGCTTCAGAAACCGACACTAATTATTTCTCACAATAAAACATTAGCCGCACAACTTTATCAAGAAATTCGTGATTTTTTCCCCGATAATGCAGTCTCGTATTTTGTATCCTACTACGACTATTATCAGCCAGAAGCTTACATACCATCAACCGACACTTATATCGAGAAAGACTCAGATGTCAATGAGCTAATCGATAAACTTCGTTTGGCAGCAACTACCAATCTTCTAACTAGGCGGGACACGATTGTTATTGCTTCAGTTTCCTGTATTTATAACATAGGTTCTCCTAAAGAATATGGGGCATTCATATTTGAATTTACACAAGGAATGAAGGTTGACAGAAAACAGGTATTGGATCGCTTGCTTGATTTGCAATACGAAAGAAATGATTTTGGGTTCCATAGAGGGACTTTTAGAGTGCGGGGAGATGCAATCGACATCTTTCCAGCCTATCAAGATGAGGCAGTAAGGATTGAACTTCACGGCGAAAGAGTTAAAAAGGTTTCTTTTATCAATCCACTAACAGGCGAATCAGCTGGAGGCAAGCAGCAAGATATAAGCAGCTTCGTTCTTTTTCCTGCCAAGCATTTTATAACTGATCCAGCAAGACATAAGGACGTCTTTGAGCAAATTAGAAGTGATTTAAACCAACAAGTGAAATTTTTGAAGAATAAAGGCAAGATTCTGGAAGCCCACAGGCTTGCACAGCGAGTTACTTATGATTTGGAAATGATTGCCGAGGTCGGTTACGTTAAAGGCATAGAAAACTACTCTAGATACTTTGAAGGACGTATTCCGGGCGATGCTCCATACACACTTTTGGACTACTTTAACCAGCCTTACGGCGATGATTGGCTGGTGGTGGTTGATGAGAGTCACATTACCTTTCCGCAGATACGGGGTATGTATAACGGTGATCAAGCGAGAAAGAAGACCCTTGTTGATTATGGGTTCAGACTTCCTGCAGCTATGGACAACCGCCCGCTTAAGTTTGAGGAATTTTTAAGACGAATTCCGAGATTCGTAGCAACAAGCGCAACACCAGCTGAATGGGAAATTTCTCAAGCAAACGGGAATGTCACCGAGCAATTATTGAGGCCAACAGGAATACCGGATCCTGAGGTTTCTAGAAGACCGACTAAAAATCAGGTAGCCGATGTGATAGAAGAAATACAAAAACAAATCACCAAAAAACAGCGAACATTGGTTACCACTTTAACCAAAAAAACTGCAGAGGACCTCTCAAATTACCTTAACGAGAAGGGTATCAAAGTTCACTATTTGCACTCAGATGTAGATACTCTAGACAGGACTGATATTTTGGATGACTTGCGATCTGGGAAATATGATGTTTTGGTGGGTATCAATTTGCTTCGGGAAGGACTTGACTTGCCTGAGGTTTCCCTGGTTGCGATTCTGGACGCTGACAAGGAGGGCTTTTTAAGAAGTGATGTTGCACTTATTCAGACAATGGGTAGAGCAGCTAGGCATGTTGAGGGCCGTGTGATCTTATATGCCGACGCAATAACCGGATCCATTAGACGAGCGCTGGACGAAGGCAAAAGAAGGCGTGCCTATCAACTTGATATGAATAAGAAACTTGGCATAATTCCAAGATCAATTGATAAACCGATTCGCGAAAAGCTTATTGAGCGGGAAGAAGTCAAGGAATATGGCTTATTTGGATTGAAAAAGGAGTCAGTATACCAGCAGTTGCCTCATCTTGAAATAGATGGCTTAACCCCCATGGACAGAAAACGTTTAGCCAAGAATTTGAGGAAAGAGATGGTAATGGCTGCACAAGACTTAAATTTTGAACTCGCAGCTGAAATTAGAGACAAAATAAAGGAAATTGAAAGCTTTGAATACTAATAATACCCGAAGATCAAGTGTTTAGTTTGTGGTACAATGTTTTCTCCGCCGGTAAACCGACGGGGACTTGATATGGATAATTTCATTAAAATTCGTGGTGCTAGGCAACATAATCTTAAAAATGTTGATTTAGATATTCCCAAAAATAAGCTTGTGGTTTTTACAGGAGTTTCTGGTAGCGGCAAAAGCTCACTGGCTTTTGACACAATCTACGCAGAAGGTCAGAGGAGATATGTCGAAAGCTTAAGTTCCTACGCAAGGCAATTTTTGGGTGTTATGGAGAAGCCTGATGTTGATGCTATAGAAGGACTTTCTCCTGCTATATCAATTGATCAGAAAACCACCTCACATAACCCACGCTCGACGGTGGGTACTGTAACTGAGATTTATGACTATATGCGCCTATTATTCGCTAGAATTGGTCACCCACATTGCCCGGTTTGTGGCCGCGAAATAAGCAGACAATCTTTAGATCAGATTGTTGAGCAGGCAGTTAAGCTTATTGTAACTACTGCTAAACAAGAAAAGAGGGCATGGTTTTTAGTACTTTCCCCAGTTGTGGTTGATAGAAAGGGTGAATTTTCTTCTCTTTTGGATAATTTAAAAGCAAAGGGGTATAGGCAAGTTCGAGTTGATGGGCTGATAAAAGACATCAGTGAAGATTTTGTGCTGATAAAAACTAACAAGCACACAATTGAGGTTGTGATTGACAGGCTTGCAGTTGGGCGCGACAACCTCAAAGATGAGATATTTATTAACAATATTAGGTCACGGCTCGCGGAATCTATCCAGCAATCTCTTAATCTTTCGGACGGCTTGGTAAAACTTTCTCAAGTTAACGACACGGGCTTTGAAATGCCAGAATTTCCAAAAAGGTTTACCGACCACCTGTTTTCAGAGCGTTTTGCATGTCCGATTGATAATATACAGCTGGAAGAAATTGAACCTAGGACTTTTTCATTTAATTCTCCGCAAGGAGCTTGTCCAACCTGTTCGGGCCTAGGAAAAATTTTAAAAGTGGATCCTGTACTAGTTTTTTCAGATGGTTTGACGATTCTGGAAGGGGGTATTTTGCCGTTTTCTACAATGTTCGAGAACGACACTTGGTATTCAAGAATTATTCTTAAAGTTTGTAGCGAAAATAACATTGACCCCCGAGTTCCTATAAAAGACCTGTCAGAGGAGGCGAGAACTGTCTTATTGTACGGAACCGGCTCAAAGGAATATAGAGTAGAAGGGACTAATAGACAAGGAAGGCTAACAAATATATGGGAAACTTTTCCGGGGATTGTAAAAGAATTAGAAAGAAGGCACCTTGAAACTGAATCGGACTGGGTCCGTGAGGAAATTAAAAAATATATGCGGGAGCAGGTCTGTCCTACCTGTAATGGTGCGAGACTCAAGAAAGAGGCGCTTTCAATAACCATAACTTCATTACCCATTAGCAAGGTAACCGAAATGGCTATATCAGAAACACTCCAGTGGGTAAAAGAGCTCTCATCCGGATCAGGGCTTACAGAGCGGGAAAGACAAATTAGTAAGTTAATATTAAACGAAATAAGTGAAAGACTTGTCTTTTTAATTTCTGTGGGACTTGAGTACATAACTCTTGCAAGAGAGGCCGGTACGCTTTCCGGTGGTGAGGCGCAGCGTATTAGGCTTGCAAGTCAAATAGGCTCAGGACTAACGGGTGTGCTGTATGTTCTGGATGAGCCCACCATCGGACTTCACCAGAGGGACAACCAAAGACTTATAGACACACTTAAGAGGCTGCGGGATTTGGGTAATACAGTTGTAGTAGTTGAACATGACACAGAGATGATGAGGCAAGCTGACTATATTGTTGATTTCGGACCACAGGCAGGAAAGTACGGGGGCGAAATAATTTCCCAAGGTACACCCTCAGAAATTGAAAAACAAGAAAGCTCTATTACGGGTAAGTATCTTTCTGGAAAAAGGAAAATTGAAGCAATTAATCCCCCAAAAGCAGAATATTTAGGATCTAACTATTTGTTAGATAAGCCCAACTATTTTGGTAAGAGCCTAAGTTTTAAAGGTTGTTCCCAATTTAACCTTAAAAATATAGATGTAGACATACCACTGGGTAAACTGGTTTGTATAACAGGTGTTTCTGGGAGTGGGAAATCAACGCTTCTAGTTGATACCATTTATCCGGCACTTGCGAAGAGGCTTAATCCCCTCTTTCGTGGCGAGGAAGGTAGGTTTAAAAGTGTGCATAACTATGATCTTTTAGATAAAGTAATTTTAGTTGACCAGTCTCCAATTGGAAAAACTCCACGAAGCAACCCGGCAACATACACGGGAGTATTTGACCCAATCCGTGAAGTTTTTGCCCAGACTAGAGAGGCTAGGGCATATGGATTTAATAAGGGAAGATTCTCGTTTAATCTAAAAGGCGGTAGATGCGAAGCTTGTGAAGGGCAGGGTCAAATTAAAATTGAAATGCAGTTTATGAGTGATATTTGGATAACCTGCGAAGTGTGTAGTGGAAGGCGTTATAACGCCCAGACGCTTGAAATTGTTTATAAAGGGAAAAATATATCTGAGGTTTTAGAAATGAATATTGATGAGGCCAAGGAGTTTTTCCACGCGCATCCGAAAATTATTTCGAAAATTGAAACCTTGTCATTGGTTGGACTTGACTATATGCAATTAGGCCAACCTGCAACGACCTTATCGGGCGGCGAAGCCCAAAGAGTTAAGCTTGCAACTGAGCTATCTAAGCGTTCTACGGGTAAGACTTTCTATATTCTGGATGAGCCAACAACGGGTTTGCATTTCGCAGATGTTGAGAGACTGCTGAAAGTATTGAAACTTTTGGTTTCAAAAGGGAATACGGTTTGTGTTATTGAACACAATCTTGATGTAATCAAAAATGCTGATTGGGTTATTGATTTGGGCCCAGATGGCGGACAGTTTGGTGGTGAAATTGTAGCAGCCGGAACGCCTCAAGAAGTCAAGAAAGTTGATAGTTCGTATACTGCAAAGTATCTTTGACATATACTTTTAATAATGAGGCAGTTTTTAATAAGCATACTTACCGTACTATTATTTGCCTTCGCATATTTGCCGGTAACAGCTTCTGATGAATTCAAAACTAGCGTTGATATAACTTACGATGTGAATGGTGATGGTTCGTCTTTGGTAACCTACAACATAACGCTTGAAAATTTATTTTCCCATCTTCAGGCAACCAGCTACACCCTGGTTTTGGATAACATCCGAAGCGACAACCCCAGAGCATACGAGGCAGGTAGACTACTACCACAAGAACTTTTATCAGAGTCAGGTAAAACAATGATAAAGGTTAATTTTGATACTCCCGTTGTCGGAAAGGGAGCGAGAAGAAACTTCTCAATTGTCTTTAACCAAGACAATGTTGCAACAAAAACAGGAGAAGTGTGGGAAGTTAATATCCCAGGCGTATCTGACTCAGCCGGTTTTTCGGACTACAATATTAATCTTAGCGTTCCTGATATTTTTGGGACAGCTGCATATATTTCGCCTGATCCAGATCGTACGCATACAACTTTGGGGAAGAAATATTTTGTATTTGGTAGCGAGAAATTAAAAACCACTGGAATAACTGCAGGTTTTGGTGCATTTCAAGTATTTTCTTTCGACATAAGTTACCATCTGGAAAATCCTCTTAACAGGCAATCTGCAATGGAGATTGCGATTCCGCCAGACACTGCAATGCAAAGGGTGTTTTATGAACAGATAACTCCACTTCCCGCAAAGGTTCACTCCACAATTGACGGCAACTGGTTGGTAACGTATGAGCTAAAACCCAGGGAGCGCATAGATGTGAGAGCCACTGGCTCAGTTCAGATATTTGCAGGGCCAATACCGTTTCTGGTGCCGACTGCCGATACACTTAAAGCCAATTTAAGCGAAGATCAATATTGGGAAACAAGCGATCTGCAAATCAAAACCTTAGCCAGCAACTTAAAAACACCCAAAGCGATTTACGATTATGTTTCAAGCAACTTATCATACGACTATGGCCGTGTACAACCAAACGTGGAGCGAAAGGGGGCAAAAGCAGCTCTTCTAAACCCAACTAGCGCTATTTGTATGGAGTTTACGGATCTATTTATTGCGCTAGCCAGAGCGGCTGGAATTCCAGCAAGAGAAATTAATGGGTACGCTTATACCGAAAACCCTGAAATACAACCTCTATCCCTGGTGTCTGATGTCCTACATGCCTGGCCAGAATACTGGGACGAAAGAAGAAAGGTGTGGGTACCAGTCGATCCTACATGGGGAGCAACAACCGGCGGTATAGACTTTTTTAACAAACTTGACCTTAGACATTTTACTTTTGTTATACACGGAGAAAGTTCAACAAAACCTTTCCCACCTGGATCGTATAAGTTGGGTGCTGAACCACAGAAGGACGTGTATGTTGATTTTGGTAGTTTGCCGGCAAAAAGGAGTTCCGAGCCCGAAATTCAAGTGTTTGAAAAAACTAACCTACCGTTCTTTTTTCAAAAATTTGTAGTTACACTAACTAACCCTGGGCCTTCTGCATTATATGATTTGCCGATATCAGTTGAATTTGATGGCGACCTAAAATCAGAACAATCCATAAAGGTATTACCACCCCTTGCAAGCTATACGTTCGAAGTAAGGGTCCCATTTAGTTTTTTGGGAAGCTCAACGCCGCACACACTGACCGTGGGGGCAGGTGAAACCAATGCTACCGTTGTGACTGCAAAAAATCAGATAATTGTCTACAGTCTGCTTATATTTTGTATACTTGTTATTTCGCTTATAATATTACTTCTATTAAAGTTAAAAAGAAATTTTGCAAAAAAAGCGTTTTCATCAATATTTAATATATGGAAGATAATTTACAAAAGGTTACAAAGATTCAATTAACTGAATTAGACATAAAAAGATTGCCTGAAGAGTCAGGGGTATATATTTTTTGGCGAGCAAATACAATTAACTATATTGGCAAAGCGAAAAATATAAAGGCTAGAGTCTCCAGCTATTTTAACCTGAATCTGGATCCAAAGACCACTCAAATGATATCGGCCTCGGATTCTCTTTCTTTCATTAAAGTAACATCCGAGCTAGAAAGTCTGCTTTTGGAGGCACACCTAATAAGAACACAAAAACCTAAATACAACACAATCTCAAAGGACGATAAAAACCCATTATATATAAAAATCACTAAAGAGGAGTTTCCGCGTATTCTTTCGGTAAGGAAGCAAGATTTAATACCCGGTACGTCTATGCAAGTGTTCGGACCCTTTCCTTCCTCTCTTAATGTCAAAAGGGTACTTAGAATGATTAGGCGCATATTTCCTTTTTCAGATCATAAAATTGGTAAAAGAGCTTGTATTGAAAGCCACATGGGTCTATGCGACCCCTGTCCTTCTGTTATAAATCACATTGCAGAGAGGGAAGCAAAACTGTTATTAAAAAGAAAGTACATGAGAAATATAGGAATGATTAGAAAAGTATTGTCTCGTCAAGTTAACCCTGTATTAAAAAGTTTACAACTGCAGATGAGTCATAAATCCTCCAATAGAGATTTTGAAGAAGCCGCAGAAATTAGGGACAAAATTAACCGATTAAATTACATAACGCAGCCAATTATTCCGAAAGAGATGTTTTTAGAAAATCCGAATTTGTCTAACGATATAAAAGATAAAGAACTAACTGAACTGGAATCTCTACTCACTACATTATTGGGAAGAATAAACCTAGCCAGGATTGAATGCTTCGATGTTTCCCATCTGGCTGGTGTTGCACCAACTGCTTCTATGGTTGTATTTATAGATGGCGTCCCCGACAAGAGCCATTATAGGCACTTCAGGATTAACCAGAAGAAAGGGAATGATGATATTTCATCAATGAAAGAGGTTATACGAAGAAGAGTAAAACACTTTGAAGACTGGGGCACACCGGACATGATTGTTGTTGACGGTGGCAAAACGCAAGTACAAGCTTTTCTTGATAGCATAAGCCGGGACGACATAAAAATTGTAGGTCTTGCTAAAAGGCTAGAAACTCTTGTGATACCACAGCGCGGTGGGAAAACAGGTTTCACAGAGCTTAGAATTCCTGCCGGCAACGCACTCAACCTTCTCCAAAGGATTCGAGACGAGGCCCACAGGTTTGCTAGGCGCTACCATCATCATCTTCTTAAAAAACGATTAATACCAGTTTCTTGACAAAAGGTTCGCTTCCATGAATACTTAAAATGTATGAAGCGTCTCTTCAGGCTTTATATATTCGACACACTTTCTTTGTATCTTGCATCACTTGTTGCTGCTGGTTTGGTATTTGAGAATGGTGGACAAACATTACTTCTTTCGGGTATAGTTTTGACTGCCACTTCCATCGTTGCTCGGCCTATTTTGAACCTCTTATTATTGCCATTAAATTTAATCACCTTCGGGTTTTTTAAATGGGTGTCGTCTGTTGCTGCTCTTTACATAGTTACGCTTATTGTCCCCGGATTTAAAATCCTACACTTTAATTTTTCTGGTTTTTCTTCAGTATGGATTGATATTCCCAGTTTTTTCTTAAGCGGTATCATGTCGTTTATTGCGTTTTCTTTCACTGTTTCAATTATCTCCTCTGCGATTCAATGGCTATCTAAATAATTTGGAGTATAGCAACCAGACTGGTATAATATTCCTGTGAGAGAAGTTATTTTTACACTACAAATTGTAGTAAGTGTCTTACTCATAGGATCAATCCTGATTCAAAATAAAGGTGTTGGCTTTGGTAGGGTATGGGGCGGTGGTAGTCAGACGTCATTTACAAGAAGAGGGCTGGAGAAGCTCGTGTTTAAATCTACTTTTGCCTTGGTTGCACTCTTCATTATCCTTTCGGTCGTGCAACTTTTTATCTAGAAATTGTCAATAGATGCCTAACTTTAGATATTATCTTCGACTGATTGTGGCTTTTGTCGTTAGGTTTAAGGTGATTCTTCTGGTGGGAATTTTTGTGGGAGCAGTATTGTTTGTAATCATTACCTATTTCTGGAAGTTTATATCCAGTCCACAAATTGCGCGGATTGGCATAACCGGCAGGTACAGGCCAGACTCACTTCCCGTTACTATTCTTGAGCAAGTGGGTGAAGGTCTTACTCGGTTTGGCGAAAATGGGTCAGTTGAGCCTGGTCTGGCTTCGTCATGGAGTACAACGGACAGTGGTAAAACCTGGATATTTGAGTTGAGAGATGACGCAACGTGGCAAGACGGTCAGAATGTAACAAGCCAGACTATAAGTTATGATTTTAGCGACGTACAGGTAGAGAAGCCTGATGACAAGACAATAATATTCAAACTGGAAAATGCATATGGTGCTTTTCCTTCCGTAGTTTCAAAACCAATATTTAAACAAGGGTTACTAGGAACGGGTAATTGGAAAGTTACTAATATGTCAGTTTCGGGGAATTTTGTACAGGAGCTGGTTGTGACGAATGAATCCCGTGGTAAAAAGATATATAAATTTTATCCAACAGAAGACAGGGCCAAATTAGCCTTTAAATTGGGTGAGGTTGACGAAATTCATGGTATATTTGATCCAGAACCATTTACAAACTGGAAAACTGCTCGCGTTGAGCAAGCAACGAATCTAAACAAAGTGGCGGCTATATTCTTAAACATCCAGGACCCTCTATTGAGCGAAAAATCATTTAGGCAGGCTCTGGGATATGCTATTAACAAAGATGAGTTTGAAAGCCCAAGAGCAATCGGTCCGATATCACCACTGTCGTGGGCTTATAATCCGCAGGTAAAAACATATAATTACGATCCAAAGAGGGCAACTGAATTAACCAAAGATTTACCTGATTCAGGCAAGGAAGGTCTGGAGTTACAGCTAATAAGTTCCCCAACATTCTTTAGCGCCGCAGAAATAGTAGCGAAAAACTGGACCGATGCTGGTATTAAAACTACTGTTCAGGTGTCTCCTGGCATCCCCTCAGAATATCAAGCCTTCTTGGTTGTATTTGACATACCTAAAGATCCCGACCAGTATGTTTTGTGGCATTCTACTCAAACTGCAACTAATATCTCGAAATACCAGAATGCACGGATAGATAAACTTCTGGAAGATGGGCGTATGGAGGTTGATGTTGAAGGAAGAAAGAGGATATATTTAGATTTTCAACGTTTTTTGCTGGAAGATTTACCAGCAATCTTTCTTTTTCACCCAACAACATACACAGTTACACGAAATTAATTTGCTTGAAAGCCGGTTTTCACCCGTTAGAATGGGTTATGGCTAGACTCAAGACAAAAGAGGTCAAAAATCAGATAGCAGAGCAAAGGAAGAGGTTTTATGGTGAAGAGACTAAATCTGGCACAATGGCTGCCCTAGAGAGCGATGACGACACTATAAAAGCCTTAGGAAAGGTTGTCGGTGAAGATGCGGTGGAGCGAATTGCTGAAGGAAAGCCTTTTAATATTGACGATGAAGTAGCCCGGGATGAGCGTAAAAGAAGAACTAAACCAAATAAGAAAGCTTAATTACTTGTATGTTTCGTGCGTTTCCAGTTAATATGCGATTTGAAAATATCTTGTATATATCATAATCAAAATGTAAATCATCAAAATGTATACTCCTCAGACCGTCAGAATTCTTTATTTGTCCTAGATAGCACCACTTATAAATTACATGAAAGATGTCCGATTCTTTAACAATGACCACATCTTCAAACGGCCAGCTTTTTATTTTTGTTTTGAAAAATGCCTCGTCAAAACGCATATTGTATTTAAGTGGGGGCTCAGCTTTGATGCAGGCACCCTTACACTTTTCAATCTGAAGGCCAAAGCACGCTTTAGAAGATTTTTCCAGACCCAACAACTTATCACAAAGAGTGTATTCGTCAGATAGCGCAGTCAAAGCACTTTTAGCCTGCTTTATATTGCGGTAGATTCCGACCACTTTTTGCAAATCCACCGTTGTTAAATTATCTCTAATAGACATGTGGGCCGTTAAATACCCATCCTTATTTATGTTTTTAATAAGAACTACCATTTCTTTTAATTCCCTAAGCCTTCTGTTATATGTTGGTTTAAGTTTTTGAATAAGTTCCTTCTCCCTTAGAAGTGCTGCAAGCTCACCGTTTTTGACTTCGGTTTCAATATGGTGAACCAGCTGCGTAATCTGGAACTCGCGTGTTGATTTGTGTGAAGTATAAAAATGACTTAGAACTCTCGACTTAATGTCTTTGCTTTTGCCTACGTAAAGCGGAGTACCGATCTTATTATAGAAAATGTATACTCCACACTCGCTTGGTAATTTATCGACCTGATCATTTGAAAGTCCTTGAGGGAGAGTTGGCTTTTTGAGCAAGTTTTTAATTGCGATTTCAAGTTTCCTGCTGTCCTGTTTATGTACTGTCTCGAAAAAACTAAATATAACCGTTGCATCCGGTAGCGCCCTGTGTCTCGGTTTACAAGACAGGTCAAACCGTTCAATAATACTATCTAAATTATGCCTTTTATAACTAGGGAAAAGTAATCTTGAAAGCTTGGCGCTGCACAGCGATTTTTGCTTAAATTTTTTGCCAACTCGTTCGTATTCGTTTTTAAGAAATCCTGTGTCAAATCTTGCATTATGCGCAACTAGTAGGCTATCTGAAAGTAGGTCTTCGACCTTTTCTATGATTGACAGGAAGTTTGGAGCCCTAACTAAGTCAACTTGCCGAATTCCTGTAAAACGCTCAATCTCTGTGGGCACATAAATACCGGGGTCAACCAAGCTTTCAAATGTTTCCTTGACTTGAAAGTTCTCTACTCGCACAATACCAATTTCAATTACTCGGTCATGAGTAACTGAAGTTCCAGTCGTTTCAAGGTCAAGAAACGTCAAGATCTTGGGGATCATGGGAGCTAATTATACTACAGACGAGGGTTTGAATGCGGTTTCCGGTTTGGTTAGCTTTTTATGTGTTTGGTAAGCATACATTAAAAACCCAAAGGCCAGAAAAAGTTCCGAGACTTCCTGCCAACCACCAAACCCAATCCATTCTCCGGTAAACATGCGGTAATGAAAAACCATATATTTGTTAGTGAATGAAAACATAAAGGTTGAGAAGAAATAGAAAAACAGAATTGGTTTTGGCAAAAACAATGACAATTTACTAAATAGTTTAGGTCTTAGATTTTTAACGAGCATATAACCCATAGCGCCATACAACCCCACGAGAATGTGGAGGTAATGTATGTGTTTCTGAACAAATTCTAAATTATGCACAGTCAACTCATCTTGTAAATTCATTACCCGGACCTCCTCTGGTGTTTCAAGGCCGATTATTCGCTGGGTCCAGGAGATCTCCTCCATTGAGATAATAAACATGGAAGCTGCTAGTAAGTAGAAGAGTATTGCATACGATTTTCGTTTGACGCTTTGTAGCTTGCGACCGATTTTAAGCGCTAAGAAGCTTGTTGCTAAAAATAACACAAACTGTATATATTCAAATATGTTATCTTCTGAGACGAGTAAACCAAATAGCGGGTTTACAAAAACTTCGAGAAATACAAGCAAAATAAAAAGAATAGGACCAGTGAAATAAAGTGCCCGTTTAACAAAACTGTTTGCAAATCTTTTTGCATAATAAATATAAATAATTGACCCGCTTAATGCTGCCAATTGAGCGAAGTTGACTGGTTGAATTCTAATGGTATTCAAAATGAACGTTTCGTGGATAAAATGATCTGCGAGCACAGTTAAAATAGAAAGAGTGGCAAGAATGGGGAAAAGGACTTTTTTGTTAATGTCTACTAACTTAGTAGAAATCGGATATTTGTTAGCAAGTGCAAGCAAGATGTTGAAAGCGGTGAAAAGTACCAGGATAAATGTAGAATGAACATTAAAATATTTAATGCTTGTAAGTGGATAACTATAAGAATCTATTAATATTAAAAGCGCGGTTACAAGAAGGAATAAGTTTACAATCATCGTTATACAGTTCCAAAAGTATAACAGCTTGAAATATTTATGCCAACCTGAATTAGAAACCCACAACAGATTTTTGTAGGACTTTTTGGACCGTGTTTGAAGGGATTGCAAAATTAATATTCTGACCCATTGAGGTGCTCGCAGTATTTACACCAACCACTTGTCCGTTGGTATTTAGTAGCGGTCCGCCGGAATTTCCAGGATTAATTGCAGCATCAGTTTGGATAACATCATCTAGCTTTGCAACGGACCCCTCATGCGGCGATCCTGCCACAATACCGCGTCCAAGCCCCGAAATAACTCCTGTGGTAACAGTGTTGTCAAACTCTCCAAAGGTGGTTCCGATAGCTATAACAGCTTGACCCAGTTGCAAATTAGAAGAATCGGCGATTGGTATACTTTTTAGGTTATTGGCATTGATCCCAAGAATTGCAATATCGTGTGTGTTGTCTTTGTATATTGAGACAACCGGGTACTCCTTTTTGTCATTTGTAACCACTGTGTAATTTAAAGAGTCAGAGGCAACAACGTGCCGGTTCGTGATAATTCTGCCGTTTTGCGAGGCCACAAAGCCACTTCCGATGTTTTGCGATACCTCTCGTTCACCTAGTGCTGTGGGGACTGTCCCGCTTGCCTTGATTGTTACAACAGAATCAACTGCCCCTTCAACAATTGGGACAATTGAAAATGTATCTTGTGCAGGGCTTGCAGGTTGTTGGTTTGTGATCGACGGGAAAAATGAAAATATCCCCGACAAATTTTGCAGGAAAACATTTAAAAAGATCTGCATTACCAATACCAGAGCGATTAACTGGGTAAATCTGCCTGTATATGTTGTTTCCATAAATTCCCTTAATACAATGCTATGCCTTAAAACAAAGAATTAATTAAGGGGAATGTTAACGATTGGTAAGGTGGAAAAAACATAAGCGGCATGGGGCATTCGGGGGTTGGCTTGTAGGCCGACTCTCCAAGCGCCTTGGCCGCTTATTTGCTCCTATCGAAGCACCAAAGGCAAGTAGATTGCCTGAAGCACCTGATAGGTGAAGGGTGGGGCGCTGTTGGCATTGCCAACTGAAACTAACACCCCGACCTTCATGGGAGCTGCGGTTGACCAACTGGCGGGCAGAAACGCGCAAATCTGCGTTTCCTCCCATGTGTGCACGGTATAGTAATCATACCAATACGCACCTCCACTTGGCAGTGACAGCACCAACATCAGATCCCTGACGGTGAACCCGTCTGGGATTGGAAGGAAGCCTTCGCCTTGGACACAAAAATGCTGTCCAGGGATTGCACCTTCCGATGGCAACACACCCATCACTATCGGGTGGTCCCCATGTGTGGCGGTTGCAATTGACCAATTCCCCGCAACTGGGGTTAAGGCCAATAACACTGCCAACACAATTCTTACTGCAGTCTTGTTCATTTCCAATCTCCTTGTGGATAGTGGTTGAAAAAGCCGACGTTAAAAGTACCAGCTAAATACTCTTAATGCCGGCTTCTTCATGAACAAGCCGTTTAAATTCAATGTGCAAAGGCTTAAAGCCTAAACTGCCGTGCCTAGTTTAGAAAATAGGCACAAAAAAGGAGCTGCTTGCCGCAACTCCATACTTGGCAGTATATAAGTATATTAACATAAAAAGGCTCAAAAGTCAACCTATAGGGTATTAAAATCAGCGATTTGGGGCCCTAATTAAACTAAAAGTTAATCTCTGGAAAGTCTTCGTTGTACGTATTCTGCAACAAAATTTAATACTGGATAATAAATTTCTTCGTACTCATCATCCCCTGGTTTGTGGACCTTTCTGTAACCACACAATCTTCTACAGTCAAATTACGGTTTACGACTGAATCGTCGTAACTCACAATAGCTCCGTGTGCAATTTCTACACCGTCCTTGTCAAATTTTGGAAAAAGCACTAACTCCCAATGTTCGATATCGCCAATATTCTTAAATTCATCGTCATCTCTGACGCAGAATTTTAATTCAATGTCTCTGCGTCTTTTAAGGCTGTTTGTTATTACGCTTGGGTAAACAACAGTTAAATTATCGATTCTAAAAATGCAGCCATCTTCCATTTCATGAATAAATGGAATTTTAAGTTGCTTACGTACACTTTCGACACGCCATAAACTACCGTTTATTTCCGTATATCAGCCTTCCCCTTCAATCACATGAGGCTATTATGCCAACATCCGTTTATATTGCGAGCCTTAAATAGTGTAAACTTAACTACGTGAGACAAAATAAAGGTGCTATACATTTAGCTGTTATTGTTGTTATTGCTTCGATCGCAGTTCTGGCGGTATTATATCTTAGAACTATTAGCGAAACTCCAGACCCACCGGCACCGCGGTTAATGTCCTCTCCGCCGTTACAACAAAATGCCTACCCAATTGTAAAAGAGTCAACAAAGCCGACTACTAACGATACATGGATTATTCCAGATTTACCAGGTGAATACACTTGGCAAGCTAGAAACACCAATACTACAGAGATCGAAAATTACAAAATGACCTGGCTTTCATTGCAGGACAATTCTTACGGGAAAATTCCATTTAACCTCAAACTGTAGTGCTAAAGAAATTCCGGCTTATTCAAAAACATTTATTGAGTTTGATAATCAGTTAAAAAACAATGGCTGGAATAACGATGTTGTTTTTGAAAATAAAAGAATTATGGGGGGAGCAGCAGACGGTGTTTTTGAAAGTGTTTCCGGCACTGTAAAAACCTTAGGAAATAAAATCAAGTCAGTTGGATATTCATATAACCTGCATCCCACGTCATGGGAAGGCCCAGGCTCAGATGTTGTATGCCCATGTAAATTGCGACTAGAGATTTTTATCGGTGATGAGGTAGGCCTGAGTGGTATCCAATGAGCTGACTTTTCTTCATACACCACCTGACAATGTCTGATTGTTGAAAACATTTCAATTGGCGTCAATTGCTTAATACTCATACAAAAACTATACTTTAGGCAATATGAAGATTTACTTAATAAGACATGGTCAAACCACGGGAGATGTAGAAAACAGGTACGGCGGGGATTATGATGACGAGTTAACCGACAAAGGACAATCTCAAGTCGATGAGCTTATTGATAAGCTTAAAGACGTAAAATTTGAAGCTATCTTTTCAAGCCCTAAAACCAGAGCTAAACAGGTTGCAGAAAAAATGAGCATGGCGTTGGGTTGTGAATATAAAATATTGGAGGATCTTAAAGAGCGAAATAAAAATGGTGTTTTAACCGGCCTAACAAAAGAAGATGCAAAGAAAAAATATCCAGACTTGGTGGAAAAGGTTAAAGATTACAAAAACCAAATAAAAGGAGCCGAAGCATTTACTGATTTTGTTAAAAGAGTTAATAAAGTTTGGCGCGAGATCCTTAGATCTAAATATTCAACAATAGCAGTTGTTACCCATGGGGGCATAATAGTGACTATCATAAAAGACATTCTTGGCTTTGGATTTGCCGAAGCGGGAGATTGCGGTTATGTGATTCTGAATTATGATCAAGAAAAATTTGAAATCGATAAAATGGAAGGAATTGAGTACAAACCTCTGAATTGAGCGTTTCTGCCTTTCTTTGGGTGGCTGATGGGACTCGGACCCACGGCCTGATGGTCCACAACCATCCGCTCTAACCAACTGAGCTACAGCCACCATATATTAAGCACAAAATTTCAAATTCTATGATACAAACAATATCTAAATTTCAATAATCAGACTCTATCAGCAAGAGTATTTTACCATGATCGCAGAGCATGGCCAAGGTTTTGTCGCTTTCCTGAAGAGATGGCTTATGTTTGGCATCGAATTCCTACAAATTATTGCTAAAATACTCTATACTTAAAATATGGCAGAAGACAAAACGCGAAAAAGAATTGTGGTTGAAGAAGTGGAATCAAACACTTCTCCTTCCCCAGAAGAAACTACAGATAAAGAACAAAAAAATCAAATCGCACAACAGCCGGAGATCGAGCCGGTCGAAGTGCAATCAGAAGGTCTACAGGAACTCAAAACAGAAGCTACAAGTGAACTTAGCACACACCAGGAGGATGTTAAATCGCCGGAGACGGTTGCGTCAACCCCTCCGCCTCAACCAATCAAGGAAAATAAAGTTAGCCTTAAAGTTGTTATATTTCTGACAGCTTTCATTGCGATCATGCTTGGTGCATTAATAGGGGGTGTAATGGTTTTTATAAGCGGTGTTAATCAAACGGATGGTGTCGCCGTCACTCCTTCCCCACAGGCTAACTTGCCCAGTTTTACTCCTGAGCCAACACCAACACCTGTACCTGTTGATAAAAAGGCCTATACAATAAATATACAAAACGGGAGCGGGATCGCAGGTGAAGGTGCCCGAGCAGCTGCACTGCTAAGACAAGCAGAATTTACAGTTGGAGCAGTAGGTAATGCTGCAACCTTTAACTATACAGATACTATAATTCAAGCTAAGGCCACAGTTTCGCGGGAATTCTTATCTGAACTAGAAACAGCATTGGAAGAAACATATTTTGTAGCTGATAGACAAGAGCTGGCTGATTCTTCTAGTGTTGATATAATAGTGATCGTAGGCTCAGAGAAGCGCGAATAGCCAATGAACCCAATCGCAAATCGTCTTTCCCCTGGATTTGTGGCTTGGAAAAAGTTAGCCAGTGTTAAGAATCTTGGCAACTCTAAATACACCGTCCCCAGGATTATATATGGAGAGGCAGAAAGAGCGCTCATTATCTGCACTGGGCTACATTTAGAAGAAACCTCAGGCCCGTTAACTTTTCTAAACCCCAAAGCGGTGCGACCAATATTAAATATGGCTGTTAAAAAGGATATTACATTAATAATTTTCCCGTTAATCAACAACTTTGGCTTGGCATACTCACCAAAGGACGATGATAAATTTCTGCGCCGCAATGTCGACGGTGTAAATTACAATGACGGGTGGGGAATGAAAAAAAAGGCCAAAGAGGTAGCTATAGTTGAAAAAGACATTAAAGAAATTATTAGAAAATATAAAGTATTGGTAACCGCCAGCTTACATGAGGATTCACTTAGTCCGGGAAAAGGGTATTTATGGATAAATGGATTAAAAGACAAAACTAAACGTATGGAGATTTATAATCATGTTAAGGAAAATATATCCACTAAATATCTACTAAAAATGCCTCAAAAAACAATAATGGGAGGGAAAGTTGAGGAGCAAATCTCGATAGTTGATTCACCAGATGAAGGGGCATATGAGGATTGGATGGCAGACGTTCTAGGTATTCCGGCAATCCTTTCAGAAGCCCCGTTTGGTTCGAGTTTGCCTACTCGGCGTAAATTTCATCTAGAAGTTATAAAGGCAGTAGTTAATACGCTCTTCTAAATAGATCAGTCGTGTGCATGTTTAACTTAAGTTCAAGTAAACATTTAAAGCGTGATAAGCCGAGCTTGTCTCTTGCTCCTCGAAGACCCGGAGCTGGTGACCGTAATTGGCTCGAACCACTTTAGCCTGGGCGACTATATCACACCAGATCTATTTTCTCAGCTCCAATCTCTTAAAGATCGAATGGGTATTGATTCCTTTGCCAATTTTTAACGATCCCATTCCTAGTATTTTACATCTTTTACCACTGTTCACACAAGGTTATTAATGTACTTTTCTGTTAACTTGAACATCCGGATAGTTCTAAATATTTAATCTTTTTTTAACCTTGCGAACTTCTCGAGTTAGTTGTATTGTATAATACCTGTAACCTACATTAAAGATTATTCTTTATAGTAGGAATA
>CAZIMC010000004.1:0-38398 GCA_964540475.1 uncultured Gammaproteobacteria bacterium
GCTTAACGGATAAAAGCTACCCCGGGGATAACAGAGTAGTCGCACCTGAGCGTCCCTAGCGACGGTGCGGTTCGCTACCTCGATGTCGGCTCATCACATCCTGGCGCTGGAGAAGGTGCCAAGGGTTGGTCTGTTCGCCCATTAAAGTGGTACGTGAGCTGGGTTCAGAACGTCGTGAGACAGTTCGGACTCTATCCGGTGGAATCGTTCGAGTTTTGAAGGGAGCTGGCCTCAGTACGAGAGGACCAGGCTGGAGGAATCCCTGGTGTGCCGGTTGTTACGTCAGTAGCATCGCCGGGTAGCTATATTCCTAAGGGATAACCGCTGAAAGCATCTAAGTGGGAAGCCCACCCTAAGATTAGAACTCGTCATTAGACCCCGAGCAGAACACTCGGTCAATCGGCTGGCAGTGGAAGCATCGTAAGATGTTAAGCTTATCAGTACGAATCGGTCGAAAGACTTGCAATCCCGTATATCGGGATGCCAAAATTATTCTCTTCAGTTTTCAAAGAACAAAACAGGATTTAAGGACTGCGGTGCTTTTTAAGGGCATTGTTCTGGTGATTTGAGCGAGGTGGAACTACCTGATCCCATTTTCGCATGTGTGCAGGTTTTAGAACTTTGAAATTAAGATGGCTTGGTGATTTGTGCGATGCAGAACCACCTGTTCCCATTCCGAACACAGAAGTGAAATGTGTTAGCGCTGACGATAGCTATCGGGCAACTGATCGTGAAAATAAGTCATTGCCAGGCCATCTTAGTTTCAAAACCTGCACAAGTTATGATTCTGTTTACAGAATCATCTCTCAGAAGTATCCCGACATAGTCGGGATTGCGAAGACGATAAGAGTTCTCGGCTAGTGCCTGCGCTCCTCTTGCTTCTCACTGCGCTCAAAGTAAGAGTTCTCGCTTGTTTGAAGTAGCTGTCGGGCAACTGACCGTGAAAATATCTCGTCGCCAGAACAATGTTCTTAAAATTAATTAACTTCTTCTCAACTTGTCACTCGATCAATTGTCCTATATAATACGTCTACTAGAAGAAAGGTAGGAAATGAATTTTGGCAACATCAACTTCGAATAAAGAGCCTCAAACAATGGCGGAGCTTTTGGCTTCTGCTAAAACTCCAGTAAAAACTTTTTCAGTAGGACAAAAAGTAACGGGTCGTGTACTTGCAAAAACTCCGAAATCACTCGTTTTGGATATCGGAGGCAAAAGTGAGGGAATAGTAGTAGATAAAGCTTTTGCCGAAGCCAGGGGGTTTGTTGATAGTTTAAATGTTGGCGACGAGGTAGTCGCCGGAGTTTTAATTCCAGAATCTCGTGATGGGACAGTAATCCTTTCCTTGAGAGAGGCCATGCAGGAAACGTCGTGGAGAAAACTTGAAGAGGCTAAAAACGAGGGTAGAGCTGTGGCGGTATTGGGGAAAATGTCGCTTCCTTCAGGTATAACAGTTGAAGCAGAGGGTATTAACGGATTTATTCCAACCTCCCAAATTGGTCGCGAAGCAGGCAAAAATCCCCAGGAGCTAGTTAATAAATATTTCAAAGCCAAGGTTATGGAAGTGGATAGAGCAAGTAACAAACTGGTTTTGTCTGAAAAAGAAGTAAGTGAAGCCGAAGACATCAAGCTTAATAAGCAGGCAATTGCCGCCATTAAAGAAGGGGATAAGCTTGATGGAGTGGTTACAACTGTAGCCAATTTTGGATGCTTTGTGAAAGTCGAAATCCCTGTTGATGGCAAGAAAACTTTCATAGAAGGTCTTGTTCATATTTCTGAGCTTTCCTGGAGCAAGGTCAAAAACACCTCAGACGTTGTAAGTGAAGGGGATAAAGTTACGGTAAGAGTCATTGGAAGCAGAGATGGCAAACTTTCGTTTTCAATTAAAAGAGCCGGGAAGGATCCATGGGAAGGTGCGGAAGCTAAATATAAAGTGGATACCAGATTGGCCGGGACAGTTACCAGAGTTTCAGACTTTGGGGTGTTTATTGAGCTGGAGCCGGGTATTGAGGGACTTATCCACTTAACCAAGATCCCGCCTGGTACCAGACTAGAGGAAGGGCAGGAAGTTAAGGTAGTAGTTGAAGAGATTGACTCAAAAGCCAAAAAACTCTCCTTGGGATTGGCCCTTTCCGCTAAGCCGGTTGGGTACAAATAAGATTTCCTATTATTTAATAACTTCATTAATTTTAGATTGTGCTATATTGTAGGTTATGGCGAAGGGAAGTAATTTCGTGTGTCAGCAGTGCGGGTATGCACAAGTTGGTTGGGCAGGCAAATGTCCTAGCTGTGGAGCCTGGAATTCGTTGGTTGAGACATTAGTAAATAGCGAAAAGCGCACGACCAGCGGTAAATCCGTTAGGCAAGTGGTTGGAAGCAGTGAAGCGGTGAAACTTTCCTCGATTCCGCTAAAATTAACCGGAAGGACGTCCACAAAGCTATCCGAATTAGACCGGGTCTTGGGAGGGGGAATGGTCTCCGGGCAGGTAATTTTGATTGCCGGTGAGCCGGGAATTGGAAAATCTACTCTTCTATTACAGCTTGCAGACAACATTACAAATACAATATACGTATCCGGCGAGGAATCTGCCACTCAAGTTAGAATTCGGGCAGATAGGCTTAGTGTTAAAAACAAAGCTGTTTTGTTTCTTGAAGAAACAGACATAGATCAGATTGTAGAGATAGTGAGCGCTGCACAAGGTGGCACAGTTGCAGATGAAAAACTGAAGGACAAAGCTAGTCGTCCGAGTTTGGTAATTGTTGACTCTATCCAGACGATGCAGACTGGGGATTTAACAGGTCTTCCGGGTTCAGTCGGGCAGGTTAGAGAGTGCGCATATAGACTAGTGAGAATCGCCAAAAGATTGGGAATTACTGTTATTATCGTTGGTCATGTCACAAAGCAGGGAACTGTCGCAGGGCCTGCTGTCTTAGCACATATTGTTGATACCGTTTTATGGTTCGAAGGCGAGCAAAGCCTGAGCTTAAGAGTACTACGGTCCGTCAAAAACAGGTTCGGCCCAACAGATGAAGTGGGGATTTTTTCAATGGAAGAAAAGGGACTGGTATCCGAATCAGACCCGCAGAAACTATTTTTGTCCGACTCTAAAGTGCGCGCTTCCGGATCTGTCGCATCCTCAATCTTGCAAGGAACAAGGCCAATTTTGGTTGAAATTCAGAGCCTTGTAGTTCCCACAAAATTGCCCATACCACGAAGAAATGCGCAAGGAATTGACCCAAGGCGGTTTGAGATGCTTCTGGCAGTATTAACAAGACGTTCCGGTATTCCGCTTTATGATCAGGATGTGTTAGTTAACGTGGCAGGCGGCATCAAAGCTTATGATCCAGGTGTTGATTTGGCGGTTTGTCTGTCTGTTGTTTCTGCTTTTTATGACAAAGTGCTTCCTGCTAAATTATTAGCTATTGGAGAGGTGGGTTTATTAGGAGAAATTAGACCAACAATTATGCAAGAAAAGAGAATTAAAGAGGCTAAAAGGCTTGGATTTAAAGATGTAGCTTCACCTCAAACCTTCAAATTTCTAAGCCAAGCTATTAAAAGCTACCTTAAATAACGAATTTATTTGCCTCCTCATGGCTACTAGTCCCTGGTGTTATTAAGAAAATCATTGATACAAAGTTATCAACGAGTTATCCACAATGAAACCTGTAGTAAGAAAATAGCCGTGTATACGCCCAAATTAAACTATACAAAACTATGGGAGTTAGGATAACTGGTTAATAAGTTGCTATAGGATTTGACATCAAATCTGGCAAATGTTAGACTTTAACCAGTTCTTTTAAAGAATCTTCTTTGAAGCTAGGTAGGGCCATTTTCGTAGTAAGTAGGGCCTTACAATCGATTTGAAGAAGAGGGTGAAATTAAAAAGAGCATCGCTGCCGTTGGGTTTTTCGTAAAGCAACTCGCCACGAACAGCAATGCCCTTTTTATCAAACTAACATGCTTGTTCCCCATAAAATTATTTAAGGGGAAAGGACAGGCATAAGCAAATACAAAACGTCTAATTTGACGTTTTCAAGCATTAGACTAATAGCAATCAGTCTTGGTTGTCAAGGTCCATTTAGATTATAGACCGCACTATTTTTCTGGGTTTGAGGGACGGGTGGTATGTAGGGCAGGCGTACTACCCGTTCCTCGAGGCTAGAATGAGTGCGGTTGTTTTTGTTTTTAGCCTTAAATGTATGTATTTATCGACAATTTATCACTTATATAATGCAGGCCCTGAGCCTGTGAACTATACAATTTACCCACTGCCTGAAGAAGAGAGGCAGGAGCCCCGCATGGCTAAAATATTTAAGAGGTTAGCAATAAGTGCTTTGGTATTGGGAACTGCTTTACTTGTATTTACTTATGTGCCACAGGCTTACTACAGCATAAAAGCAGGCGGAGTAGCAATTACTTCTAAGCTATTGTCTCAAACCGCTCAAGAGGCAGAAGCTCATGTAACAGGGGCTCCACAGCCGGTAAAGCAGGTTTATCAGCCTAGAATAGACCCCAAACTACCCATTGAAGGCAGAATCAAAATTAGTGCGGTGGGGGTAGATACCGAGCTTGTCGAAGCACCTTTGGATAATTATGAAGATGCGCTAAGAAAAGGTGTTTGGAGGGTCTCTGATTTTGGAACACCATACGACAGGCAAAGACCGACAATCTTGGCCGCCCATAGGTATGGATACCTTGCGTGGGACAATTTATTTAGACGCAAAAATTCTTTTTATAACCTTCCCAACCTTGAAGTAGGGGAAACAGTGGAGATAACTTGGAAACAGAGAAAGTATGTTTATGAAGTTTACGCCGAAGATAAGGGAGAAGAAATAACCGATTATACGGCAGATTTGATTCTCTATACATGTGAGAATTTAAACTCACCGGTTAGGATTTTCAAGTACGCAAGGCTTTTGGAGATTTAATAGTCCTATAATTTGACATCTGGTATTTGATAGCATATAATACTCATATTCTACAAATACAGATTGGTGTTTGTAGTTTTTTTGAACAAATAAATATGTTAAAGAAATCACTTATAGTATTAGCAGTTACAGCAGCTCTCCTGGGAGTTCCTTCTTCGGTTAACGCTGATGGAGACAAAAAGGGAGAAGTAAAAGGCGCACAAGTTTGTGTGCAGGTTTACGGTGGAGGAGTAGTTTGTGGAGCTGAAGCTCCTCACAAGCCAGTTGAGGCTGGTTTAGCTGAAAACCTTGCCCTTATGGGTGCAGGCTTAATGGCTGCTTCAGGAGTGTTTTTCTATCTTTCTAAGAAAGCACGCGTAGCTGCTTAATCCGAGGCTTGAATCCCAAGTTTTTCTTCAATATTTTCAATTCTGTTCGAATGATTTGATACTTTATTTGAAAGGATCGGATGCTCTTCGCGAATTGTTTTAAGCTCGCCAACAACCTCGTCCATTTTTGTATAAAAATCCTCTTTTGATGGAAGGTGCGAGAGTTTTTCGTCCAATTTTTGATCTAACTTCTCATCCAAAGATTCATCTATTAGGTTTTTGATCGCTTTAAGATCGTCATTGTCTAGTTTCGCCATATACTAATTAAACCACAAATAGGGGAGAAGACAAGAAAACAAAGTCGGTCATATGTAGGTCAATTTCTTGCCTGTCTGGGCGACAGGCTTGCCCAAGAATACGTGTTCATTTCTTTTCAAAGGCTAAACACTTCATTCTTTGCTCATCCAAACAGTTTTGTTCTTCTTTGGATGCTCAAAGAAGAACCAAGAAAAAGCACCCACAGATGCTTCTCATCCACTCATTCGTTCGCTCGTACTCTGTCTCTTAAACTCCTCGCATACATATGCTTCGTCGGACTATTCGGACTTTTAAGAAGTATTCGCTCACTCATTCGAGGAATCGAAAGCATAGTGGGCTAGTGGCAACTCCTTAAAGATTTAAATGTATTGTACGTCGAATTTAAATTTTAATGGCATATAAAAGTAAAACTATTTAGATCATTTTGGATAGTGGGAACTTCATGAATTATTTGGGAGCGACTTCAAGGGGGACTTGTTTTGCTTTTAGTCTTTAAGCCTTTAGCTATTAGCCAAGTAACTAAATAACTAAGTGACTGATAACTTTTTCCGGCTGATGCCGGAAAAGTTGACTTTTGCTTCGAAATAGCCTATAATACCTCTAATCAACCAAATGTAATTGGTTGATTATTTTTTTTAAGGAACTGCTCTTTGAAAGAAACTGTTTTAGCTTATCCCTCGAGGCCAAGCGCGAAGGGGGACTCCTTTGATTCTATACACATTCTTTCAGAACGTATACCTAATACTCAATACGAAAGAATCTGTGTGGGATCAACTCGTAAGAGATGGCCCATAACTTAGCTAATAGCTATCGGCTTCTTGCTTGAATCTGCTCGCAGATGAAGAGCGAGTGACTGAAGGCTTTTAGCAGTTCTTTAACAGAGGCATACAGAAAACAGTCAGAAGCATTGCATTATAAGTTCATTATTGAGCTTGTAGTAAGTGTGAAAGACTGTGTTTACCCTTAAATCTGAGTGTGAAAACAAAGATTTATAGGGTGAAAACTAAGGCTGTTTAACTTTACCTAGCTTTAAGCTGGGTACTGTGAGACGGTGCGTGAAAACCTTCTTTTGCAAGGCGGGTTGCCTACGTTAGTCATAAGGAATTTATTAAGATCGGTAAGATTCAGGTTATTTGTTTTTTATGTTTGACTGAATTTACCCTTAAGAACTTTGTGTCTAGCGCAGGCAATCTGGCCTATTGTGCAAGGAGGCAGCGATGAAGAAATTGCAATTTGGTCTGATGATGGTATTCGCCATCCTTTTGTCCGGTTGTGTGGGCGGCATTGTCGAGCAACGTGTGAACGCTACTCTGACAGCGCAGGCCCCGACTGCGACTCCGACGCTCAGCGTCGCGCAGGAGGTTGGCACGGCAGTTGCTCAGGCAATGGGACCGCAGAATAACGCGACTCCTGAGCCCGACATGCAACAGTTGCTGGCCGACCTGTGTCCAACCCGCCGCGAGGTGAACGATATGCTGTTTGGCGTTGATGCCGACGGCAATTCGTACGACCGCGTGGTGGAAGTTTCGACCGAAGATGGGGCGTGGCAAGTCAACACGGGCGATCCGGAGTTTTACTATTCCGTGAACCTGCCCGAGTGGACTATCACAACCCTTCATCGGCCCGAAGCGGACCAGGCTGAGGTGTACGATAACCTCAATGGCCAGGTGGATGAGTCGCTCGAGATGTTCCGCATGACGGTCCGCTTTCAGGGATGCTACGATCCCAGCGACGACATGTGGGCTGACGATGCGGCAGTCCGCATTTTGGTGAAGGAGAACTTCAACGGCACGTTCCAGACTTGGATGCAGAATAAACGCGTTCAGGATTGGCAATTTGCCGTCGTGGCTGGCAATTTCGATTGCCCGCCCGGAGTTTGCCCCAGCCCGAATGTGGCCGACAACAGTGCAGCCGCTCGCACCACCGCTCAGCCGGCCAGCTGCCCGCAATTTGGCGGTCAGCCGACTCAGCCCGGAAACGATGGCGCCCCGTACTGTAAGTACACGGGTACCGTTGTGACCGAAGCTGTGCCGCAAGGGTACAAGGTGGATTACTGGGACGGCAACGCTGTCCAGTACGCTTCGGAAGGTGACACTGTCACCACCGGGGAGGCCACCTTTCGCCCTTTGCGCTAAGCGCCTTAGACTCCCAATCTCGGGGAGAAACAATGAAAGCCGCGAGAGAGCAGTTCGGCTTTCTACATATCCCTTTTTGGGGGACTACAGCTATAGCGCTGATTATTCCCTTTAAAAGGAAAAATCATTTCTGTATGCCTCGTAGTTCTGAGAATAGAACAGGTTCTAGTGAATACAAATTCTATTTTGAGAACTACGAGGAGAAATATGTTAAAAACATTATCAATTGTTATACCAGTTTACAATGAAGAAAAAAGACTATCGATTACTTTTAAAGAACTTAAAAAAGATAGTCTTTTTTTGTATGGCTTCAGAATAAAAGAGGTTATATTTGTAGACGACGGAAGCTGTGATAGCACAAAACGCATAGTTCATAGTGTAAAAGCAGAATTAGAGAAGAAAACCAAAGCTTCTGTTAAATTAATTTCCTATAAGCAAAATCGCGGTAAGGGATATGCAGTCAAAAGAGGGATGCTTGCTGCAACTTCGGATTATGCACTTTTGATGGATGCCGATATCTCAACACCTCTTTCAGAACTTAGAAAGTTTAATAGGCTTTCATCTAATTTTGATGTTGTAATTGGCACCAGAAAAAACGGTAAATCTACAGTTAAGGTCGCCCAGCCTATATACAGACAACTCTTGGGGCGTGTTTTTACGCTGCTTTCTCAGATTATCTTAAATACTTGGGTAACGGACTTTACTTGTGGTTTTAAGCTTTTTAACAGGGAATCCCGTGAGAGGATATTCTCAAGAACTAGAATTGATAGGTGGGGATATGATTCTGAGGTGATCTTTTTGGCAAGTAAGCTTGGATATAGTATGACCGAAAAAGCAGTGGTTTGGAGAAACAAAGAAGGATCAAGAGTAAGTGTTGTCAAAGATGCTGTTAACTCATTGGTTGAGCTTTTTAAGGTCCGTTATTTTGATTATTCAGGCAAATACGAAACAAAAAAAGCCGCAGTAAGCCTCGCTTAAAAAATATGCAAAAATTACTTGTAGTTTCAAGTTACCCTGAAAAGGGAAGCACGCACTCTAAAAGAACAGTTGGAGTTGCCTCTTATACAAAAATACTGCTTGAAGGATTGGTAAAAAACACTAATTGGAAAGTCAAGGTTTTTGCAGAGAAAATTGGAAGAACCTCGCACTATAAAGAGAAAGGTGTTGAAATTGAGCGCGTTTGGGAGAGGGGAAATTTGGCATCAATCTTTGAACTCTTTACAAAAATCATAAAATCCGATTCAAAAAAGGTCTTACTCTCTTTTGAGATATATTTGTTTGGCGGGCTTATCCACTCGCTTGCAGGTATTTTAGGGTTATTGGCGGCCCGTATTTCGGGTAAGAAAACTTTTGTACTTTTGCATCAGGTTGCAGTTGATTTCCAAAATCTGGAAGCAAATAAGTTTAAGGCCAGCTTATTAAATATTTTGTCTAATGCATTTTATTTTCTGGTGAAAAACGCCTCTAGTGAGATTTATGTATTTGAAAAAGCGCTTAAAGACAAACTGGGAGGGGAAAATAAAATTAAAGTTTTGCCTCATTTAGTTCCTGATACAAAAAAGATCAATAAAGAAACCGCCCGAAAAAAGCTTGGGTTAGCAACGAATAAACTGGCAGCTTTGTACTTTGGGTATATTGCTCCTTACAAAGGTGTTGATTGGTTAGTGAAAAATTGGCCTGAAGGAAATATGGATCTTATTATTGCAGGGGGAATTAACCCAAACCACAAAAACGATCCAAAAATCTCCCAGTTTGTTAAAAGCGTGGGGAAAAAAGCAAAAGAAAAGGGGATAAGAGTGAGTGGGTTTGTTAATGAGAGAGATATTAAATATTACTTTTCGGCCTGCGATCTTATTATTTTGCCCTATAAAATGTTTTTCAGCTCTTCAGGGCCTTTGGCATTGGCTTTCTCATATGGTAAGCCAGTTCTCATATCTTCTGTGTTGGGTGATTATGCTAAGACTATCGATTTCAAAAAGGCTTTAAAATCCTCTGGCTTAAAAGAAAAAGACATAGTTTTTGAATTTAAAGAAGAGAGTCTTAAGAAGTCTTTGGGTTATGTTTCAAAGAATAAATCGAAATTCCAAAAGTTAGCCTTGGGTATAAAAAACTCAAGAAGTTTAGCGAATATTTCTAAAAGTTTGAAAGATTTTCTGGTTAACGTTTAAGGTACCCATATTGCTTGGGCTTACTTGAACTTAACCTGCTCTTTAAAAAGACAAGACGACGGAATCTCCTTTGGATTACTGGAGAGCTCCTTTTGTGTGGTAATTCATTTGCCGTCCAAGAGGAGCTTTTCAGGACTTAACAAGGGAGATCGAAGTGAACAAAAAATTCGGAGTTTGGACGGTCGTAACCGCCCTAGTGCTGGCAGTTTTTTCGCCGGCACAAGCGGGCGGTGGGCCAGCCATGGACGTGTACGGCACGCGCGGGCAATTGGTTCTGCACTTGAGCCAGGAGCCCACCGATGCGCGGATCTGGTATTACCAGACCGGTACGGCGGGTGAACACCTGACGAACCTGGACTGGGTGAAGACGGACGGGCCATGGGTGGCAACTGTCGATACTCGCAATTGGACGGCCTTCAAGGTCCGCCCGATGCAGGATTTCGGCACGTATATTCACAACCCGTTCTGGCAGGACGCGGAGCCCGACGAAACCGGCTGGATCGAAAGATCCATTGTCACGCCGACCCTCGTGGTTAGCGGGACGGCCGGAACGGTCGAGCTTACCGCCTGGGGAATCTGGGGGGACGAAGACCTCGAATACTGGGAGTTGGGAGTCCACAAAACCCTCGACGCTCAGTGGGAGGAAATCTGCCCCGACACCTACCAGGTTATCCTTGAGGGATTCAGCAATGTCGAATCCTTTAAAGTGATGACGTGGCCAGACCCCACGGTCGTTAGCTTGAGCGCCAACTGGGCTACCGGCAACGCGCCCGGATGGGTCGTTCAGGTGGAGCCTCCCCCGCCCCCGCCACCGGTATTGGACCAACACCTCTACCTCCCATTCGTGGGAAGGTAGAAACAACAGGACCCAGTCCTGAAAAACTCCGAGAGGGGGACTAGCCAGGCCACAAGCCTAGCAAAAAAGACGCCCGTCGTCTTGTCTCTCTTTCTAAGGTTAGTGAAAGCTAATTTTAGAAAGAGAAATACTCTAGCAAACTGCAAGCTTGCCTGTTAAGCTTTTTATGCAAAGATTAGTTAGCAATGAAAAAAATCCTTCATTTACTTTTTAGAAGCTTTTTCCCGATTTTACTTACATTGTTGGTGGGGTTTGTTGTATATAAAAACTTCTCTTCTGAAACTTTTATCACTGGATGGGACAATTTGCACCCGGAATTTAATATCGAGGCAAATTTAGCACGGTCTTTCTCGGCTGTTTGGCAAGAATATCAGGGGTTGGGGTTTTTGGGGGGAATGGGGCATGCGGCGGATTTGGTGCGGCAGTTAATAATATTTGTTCTTCTTAAATTCGTACCCATAAACCTGATTCGTTCAGGGTTGATAGCCTTTACCTTGTTTATTGGTCCATTGGGAGTGTATTTTCTTTTAAGAACACTGCTTTCTGGCAAAAACCGTTTGACTCAAGAAATTCCAGCTTTCCTTGGGGGTGTATTTTATTTACTTAATTTGGGTACGGTCTTAAACTTCTGGGTGCCGTTTGAGCCTTATTACTGGTTTTATGGATTCTTGCCTTGGTTGATATTTTTTCTGGCAAAATATCTCCAGAATAGATCAAAGAGGAACTTACTGATATTTTTTGTTATAAGTTTGCTGGCAACACCTCTTGGGTATATACAAACTGCGTTTGTAGTCTACGCAATTCTTGTCTTTCTTCTTTTGGTAAGCCACTTGATTGAAGATAGATTTAAAGGCTTGTTAGGAAAACTTAAGGCTTCAGGAATGTCAGTTTTTGTGATAATAGCCGCAAATGCTTTTTGGCTAGCTCCAGTTATCTTTTTTACACTTACAAGTTCTTCGGTAACAGTTGAGGCGAAAATGAATAAGATAGCAACCCCCGAAGTGGTGTTAAGTAACCGCGTCTATGGCAATATCAAAGATATTGCGCTTCTTAAGGGTTATTGGCTAAGTTATTATGACCACAATACTCCGGAGGAGAAGTTTGATTATTTGGTTGCTCCATGGGTCACTTATCTCTCAAACGAGAACGTCGAATTGGTCGGTTTAATCCTGTTTAGTGTTGTGTTGGTTGGTGTGTTGTATGCGGTGTTTGGAAAAATATCTTTTAGATGGGGACTGATTGCCACATTTCTAATTAGCTTTTTTGTGCTTTTGGGGGAGAATCCGCCCTTTGGAGGAATATATTCTAAGATTAATGACACTCTACCTTTAATATCTCAAATATTCAGATCTCCTTATACCAAGTGGGTAGTTCCCATGACGTTTATCTATGCAGTCTTTTTTGGATTAGGTAGCGCATTTTTTATAAGAATTTTCAGTAAAGTCAGGGTGGGCTTTTTTGCTGCTTTTGTATATATGCTTAGCTTGCTTTCACTGCTTACTTTTTCAGTTCAACCGATGTTTGAAGGAGAACTTATATATCCGGCCTTGAAGTTAAAAATTCCTACAGAGTATTTTGAAGTGTATGAATTTTTTAAAGGTGAGCCGAAAGAGAGGAGAATTGCATTTATGCCGATTCAAACTTTTTGGGGCTGGAACTTTTACGACTGGTCACAGGCGAGCAACGATTGGGGATATAGGGGCAGTGGGTTTTTGTGGTATGGCCTAGAACAACCGATTTTAGACCGCGCATTTGATGTATGGAGTGCGGAGAATGAAACATTCTTCCACGAACTGAATTACGCGCTTTACTCGGAGGACAGAGAACTTTTCGAAGCAGTGTTAAATAAGTATAAGGTTTCATATCTACTGCTTGATGAAAACGTAATCGAACCTGGAAGGAATAAAGAAGTCTTGTATATTGATAAATTTAAGGAGTTTGTAGAAAGTAGCGAAAACCTGCACCAAACGAGGCAGTTTGGAAATATCAGAATTTACGAGACGAGATTTGGAAATTACGAAAATTTCCTCTATTCCCACCCGCAATATACCGTTACCGATTTGGAGATGAAATTTACTTTAAAGGACAATGTTTACGTAAACGTTGGTAACTATATTACAGATAAGGAAGGTGTTAGTTTTCCATTTGGCAACTTCAATTCTGTTTCCGGAATAACTTACCGATATGAAGGTGACAAGATAATAATAAATTCTAAACCTCTGGAATTTTCGGGTAAGAAAAATCTTGTTGTTCCAGGGTTTGTTCCTGATGAAAACTATACTGAATCACCAGAGGTTTATGTTAATGATGGAAGGAGGTTGGAGGTTGTACTTACTCCTGATAACGGGCGGGTATTAACAGATTTTGTTGAATACAGTAGCTTTGATGAAGCTTACAATTGTGACATATTCAAAAACGGCAGTGTACTAAGAGAGGTGGGACCAAGCGGAGTTTTATATAAAGCTAGCGGTGGGGCCATAGCGTGTGACTTCCTAAATCATGGTGAACTGAAGTATAACACCGCTTACCTTCTGAGGATAAAAGGAGAAAATTTGGCAGGCAGGGGCCTTAGGTATTATTTATCCAACTGGTACAACCAGAATATCGAACACCAGGAGTTATTACCTTCGGGAGAATTTGACCAGACATTTTTGTTAATGCCTAAAAATTTCGAAACCCCCGATTCCACTGAGAGTGTTTTTACGGCAGGATATACAATTAATCCGGAAACCAGATCATTTTTGGGTTTTCCCTCTGAAAACTTTGTTGAGAGGATTGAGTTTATTCCGATTCCGTATGATTGGTTGAGTGGGATTAGGCTTGTCCCTGAGAAAACTGATGATTCGGAAAGCTATATTAGTACCGAAAATGATTTAGTTATTAAGAATTCAACGAAACGAGGGACGTGGTTTTATAAGGTCCAAACTGAAGGCGAAGGTTTGCTGGTTTTGGGGCAAGGATATGAGGAAGGCTGGAAAGCCTTCTCAATGACAAATGATAAATGCCAAATGCTAAATGGAACGCTTTGTAACATTTTTCCATGGTTTGGTGAAGAAATAGAGCATGTAAAGGTTAATTCCTGGGCGAATGGGTTTTTGGTTAAAAATAGTCAAAGTCAGTTCCAACCAGTTGGAACTAGCGGCGAAGCCGACCAGTTAAGACCAATTTCAACCATTTTAATTGTGTTCTGGCCTCAATATCTTCAATTCGCAGGCTTCGGGCTTTTAATTTTGACGGCAGTTGGTATAATCTTCTGGCCTAAGAAAGGTAGATTGTAGTTGGTATATGGATGTTGAAAGAGGGAAAATTCAGGTTACAAGAAGTTTGGTAATTAAAGGTTGGGGTGTAAAACCTCAAGGTTTTGAGGTGTGCGTGTACGAGAATGGACTGACCGTTAAAGGGCAATGCGCCCGTGATGGCTGCGCAAACTTAGAAAAGTTTGTCGATCATACCTACGAAGGAAATGTCGAAGTTCTTAATTGCACCGGACCGAGAGACGATTGTTTGGGGGATTGCAGGATGTTGACAAGACGCGAGAGGGAAGTATAATACTAATTAGTCCTTTTTTAAGGGCCCTGCTTCTTCGAGTATTTAGCAAATAGTTCATAGC
Source organism: uncultured Gammaproteobacteria bacterium (assembly GCA_964540475.1). GTDB lineage: Bacteria > Patescibacteriota > Microgenomatia > UBA8517 > UBA8517 > CAZIMC01. The sequence goes on from CAZIMC010000004.1 coordinate 14,323, forward strand.
GCACAGTGCATAGATTTAATTTCTAATTCCTAATAACCAATTACAAATATACAGATGGCTTCTAAGAAAAACGATTCAAAGAAAGTAGAAGACGTTAAAAAAGACGTTTCTTCCTTGGTGGGCGAACCCAAACAGGATATAAGTGAGACAACGCAGGAGAGCGGGAGTAGAACTGAAGAAACCTTAAAGGTTGATACGGCTAATGACCAGCCAGAAGCTGATAACCAATCTCACTTTAGTGAATCAATGCGAGGGGCACAGGTTCCCGACGACGAGCGCCCCTCACCCGGTTACCGGCCTTCCTTTGCTCCTCGATATGATGACAGAAGAATTCCCGATGCAGATCTTCCCACAGAATATGTAGAAGGAATATTAGATATTGCAAATGAGGGTTCAGGGCTCCTAAGACCCAAATTCCAGGCTTCCGAACGCGATGTTTATATTTCAGCTAGTCAAATTAGAAGATTTAACTTAAGAGTTGGAGACAAGGTTGGTGGGCAAGCTAGAAGACCCAAAGAGAACGAGCGCTACTGGGGACTTTTGAAAGTTGAGAAAGTAAACGGGGAAGATTTGGATAAAGTTCCTGCTGACAGGGCTTATTTTGATGATCTGCTGGCAATATATCCTGATACACAAATTAACCTTGCGACCGAGAAAGATATACTTACAACCCGCGTGATTGATCTGGTTGCACCAATTGGTTTTGGTCAGAGAGGCTTAATTGTATCTCCTCCAAAGGCAGGGAAAACTTGGTTAATGAAGGATATCATTACGGGGATTGCCAAGAATTATCCTGAGGACGGTAAGGGTAAGGATAAGAAAGTGCATTTGATGGCAGTTTTAATTGGAGAAAGGCCGGAAGAGGTAACGGACATCATTCGTCATGTTAGAGACGTTACAAATGGCTTAGGTGAGGTTGCAGCAAGTAATTTTGATGAGCCGCCGGAAAATCAGACCAGAGTTGCCGAACTTGCACTGGAGCGAGCAAAGAGACTGGTTGAAACGGGACAGGATGTGGTAATCCTTCTTGACTCAGTCACGAGGCTTGCCAGGGCGTACAACTTAGCTCTTCCCACATCCGGAAGGACTTTAACCGGAGGGTTTGACCCGATGGCGCTGTTCCCGGCTAAGAAGTTTTTTGGTGCGGCAAGAAGGATCGAAGACAAAGGCTCCTTAACCATAATCGGTTCGTGTCTTATAGAAACCGGATCAAGGATGGACGACCTTATCTATGAAGAATTCAAAGGCACCGGTAATATGGAGCTTCATCTCGTCCGAAAGCTTGCCGAAAGAAGAATTTTCCCGGCGATTGATGTAACACGCTCCGGAACAAGACAGGAAGAGCTTTTGTATGGATCGGAAACATTGCCGAAGATCCACACACTAAGACGGATGCTTGAGTTGGTGCATGAGGACGAACGAACTGAAACACTTCTTGAGAGGCTTAAAAAAGTCGAGAGCAACAAGGAATTTTTGGAAAGTCTTAAGGTAGCGTAATTTCATAAATTTCTAATTGTTCTAATTATTCTAATTTCTAACAAATGATTAATTAGGAAATTCCAAATTGTTTAGGTCAATTAGGTTAATTAGTAATTAGAGTAATTCTTTTGTTCTCCTCACAAATTTGCTTCTAAATGTTTCATATGATAACTTCATTAGGCATTAAGAATGGATGACTCATTAGAAAAACTTGTCGAAGTTTTGGATGAACTCAAAGCTTTCTCGCAAGACTTGGGCAAGTTTATAGTCAAAAATCTCCACCTTTCCTTTATTAAATTCGAAACAGGAAAGAGTGTATTCGTAACATCGCTGTATCGTCAGCGCGGAAGACTTGCGAGACGGCTTATGCATTCGGGTATGGCAACCCTGACTGCCCTCGGTGTTGCAATTGCACCTGTTATTGCTGATGAGTTCCCAGGTAGAAGCGTAAACCCATGGGATATTGCGGGGACATCTGAAGTTTTATCTGCCTCTGTTGAAAACACCAGTATGGACACATTAATCCCGGAGAACAGGGTGCGAGACCGGCTGATTGAATATACAGTGGGGGAGGGAGATACGCTTTCCACAATCGCCAATAAGTTTGGGATTTCAGAAGATACGATCCGTTGGCAGAATAATCTTCGTGGTGATTCTATAAAGGTTGGGCAGGCTTTGAATATATTGCCGGTAACGGGAATACTGCATAAAGTTCAAAAAGGTGATACAGTATTTTCTATTGCGAAGAAGTATGATGCAGATGCGCAGGCAATAATTGACTTTCCTTTCAATACTTTTGCAAACGACGAAACCTTCGAACTGGCCGTAGGACAAACCGTTGTTGTGCCAGACGGGGTTAAACCTGCAGACATAATAACCCAACCGGTTGCTAGAGTTAGGCAAACCACGCCGGATGCCGGCGCCGTCTCCGCATCAGGATCCTTTGTTTGGCCAACTGCGGGGACGATTTCTCAAAACTTTGCCTGGTATCACCGGGCAATTGATATTGCAAATCGGGGTCTACCAGATATATTGGCCGCGGATGCTGGACGGGTTACGTACTCGGGCTGCGTAGGTGGGGGATATGGATGCCATATCATAATCGACCATGGTAATGGATTTGTGACGCTTTATGCACATGCCAGCAGACTTTATGTGAATGTGGGGCAAACTGTTGGCAAGGGTGCCGCAATTGCAAAGATGGGTTCAACTGGAAGATCAACAGGTCCACATCTTCACTTTGAAGTTAGGAAGAACGGCACGTTCTTAAACCCCCTAAGCGTGCTCAGGTAGTAGTTATTAGTTGCTCGGTAACCTATTTTCAAAGACGCAATCAGGATTGGGTATTAGCATTACAGTCATACTTGCCTGTTGCTGCCGTCTCGTCAATCTCCCAAGGTACTACTTCTATGACAGTGGTGTCCTGGGATTGACTGCGACAGTCTTTTCAAATAGATTACCTCGCCTAGTTTGTTTATAAGGTATGCTTTATTCGCAATTGTGATTGAAGTAAAATAGACTAATGGGCTTGTAGGTAAGTGGTATACCGATACACCTGCACAGTTAGATATGGGCCTATGGTTCAATGGTAGAATAGGGCATTCGCATTGCTCAGATCCGAGTTCGATTCTCGGTAGGTCCACCAAAAACCTTCGAGGTGAACACTGTATAGTCTCGGGGGAGTAACCCCCGATTAAATCAGGGTCGATTCCCGACAAGTCCACTAGTACCTCAAACTATAACTTAGTATAAAAGACTGATCTACCTTTACCGTGGGGGAGAAGTAAGTCAAGGCTAGTTAAACGAGCAAGATCCCGGGATGCAGTTATCTGGGAAACGCCAAACATTTTCTGAACATCCTTATTCGTTATTCGCTGGTCGGGCTTTTCCAAAGATTCAATTAGTGCTTTTTGTCTGTTATTTAATTTCCAAAACAAACGGGGAAGTGGCAGACTGCTTGCCTGCTCTGAAATGTTAGTTAAAGCCTTTTTGGCCTGGACCATGACGCCGTAAGTAAAATATTCAAGCCAGAGAGTCAAATTCTTTCCTTGGGTTGCAATCTCGCTTGCCTGTTTAAAAGTTATTAAATCACGTCTGAAATACTCATCCAGAACTAGAAGTTGCCTTAAATCGTAGCCGTATTTATAAAGAAACATGTATGCCAAAAGCCTTGATATACGGGCGTTTCCTTGATCAAATAGAAGCGCATCGGCAAACTGGATTTGGGCAATCCCTGCCTGTATTGCCGGGTGTTCGCGCCCCTTTTGAAGGTATTCTAAAAAGAATTCTACTCGTTTACTTGATAAATCTGTTATGCCTGTGGGCTTTCCCAGCGTATCCCTGCATGCCATATCGTAAAGCTTTTTAACTGTTTCAAGCGTTACAGGATTATTTGATCCATGCCATTCGTTTTGAAGATAGACAAACACGCTCTTTTGGTTAATGACATCCTTTTGTTGATTATTAAGCCTTTTAAGGGGAGGCTTGGTAAGGATTTTTGTCAGCTCCCGGTTTGATAGTGAATTATCAAGTAGGGAAAGCGACCACATAGTCTTACTTAGGTTGGCTTCCCAAACAAGTTTACGTTCAATTTGCGGTTTTAAGGGAGTTAAAAGAATTTTGGTTCTAAGCTTATCAATTGCTGCCAAGTAAGCCTTAAGTTTTACAGAAAAGTTATAAGTCAGATCAACCATTAATTTAAGTCTACTAAACCCCAATTTGTTGTCAATGCTGTAAATCGTGGCTAAAAAAGATTGTAATGATAAGATTACGATAAGATTATTTTAAACTTAAAAGACCCTTGACAAGCAATTACTAGTATGACCATACTGGATGTGCTAGACAAACTGCCCAGTTCTTTTAAATTAATTTTAATAGTAGGCAGCCTCTAGTTTTTTAAGAAAGGAGGTGATCAGACTTGTTAAAAGGCATAGGAGCTACAGAAATTTTAGTGTTAGCTTCGATTTTATTGCTTTTCTTTGGTGGAAGAAAACTACCGGAATTTGCACGCGGGGTAGGCGATGCAATCAGGGAGTTTAAAAAGGCCGCTAAAGAATAGGTCTAACACTTATGTTAATAGCCACAACTTCAATCAGAAAATCTAAGTTAGTGGCTGCAATCTGCCTAGCTGCGGCTTTAGCATTCCCTAAGTTTGCCGAAGCTGCAGCTGGCGGAGTACAAGTGTGTGCTCCTAACACAAGTTGCGTGATTGGTGAGTTTTTATATAATGACGAGTACGCCCCAATTCCTTCTGCATCCTGCAACATAACTTCGAAGTACCCAAACGGTAATGTATTTATTAATAATGAGTCTTTAACCCCTTCGCCATCGGAGGATGGTTGGCATGCCAAAAGCTTTACTGCACCGGCGGAGTTGGGATACTATCCCACACAAGTGTGTTGTACTGTTGATGGTCAGGCACTTTGTATTGATAAAAGCTTTGAAGTAAAGGAAGCACAATCGGGGACAAATAGCGAAGACATTGCAAGTGCAGTCTGGAATTATTCGGGAAGAACACTTTCATCATTCGGTAGCCTAACTGCGGACATTTGGAATTACTCAACAAGGAGTCTTTCAACTTTTGGGTCATTAGTTTCAGACATTTGGAACAATGCAACCAGAACTTTGACAAAGTCCGATCTGGCAGATGGAGGGAATCTGGCAACTAAAGCGGATGTTGAAAACATTAAAATTACCAATACCACCGAGATAACAAATATTACCAACACAACAAATGACATTAAGAGTAGTGTCGAGCAAACACAAATCATGGTTGATAAGCTTCTTAATAAACCAATAATTGAAAATGTACTTGAGGTTGAGAGTTTTGATTTCGGTGGAAGACTCGGGGAAACTAAGACAGTTGCAGGTGGACTATATATAAACACCAGATATTTAACAAGCAAAACTGGCGCCCTGGTATCTAATTGGAACAAAACGACTGCAAGAGAAGCACTTGGTACTTTGGAGGAAGTAACCAACTTACTAGGTGAAGAAGGGGACACAAAGACTGATACTGTTTTGGGTGGAGTGGCCTGGATAAAAGCTTCGTGGGGTTTGACACAGTCGGATCAAATGATAAAAAACCTCAAAGCTGCTCGTGGGAACTTTGCCAAAGCCCGTTCTGATCTGGCAGGGGGGCGAACCCAAAGCGCATATACAGAAGTTAAGGCTGCGACCCGCTCACTTCTTTTAGCTGAACAAGTTTTGGGAACAAGTTCTGATACGGTGACCAAAAACACGCTCTATGCTGGACTAAATAGCATAGAGAACTCCTACATGGCTTTTGATCAAAAGGAGAAAGAGGCAGACAAAGTGTTGGCAGCCCTCGCTGAAAGTGCAGATGCTAAAAAGACTGAAAAGGAATTGGGTGGTCTGGTTAAGCAGGTCCTGTCATTAAACAAAATACCCAAAATCACACTCAAAAGTCTGAATATCAAATCTTCCGGCAATCCAGTGAAGGATATTAAAAACCAAATACTTGCGCTAAAGGGTCTTATAAGAACAAATAAAATATTCATTGCTAGTGCTGGACGAGTAGTTGCTAGTACCTGGCTTGAGGAAGGCAGTGTAGTGTTTAAAACCTTGGCCACAAACCCTTCAGCTCTTTCAAGTCAAGAAGTAGAGATAAAGTACTATCTACCGTGTGAGGTGAAAGAAGAAGATATTATTGAAACCGATGCCGGACTTTCAGTTAAGTATGATGCAGAAAAGGATCAGTACTACGTCGAAGGCAAATTAACCCTCGCACCGGGAGAAAGTAGAACCGTTTCAGTTGGGGTGGATGATGTATGGGAGTTAACTGATGAAAAACTGGAAAGCTTGGTGCTTCAAACAGAGGAGCTTTATAAGCCTCTGGAGAAAACTGCGTTTTATGCTCAAGCAGTAGGAACAAGAGCTTGAGGAAAAGTGGTGTACCTCCATCATTTGATAGACCGATACTGACCATGACGAAAAACGCTGCTAATGCACAGTAGAAGAAAAATAGCTTGTTTACGACAGATTTAATATTCATCTTACTTCTCTTATTTCGGAAGCGTTAACCCAACCCTCCAGCTCACCCAATTTAACGACAAACCAATCTGGCGTTTTTCCGATCGTTTCGTATTCGCGCCCGATTGCAAGTTGTCCTATGACTTTAGAACTTGTATCTGGCTTTTCATAAACCATAACTCTTGAGGTTGCCTTTATTGCTATCAGTTTTGCATCGAGGGCCTCATACAGTATGTCAGAAAAACTTTCGCTTTGACTTCCAAGGGCCATGGGGGCCTCTTTACTTTCTTCTGCCTTCAGTTTCTCTAAATCCATCCTTAGGCTTTGTATCTCCTCGAGCAATACTTCGTTTTGCTTGTCGTCCCTTTTGGTGTTATTAGCTACGGCGGGTATCAGATTGTTGTAAAAAAAGTAATAAAAAAGTGTGCCCAAGAAACTTAAGAAGGCCAAGCTAACAAAAAAGCGTTTTGACCAGATTGAGACTGTAGTACCCACCGGACTAGTTAGCCTTAGCCAGAAGTAGGCAATTAAAGGCAATAGCAAAATCCCTGTTACAAAGTTTTGGGGAGATGGGGATGTAAAGCCGGTAACAATAAAAAAGGCAGTAATGGCAACAATTGAATAGACAAAAAGTATCTTCTCAAATTTTCTCATTTTAAGCTTATATTTAGTTTAACATGAAGTTAGTATATAGTAGTTAGTAGATGGTAATTGGTAGATAGTAGTTGGAAGTTGGCGAGTTCTGGTAATGAGAAAATTAATAGAGAAACTTAAACATTTACTGGGAAACTTTTGGACGGCTTTATTTGTTATGTTCGCAGTCCTGGGAATCATGTTTTATTTGATTCTTGGTAGAGGTGCGACAACTGCACTGGTTGAGCAGATGCTTCATAGGCAGCAACTTTCAGCAAGAAGTGCCGCAAGGGCTCTGGAAGTTTTTATTTCTCACGTAGGCCGCTCTATTGTGATCTTGTCAAAAACTGGTAATTTATCTACGTTTAACAGTTCTTCCGAAGAAATTTTGCATAATTTTACAGATGGATGGAAGGGTACACCTGTTATTGGAGCCATACTTGTTGATAAAGAAGGTCTGGTAAGGCTAGTTTCAGACCAGAATGCAACTAGTGTTGGTAGATTGGGAGTCTCTGTTTCTGACAGATTTTATTTTCAGAGAGCAAAGGAAATGACTGAAGAAGGGGTGGTTATTGGTGTGCCTGTAATTCCAAGACTTGGGGAGAGGCGTGATGAGTATATATTGCCTGTGGTAACACCGCTTTTTGACAATGGGGAATTTGCTGGTGTGTTTGTTGTGGCAATAAATTTAAGAATATTGGCTGAGCAATACATTTATCCTTTGAAAAGTTCTGAAAACATACGGACGTTTTTAGTTACGAATGAAGGAGTAGTTCTACACTCTCCCAGAGCGGATTTGGTTGGAGTAAACTATTTCGACTATATAGAACAAAATCCCTTCCTTGGAAGCGATTTTATACTAAGCCAGTTAAAAGCTTCCTTACCAGCTAAAGATGAGGGTAAGTTCGATCTGGTTCTACCCACACTTGAGAAAGACGGCCTATTGACAAGATATCTGATTGCATACTCACCGCTTTGGGAGGGAGAGCGTGGCTGGATTCTTGCAATGGCGGCGCCGGTTGAGGAGGTTTTTGCTTTCCGAGGGCCGTACTATTTTAGAATATTTTCAGTATTTACAATCACCTTCCTGGTCTTGCTTGCATTTTTTATGAGGTTTGCGAAAGCTCAGGGCTATAAAGAAGGGGTTGAAGAAGAGCACGAGAAACATGGGATCGCCAAAGTAACAAATTAACCTAATTAATTTAAAATATATCCAAGAAACAAGATACAAATAAGTCACAAGACACAAGTAACAAGATACAAATAAAAAAGAGACAAATCTCAAGTTACAAACAAATTACATTGGGCAATAACCAACCAAAGAAGTACGATTTGGAAGAAAGGACGTTAAGGTTTGCCAAATCGATAATTCACCTTTGTAAAAAGCTGTCTAGAGATTCAATAAACTTCAATTTGACAGATCAAGTAGTTCGTTCTGCCGGTTCCATCGGAGCTAATTACCGTGAAGCTAATGATGCTTTGGGGAAGAAAGACTTTGTCCATAGAACCCGAATAGCACGCAAGGAAGCAAAAGAAACTATTTTTTGGCTAGAGTTAATGTTAGAAGCTAATCCAGGGTTGAGGTCAGAAATCGAAACTGCCAAACAAGAATGCATCGAACTAAAGAACATTTTGTCATCCATCGTTCAAAAAGTCACCTAACTTTGTTACTTGTTTCTTGTAATTTGTGATTTGTTTAAGGGTTTCCTTCGGCTGGTCCAAAATACACTGCGCCGTTGTTGTAGACTTGCTTGATCTGGTCTGCGTGGAGGGCATAGTTGTAGTAACGTACGTCATCCAATAGCCCCCCCCAAGGGTAATTATTCACCGCATTTACTTGACCGATATACAAATGTTGAGTGCTATTCGTAATTGTTGGTGAGACGGAGGTTGAGGTAACCATTTGGCCGTCAAAGTATATTTTCAAAGTTGCACCGTCATATGTTTGTGCTAAATGGTGCCAGTTTGTATCTACTCTTGAGTTGGACCAGGTGTGTTGAAGCGATCCTTGTATATAAAACCGCAGGTCTGTATCTGAGGCGGCAGTGACCCGGCTCATGAGTATGCAATACTCTCCAGATCCAAAAGTTCCCTTGCAAATGGGGGATGCGAACACTTGTGCATCTGTTGCATACCTCGTTCCATCCCATTTTAACCACATAGCTGTGGAGAATGTATTCGAAATTGGCGTAAGCACGTCGTTATCGTCAATTTGGACATAGTCGTCTGTTCCGTCAAAGCCCAGTGCATAATTTCTTTTCCCAGTCGATCCGGCATTCCAGGCTTCAGTCGAGGTCCCTGAGTCGCATGTGCCAGCGGAAGTGTACGTGCCGGTGCCGCCGATAGTAATTGTGCCATTGTTGCCTGCCGCCAGTCCACTTCCAGTAGGTGCGTAATTATACGCAGTCGTTCCCTGGCACTCATCAAATTTATAGTGGGCAATCGGTGCCCCGCGATTATAGTCATAGGCAATTTGAGCCTGAGAACGCACATAGTTATAGATTTTTATATCATCTAGGTCACCCTCCCATGCATCAGAAGTAACACATGTATTTGCACAACCAATTTTCAGATTTTCGTTATTCAAGATTGACGCAGAAAGAGTATTTTCAGTAATGGTATTGCTGTTTTTCCTTCCGTCCACATAAAAGGTCACACCGTTTGCGCTGGAAGATCCGTCATAAGTCATTACAACATGATGCCAGTTGCCATCATTTATTTTGGTGTCCCCGTAGACAATAATTCTGTTGGTGGTTCCGCTCCATGTGTTAACTAGGAAGGCTTGGGGAAACCCCGATGAGTCGAGGTATGTAAAGGTATACCCTGCAAGTCCCCCTGTTGTTGCTCTTTTTGTTACAATTACACTACCGTTACTTTTGGTGGTTTTAACCCAGGCGGTAATAGTGAAACTGTCGGTTCTTTCAAAGTCAAAGGGAGTGTCGCTTACTGCGACTTCGTTTGCGGTACCATCGAAGCGGAGGGCACTGCCTGTTTTCCCCGGCACCCAAGTTGTTGCAGAGCTACTGGATTTTGTACCGTCATTGCCATTGCCTGACGTATCACAAACATCTGCAGTTCCTCCAGCGCAAGTATTTTCGGTGTTTTCATCCATTTTCCACCAGGCGATAGGTGGGTTGCCACCGAACATTTCGCTTTCGTGGCTGCCCAAGACCCCGCCCAAAGCCACCGCTGAGCCGGCGTTCATGTCAATCTTTATTTCATCTGCCGTTAGGGCAGAATTGTAAAGTTTGACCTCATCCAAACTTCCGCTGAAGCTACCACCAGAAGTTAATCTAATTAGTCGACCAATATTGGAAGTGTTAAACGTATACGTTCCCGAAGCCGTACCACTACAGGTACCAGTTAGAAGTCCATTCGTGTATTGAGAGAAGGATGAACCATTTCTTACCAAAACGAGATGCGTCCACTCGTTGGATGTTGGCCTTGGAAAGGTGCAGTCAAATTCTGTGCCCGCGTTATTGCGCACCGTATGTATAACTTGGCTAGTTTGGACCTGCCACAAGAAAAGCTGCTGGTTGTTTGCCGTATTTGCTTGAGAGTACATAGTATGGCCAGTACCGCTGGCTACATTTACCCACGCGGATAGAGAGTAATCTGATAACGGATCCACTAATCCGGAACTCCCAACGTTAACGACATCATCTGATCCATCAAAACTCAGACAGCCATTTGATTTACATGCTCCGGACCCGGCAACTTTCCAGGTAGGGTCGTCTGCCGCGGATGAGGAATTTGCTCCAAGTGTTCCATTGTTACCCCCAAACCCTGAGTCATAAGTAGTTTGACCTTGTTGTTCGTCAAATTTCCAATGTCCTAGAGGCGAGGCTATGGGGGAGCCGCCGGCAGGGTGGTCGGCATTCATATCCTCTATAATTTGCTTTTGGTTGCGGACATAATTATATATTCTGGCTTCATCCATAACCCCGTTGTAATACAGGGGCAAAGATACTGTATCCCTGGCCCCAAGTCTTAAATTGACATTGTTGGCAATATTTCCAGCTAGATCGTCCGACACAGTTGATGTAGCTGCCGGTGAACCGTCAATATAGATGTGTACTCCGGTGGCCAGTGAGCTTCCGTCATACGATACAACTACATGGTGCCAGTTGTTGTCATCTATGGTCGCCGTGCTATTAACTTCTATTTCACTGCTACCATTTTGACGCAAGATAAAAGTAAGTGTGCCGGTTGCGGATTTCCTGAAGTTGTACCCGTTAAAGTCCCCACCGGTCACCTGTTTTGCTATAAGTGCCCGTGCCGCGGCGTCACCCGAAGGAACTTTTACCCATGCCATGAGAGTAAACGGGTTTGTACGCTCAAAACCCAGAACATCGCCAAAGGATATATTATCGTCTGTGCCGTCAAATTTTAGCGCCGCTCCTATTTTGCCCGGCACCCAGGCGCTTGAAGTCATTGAACCGTTCATGGTCCCGGTATAGCTGTTACCCGAGGAATCATAAATATTTGTGGTACCGGTATTTTCGTCCATTTTCCAATGCCCAACCGGCCCCGGCGCCCAGTTGTAAAGAAAACTTACCTCTGCAGAATCTATGGTGCGGTTGTAAAGCCGCACCTCATCGAGTGTGCCGTCGTAATAATTAGTGTCCTGACGACCCACATAAACCTGATTGGCATCAATTGCAGTTTCTGTAGTAACAGTTACCAATTGCCAGGAGTCGGCGGCTATGGCAGTACCTTGTGTGCCATTCACATAAATCTTCGGGTTAGTAAATCCAGTCGCCGAAAGTGTTCCACTACTTGATGTAATATATGCTCCGCTTGTTAGGCTAATATAATAGTTTGTGGTTGAATCAGGGTTGGTCCAGAAGGAAACCGATTTTATTCCAGAAATAGTCGTGGCAGTGGAGAAATGTTGACTGGAAGCTGGTACATGCTCACTACCATTGCCAAATTTACCTGCGGCATAGGTGGTTGTACCATTGTTGGTAAGGGTGATAGCATTTCCAGAGGAGTCACTAGCATTTCCTGATGCCTCATTCATTTTCCAGTAGCCCGCAAGTCCGTCTGAAAGCGCCATGTTGTTTTGAGCATTGGCGCCCAGAGATGCGGCGACGCCTTTACTAACCCCGCGGCCGGTAAATTCAGAATTAATCTGATCTGCAGTTCTGGCGTAGTGATATACTTTCATTTCGTCCATAAATCCGTGAAAGAAGCGAGTTAGTGAGGAGCCCAACTCGCCAATGCCGATGTTGTCGGCTGGATCAGTGTTGTCAACCGCTCCCAGACTGAGTCCAGTCATCTGGTTATCTAGGACGCCATTTATATAGAGCGAGTATTCGTCATTGGTTGAGTCATAGACAGCAGAGAGGTGATACCACCTGCCCAGGGTGGGGACGGTAATACTTTGAAGAGTATGAAGAGTGCCTGTACCTGGACGGAATCTAAACTCAAACCTTTGTATGCCTGAAACCTCACACTGCATAAGACCAGCCCTTGAAGAGTTGGCTGATGTGGTGCTTTCCCAGTAAACTGTTGTGCAGGAAGTGTCGGCATTGGACAATGGCCTGACCCAAGCAGATATTGTGTAACCTGCTTGCCCCTTTACAGATGGACCCTTGCCCGGGTTTATGTAATCATTGCTTCCGTCAAAAAATAAGCATTTCCCCGAAACGCACATATCCTCAGCTCTCCATGAAGGTGCCGCCGTACTTGCACCAAATGCACCGTCATTTCTTCCCATACTATCGCAAGCGTCATTGCTTCCACCGGAGCATGTATTATCTGTACCTTCATCAAATTTCCAGTAGGAGACCGGGCCGGTGCCGGTCTCCTCAGTTCCCAAGCTGCCTACTGCCGGAGTTGGGTAGGTGAACTGTCGCATCATTGGGTACTGCCAGGTATTAGACTCATTGCCTTGAGTAATATGCTGCCAGTACCCGTATGCCGGTTTGTCACATTCTACATACCACCTGCCGTTGATATAAGTTGTAGTGGAGCCTCTTCCGAAAGAAGTTGTGCCAGGAAGTTTGAACACAACAGAATTGCTACTGGCGAGCGTTTCGCTTGCAACAAGTGAGGGCGTTGCGCCTGTATAGTCAAAGGCTTGGCATGTGGCTGCCTGGTCTGAGACAATTCCAATAAAGTCTGTTGCACTAGCAGAGCCAAAGCGGGTCCCGAATTCTTTTCTGGAGACAAACATTGTGCCATCGCTTCCATCACCATCCCCAGTTGCTGCCACACCGATGGGGCCGTTGGATGTTGCAGAATATGTTCTATTTCCGTCTCCTGCATATGAACTACTTGCTCCGGAGCCGTAAGTTGTTCCACCATTAGCTCCTAAATCAGCAGGGTTTGTTTCTGATGCACCGCCGGTATTTATCCAGCGATAATCAGCACCATTTGGTCCAGCAGCAATATTTAAAGTATTCGAATGTATACCGTACAAATAGTCAGTGGTAGCAGGGTACCAAGGCATGGCATCAACTGTGTTGCCTTCTTTGCTAACCAGAACCGGAATTGTGGCTGTAAGGCGGGTAACCGTAGCATCTGCCGCGTCGCAAGTTATTGCAGTACCTGTTGTGACAGTCCAGGGGCTGCCGCATCCGGTTTGTTCAGTTCCTCCATGGTATAACCTGACGGTTGCACTTCCCCACGGGCTAACAACAAAATATTCCTCTGTACCGCTGGTTGCAGTGCGGGTTCTGGCCAGGAATTCTGTCCCCGCCCAGCCAACTGGAATTACAATGTCTGTACCATCAGTATCACCATCATCAATTTGGAAGAGGGCCTTGGCAGTAATTGTCCCGTAATTAGAGGCCGTAAAAGTGCTTGTATCGCCAACATTAGCAAGAGTACGGGTTGTTGAATTGTGTGTTACGCTGTTTCCTCCTTCAAGACTTATTACTTCCATTGTGCCCATGCGGTCCGAAAGTACATAACCGACAGTTTTTTCGGAAGCATAAGAAAAGGTTTTTGGCATTGACTGATATTGAATTGCTCTAGAATTACCATAGTACATATAGAAGTCGTTGCTGCCGTTATTTATGGTTGCCGTTTTAACCCAGATTTCAGTGTCGCTAGTGTTACAAGTTGCGCCAACAATTGCATAATCTAAAATATTTCCAGCTAAATCTACGAAGCGGATATCGTCACAATCACTCTGCATTTTGCCTGCGGTAACTAAGGAAGCAGTGTCAAATCCGTCAATAAAAACCTGATATTCTGTTAAACTTCCTGAGCCTGAATATGTAAGGGGTATGCGTTGCCTAAATCTCCAAGTTTCGTCCCACCAGTCAGCCTCCACTTCCCGGGCGGAGTACATGATTAAAGCGATAATAGTTCCTAATAGAAAGATAACGGCAAGACCGGTGGCAACTTTTCGTTGGCGATTGGTTTGAATATACGCCACAAAGCTGTGAATATATCCTAAAAGTGATGATTTGAGTTTGCGTAACAGGTTAACAGTATTGAGAAGTTTTCTTTTTATCATTAGCTATAAATTGACACTAGTTTCCAAAATACACTGTACCATTATTCATAATTTCTTTCACCTGAGTGGGCGAGAGAGCGTAGTTGTAGATACGGACGTCATCTATTTGGCCGTCCCAGTAGAATCCGCCGTCTGACTCGCTCCCAATTGCTAAATCAACTGTATTGGTGATGCTTCCTGTATGGCTGTCTAAGTTGGCAACTGTGGTAGCAACCGGTGACCCATTGACATAGACTTTGGTATTGGAGGAATTGTCCCGGTCTACAGATATTACAAGATGATACCACTGTCCGTTTGCCAGAGATTGAGTGCCTTGTATTTTGGCATGCGAACCCGTTGTCGAGCAGAAATGAAGAGTGGGATAAAGGCTGTCAAAAACTGCAAAGTGAAATCCATAAGCAGAACTACATGCACCGCCATCGGTTTTTGCAAAGATAACATCCGAGTTGGCCATGCTGTTGCCTTTAATCCAAGCTACTAAAGTAAAATCCCCCGTTCCAACATTGTGGAGAGTTGAATTGGGAATGGTTGCATTATCATCTGTCCCATCCAAGGCGAGGGAGCCGCCGAACTTTCCGTTTGTTCCTCCGTTCCAGGCTTCGGTTGAAGTCCCGCTTCCGCAGGAGCCAGCAGAAGTGTATGTTCCTGTGGCGCCAATGTTTATGGTCCCATTGTTTCCGTTGTAGCCGCCGTTGGCATTCGGGGCAAAGTCGTAGGCAGTTGTACCCTGGCATTCGTCAAATTTCCACCACCCAACCGGCGCCCCGCGGTTATAGTCAAATGCAATCTGTGCCGATGTTCGGGCATAGTTGTATATTTTAACCTCGTCAATAAGACCGTTATAGTAATTTAGGATTACTGGGCCACCACTTGTGCAACGAAGAGCACCAAGAGTTGGCCAGTCGTTGTCGAGTGTATTCGAAAATTTTGTAGCAGGGGTTACCGCACTCTTCCCATCAATATAAAGAGACCAGGTTGATCCGGATCTTGTAAATGCTACATGATGCCAATTGCCGTCGTTATAAGTGTTATTGGTTGATGCTAACGAATGATAAGCGCTTGATATCCATCCATCAGCCCGTATTGTTCCAACCGTCGAATTATTAAGTCTTATGCCCACTCTATTACTAATACAGCCATTAACGTTATTGCTTATGCTAAAGGCATACATATCGCTCGTAGAAGTGTACTTTAACCACAGAGAAAGTGTGAAGTCTCCCATATTATATGTGCTGCCACCCGCAATAGCGGCAAAATCTCCGCCATCAAAACTGAGTGCACTGCCGTATTTGCCGTTACTGACCCATTTTGGATCAGAAGAATCTGCGCCAGCTGCACTGCCCAGGCGGTTGGTTGTACTGTGCCCCGTGCTGTCAAATGGAGTATCACCGGTTTTTTCGTCCAGTTTCCAATGTCCGACAGCTGGGTTGCCGGTGCCGTCAGTTAATTTTGCGCCTGTATCCTCCGTCCCCAGCACAATCGCCGCCCCTTGATTCATGTCGATTTTTATCTCATCAGCTGTTAATTCATAGCTATAGACTTTAAAATCATCAATCCTTCCGTCAAAATTAGCGGTGGTCGTTCCACCAACCAGCAGGTTATTTGATTCCGCGGCTGGAGCACCTGATCCGTTTGTTGATGTGCCGCGCTTGATACCGTTAACATATATAGTAATTTCGTCATCGTCATCGTCTGTCCAGGAAACTGCAATGTGGTTCCAGGTTCCGGTGGTGATGGCAGAGGCAATATTGAGAGTGGCATCCGAGGTGGCTAAGTCCAGACTACATTCTATATCCAGATTACTGCCTGATTGAGAAACGGTTCTGCAATAAGTGGCGTTACCTTTCCAGAATATTTGCCCCACATCATTTTCTCCATCTGAATTTGCGTAAATCCAAGTTGAAAATGTAAAACCGGAGGCGAGACTGTTGTTCAGATCAATCGCTGAGGTATTTGTGACCGTTACTACGTCATTACTTCCGTCAAAATTAAGTGCCTTGCCGAACTTGCCGGAATTTGTCCAGCCGGAGGTGGAGGTTGCGGGTACAGCCATTCCAGACTGAGCACCATCAAGAGCACTGCCCCCTGAGCCGTGGTTGCAAACATCGTTCGTTCCGCCTATGCAGGTATTATCAGCGCCTTCGTCGAATTTGTAGTGGGCAACTGCGGAGCCGACAGGGGAACCAACGCTCGGGTGTCCGGCATTCATGTCCTGAATAATCTGCTTGTGTGTTCGGGCATAATTGTAGATGCGGACGTCGTCTATGGATCCATTGAAGTCGTCAGTGGTATAGCTGTTTCTACTATTACCAATTGAAACATCGTCGTTATTTAATAGTGATCCTAGAGAACTGGTAGAATCGGAATCTTCCAGCACGCCATCAATATACATCCTAATGGTGTTCGCCTCTGCATCTCGTACACCAACCACATGATGCCATTTGCCATCATTTAGCGATTTAATACCACTGTTACTAACAGTATTTGTTCCATCTGATACTGCAAAACTAGCAAATTTAGAGCCGGTAGTTACTACTAATCTAAAGGGAAAAGCACCTGTATTATTACCATTCTTGGCTACGATTCCATCCGTGGTATTGGTTGTATCGGTCGTTTTAATCCACGCAGACATGGTGTAGGAATTTGTGGCAGCTCCAAAATCGGTTGAAGGAGACTCGGGAATGCGCACAACGCTGTCATTGTTATCAAAAACCAACCCCGAACCGAACTTGCCAGTTCCCCAGCGTACATTGCCGGTAAAGGTTGAGCTATTATTACCATAACTGCTTGTATCACTTATGGTATTGCCGGTCTTCTCATCCATTTTCCAGTGTGCAACCGGCCCGGGGGCGAAGTTGTAGAGAGCAGAAACTTCGGCAAGGGAAAGAGCACGGTTGTATAGCCTGAACTCGTCAAGAGTTCCATCATAATAATTATTGCCTTGTCTGCCGATGTAAAAGCTATCGGGGGCTATGGCTACTTCTGTAGTAACTGTAATATGTTGCCACGTATCTGCAACTACCGTAGTTGATTCAATACCATTCACATAAATTTTTGGGTTAGTAAATCCAGTCGCCGAAAGTGTTCCACTACTTGATGTAATATATGCTCCGCTTGTTAGGCTAATATAATAGTTTGTGGTTGAATCAGGGTTGGTCCAGAAGGAAACCGATTTTATTCCAGAAATAGTCGTGGCAGTGGAGAAATGTTGACTGGAAGCTGGTACATGCTCACTACCATTGCCAAATTTACCTGCGGCATAGGTGGTTGTACCATTGTTGGTAAGGGTGATAGCATTTCCAGAGGAGTCACTAGCATTTCCTGATGCCTCATTCATTTTCCAGTAACCGACCAATCCGTCGGAGAGAGATTGCTTCGCTTCGCTCGCAATGACGGCGGAGGAGCCGTGCGACCCGCCGCGGGAAGCGTAATCTGCCTTAATCTGCGCCGCCGTCCGGGCGTAGTTATATATTTTTACTTCATCAATAAAGCCGCTCCAAGGTTGGCTTGTTGGGGCAGCAGGGTAACTTCCGATTCCTCTGGCATTTGAATTGGACCCCATATTTTTGGTAGTGTTTCCGGAACCAACGCTTACTCCATCAACAAATATTTCAACATTAGTGCCAGAAATAACAGCAGAAACCAGGTGCCATTTGTTTGTTGTTAATGAGCCAAAGTTTTGCCCTGTGCCCCAATCTGTGCCATCTCCAATATTTCCGTGAACTTTTATTGTTCCGGAGTCGTTGTAGACGGCTAAGACGCCCACCTTATCTTTGGCCATAATTACACGGTAGTTCCCGGATGAAGGAGCTGAGTTTAGCCTGACCCATGATTGCAGTGTTTGGCTGGATTGCCCTTCATGAAAATCACCGACGTTTACATAGTCGTTACTGCCGTCAAAATATAGGCATTTTCCAGAAATACACATATCCTCAGTCTGCCAGGTGGCGCCGGTTATGGATCCCGCACTTGTGACACTTGCAGTGTAATATACCGTTATTCTTATATGGTCTACAAAGACGCTATTACTTGTACTCTCATACTCTTGAGCTCTTATTGTTACCCCAAAACCAGAGTTGTTAATATCGGCGGATGTCCATGTTTCGCCCCAGAGATTGCTGGCACCGCCGTAGCTTACATAGGTCCCAGGATCTGGTACTTGCCAGTAACCTGCGCTGTTATTTACCTGTACACCCGTTGAACCCACATTTCCTCCCTTGACAATATAGTTGCCGGCAGGCGAGTCGTATACGTCTCCTGCTCCGGTTGCAAATCTTTTTACCTCAACCAGAATTCCGTTTATGGTTGCACCATCTGGTATGGCGAAGCCAAAATTGGTGGCTTTTAAATAGTGGGATCCCGAAGAGCTGGGTTCGACAATGCTAGCATATGCTCCGTCATTTGCAGAGGCATTAGAGGGATTACCCCAAGTGGTTAATCCGACAGATGAGTCATCTATAACTGTTCCTGGAGAATTGGGACCAGATGAGGTGGAGGAAGTGCTTGAGTAATTGAGCTGGTTATGAGTAATTGTTCCCGTGCCCTCATCGAATTTCCAGTACGCAACTGGGCCTTCGGTTTTTTCTTCAGCTCCCGTTGCGGATCCGCCGGAAGGGGTTAGCGTGTCATTTACAAATTGTGTGGCCATAGTCCCAGCTTCGGCAGATGGGTTACCGTAATAATGAAATATAACTGTTTGGCCGTTAAAGATTTCTGGGATTAGGACCCAATAATCGGTAGAGTTGGTGTTACAGGCGCCGTTTTCTGCATCAACATAGTATTGTATAAGCTCGCCTCCCAGGGTGGTGAATCTTGAATCATCACAGTCTGACTGCATTTTACCTGCAGAAATTAAGGCGGCAGTATCAATATCAAATTTGACCTTTTTAAAAGTGTCCGCGGCGTTGTGGGTGATTGTAATTTTTGTGCGGTACCCCCAGGTATCATCCCACCAGGCCCCGGCCTCACCCGGTTGGTACATGATTAGGGCGGCAATGGTACCCAGGAGAAATACAAGAGCCAAGCTGAGGGCGATTGATGCCTTACGATTTAAACGGATATTAGGAACGGATTTACGCAGATATTTTCGATTGATCAGCGCAGATTTTAAACGGGTTAACGCTGATGTTTTTAATGTGTCCATATAATTCTTTTAATTATTAGTTTTGGTGACCCAAAATTTATTAGTAATCCAAGTTTATGGCCTGTTGTTTTTAAGTAATGCAAAAGCTGTGTTTCATAGACTTTAGCCATAAATTCAACCGCTTTCAACTCTAATATAATTTTATCCTCAATAACAAAATCCGGTCTGTAATTTCCAACTGATTCGCCTTTATATTGTACTTTAAGATTTGCTTCCCTTTTGAAGTAAATACCTGTTTTCAAAAACTCTGTTTCGAGTGCTTTTTGATATACCTGTTCTTTGTGACCGTAACCTAACTCGTTGTAGACACTAAATATCGCACCCCTTACCTTGTAAGTAATGCCGGAATACAAAAGGCTCTGGCGACTATTGTTATCAGTGTTAATCAGTTTTTTCATCGGTGTAAATCTTCCATGACGCTTCGCGTCACCATATCGCAAGCCATTGCAATTGTTTGTCGGTGGTTGGTACTGAGCTGACGTTTATAATAAATCCATCTGCAGTTATATCAGTTACCCAAACTTGTGTTTTATAGTTTGGCGTGACGTTTATGATGACAGGTGCAGTTTCCCAAACCCCAGTTCTGTCAACTTCAACAAATGTTTCACCTGTTTGAATTTCGACAACTCCTCGGAAGGTGTCGTTACCTGCAATCACCCCTTCATTGATTTTAAGGTTTCCTTTAACATCAATTTCAATTTTCCCTGCGAGGAAGTCTATGCCTGCAAATACTGATGGTTGGAATTTAAGAGTATCCAGCGAGTCTATTGAACTATCCAGATTACTTAACGTCATATTGCCAAGTGTCAGCTTACCGTCGATTGTTGCGTCGCTTAAGACAGTCTGACCGAGAACTAAGAGATCTGTAAAGCTACCAGAGGAGGTGGCTTCATAAACAATACTTCCGGATTCGGTCGCAGTACCACTCTTCAAAAGTTCAATTTCACTTTCCAAGTAATCAACTTTTGCATTAAGCAAATCTATAGCATTGTTAGTGTCTGTCAGATCAACAAACCCTTGACTTTCAAGTGAGGAAATTCTTTGATCAAGAGATGAAATAAGACCAGAGTAATCGGTCTCAAGATTGGCGTCACTAATCTTCAAATTTCCATTGGAATCAAAGGCAAGAGCTTTGTTTGGATCTGCCCAGGTGTTTTCTATGAAGACCAAAACCGTTTCTCTTTCAGACCCGGCTGTCCAGGCCTCAAGTGCCTTACCGATTATTCTACCCGGAGCAGTTGCCTTCCTTGCACGACCCGCTTCGGCACTTACTGTAATCATGTCACCGGGGTTAATTGGTGCAGAGGACGTTGAAACTTTAACAGGAACACGCCCCGCAAGCGCAACGGGCAGCTTCTTTTCCTCAATACCAAACTGCTCACCGATTATGTATGCAGGAGCAGTTGAGGTGATACCAACAACTTTGTCAATTGTAGCTGAAGTTGCTCTCTCAACCTTTAAGGCATCAGTAAATGAGATTGCGACTACTTCTGCGGATTCGACATCATTGGCCGCGCGGTACATTTCAGCATAGTCGGCAGAATCTGAGGAGCCAGAAGAACCGGTCACGCGCCAGGTGGATCCGGTTCTAACCGCCACATAGTTTTCAGTTACTGTAGAGGAGCCTGTACCTGTGGCTGTCGCGACAGAACTAACCTGAGTACCGTTAATCTGTATAGCCACTGTGTGAGTTTGCGAACCGCCGGTCGCACCTTTTATGGCTTTGGAATTTATATAAACAATTGTACCGTCAGTATTTGGTACGCCCGTTATGTTAAAGGTTGTTGTGAAGCTGGAGTTGGTTGTGGTCGAGTCAGCAGTTAAGTAATAGACCATACCACGGCCTGTTATGGTTCTTGTCGTTGCACCTGTTACGGTTGCGTTATCTGTAATTGCAGTCCCGTTAAAGGATCCTTCAGTTACTATTTGACCTGTTCCAAAGGTTTTAAAAGTAAGATTGTTGTTTTCAAAGCTTTCGCCGGACTCGATCGTTAGAGGGCCATTTGATTTAAGGTAACTTGCTGTTTGATTGGTGAATACCAAGTCATATGCAACGCTGACATCCCCGGCCGCGTTAAAGGCAACCGGAAGACTGGAGGTTACCGCGGTTTGTGAGACATTGAAAAGTGAATTGCCGTCACTTGTTATGTTAAAGAGTTTGCCGGTAGTTGTGCCTTGTGGGCCGATATTTAAGCGGAACAAGTCGCCCGACGCAGTTGCAGAAGGGGACGGGCTCCAGTCAAGATTCAAAAGTCTCCCAGTTGTGAGTGCGGTAGATGTGGAAACAATGTTAAGAAGCGTACCGCCGGTCAAAGTATTGGCGGAGCCAGTTGAGAGCTCAAGTAGCTTTCCTGTTGTGATAGACGAAGAAGTGAGATACATTCCCGTCCCCGAGTTAATGGAATTGGCATTAAACACAAAACCGGAAGTTGATGTTGTGCCGGTTGCCACACTTGAAGCGAAGGTCATCGGGCCGGTTCCTGTTGTTAAGTTTAGAGCAGATGTTGTATTACTGCTTCCAATATTTACAGTTTGGGCGGCGGCTCCTGTTCCCAAGTTGATTGTGCGGGCGATTGCAGTTGAGCCGATATTAAGAGTTGTCGCGGCATTGGCGAAGTTGAATGTGCCGGTAGCTACAACCAAGTCCCCGCCGTTAACAGTGAGATCATCTGTTACTGTTGCTGTGCCGTTAACTGTTAAGGCTCCTGATGCAAGACTTAACAAATCGGTATCAGTTGTCAAACCAATTGTTGTACCATCTAGCCTTAGTGAGTCTATGTCTAGGTATCCAGTATCAGAGAATGTGGCAAACGGTGTACCGTTATCGCTAATTGTAAAGTCACCGGTTGAACTTAAGTTAAAGTCAATATTACTTGAACCACTATTTGTTAAGGTCAAGTTGCCGGTTCTACCCAAGGTCATGACTGTTGTACCGGAGGCAGAAGCAGAAAGAATTGCCTGGTCACCGGTTTCGTTTAATAATGTTAAAGCTTTTCCAACAGTTGCCCCCGAAACGTCAAGCTTTGTGATTGGGGCGTTGTTTCCAAGGCCCAGGTTGCCGGCAAAGTAGTTGTCTTGCAAAGCACCGTCTTGATATATACCAAAGTCGTGAACTGCAGCGGTGCCTTCGAAACTGCTCAAATAAATTCCATATCTGTTGTTGACTGCACCAGTTCCATGAATACCCAGTTGATCAATCATTACACCGATAAGGTAATCACTTGTACCGCCCCATATTTGACCCCAAATTTCCTGAGAAATAAGCGAACCCACAGTACCATCGTCTGATTCGATACCTGACCAGTTACCCCGAACCAAACCAACGGTTGCATCGCCGACGTTATACGCCCAATTTTGTCCTCCAAGAAGTGATTCAATATTGCCTGTGCCGTAATTTTCTGCTGCGAGTAAGCCTCCGGTCACTTCTCTTATTTGATATGTGTTTGATGCGCTTACTTCCGTCCCCGCAAGTAAACCTCTTTGTTTTTTACCAGAATCTATATCGCCGGAGGGGGTGACGTTTAGGAAGAAACGGGCATGGTTTATGTGTGTGTTACTTGTTGATGTGTCAGTGTCTTCAGAATTTATTGTTCCATTTATTGTCAGGTCTCCATTCAGTGTTCCGGTGCCGTTAACTGTTAATGCATTGTTGGCGAGGGAGAGCAGGTCGGTATCACTTGTCAAACCAATCGTTGTGCCAGTTATGCTTACGTTATTTGTACCAAAGCTAAGGGTACCAATGCCCGTTACATCTTGATTCCCACCAGCCACAGCCCCTGTAAGGGTAAATGCACCCAGTCTTAATGTACCGGCAGAAGCTGTAATGTCATGGTTGCCTGTTCCAGAGAAGGTAAGCCCTACGCCATTACCGGCGACTGCCAGGGCGTTATTAACAGTTGTAGTTCCGGTTGCCGCACCAATATTTACAGCTGTTGCCTCACCACCAAAGTTAATGGTTGTTGCGGTGGCATTAGCCAAATTGAAAGTTGTGGTTGAGACTGTTAAGTCCCCGCCGTCAATATCGATGTCGCCTGTTACATTGAGATTGTTGTTTATGTCAGTTGTTCCACTAGTGGCTCCAATTTCAAGGGTTGTTGCGGCACCACCAAAGTTTATAGTAGTTGCAGTTGTATTGAGAAGGTTAAAGGTGGTTTGAGAGGTTGTAAGGTCCGCTCCTGAAAGATTCAAGGTTCCTGCAATATCGTTACTTGTTCCATCTACATTTAAGTTTCCAGCAACTGTTAAGGCATTATTAATTGTTGTAGTACCAGTTGCATCTCCAATAGAGACGGCTGTTGCGTCGCCTCCTATATTTAGTGTCTCGACTGTTGCATTCAAAAGATTGAATGTGGTTGCCG
>CAZIMC010000005.1:0-7956 GCA_964540475.1 uncultured Gammaproteobacteria bacterium
TTAATATAGATTTAGAGGCCTTAGACGAAAATCTGGGTTGTTTCCCTCTCGTCATATCAGCTTAGCCCGATATGACTGTCTACCCTGATAAATACTTACTGCATTCGGAGTTTGTTTGAGTAAAATTGCTTACGCTCTCCTACCCATTCAGTGCTCTACCACAGAGTATCATAACAAGGCACGGTCCCTATAGACCTTTCGGGGAGAACCAGCTATCTCCGAGTTCGGTTGGCATTTTACCACTAACCACAAGTCATCCCAGCAGATTGCAACCTACACGGGTTCGGGCCTCCTGATGTCTTTCGACAACGCTCACCCTGCTCATGGTTAGATCACTCGGTTTCGGGTCTTGCATACTTTCCTTGGGCACTATTAATACCCATCCATTAGGAATTCGCTTTCGCTACGCCTCCACCCTTTAACAGGCTTAGACTAGAAAAGTACACAAACTCGCCGGCTCATTCTTCAATAGGCACGAGATCACCCCGATAAATCGGAGCTCTCTCGGTTTGTCCGCAAACAGTTTCAGGTTCTATTTCACTGGGTGTCTCACCCTTCTTTTCGCCTTTCCCTCACGGTACTAGTTCACTATCGGTCCACATTTTTATTTAGCCTTAGAGGATGGTTCCCCCAGATTCCCACAGAGTATGTGCTCCGTGGTACTTGGGATATTCCTAGGGTTTTAGTAGATTTCGCATACACAACTTTCATGTTCTATGGTTAGCCATTCCAGACTATTCTGCTACCTACCAAAATCCCACATTGGAATCCCGCGACCCTCTTCAATCCCGACAAGTCGGGAAAGAAAAGTTTAGGCTTTTGCGATTTCGCTCGCCGCTACTGACGCAATCTCGTTTGATTTATATTCCTCCGGGTACTTAGATGTTTCAGTTCCCCGGGTTCCCTATTAAGTATTAATAATTCCAATAAATTGGAATATTTGGCACTTAAGTCTCCTGCAAAGCAGGAGGGGTTTCCCCATTCGGACACCATCGGATCAAAGCTTCGTGGCAGCTCCCCGACGACTTTCGCGACCATGTACGTCCTTCTTCGGAAAATGTGACCAAGGCATTCACTGTCTGCGTTGGTGTATAAACTTGCAATCCCGTACAGCCTCGCACTGAGGCCAACGGGTTGCGACCTAATTAATTCTCTTCAGTTGTCAAAGTACAAAATCAATTTAGTTATTTGTCAGTTAGTTACTTTGTTAATTTGAGCTTCCAAGTAACCAATTGACCAATAACCAAAAGGCTATCGCACAGTGGACCCAGAGGGGATCGACGATTTACCTATAAATCGGTTATTCTCCCTCTACCCAATTTTGTGGACCGTATCGGATTCGAACCGATGACCTCTTCATTGCAAATGAAGCGCTCTACCAACTGAGCCAACGGCCCAGTTATTCCACAAAATTTGGCGTTCAACCAGACCGATCAAGTCGGCGGCTTCGCCTAAAACTTCGGGCCCGATACTTATTTAATGTGCTTGACCCTACGCAACTTAGCTTTCACCTACTTCGCAAACTATTCGTTTACGGCTCAAGCTGCGTTTGCCGTAGGGTTGTTTGACTATTTCTAAATTTTAAATTGTCAAACAAAAAAACCGGCTTTTGGCCGGTCCGAACCTAACAAGCTACTCTTAATCCTTAAGCCACGGGAAGCCGCGCGCTTGTTTTAGTTAGATTAAAAAATATTCTCATTAAGTTATACGCCACCAAAAGTAGGTCAATTATATATTGAAACCAAGAAAGCGTCAAGGGATTAATTATTTGCTTTCCCTACTTAAATATAGAAAATTTCCTCCTTGATCCAGCATATTCGACCAGGCTAACCGCATGCCATGAACCTTTTCACCCGCTCCAAATTGCTTTATCCCGTATGTGTTTTGGTCAGGCCTCAAATAACCTAATCTTATTTCTCTATTGCCCCTATCTTGATCAAAAAGCTTCAACCATGCCCTAGTGTTAAATATTTCCAAAAACTCTGGGCTATCAAATACTCCTTTAAAAGCCCTGCAAACATGCGGTCTAAAATCCCTCAGGATAATAGTCGGGGTTTCAAAGGTTAGAATCAAACATTCTTCTCTTTTGTCGTAATCTGCACTTTTTACTGTTTTGGGGTCAATTGATATTAATACGGGCTCCTGTATACGTGGTCTAATTATCTCCCTAGAGCTAGATTTTTCCATTTTATATAAAATTTGTTTTATTAATGCGGACACTGATGGGATCGAACCATCGACCTCGTTCTTACCAATGTACTCATTGGCCAAGCTTGACTTACGATTTGCTTGCTAATCGCAATCATAGAAAATTTATTTCTACCTGGTGGGTCGCCTAGGAGTCGAACCTAGCACCTCTTTCTTATCAGGAAAGCGTTCTACCGCTGAACCAGCGACCCGGACAGATGCGAAATTTTATATGTCAATCTTCAATTGTCATCAGGAACGCGCTCTGCCACTGATCCACTCACCCTGGGAACCTCTCAAATTTACCACAAATTGAACCTGATCTCAACCTAACCTTTTTGTACAACTGCCTTTATAGCTATATAATAAAGATATGTCCAGTTTAACCACTTTGCTTCTTAAACTTCCTAGAAATACCGAAGTAACCCCTGAGGCAGCACAAACTTTCTTCTCTGCTTTATTGGGAATTAATAAAACGTCCTTCTTGGACAAACTGTCAGGTAAAGGCGGAAAAGCGCTTGCCCTGGAAATTGCTTCGGTAAATCAGCAAATAGTATTTTTAGTAACCTGCGATGATACTCTTTCCGAATTTATCCAAACACAAATTCAATCAAATTACCCTTTAGTAATAATTGAAAAAGTTAAAGATCCCCTTGAAGGTCAAGCTGTTGGGGTCACAAGTCTAGTTCTTAAAAGCGGGAGTTACTACCCACTCTCTACCTATAAAAATTTTGTTGATGTTGACCCATTATCATCTGTTCTTTCAGTGCTATCAAAATCTGCAGCCGAGGAGTTAACTTTGATTCAGTTTGCAATTGAGTCGGTAAGCTCTTCCTGGCAAGCAAATGGAGCCTCATATGCCGAGAAAGGAACTAAAAACGAAGATGGTACTTATTCCCCGCGATCGGACCAAAATATAATAAAAGAGAAAATTATTTATCCAGGCTTTAGGGTATCAATTCGTATCGCCAGTAACGCGAAGGAAACCCTAACAGAACTAGCATCATCATTTGGTGTTTACGGGCGAGCGGACGGAAATTCTTTCGCTGTTAAAAAGCCAGGACTACTTGGTAAAAATACTTTACTCAAAAATCTACTTGAGAGAAAGGTATCGGATAATCAGGTCATTAACGTCTTAGAACTTGCCTCTCTCTGGCACTTGCCTTCTGAAAAAATTAAAACGGCAACAATCGCTTGGGGAACTTCAGTTCTTTCCGAACCCCCTGACAATCTGCCTACTGCAGAAAATGAAGATACTAAAACAATTACCAATTTCTTCGCAAAAACTGTATTCAAAAACCGCGACACTATTTTCGGTCTTAAGGACCCGGATAGGCGTAGACACGTCTGGGTAATCGGTAAAACCGGTACAGGTAAATCGACTCTTATTGCAAATATGGCAATTGATGACCTTAAAAAAGACCGTGGTATTGCCGTAATCGACCCACACGGCGATCTTTGTGAGACTCTCTTAAACTACGTACCAAGCCACAGAATAAATGACGTAATTTATTTTAATCCAAGTGACCGGGAATGGCCGATTGTTGTTAACCCTCTTGAGGTAACAAATAAGGAAGAGGCTGAGCTCATCGTTTCCGGTATAGTTTCGATTTTTAATAAGATTTTCGGTTACTCGTGGGGGCCAAGACTTGAATATATACTAAGAAACTCCCTCATGAGCCTTGCTGAAATTCCAGACGCAACTTTTAAAGATATTCCACTTCTTTTAACAAATAAATCATTTAGAAGTAAAGTTGTTGGACACTTAAAAGACGAGACCTTGAAAGCTTTTTGGATTGATGAGTTTGAAAAAATGCCCCCGAACCTCCAGCAGGAGGCAATCTCCCCCATTCTTAACAAGGTGGGGCAATTTGTAACCTCGCCAATGATACGATCAATTATTGGACATCCGAAATCAACAATTAAGATTGATGATATTATGAATGAAGGCAAGATATTGCTTGTCAATCTTTCCCAGGGAAGATTGGGCGAAGATAATGCGGCCTTACTTGGAGCTATGCTTATTACCAAAATTCAGCTTGCGGCAATGAGGCGTGTGGACGTTGAAGAAGAGGCCAGGCGTGACTTTTTCCTTTACGTTGATGAGTTCCAGAACTTTGCTACAAATTCATTCATAAAAATTTTATCTGAAGCCAGAAAATACCGGCTTAATTTAATGCTTGCCAATCAGTATATGGCCCAAATTCCGGAAGAAGTCCAAAAGGCAATATTGGGGAATACCGGAACAATTATGAGCTTTGGAGTTGGGGCAAGCGATGCCGCAATTTTACACAAAGAATTCGCGGAGGTTTTCTCTGAAAATGATCTTGTAAACCTAAATAACTTCCAGATTGCAACAAAGATGACAATTGATGGCTTTGCCCAAAGACCATTTTTGGCATACACCCTACCCCTTCCCGCCTCAGTCAATCAAAATAGAGACAAGGTGGTAAACGTATCCCGAGAAAGATGGAGTAGAAAGGTCAAGTAATTTATATTTTCTCCCAACTGTACTCTTCTTTTGCTTGTCCAGCAGTAAGTTTAATTTTGTCCCCAGGATTGATTTGCCCCAGAAGTATAGCGCGCCCTAGAACATCTCCAATTGCAAGTTCTACGACTCTTCTCATCGGCCTTGCTCCAAATTCTGGTTGATAACCATCCTCTGCAACTTTTTTGGCAACGTCATCGGTTACTTCAAGATGGATATTTTTGGACTTTAGGTTATCAGCCAATTCGGTAAGCTGCATCTTCGCAACCTTAACCAAATTTTCCTGACTTAACGTCTCAAACACAACAACTCCGTCAAATCTGTTCAAAAACTCTGGGCTGAAAAGGTTTTCTTTCTGGACATATTCCACTACTTTCTTTTGAAGATCTTCTTTACTTGCCCCCTCTTTAACCAAATTTCGAATATATTCCGCCGCGGCATTACTTGTGGCAATTACAAACAAGTGTTTGCAATTTATTATTGTTCCATGCGCATCGGTAATTCTTCCCTCATCCAAAAGTGCCAGAAATAGGTTCAAAACCTCGCGCGGGGCTTTTTCAATTTCATCCAAAAGAAGTAAACTTGCAGGTTTGTTTTTTATAGCAGTTGTCAAAACTCCGGGCATATTTTGTGAAGTTGAACCTATTAGCCTTCCTAAACCTTCTGCCCCAGAGTACTCGGACATATCAAACCTTAATATTTCTTTTTCGCTTCCGAAATAAACCCCTGCCAGAACTTTCGCTGTTTGGGTTTTACCGACACCGGTTGGGCCTAGAAATAGAAACGAGCCAACTGGCCTGCTCTCGCTCTTAACCCCCAATGTTCTGGCCCTTAAGGCTTTACCAATTAATGAAATTGGAATTTCCTGGTTAACCACCCTTTTATGTATTAGGCTTTCAATATTACCCAGCTTGTGTTTCTCCTCCTGATTAAGTGTGGTAAAGGGAACACCTGTCTTTTCAGACAAAATAGAGTTAACTTCTGGGGCTCCAATTACTTTAATATTGTTCTTTTTGTTTAATACGACTACATCATCTAAAAGCTCAAGAGCCTTTTCCGGAAAAGGAGTGTCGGTAATGTATTTATCACTCCCTGCCAAAATTTGTCTTAATGCAGGAAAAGTTATAAGCAAATCCTTATTTTTTGTCTCAGTATTAACGGCTTGTCTAATAAGAATTTGCATTGCCTCCTCGAGGTTTGGTGATTTTACATCCACCCGTTGGAAAAATTTATTAATTCTGCCTTGCCTTGCAATAAACTGCTCATATTCACGAGGGGTAGAAATTGCAATAATCTTTAAATTTCCACCAACCAAAACTTCTTCAAACACATCTGTAAAATCAATTCCTTCAACTGCTGAATTTACAAGTCTGTGCAAATCTTTTAATACTAAAATTACATTGCCGGCATCTGCCGCTTCGTTCAACAAATCCTTAAGGGTCGTTTTTTTCAGGTTCAGATCCGCACTCCCCCCCAAAATTGCATTGTAATCAAGCTCTAAAATTCTTTTATAACTTAATTCCCTTCCCCACTCACCAAGGCTTGCCCGTTTAGCAAATTCCAAAACTACCGTTTTCTTGCCAACTCCTGCCTCACCGGTTAAACAAACGGATTTACCAGCAGTCAACACTCGCTCAATCCTCCCCACCGTCTCCTCACGACCGATAAGATGGTGTGTAAAATCCATTTTCGCACTCATATCAGAAACGAATGAATTAAGCGTTGGAGTGTAACCAAAAATAAGCTCAAGTCCCAGTCCTGGGCTTGCAAACACATGCCCCTCGTAAAGATCGCTTATTTTGATCTGCTCTTCCTCCCAAACTAACGCTGCATTAATAATGTCTTGCGGCACAATTCCCGCCCTACTAAGCTTCTCGACAACCGGCGGGTTTTGTCTTAAGTACTCTCCCACCACTTCGGTGAAGCTACCCAACTGCTGTCCCGGCAACATCTGGAAACTTGTACCTGCAAAAAAATGCTGATCAATATTTCCGAGATGTTTCAACACAAACTCTCCAGCTTCTCCGCCGAATATATACTTTTCAGGACTACCAGGGTGTACCTCAAGCTTACTAAGAAGCTTTTGGGTGTAAAAAGATGGATGTTTTTTGTACTTCAGATACGAAGGTATGCCAAAAAAAGGAATGACCAACCATACAAAAAATCCAATTGACCAAAGTGCAATCATCATGGCCGCTATAACAACGAAAGAAAGTAGAAGAGTAACGCGCACAACAAAGCCAATACCCCGAGATATGGAATTGAAAATTAAATCGCTAAAAAATCTTTCAATATTAAATTGAGTACCGCTCCCCGCTGACATCCTCCGCCAGGGAGACAGAAGTGTTTTGAGTAGTATTCCGGGAGAGAAAAAATGAACCAGCCAGGAGAGGTTGTACTGCCAAAGCCTTAAGTAGTAATTAATACCTTCGCTATAAAACCACACCAAAAAACCCATAAATTCATTCTAGCATAAGGAGTTTTCGTGTATTTATAGAATTAGAACTAAATAGCAATAAAAAGAACCAAAATGTAACTAGAAGCGATGAACCCGTTTGATGCGGCCCCATTGGGCCTCGGACAAACAGCGAACTAAAAACCGGGGTGTACACAGTGCATTAAGCACTTGTCAACTCCTTAGAAAGGAGGTGATCCATCCCCACCTTCCAGTAGGGATACCTTGTTACGACTTAATCCTCATCGCTGGTGTCACCTTCTGCCGTAACATACGACATTCGGGTGCCCCCAACTTTGCTGACTTGACGGGCGGTGTGTACAAGACCTGAGAACGTATTCACCGCGGCATAGCTGATCCGCGATTACTACCAATTCCGCGTTCATGAGGGCGAGTTGCAGCCCTCAATCCCCACTGAGAAGCCGTTTGATGGGATTAGCTCCGCCTTACGGCTTGGCAACCCATTGTCGGCCTCATTGTAGCATGTGTGTAGCCCCAGATATAAGGGCCATGCTGACTTAGCGTCATCCCCGCTTCCTCTGATACAAAGATCAATAGTCCCGTATGAATATTCAACATACGGCAAGGGTTGCGCTCGTTACCCCACTTAAGGGAACACCCCACGGCACGAGCTGACGATAGCCATGCAACACCTGTGTTACCATCTTACAAATTGCAAGATCAGATTCTATCTCTAGATTCCTAAACGGTAACATGTCAAATCTGGGTAAGGTTCTTCGGTTCGTCTCGAATTAAACCACATGCTCCACTGGTTGTGCGGGTCCCCGTCAATTCCTTTGAGTTTTAGTCTTGCGACCGTACTCCC
>CAZIMC010000006.1:0-3802 GCA_964540475.1 uncultured Gammaproteobacteria bacterium
TTGAACCTTTCATACGTGTCGTAACTTACACGACAAAGGACTTCGCTACCTTAGAACAGTTAGAGTTACTGCTGACGTTCACCAGGGCTTATAAAACAGGCCAGTCCTTGCGGAAAAACCCATCTTCTTAACCTTCTGGCACCGGTCAGGTTTCGGCCCCTATACTTCCCCTTACGGGTTTGCAGAGACCTGTGTTTGTGGTAAACAGTCGCCATGCATTCTTTTGTTGTAGCCCGATTGTTATATCGGGCAGGGCATCTTGTAAAACTTACGCCCAGTTAATTTGCCAAGTTCCTTAATCATCTGTCTTTCAATCTCCTAAGTCTTCTCGACTCATCCACCAGTGTCGGTTTTGGTACGAATTCAGTAAATTCTCGTTGCGACGCTTTTCTTGGATAAGTGGGTTCAATTCAATTGTCCTCCTTTCGGAAAACTCTTATTCGCGTTTCGCTTTATAACGAAAAGGCGGATTTACCAACCCCTTCTAACTACACGCTTAAAAGTAGCATTTCACTTCTACTCTAAACCTCCCACTCACCGTTACGCCCCAACTGATAACGAACTTACCAAAGTACCGGAATATTAACCGGTTATCCATCCACTACCCTCACACTATATGAGGCTCATGTTAGGATCGACTAACCCGCAGACGAACAACGTAGCTGCGGAAACCTTGGATATTTCGGAGTCCAGGATTCTCACCTGAATTTCGTTACTCATGCCCGGATTCTCACTTCTTGGCGCTCCAGCAAACCTTTCGGTCAACCTTCGCCGCACCAAGAACGCTCTCCTACCGCTCCCACAAATCTTGCGATTCATGAAAGCCTCCAGTTTCGGTACTATGTTTTAGCCTCCTTACATTTTAGGTGCAGATTGCCGACTCCTTGCGGAGTCGAACAGTGAGCTATTACGCTTTCTTTAAAGGATGGCTGCTTCTGAGCCAACCTCCTGTCTGTCTTAGGCAACCCACTGCCTTTCCCACTTAACATAGATTTAGAGACCTTAACTGAGAGTCTGGGGTCTTCCCCTTTTGCCCAATCCAGCTTAGCCCGGATGGACTGACTGCCTAGCTTAGCCTGGCGGTATTCGGAGTTTGGTTAAATGCCTGTGCTTGCGCACAAAACACTCATCCAGTAGCTCTACCCCCATCAGGAAACACTAGACGCTATACCTATATATATTTCGGAGAGAGCCAGCTATTCCCACTTTCGATTGGCATATTACCTCTAACCTCAGATCATCGGACAGATTTGCAGCTCTGATCCGTACGGGCCTCCCGTCAACTTCCATCGACGTTCACCCTGTCCAAGGTTAGCTCAAGTGGCTTCGGGTCGTCTCCAGTCATCTATTCGCGCTATTCGCACTCGCTTTCGCTACGCCTTCTTCCGGTTAAACGGAATTAGACTTGATAACTAGAAACACTCCCGGGCTCATTCTTCAATAGGCACGACATCACCCACGGCTTGCGCCGAGGCTCTGTCTGTTTGTTAGCAAATGGTTTCAGATCTATTTCACTCCCTTATATAGGGTGTTTTTCACCTTTCCCTCACGGTACTAGTTCACTATCGGTCTGCTAAAGTATTTAGCCTTGGAGCTTGGTCGCCCCAGATTCCCGCGACATTTCACGTGGATCGCGGTACTTAGGTATCCAATCGGTTTTTACTTAAATTTCAAATACGGGGCTTTCACCCTCTTTGGCGGCTCATTCCTTAGCCTTCTTCTGTTTTTTCAAAACTTTATATTGGACCCTGCAACCCCTCTTGCGAGGTTTAGGCTCTTCCGTTTTCGCTCACCGCTACTTACGGAATCTCTTTCGATTTCTTTTCCTCCGGGTACTGAGATGTTTCACTTCCCCGGGTCTCCCGGCTAATTTCTTGCGAAACTAGCCTCCGACTACTTTCATAGTCAGGGATTTCTCCATTCGGAATCCGTCGGATCATCATTTATTGACAACTCCCCGACGCATATCGCTGTCTTTTACGTCCTTCATCGGCTTTAACCACCTAGGCATCCACCATTTGCTTTATTAAAATTCTCTAATATCTTAAGCAACTCAGTTTAGTTGCCAAGATATATTTAAAAATAAAAAAAATATTCAATAGATTGTTAATGTACTATTCTTAGTCAAGAGAAAAAATTAATTCAAATTTTTTCCCTAATTCTAAGAACTGTGCTTAGTGGACCTGGGGAGATTCGAACTCCCGACCTCTTCATTGCAAATGAAGCGCTATAACCAACTAAGCCACAGGCCCAAGAGCCTATTTTTTAAAAAGTGCTACGAAATGTCAAAAAAAATCCCGCTGGATGCGGGACTCAATTCGGGCACTTATCACCTAAGGGTCAATAAGTTTTTTATATTTGTTTCCATTCCGAATTTGAGCTTTGAGCATCAAGTGCTCATATTGTATCTAATCCATATCTCCAAATCAATAGGTTAAATTGGCCTATTTTTTACTTCTTTTACTCTTTAGCCACTCAATCGCAATTGGAACTACCGATATCAAAATTATTACCACCACTACATAATGAAAATTAGCCTTAATAAAGGGTATATTTCCAAAAAAGTATCCGGTAAACAACATTATACTTACCCAGAGTAGGCCGCCCACAGCGTTAAACGACAAAAATCTAGTGTAATGCATCTTGCCGACACCAGCTACAAAAGGTGCAAAAGTCCGCACAATTGGCACGAAACGGGCTAGTACAATCGCAATTCCACCATGTTTATCGTAAAAAGCCTGGGCTTTATCCAAATATTCCTTTTTTAAAAGCTTACTTTTCGACTGAAAAGCCTTTGGTCCAATAAAATGACCAATCCAGTAGTTGACTGTATCTCCAAGAAAAGCCGCTAAAACCATCAAAATCCATAGTAATTTAATGTCAAAAACTCCCATAGATGCGGTCAGGGCACCAGCAGCGAACAATAGTGAGTCCCCAGGCAAAAAAGGCGTAACTACCAACCCAGTTTCCATAAAAATAACAAAAAATAGCAGTACATAGCTCCACAAACCAAATTGATTAATCACTGCCGCTAAATTCTTATCAATATGGAGAAAAAGGTCGATTATAAATTTCAGTTGTAACATATTTAAAGATTATATCAGTCCTTTTTTACTCTTTTATCACCTTATGCCAAGCCATTTTAGCCGTCCGATAAATATTGTCTATACTTCCAAATATTATCAACACCGCCGCTCCCAAAATTCCCACAAATCTTAAAAAGCTATGTTTCTTCTCTTCCATATCTAATTCTACCATCCTCTAAATTTTGATCGACTGACGCAAATTTTTTTCCAAAGCCACAAAAGCTTTACCTACCTCTGGCCTTAACTCGTATTTATTAAAATCTTTAAACTTAACCCAATGAAAATCATCGTGTTCTTCCGAAATCTTTACCTCTCCCGCCACCACTTTGCTAATTCCGACAATAACAATATAAGGCATTCCTTTATATGGACCGCTAGAAATAATTTCGCTCTCAAAATATCCTGTCCTTAAAAGTGGAGTTACCAACAAATTTGTCTCTTCAAAAACTTCTCTTTCCAAAGCGTGGCTAATATCCTGTCCCTCGTCTAGCTTTCCCCCAGGTATTTCCCACATTCCCGGACCGACTCTCTCGTTCATCGATCTTTTTATCAACAGGAGTTCTCCTTTTTTATTTATTACAAAAGATCTGTTCACTAGCACTACTCGCGGTCTCATTACTCTTTTACTCTTCACACCCTATTTTACATCACCTAAAAAAATACCTTTGTGGGCAATGATAGACTCGAACTATCGACCCCCGTCTTATCAGGACGGT